>NZ_JAODVR010000001.1:2792096-3490121 GCF_025399835.1 Haloarchaeobius sp. HME9146
CACCGCCATCGTCTCGAAGGCGGTCGAGGCCGCGAAGGCCCGCAAGGCCGCGAAGAAGGCCGAGGAGCTGACGCGCCGGAAGTCGGCGCTGGAGTCCACGAGCCTCCCCGGCAAGCTCGCGGACTGCCAGACCCGCGACCCCGACGAGGCCGAGCTGTTCATCGTGGAGGGTGACTCCGCGGGCGGGAGCGCGAAGCAGGCTCGCGCACCCGAGTTCCAGGCGGTCCTGCCCATCCGTGGGAAGGTGCTCAACGTCGAGAAGCACCGCCTCGACCGCATCCTCGAGAACGAGCAAATCCGCAACCTCATCACCGCCATCGGCACCGGCATCGGTGACGAGTTCGACATCGAGGACGCCCGCTACAAGAAAATCATCATGGCGACCGACGCCGACGTCGACGGGGCGCACATCCGGACGCTCCTGCTGACGTTCCTCTACCGGCACATGCGCCCGCTGCTCGAGGCCGGCTACGTCTACGCGACGAAGCCGCCGCTCTACCGCATCCGCTACAACGGGAAGACGTACGACGTGATGAACGAGAAAGAGCGCGAGCAGGTGGTCGAGGAGAAGTGCAACGGGAACCCGACGCAGGTCCAGCGGTTCAAGGGCCTCGGCGAGATGAACCCCGAGCAGCTCTGGTCCACCACCATGGACCCCGACCGACGCGTCCTCAAGCAGATCAACATCGAGGACGCAGCCGCAGCGGACAAGATGTTCTCCGTGCTGATGGGCGACGCCGTCGGCCCGCGAAAGGAGTTCATCAAGGAACACGCCCCCGAAGCCAACTGGGTCGACATATAGATGAGTTCAGAAGCCCCCGAATCCCCCGACGTTCCAGCAGACCGAATCGAACACGTCCGCATCGAGGACGAGATGGAGCAGAGCTACATCGACTACGCGATGTCCGTCATCGTCGGGCGTGCCCTGCCCGACGTTCGTGACGGCCTCAAGCCCGTCCACCGCCGCATCCTCTACGCGATGCACGACATGGGCGTCACGAGTCGGTCGAGCCACCGGAAGAGTTCGTCCATCGTCGGCGAGACGATGGGTGACTACCACCCCCACGGCGACCAGGCCATCTACGACACCCTCGTGGGCATGGCCCAGGACTTCTCCATGCGCTACCCGCTGGTCGACGGCCAGGGGAACTTCGGCAGCATGGACGGCGACCCGGCCGCAGCCATGCGGTACACGGAGGCCCGGATGGCACCCATCGCCGAGACGCTCATGGAGGACATCGAGAAGGACACGGTCGACTTCTCCTCGAACTACGACGACCGCCTCGAGGAGCCCGACGTGCTCCCGGCGTCCTTCCCGAACCTCCTCGTCAACGGCAGCACGGGTATCGCGGTCGGGATGTCCACGAACATCCCGCCGCACAACCTCGGCGAGATCATCGACGCGACCATCGAGGTCATCGACAACCCCGGAGCCGACGTGAACGACCTGATGGAGCACGTCAAGGGCCCGGACTTCCCGACCGGCGCGAACATCGTCGGCCGCAACGCCGTCCGCAAGGCGTACGCGACCGGCCGCGGCCGCATCCGCATCCGCGCCGAGTTCGAGGTCGAGGACTGGAAGAAGGACCGGAAACGCATCGTCATCACCGAACTGCCCTACCAGGAGAACAAGGCCCGCCTCGTCGAGCGCATCGCCGACAACGTCAACGAAGGCAAGATAGAGGGCATCTCGGACCTGCGCGACGAGTCCGACCGTGACGGCGTCCGCGTCGCCATCGACCTCAAGCGCGGTGCGAACGTCGAGGTCGTCAAGAACCAGCTCATCGAGCACCACCTCGAGAAGACGTTCGGTGTCATCAACCTCTCGCTGGTCGACGGCCAGCCGAAGGTGCTCTCGCTGAAGGAGACGCTCGAGCACTACATCGACCACCGCAAGGAGGTCGTCCGCCGGCGCTCGCAGTACGACCTCCAGCAGGCCGAGGACCGCGCACACATCCTCGAAGGCCGGCTGAAGGCGCTCGACCACATCGACGACGTGGTCGAACTCATCCGGAACTCCGACGACCGCGACGCCGCGAAGACCGGGCTCGAGGAGACGTACGAGCTCTCCGAGGCGCAGTCAGAGCACATCGTCCGGATGCAACTCGGCTCGCTCACCAGCATGGAGCGCGCCGAGATCGAGGACGAGTACGAACAGGTCCAGGAGACCATCGAGTACCTCGAATCCGTCCTCGCCAGCGAGGAGAAGCTCCTCGACGTCATCAAGACGGAGCTCCGGCAGGTCAAAGACCAGTACGACGACGACCGCCGCACCTCCTTCGTCGCGGACACCGGCGAGGTCACGCACGAGGACCTCATCCCGGAGGAGGACGTGCTCGTCGTCTTCACCGAGGACGACTACGTCAAGCGCATGCCCGTCGACACGTTCGACGCCCAGCACCGCGGTGGGAAGGGCATCATCGGCGGCGACATCAAGGAGGGCGACCGGGTGTCGAAGGTGTTCCGCGCGAGCACCCACGACTACCTCCTCTGTTTCACCAACCACGGGCAGGTGTACCAGCTCAAGGGCTACCAGATTCCCGAGATGTCCCGCACCGCCCGCGGGAAGTCGGCCGTGAACATCATCGACCTCGACGACGGTGAAGAGATAACCGCCGTCGTGAACACGGACGACTTCGAGGAAGACGAGGCCATCACGATGGCCACCCGGAACGGCTACGTCAAGCGGACGAAGACCGAGGACTTCCAGAACATCCTCTCGACCGGTATCATCGCCGCCAAACTCGACGACGGCGACGAACTCGTCGACGTCGAGGTCACCGACGGCACGAAGGACCTGGTCATCGGCACCGAGCAGGGGATGACCATCCGGTTCGACGAGGACGAGGTCCGGACGATGGGTCGCAACACCCGCGGCGTCCGCGGCATCAAGCTCGACGAGGACGACCACATCGCCGGGCTCGTCGCCACCGACGAGGCCGACGAGCGCGCACTCCTGACCGTCACGAAGAACGGCTACGGGAAGCGCACGCTCCTGTCGAACTACCGCCGCCAGTCCCGCTACGGGAAGGGTCTCATCGACATCAAGACGAACGAACGCAACGGGACCGTCACGTCGGTGAAGGCCGTCAGCGAGGACGACCACGCGGTCGTTATGTCCGAACAGGGCCAGATCATGCGGACCCGCGTCTCGGACATCTCGCTCCAGGGCCGCAACACCATGGGCGTGACCGTGATGGACGTCGCTGCAGACGATGCGGTCGCGACCGTCGAGGTCGTCCCGACCGTCCCGGATGAACCGGACGAGGTCGACGAGGCCGAAGAGGCTGCCGCCGAGTAAGCTCTCACCGACCCCATCCTTCCGTTCTCCGTACTCGAATAGTCGCTCATTAGCTATGGGCCTCGCGTGCATCCCTCTGGCTACTCGACCATCACGTCGACGACCACCAATGCCGACACTCAGCCCCACAGCCCTGACGATTCGAGAGAAGCGCGAACACGCGTGTGCCCTGTTCGAGAGTCGCTGGCAGACGGGCCAGTTCGACCCGGACCTCGTCACGGCGGACTACCAGGCCTGCGGACTCACCACGGACCCGGTCGACGCCGCCGGTGAGGCCGCAGCGGTCGCCTCCGTCCACGAAGCGTTCCCCGACCTCCGGACGACGGTCCGTGCGGTGGTCTGCGAGGGTGACTTCGTGGCCGTCCACTTCGAGGTGACTGGGACACACGAGGGCCCCATCGCGGGCGTCGCTCCGACGGACGACACGCTCCGGACCGAGGGGATGGTTCTCTACGCCTTCGAGGACGGTCTCATAGCCGAGTCGCGGACGTTCCTCGACCTGCCGAGCGTACTCGACGGACTGAGCGATACGAGGGTGTAGGACGAGCCCGTCACGGGTCACCGAGAAACGACGTTTCCGGCGCGTTCAGATGATGCGCTTGCCGAGCCCGCTGGCCGCCAGCTCGGTCGCCAGCTTCGCGGTCTGGTTCTGTTCGTCGAGCACCGGGTTCACCTCGACGAGTTCCAGCGAGCGGAGCACGTCGTGGTTCCGGTCGTACTCGGCGACGCGTTCGAGCGCGTAGTGCGCTTCGCGGTAGGTGACGCCGCCGTGGACCGGCGTCCCGACACCGGGTGCTTCGTTGGGGTCGAGCCAGTCGAGGTCCAGGCTGACGTGGATGCCGTCGACGCCCGCGGTCGCGATTTCCAGCGCTTGGTCGACGACCTCGGCGATGCCGTGTTCGTCGATGTCGGACATGGTGAACACCGTGCCCTCGCTGTCGCGGATGGCCTCTGCTTCGTCGCTGTCGATGTCGCGCAGGCCGACCCAGACCGTGTTCTCCTCGCTGAGGTTCGGCGAGTTCGCCCACTCCACACCCTCGAAGTCGCGGTAGCCCAGCGCCGCTGCCAGGGGCATCCCGTGGATGTTCCCACTCGGCGAGGTCTCGGGCGTGTTGTAGTCACCGTGGGCGTCGAACCAGATGGTGCCGATCTCCGCGTCGCGGGAGGCACCCTTCAGCGAGCCGATGGCGATGGAGTGGTCGCCACCGAGGGCGAGCGGGACGTAGCCGTCGTCGATGGACTCTGCAACTCGGTCGGCGAGGCGGGTACAGACATCCTCGACCTCGCGGACGAACTTCGCATCGCGGCCCTCCTCGTCCGGTTCCTCCGCCGCCGGGTCGCGCGTCTCCGCTGTCGGCACGAGGAGGTCACCGGTGTCGACACACTCGACGCCTGCCTTCTCCAGTTGCGCCGCCAGCCCGGCGTAGCGGATGGCCGAGGGTCCCATGTCGACGCCACGTCGGTTCGCTCCGTAGTCGGTCGGTGCACCGATGAGTCTCACCTTTCTGCTCATGTCCGTCGCTTGTCGTGGCGCACCTATCAACGAACCGGTTGGGACCGTGAGAGAGGGCGCGGGAACGGAGAGAGGTAGTCTGGTTGAAAAGAAAAACGCGCGCTGTACTTTCCCGCACTTACAAGTCACCGTCTCGCGTTACTCAGTCACATGAGCACGGACGCCTCGACCAGCTACGACGGCCTGGGGAACCTCCCGCTCCGGTTCGTCGTCTGGGTCCTCGCCGCCATCCTCCTCGGGCGACTGTTCCAGAACAACTCGCTGTACGACCTCCGACAGCTTCGTGCCGAACAGGTCCTCGTCCGGCTGGGGTCGTTCGCCGTCCTCGGTGCGTTCGTCTACTGGCTCGGGTTCCTGGCACGCCCGGACATCGCCGCCATCGTCATCGTCGCCTCTGCAGGGTTCATCGCGATGTGGATGCTCCCGTGGCTCATCGTTCGTATCATGGTGTACGCCACCGACAACGAGGAGTACGCCGACGCGCGGAAGTGGGAAGCGATAACCGCGGGCCGAAAGTTCGACTGAGTCGTTCGTTCAGTCCAGGTACGGCGCGCAGACGCGACGCATCCCTTCTTCGAAGCTGACCTGGGGCTCCCAGCCGGTCGCTTCGGTCATCTTCGTGTGGTCGGCCATCGTGTGCTGGACGAACACGTCCTCGTCGATGGGGTTCTCGACGTGTTCCGGCTCGATGTCCTTCCCCATGATGGTACACAGCGTCTCGACGATCTCGTTCGCGGAGTACTGCTCGCCGGTGCCGAGGTTGTAGATGCCGGTCAGTTCGTGGTCCGCGGCCGCTTCGAGCCCGCGGACGATGTCGTCGACGTAGGTGAGGTCGCGGGTGTGGGTCCCGTCACCGTAGATGACCGGCGGTTCGTCGTTCGCGAGCCAGTCGGCGAACTGGGCGACGATGTTGGCGAACTCGCCCTTGTGCTCCTCGGCACCGCCCTCGTAGCCCTGGTAGACGGAGAAGAAACGCATGCCGGCCATCGAGAGGCCGTGGTAGTTGTGGAAGTACTCGGCGTAGCGCTCGCGGGCGAGCTTGGAAGCCTCGTAGCCGGTGTTCGCGGCGACGTCCATGGACTCCGGCGACGGTTCGGTGCGGTTCCCGTAGATGGAGGAGGTCGAGGCGTAGACGACGGTGTCACAGCCGTCCTGCCGGCACTGCTCGACCGTGTTGGCGAAGCCTTCGACGTTGACACGAAGGCCGTTGAGGAGGTTCTCGCGGGAGTCCTCGTGCATCTTCAGCGAGGAGAGTGCCGCGAGATGGAAGAGAGCGTCGACGCCCTCGGTCGGGAGGTCGTCGTCGAGGACGCTCGCCTGGACGAACTCGACGCCGTCGTCGAGGTTCTCGGGCGTCCCGAGGTAACAGTCGTCGACGACGACCACGTCGTTCTCCTGTGCGAGATAGTTCGCGAGATTCGAACCGATGAAGCCTGCGCCACCTGTGACGAGGACGCGCTTGTCCTGCATGCGTCGGGGTCGTTCGGCGACGCTTGTATCACTATCGTTTACTGTCCTCACCCTGACGAACTGGACAGTCTGCCGAATCGGCCAGTATCCCACGCCTTTAAGGACGCTAATTACGAATGATTTTCCATGTCGTCAATCGAGCTGACCCCGAGCCAGAAAAACATCTTGCAGGCACTCATCAACCTCCATCGGAAAACCGAGGACGCCGTCAAGGGTGAGGACATCGCCAAGCGTGTCGACCGGAATCCGGGGACCATCCGCAACCAGATGCAGAGTCTGAAGGCCCTCCAGCTGGTTGAGGGCGTACCCGGCCCGAAGGGTGGGTACAAGCCGACCGCCGCCGCGTACGAAGCACTCGAGATACAGCAGATGGACGAGCCCGCGACCGTCCCGTTCTTCCACGAGGGCGAGGAGGTCGAGGACGCCATCGTCGAGGAGATCGACCTCTCGTCGGTCCACCACCCGGAACTCTGTCGTGCCGAGATTCACGTGCAGGGGTCAGTGCGTGACATCCACGAAGGGGACTCGGTCATCGTCGGTCCGACGCCGCTCTCGAAGCTCCGCATCGCCGGCACCGTCGACGGGAAGGACGACACCAACAACATCGTCATCCTTCGCATCGATGAGATGGAGGCACCGGCCGAAGAGCCGGCGCATTAGACTGCCAACAGTTCGCACACCCGCCGGGGTTTCAACACCTTTGTATCGGTCGGTTTCTGAGGTTGCCGTATGGCTACGAAGGTCGTCGTGCTCGGCGCGGGCTATGC
This sequence comes from Haloarchaeobius sp. HME9146, assembly GCF_025399835.1. Taxonomy (NCBI): domain Archaea; kingdom Methanobacteriati; phylum Methanobacteriota; class Halobacteria; order Halobacteriales; family Halorubellaceae; genus Haloarchaeobius; species Haloarchaeobius sp. HME9146. Next base: position 2,799,148 of record NZ_JAODVR010000001.1, read on the forward strand.
CGGCGCAGGCACCATCAACGATTTACAGGAGAAGGTCGGCCCGAACGTCGAACTGACGTGGGTCGCCGACAAGGACTACCACCTCGTGCTGCACGAGTCCCATCGCTGCATCCGGGACCCGAACGTGCAGGACAAGATAACCATTCCCGTCGGCGAGATCGCCGACCCCGGGACCGAGTTCATCAAGGGCGAAGTGACGAACGTCGACGTCGACGAGCAGGTCGTCGAACTCGCCGACGACACCACCGTCGACTACGACTACGTCGTCGTCGCGATGGGCAGCCAGACTGCATACTACGGCATCCCCGGGATGGCCGAGCACTCGCTCACGCTCAAGAACCTCGACGACGCCCTCGAGATTCACGAACAGGTGAAAGCGGCCGCCGAGAACGCGACCCGAGACGACCGTGCGACCGTCGTCGTCGGTGGTGCCGGTCTCTCCGGCATCCAGTCCGCCGGTGAGATCGCGGAGTTCCGCGACAAGCACCGCGCCCCGATGGACATCTACCTCGTCGAAGCGCTCGAAGAGATCTTCCCGCCGGGCGACGCGGAGATCCAGGGCGCGCTCCGCAAGCGTCTCGAGGACGCCGACATCGAGATCCTCACGAACGACCCCATCACCGAGGCCGAGGAGGGTACCATCCACTTCGACGAGGGCGAGCCCCTCGACTACGACGTCTTCCTCTGGACCGGTGGCATCACCGGCCACGACTGCATGGACGAGGTCGACCTCGAGAACGAGCACAACCGCGTCAACGCGGACATGACCTTCCAGACCTCCGACGAGAACGTGTTCGCCATCGGCGACTCCGCCGTCATCGAGCAGCCCGGCGAGCGCCCCGCCCCGCCGACGGCCCAGGCCGCCTGGCAGGCAGCCGAAGTCGCCGCCGAGAACGTCGTCCGCGCCATCAACGGCCAGCGCCTCGAATCCTGGACCCACAACGACAAGGGGACCGTCGTCTCCATCGGCGACAAGGCGGTCGCCCACGACGTCGACATGCTCCCCATCTCGACGTTCGGTGGCTTCCCGGCCGAGACGCTGAAGAAGCTCATCGCCGCCCGCTGGATCGCGACGGTCACCTCCTGGAACCGCGCCCGGAAGTCCTGGGACGCGCTGTAGACCCGACGCCGTCTTTCTCCCCGTCTTCTTACCTCGACCAGCCAGCCGTGGCTCCCGGTGGGCAGTCAGCCCTCGCCGCCCACGTCCGGTTCGGCGGTCCCAGGCTCCCGCTCGACCGCGTTCACGACAGCACCGAGCAACAGGACGACCCCACAGAAGTAGAGCCAGGTGACCAGCAGCAGGACGCTCGCGATGAGGTTGCTATCGTCCCCGCTCAGGGAGGCATAGACCTGGAAGAGCACCTGGAGCAGCGTCCACCCGACGGCCGCGACGAGCGTCCCGGGCAAGACGTCACGTGGCTCGGTCTCGACGTCCGGGAACAGGTAGTACATCGGGAAGAACGCGACGACGAGCCCGCCGACCAGTACCAGAGGGACCACGAGCCCGATAAACGGGACGAACGAGAAGAACGCGACCACGCTGGTCGCCCCGACCATCGCGACGATTCCCAGCGTGAGCGTGGCGAGCATCAGCAGACTCTTCTTCAACTGGCCGACGAACGTCTCCTTCGCGGTCGTCTCGTAGACCGCCGAGAAGGCGGTATCGATGCCGCGGAACACCTTGATGGCACCCCAGACGAGCGTGAGCACCCCGATGACGGACGCGCCGACAGTGGAGCCCGCCCCGGCGCTGCGCTGTTGGTCTATCATCACCTCAATGATGCCGCCCACCGACGGGGAGACGCTACTAGTGGTGACCTCGACGATTCGCTCCTGGAGTTCGGGCGCGCCGAACACCGAGACCGCGAGGAAGACGAACAGGAGCAACGGGACGAGTGAGACGAAGGCGCTGTAGGCGATGCTGCCGGCGAGGAAGGTCACGTTCTTCTCGCCGAAGACGCGCTTGACCAGTTTCGCCCGTTCGACGACCGACTGGAGGTCCATACGTCACATATGGCGACCTGCGACCGTAATCGGCCCCCCTGACGGCGGGCCCCCACTTGAAGTACCAGAACGGACCGAAACCCGTCGTGTCCTGAACGCAGCCGCGCGGGGAACACGGCGGGTGTGCGACGACCCTCCGCGCGAGCGTAGTGAGGTTCGTCGCCTGTTCGCCAGACTCAGTCCAGCGACAGCCCGGCGTGCCAGCGGTCGACACCGGCTTCTGCCTTCTTCTCGTCCATCTTCGCGAGTAGCTTCGTCGCGAGCGACGCACACTCCGAGGCACGGGACTCGCCCTCGGTCCGGAACTCGCCGGTGATTCGGTTTGCGTACACCGAGCAGACCGCGCCAGCGCGCAGGCCGTAGACGTTTGCGATGGTCATGATGGCAGCGGCCTCCATCTCGATGTTCTTGACGTTGGCCTCCTTGAGGTTCTCGACCAGCTCCTCACCACCGGCAGCCTGGAAGTCCTCGAAGCCGGGTCGGCCCTGTCCGGCGTAGAAGGAGTCGGCGGACATCGTGATGCCGGTGTGATAGTCGTAGCCGAGGCGCTCGGCGGCGGCGATGAGCGCGCTCACGACCTCGAAGTCGGCGGTCGCGGGGTAGTCCTCGCGGACGTACTCCTTGCTCGTACCCTCCTGGCGGACGCCGCCGGTCGTGATGACGAGGTCGCCGACCTCCATGTCCGGCTGGATTGCGCCACAGGAGCCGACGCGGATGAACGTGTCCACGCCGACGCGAGCGAGTTCCTCGACCGCGATAGCCGCAGAGGGAGAGCCGATACCGGTCGAGGTGACCGAGATGGGTGTCCCGTCGTAGGTCCCGGTCGCAGTTCGGTACTCGCGGTGGTAGGCGCGCTCCTCGTGGTCGTCCCAGAACTCGGTTATCTTGTCGACTCGCTCGGGGTTGCCGGGGAGGAGGACCGTGTCGGCCACGTCCTCGGGGCCGACCTCGATGTGGTACTGCACGTCAGCGTTGGGGTCTTCGCTGTTGCCAGTCATGGAACCGCGTTACGCGGGCAAGAAAATAGGTCTGTCCACTCGGGTCGTTCACTCGCCGTCGCGAGCGACCATCTCGGCGGTGATGGTGTCCGGGAGGAGGGTGCCGAGTTCGTAGGCGGCGTAGCCGTCTTCCTCGTCGCACAGCACGACGAAGTCGTCGTCACAGAACTCCGCAAGGGTCTGCCGGCACATCCCACAGGGCGTCACGCCGTCGCGCTTGCCCGAGGTCACTGCAATCTTGACGAATTCGGTGTGGCCCTCTTTGATGGCCTGCGAGATGGCGACCTCCTCGGCGTGCAGGCTGTTCGAGTAGTTCGCGTTCTCGATGTTGCAGCCGGTGTAGACGGTGCCGTCGGCGGTCTCGATGGCCGCGCCAACGGTGTACTCCGAGTACGGTGCGTAGGCTCGGTCGAGCATCTCGCGAGCGGCGGCGATGAGGGCGTCGTCGTCCATAGCACCACGTACGCCGACCCGTCCCAAGTACCCACCGAGACAGGTTGTTCACGCCGACGAATCGTTCAGCACGGTGAATATCGACTCTTCCGTCCGGGGCCCGTACCGTGCAGTATGTTCCGAACGGTCATGCTCGTGTTCGGCCTGCTGGAGTTCCTGTTCCCGAAGCGGTTCACGAACTTCTGGACGCGCCTGGCGTACGACACGCCCGAAGAGTTCGAGGTCAAGCCCTGGGTCGTCAAAGCCGCCCGCATCGAAGGGCTCGTGTTCGTCCTGCTCGCGCTCAAGGCGACGATGGCGCACCGGGCAAAAACGGCGACGGAAGAAGCGTAACCGGGCTGGCGGCGGTCAGTCCTCGTTCGAGTCGTAGTGTTCGCCAGCTGCCGCGGGCGTGCGGGTCTTGCCGACCAGCACGAGCACGGCGACGACGACCACGTACGGCAGCATGAGGAAGATCTCCGTCGGGATGTCGATCTGGACCCCCTGCAGTCGAAGCTGGATCGCCTGCAGACTGGAGAACAGGTACGACGCCCCGAACGCCCCGATGGGGTTGTAGTTCCCGAACAGGTAGGCGGCGATGGCGATGAAACCACGCCCGTCGACCATCGTCTGACCTGCACCGGAGAACTGGCCGATGTTCCCGACCGACAGCGCGGTGCCGCCGATACCGGCGAAGAATCCCGAGAGCAGGACCGCCGCGTAGCGGACGCGGTGGACGTTGACGCCCACCGTGTCGAGTGCCTTCGGGTTCTCACCGCTCGCGCGGACCCAGTAGCCGAAGCTCGTCCGGTTCATGACGTACCACGACCCGGGGACCGCGATGAGCATCATGAACACCATCGGACTCGCCTCGAAGAAGATGGGCCCGATGAACGGGATGTCCGAGAGCAGCGGAATCGACCAGGTACCGACCGTCCCGACCTGCGGGGTCGAGGGGCGGTTGTAGAACACCTTGGCGGCGAAGGGGGCGAGCCCGAGCGCCACCAGCCACACCGCCAGACCGGCGATGATCTGGTCCGCCTCGAACTCGATGCAGATGATGCCGAACAGCAGTGCGAACAACACGCTGGTGAGCACACCCGCCAGGAACCCGACCCAGATGTTCGGCACGAGCACCTGGTAGCCGGGGTCGAGGTGGTAGATGGTGCCGCCCATGTCGAGGTTGATGACCGGCGGGAGGCCGGTCGAGCCACCGGCACCGAGGCGCTCGGTGACGAGGACGCTCACGAACGCGGAGACGATGAGCAGTCCCTCGAGCCCGATGTTGATGACACCGCTCTTCTCGGCGTAGATACCGCCGACGGCGGTGAGCGCGATAGGCACCGCGAGCCGGAGCGACGACTCGATGGTGCTCTGGCTGACGGCGGTCGAGACGATCTTCCCGGCCGTCGACTGTGGAGCGACGAGGCCCCAGAGTGCGAGGACGCCGATGAAGACGGCCGTCGCGTAGGCCGCCAGTCGGCGGGTTCCGAGGTCGCTCAGACGGTCACCAAGCGTCTCGGTCTCGGCTTCAGCCATCGTTCTCACCTCCGTCGGTCGCGACGGCAGCAGTGTCGTCCGTCGCCCCGAAGTCCGGGAACCGCCGGCCGATCATGCGGAAGAACTCCGGCATGGCGACGAACAGGATGATGAGTCCGGAGAGGACCGCCGTCAGTTCCGGCGGCACGTCCGTCTCGAAGTTGAGCGCGTTGCCTCCGCTCTTCAGGACGCCGAACAGCAGCGAACTGAAGACGACGCCGACCGGGTTGTTCCCCGCCAGCACGGAGACGGTGATGCCGTCGAAGCCGAGCGACGGCACCGAACTCAGGAAGCGACCCGTCGAGGTGAGCACCCAGGCTGCACCGCCGATGCCACCCAGGGCACCGGAGAGCGCCATACTGGCGACCATGGTCCGTTCGGCATCGACGCCGCCGTAGGTCGCGGCTTCCGGCTGGAGGCCGCTCGTCCGGACGTCGAACCCGAACGAGGTCCGCCAGAGCAGCACGTACACGCCGGCTGCGAGTGCGAGCGCGAAGAAGAACACCAGCAGCGAGAAGGTTCCCTCGGTGAACCCGAACGGGAGGCTCGGGAAGAACGCGTTCTGGGGAACCGACCGCGTCTGCGTGATGCCCGCGCCGGGGTCCTGGAAGAACTCCTTCGTGAGCAGGGTCGCGAGGTACAGCGCGACGAAGTTCAGCATGATGGTCGTGATGACCTCGTTCGCCTCCGCGTACGCCTTCAGCGCGCCGGGAATCGCACCCCAGATACCGCCGAAGATCGCACCCGTGAGGAGTCCGAGCGGGACGAGGACGACCGTCCCGGCGAGACCGCCAGGGACGACATCGCCGGCTGCGATGAGGACCACCGCCGAGGCGAGTGCCCCGAAGATGAGCTGGCCCTGGGTCCCGATGTTGAACATGCCGGCGCGGAACGCGACGGCGACCGAGAGGCCGGTGAACAGCAACAGCGTCGCTCGCTGGAGGAGGACCTCCATCGAGAAGTTCGTCGCCGACCAGCCCGGCTCCCACGGGAAGCCACCGATGGCTCCGATGAACAGCTTCCCGTAGACGTTGATGGGGTCGTAACACGCGGTCGCGCCGAACAGCGAGATGCTCCCGTCGAACAGGAGTATCTCGAACGCGCCGGGCAGTGGAATCGCGAGGTGGAACTGCGTGGCCTGCTGGCACGACGCCGCCAGACCGGAGAAGAACACGAGGAAGCCGCCGACCACGATGGAGAGTACCAGCGCGGCGGCACTGATGAACAGTCGTTCCGCGCCGGAGACGGCGGCGAACCGGTCGAGGATGTCTCGAAGTCGGCTCATCGTCCCTCCTCGGCCCGGACCGTCTCCAGTCCGTCTGGCTGTTCGCCGGCCATCAAGAGGCCGATGTCTTCTTCTGTCGCTTCGTCCGGGTCGACGACGTCCATGATCTCTCCTTCGTACATCACACCGAGTCTGTCGGATAGCTGGCGGACCTCGTCGAGCTTCGACGAGACCAGCAGGATGGCGCGCCCTTGCTTGCGGAGTTCGAGGATCTGCTCGTGGATGAACTCCGTCGAGCCGATGTCGACACCCCGCGTCGGGTGGGTGGCGACGACGACCCGCGGGTCGCGGGCGAACTCGCGGCCGACGATGAACTTCTGCTGGTTCCCGCCGGAGAGCGAGTGTGCTTCGGCGTCCGGGTTCGGGGGACGGACGTCGTACGTCTCGATGATGTCTTCCGCGTGGTTGCGAACCGTGTCCCAGTCGATGCGGCCGTTCTCGGCGTAGGGCGCGCTGTGTTGGCTCCCGAGCAGGCCGTTCTCGACGAGGTCGAAGTCCATCACGAGCCCGCGCTCGTGGCGGTCCTCGGGGATGTAGGCCATCCCGTCGTCGATGCGCTCACGCCGGGTCTTGTCGGTGATGTCCTCGCCTTCGACGTGGATGCGTCCTTCCGAGGGAAGTCGCAGGCCGGTGACGGCCTCGACGAGTTCCGCCTGGCCGTTGCCGTCGACGCCCGCGATGCCGAATATCTCGCCCTCGCGGACCTGGAAGGACACGTCGTTGACCACGTCGATGTTCTCGTCGTCCGTGACGGTGAGTGTCTCGACCTCGAGCCCGGTCTCCCCGGGCTCCTGGTCGGGTGCGTCCACTTCGAGGAGCACCTCTCTGCCGACCATCTTCTCGGCGAGTTCCTCCCGCGTCACGCCGTCGGCGGACATCGTCGCGATGGTCTTGCCGTCCCGGAGGACGGTGATGTCGTCGGCCGAGTGCATCGCCTCGCCGAGCTTGTGCGTGATGAAGATGACCGTCTTGCCCTGGTCGGTCAGCTCGTCGATGACGGCGAACAGGTCCTCGACCTCCTGGGGCGTCAGCACGGCCGTCGGCTCGTCGAGGATGAGCGTGTCGGCACCGCGGTACAGCGCCTTCAGGATCTCGACGCGCTGTTGCACGCCGACGCTCACGTCTTCGACGGTCGCGGTGGGGTCCACGTCGAAGCCGTATCGCTGGCTCAGCTCGCGGACCTCCTGTCTCGCCCGGTCCTTGTCGACCACGAGGTCGAAGTACTTCCGGGGTTCGTTCCCGAGGACGATGTTCTCGGTTATCGTCATCGGGTCGACCAGCATGAAGTGCTGGTGGATCATCCCGATACCGGCGTCGATGGCATCGCGCGGCGAGTCGAACGCTCGTTTCTCACCGTCGACGTAGATGTCGCCCTCGTTCGGCTCTAGCAGGCCATAGAGGACGTTCATCAGCGTCGTCTTCCCGGCCCCGTTCTCGCCGAGCAGGGCGTGCACACTGCCCTTCTCGACGGTGAGGTTGACGTTGTCGTTAGCGATAACGCCCGGGAACCGCTTCGTGATACCTTCGAGGCGAATAGCGTCAGTCATCTCTTATCCCCCCGGTCGTGGCCCATTGTGGCACCACCTATCTACGGTGTCTGTGGGACGGAGATGTCTCCGTTGATGATGTCCTCGCGGGACTGGGAGATCTTGTCCTTGATGGACTGGGGAATCTCGGAGCCGAGGGTCTGGCCGTAGACACACTCGACACCGTTGCGCTCGAGACCGAGCGTGATGACGCTGCCACCCTGGAACTCGCCGTTGACCTCGGACTCGATCGCCTCGAAGACGGCCGTGTTCACGCGCTTGACCATGCTCGCGAGGATGTACTCCTTGAAGTCCGGGTCGCTGCGGGACTGGTCGGCGTCGACGCCGATGGCGAACTTGCCCTTCTCCTTTGCGGCCTGGAACACGCCGAGACCGGTCGCACCGGAGGCGTGGTAGACGATGTCCGCACCGGAGTCGTACATCGAGGCGGCGGCTTCCTTCCCGGCCGTCGGGTCGTTGAACGAGCCGATGTAGGAGCTCTGGACGTCGATGTCGCTGTTGGCGTACTTCGCACCGGCCTCGAAGCCGGCCTGGAACTTCTCGATGAGCGGGGCCTTCACGCCACCGACGAAGCCGAGCGTCGTGGAGTCACCGCTGGTCTCGGCCTGGGCGGTGGAGAACGACTGCGAGGTGAGGAGGCCAGCGAGGTGGCCGACCTGGAACGAGCCCTCGTGCTCCTTGAACACGTAGTTCGCGACGTTGTCCGCCTCGACGACGGAGTCGACCAGCATGAAGTGCTGGTCGGAGTAGCGACTCGCGTTCTCCTTGAGCGCGTCCGTCTGGGCGAACCCGATACAGCTGATCAGGTCGTAGTTCGGGTCGGTCTCCTGGGCGAACTGGCGCTGGGCCGGCTTGAAGTCGGAGTTCGTCTCCGGCTGGGCCTCGTCGAAGGCGATGCCGAGTTCCTCTTTGGCCTGGATTGCGCCGCGCTGTGCCATGTCGTTGAACGACTTGTCGCCGAGGCCACCCGTCGCGTACACCATCCCGACGTTGGCCGCGACCTCGCCGGTGGAGGTGGACTGCTCCTCGGTCTGCGTGTCGGTCTCGTCACCGGAGGATTCTGTGGACTCTTCGGTCGGCGTACTGGTCGAGCCAGAATCGTCAGTACTGCTGATACATCCCGCAAGTGCGATGGTGCCTGCCACACCTGCACTCTTCAAAAACGTTCGTCTGTCACCCTTCATATGTCGTTGTACCATGAACGACCGTGATTTAAACCCGTCGGACCGCCCCCGGGCACGCACGCTCACGCAGGAAATATTTAGAGAATAGTAGTATGGAAGAATACTGGTGGTACGGAATCTGGGGGAGAAATATATACACTGGAATGCCATGACATTGCAAGGTAACGAACCACATACGTCGCATCTGCTATTCGTTCAGCAAAACGACAATAGGCCGGTGTTTCGGTCAGTTATTCGTCCGATTACTGGACATCAGCGACGGCCGCTTCGACGGTGTCGACCGCGGTCTCGACCAGCGAGTCGACGTCCTCGCTCTCGGCGTAGACCCGGACGTACGGTTCGGTTCCACTCGGGCGAACGAGCACCCAGGAGCCGTCGGGGCGGTCGATGCGGACGCCGTAGTCGGTGCCGACGTCGCCCTCGGGGAACGTCTCGGGGAGCGTGGTCGCCAGTCGCTCCATCGCCCCGGCTTTGGCGTCGTCCGGGCAGTCGACGCTGACCTTCCGGTACGGTCGCTCCGTGATGGGGGACCGGAGGGCGTCGAGCCCGTCGTGGTCGGCGACGAGCCGGGAGATGACCGCAGCGCTGACCACACCATCGATCCAGCCGCCGAACGCGGTGTGGATGTGCTTCCACGGTTCGGCCGCGAACACGACGCTCGTCTCCCCGTCACCGGCCTCGCGCTCACGTGCGATACCTTCGTGGAGCGCGCCGAGTCTGACCCGCTCGACGCGCCCGCCGGCGGCCTCGACCTGTTCGTCGATGCGGGCGGATGCGTTGGGCGTCGTCACCACGACCGGGTCTCCAGCGTCCGATTCCCGGGTGTAGTGCCCGGCCAGCATCGCGAGGACGGTGTCCTCGTGGACGATCTCGCCGTCGGGCGTCGCGATGACGATGCGGTCGGCGTCGCCGTCGTGGGCGATGCCGAGGTCGAAGTCACCGTCTTCGAGGAAGGCGACGAGGTCGGTCAGCGTCTCGGGCGTCGGCTTCGACTCTCGTGCCGGGAAGTGCCCGTCGACGTTCGCGTTGAGCGCGACGACGTCAGCCCCGAGCCGTTCGAGCACCTGGGGCGTCGCGAGACTCGCCATCCCGGTCCCGCAGTCCACGGCGATGCGCCGGCCTGCCAGGGGGTCCGCCGTGCGGCTGCCGAGGTCACGGGCGTACTCGACGACTGCTGCCTGGTACTGGTCGAGGACGGCTTCCCGGTGACCGTCGCCCCACTCGTCCCACGGGACGGCCGGTGTCTCACCCTCGACACGGTTCTCGAGTCGTGTCTCCGCATCCCGGTCGTACTCGACGCCATCGGCGAACATCTTGATGCCGTTGTCCGCAGGTGGGTTGTGGCTGGCGGTTATCATGACCCCGCGTCGTCCCTGTGAGGCGAACGCCAGTGCTGGGGTCGGGAGCTGCCCGACACGAGCAACGGTCGCACCCGAACTCTCCAGCCCGGCCTCCATCGCCGCGGCGAGCGCCGGTCCCGTCTCACGACCGTCTCGGCCGACCACGAACGTCTCGCCGTCGAGTCCGGCCGCGCGACCGACCGCCAGCGCCAGTTCCGGTGTCACGACATCGGCGACTGGCCCACGAATACCTGCAGTCCCGAACAGTGTCATGGCGGTGGATTCTGTGGGGCGATACGTATGTGTTGGCATCCGAGACGAGCGACAACCCTGCATTTAAGCACGAGTACGTCGAACCTCGGGGCGATGCCTCGGCTACCGCCAGTGCCGCAGGGGGACAGGGGAGCATGTACGACGTGAGCGACACGCTTCCGGTGGCGGAGCTTCGGCCCGGGACGAACGTGCTCGTCACCGGCCCGGCGATGTCCGGAAAGTACGACCTCCTCTGTGGGCTGCTGGCGGACGGCCGTCGTGCTGGTGACGCCGCACTCGTGGTGACGACACAGAACGACGCCGGGACGGTCCGCGGCCAGATCGGGATGGCAGACGCCGACACGCCGCCGCTCGGTATCGTCGACTGCGTCTCCAAAGAGCGCGGCGTCGAACCCGCCGAACACGACCTGAACCGGTTCGTCTCCTCGCCCGGCGAGTTCACCGGCATCGGGATGTCCTCCTCCCGGCTGCTCGAGGACTTCGCACGACAGGACCAGCAGACCCGCGTCGCACTGGACTCGGTCTCACAGCTCCTGATGTACGCCGACGTGAAGACGGTGTTCCGCTTCCTCCACATCCTCACCGGCCGCATCAGCGCCGCGGGTGCCATCGGCTTCGCCACGCTCGACGCCAACGCACACGACGAACAGACCGTCAACACGGTCCGGCAGCTGTTCGACGGGATGGTAGAGACACGGACCGGTGCCGAGGGAAGAGAACTCCGTATCGTCGGCTTCGGGTCGGAGCCGACGGAGTGGACCGGCTTCTAGAGTTCGACGCCGCTCGGAATCAGGCTCTGACTCCGCAGCAAGCCGCCGTCCTCGTTGTAGACGAGGAAGGTGCTCTTGTCGTACGTGACGAAGGACTCGCCTTCGAGCGACACGTTCACCGTGTACTCGCCTTCCGTCTCGGCCGACTCGCCGTAGCGGCGGGCCGCCTTGATGAACCGAAGCACGTCATCTGCGTCCTCGTTGAGTTCCAGGATGAAATCGCCCGTCACCCGGTTCGTGACGCTCACGACGCCGCGAGCCTGACCGTCCTCGTCGAGTGCCGTCTGGAGACGGAACGCCACGTCGGTCTCCTCGGCGTCGAGCGGTTCACCGTCGGTTCCTGTGAGGCGCTCCTGGAGCGTCGATACGGGACCCTCGAACTCGATGGTTACCGTCGGCTTCTCGGGGGTGCCGTCGTCGTCTTCGACCCAGTCGACGTTGCCAACCTGCAGCGTGAAGTAGTCGCGCCTCATTCCTCGGAGGCGGCTTAGCACTCACGAGGTAAGAACGTAACGCCCAGACAGGCGCATGCGTAAGAGAAGCCGCCAGTGGTCGACGCGCTTCGACAGGTTTTATCCCCGTCGGGGAGGGCCTCGAAGTATGGTCTGGATCAACTCGGAGTACACCGAGGAATTCGCCGTCCTGACGGCGTGGCTCTCGATGTTGCTCCCGTGGTCGGTCGCCTACGGCCGTGCGTCGCTGGTCGGTGACGCCGCCAAGGAGACCACCGTCGTCATCCTGCGGTTCCCGTTCTTCGGCATCAGATACGTCCTCGGCTCCGGCTTCATCGACGGCACGACGCTGAAGACCCCGCTCGGGTTCTACAACGAGACCGCCGGGACGATTCCCGAACAGGCAGCAGCCCACCTCGGCTGGACGCTGGCGGTCGGCGTCGTCGTCCTGTTGCTCGTCGTGAGCCTGCTGATGTACCTGGAGGTCGACGAGGTCATCGACAGACTGCCCGGTCGGGGTGTCTACGCTGTCGGCGTGCTCATGCTCGCCCTCGCCAGCGTCTACCTCTGGGCGGCCCTTCGGCTCAACGGCTCGCAGAACACGAAGATACTCGGTATCCAGCAGTTCGTCCCCGTCGGCCTCGTCGGGACGTTCCTCCTGCTCGTCTTCGCTGTCCTCAACCTGTTTGCACAGCGAACATAGGCCTTCTCGCGACCGAATTGGCCGCCTGATTTAAGTGACGGCCTCGCTTACGTGGCTGACAACGTACGGTCGTCCCCCCGTCGGCGGTCGCTCCCTCGCCGCCGGTCGGCCGGCAATCATGCCACACGAAGAACATAACCGGTCGAACACGCAGTCTCGTGGCGTGAGCGACCGCTCCGCGAGCCTCGCGGCGACCTCCAACGCGACCTCGCTCACCGACCGCATCAAGCGGACGCTCCAGATGCTCAGGGGGACGACCATCTCCCGCGAACCGTACTACCCCGACGAACACGGACCGCTCGTCACCTTCGACGGCCTCGACGGCTACGAGGAACACGACCGGTACTGGGTGAACGCACCCTACGCGTTCGTCTCCATCAACCACGACCCGGACGCGAACGAACACCTCTACCACGTCGTCGAGCCGGAGCTCGATGACTACGAACACGCCCTGCTGGAGACGCTCTTCGAGGACATCCGCGACCCCCTGGTGTACCGGCGGGACCTCGACGACATGGACAGCGAGCAGGTGCTCGACGACGCCCTGCTCGAACACCTCGAACGCTACGGCGCAGACGTGGACATGCGAACGTATCACAAACTCCTCTACTACCTCTGGCGGGCGTTCCGGGGCTACGGCAAGCTCGACCCGGTGATGCACGACCCCCACGTCGAGGACATCTCGTGTGACGGGTACGACCTCCCGCTGTTCGTCTACCACGACGACTACACCGACATCGAGACGAACGTCTCGTTCGCTTCGGAGGAGCTGGACAACTTCGTCGTCCGCCTCGCCCAGCACTCGGGCCGACACATCTCCATCGGCGACCCGATGGTCGAGACCACGCTGCCGGACGGTTCGCGTGCCGAACTCGCCCTCGGGGAGGAGGTCACGCCCCGCGGGTCGGCGTTCACCATCCGGAAGTACGCCGAGGAGCCGTTCACGCCCATCGACCTGCTGGACTACGGGACGTTCAACATCGACCAGATGGCGTTCCTCTGGCTCGCCATCGAGAACAACAAGTCGCTCATCTTCGCCGGCGGGACGGCATCGGGGAAGACCACCTCGATGAACGCCATCTCGATGTTCATCCCGCCGCGCTCGAAGGTGCTGACCATCGAGGACACCCGCGAACTCACGCTGTACCACGACAACTGGCTCTCCTCGGTGACCCGGGAACGCCTCCACGAAGGGACCGACGTGACGATGTACGACCTCCTGCGCTCGGCACTGCGCCACCGCCCGGAGTACATCATCGTCGGCGAGGTCCGTGGTGAGGAGGCCATCACGCTGTTCCAGGCGATGAACACCGGTCACACGACCTACTCGACGATGCACGCCGACTCGGTCCGGACGGTCATCAACCGCCTCGAGAACGAACCCATCAACGTCCCCCGGTCGATGGTCCAGAGCCTCGACGTGCTCTGCGTGCAGACGCTGACCCGGCTCGACGGCGAGCGCGTCCGCCGGAACAAGACCATCGCCGAGATAGAGGGCATCGACCAGCGGACCGGCGAACTCGACTACTCCACCGCGTTCACCTGGAACGCCAACGACGATACCTTCACCTCCTCGGGCTCGGAGATACTCGACGAGATTCGTGACGAACGCGGCTGGAGCCAACAGCAGATGCTGACCGAACTCCGGAACCGCCGCCGGTTCCTGGAGTACCTCTGGGAGAAGGAGATCACGGACTACCGCCGGTTCACGGCGATGATCAACGAGTACTACGCCGACCCCGACCGCGCGATGGCCCAGATCGAACCGAGCGACGAGGACATCGAGATGACGACCCCCGAGGCCGAGACCGACTGAGATGTCCTGGGCGAACTACGTCCCGCTGGTCATCGCCCTCGTCATCGCACTACCGGTGGTGCTCTCGCCCGTCAGCGTGCACGCCGACCGTATCGTCACCCGGTTCTCGCTCGTCATCTTCGGGAAGTACATCAGCCAGCGCGGCCGCAAACGGACCCGGCGCAAACAGCTCCTCCGGGCCGCACACATCCCGACGACGTATCGAACCTACGCCTCGAAGACCGCCCTCTACACCGGCGTCGCGGCACTCGTCGGCTCCATCCTCGGGATGTACTTCATCTGGCTCGGACTCATCATCCTCGCCGTAGACGAGGAGACCATCCGGGCGGTGTTTCCCTCGGATCTGCACTTCCTGACGAACTTCGTCGGCCTGCCGTCCATCTCGGTGTTCGAGTTGTTCGCGCTCATGGCCGTCACCAGCCTCACCCTCGGTGTCTCGTTCGCGGGGATGACCTACTGGTACCGCTGGTGGTACCCCGACTACCGCGGCGACGAACGCGAGCGCCGCATCGAGGCGTCGCTCCCGCGGACCATCGCGTTCATCTACGCCCTCTCGCGGTCGGGGATGGAGTTCCCGAAGGTCATGCGCATCCTCGCGGAGAACCAGCACATCTACGGCGAATCCGCCGAGGAGATCCACGTCGCGGTCCGGAACATGGACATGTTCGGCCAGGACATGATCACCGCTATCCACACGATGGCGCGACGGTCGCCGAGTTCGCAGTTCAAGGAGTTCGCGGAGAACCTGGCCAGCGTGCTCCAGTCCGGGCGCTCGCTCTCGGAGTTCCTCCACCAGCAGTACCGCGACTTCCAGGAGGAGGCCGAGTCCCAGCAGGAGAAACTGCTCGACCTGCTCGCCACGCTGGCGGAGGCGTACGTCACCGTCCTCGTCGCCGGGCCGCTCTTTCTCATCACCATCCTGGTCGTCCTCGGCATCGCCGTGGGTGACACGCTGGACCCGCTTCGCGTGTTCGTCTACGTCATCCTCCCCTGTGCGAACTTCATCTTCATCCTCTACCTGCTCTCGGCGACGGATACCATCGCCACCAGCCGCGGGTACGAGGACGTCGAGGCACCGGTGGACGGGCTCGCCGGGGTTCGCCGGAGCGACTCGGCCCAGACCGACGGTGGGTACGATTCCGACGGGAACGCCGCCCGGCTGGCCGCGTATCGCCGGCTCCGGTCGCTTCGGTCCATCCTCGGGAACCCGTTTCGGACGGTCGTCGAGAAACCCCTCTCGTTGCTCTGGGTGACGGTCCCCCTCGCCGCACTCCTCGTGCTCTTTCGCCTGCCGGGCGTCGTCGATGCCGGCGGGCTGAACATCCGGGAGTTCGACGACCTCCTCATCCAGGCGGCCCTGTTCGTCATCGGCACGTTCGCCATCGCGTTCGAGGTGCATCGTCGCCGGGCGGAGGCCATCGAGGCCGCGGTCCCCGACCTGCTCGACCGGCTCGCCAGCGTGAACGAGGCCGGGATGACCGTCGTGGAGTCCATCGACCGCGTGCGCCGGTCCGAGCTCGGCGCGCTCGACAGTGAGATGGACCGCGTCTGGGCAGACATCAGGTGGGGTGCGGATATCGAGACCGCCCTGAAGCGCTTCGAGGCGCGGATGCGAACCAAGATCATCTCGCGCGTGGTCGCCATCACGACGAAGGCGATGAACGCCAGCGGGGACCTCGCGACGGTCCTGCGCATCGCGGCGAAGCAGGCGAAGGCCGACCGCCGGCTCAAGCGCGCCCGCCGCCAGGAGATGGTGACCTACATGGTCGTCGTCTACCTCGCGTTCTTCGTCTTCCTGTTCATCGTGGTCGTCCTCTCCATCGTCCTCATCCCGAGCCTGCCCGATGGTGGGACCAGTGCCGCGCTCAATACGACGAGCGGCGGGGCACCCGGCACCGGCCCGCAGAACGTCCCGGCGGTCGGCGGCGTTGGCCAGACCGGCAGCATCGACAAGGACGAGTACATCCTCGTGTTCTTCCACACGACCGTCATCCAGGGGCTGCTCTCCGGGCTGGTCGCCGGCCAGCTCTCCTCGGGCGATATCCGGACCGGCGCGAAGCACGCCGCCATCCTCATCGCGCTGGCGTACGCGACCTTCATCGTGCTCATCCCCGGTCCCTGAACCGAATCCAAACCCTCAGGGTCGTCGCCCGTCACACCTCCGCCATGGACCGCTCCCCGTCGACCACCCGCGAGACCTACGACCGCATCGCGGCCCACTTCGCGAAGACCCGGGAGTACGCCTGGCCGGAGGTCGAATCCTTCGTCGACGACGCGCCGACCGGCGGCCGGGGGCTCGACCTCGGCTGTGGCAACTGCCGCCACGCCGAACTGCTCGCCGCCCACTGCGACAGCGTCGTCGGTCTCGACCTCTCCCGTGGGTTGCTGGAGACCGGCCGCGAGCGCGCCACCGACCACGGGTTCGCGGTCGACCTCGTGCAGGGCGATGCGTCCTCGCTCCCGCTCCAGGACGGCTCGGTCGACCTCGCGGTGTACGTCGCGACCCTGCACCACCTGCCCACCCGCGAGGCCCGCCGCGCGAGCCTCGACGAACTCGCCCGCATCCTCTCACCCGACGGCCTCGCGCTCGTCTCGGCGTGGTCGACCGCCCACGACAGCTTCGACCGGGACGAGCCCTTCGACACCGAGGTCGACTGGACGCTCCCCGGCGGCGTCACCGTGCCCCGGTTCTACCACATCTACTCGCCCCCGGAGTTCGACGCCGACCTCGCCGCCAGTGACCTGCGTATCCAGGCCAGTGAGGTCTCCTCCGGCAACTGCTACGCGACCGTGACCGGTTCGAAACAGTAAAGACCATAAGGCGTCACCGAGAAACGACAGGTGCGCACACCCGTTGGTGTGGGACTCGCGTGCCGCGGTGGGCCCTCGCGCACGGCTCGCCGTGGCGACCGCAGCGACGCGCCCTGCGTCGCAGGTTCGTGCCCCGCGCACGAGCCGCTGCGGGTATTTCGGTACCGAACACTACGACAGGTAGTGGCGTCCCCGTCGATGCAATTCCGAAGTGTTTTGTGTCCCTCGGGGCGAACCAGTGAATGCAATCGCAGCACGCGGCTGTGATAGACCGCGCACCGGTGGTCTAATGGCAAGACTTTGGCCTTCCAAGCCAACGATCCGGGTTCAATTCCCGGCCGGTGCATCCCTTCGTTCGCATCCCTCGATTCTCCTGTCCCGCTGCTGTCACAGTCGAGCAGTTCTCTGATAGCTCTGTTCGGAAGACGTTCCATGCTATCATGGAACATACTCTCACCCCCTGGGACCGTTACCTTCCACATGGGGGACTCGTCCAGAGCGGTCTCGAAGCGGAATCTTCTCGCAGGTGTCGGTCTCGGCGTCATTGGTGGCCTCACCGGATACGGCACCACCATCGGACGAGCCCTGGAGGCCTCGGAAGCGACGCGACGAGAAACGGATGCTGGGGTGGCGAAGCTCACGAGCGGGGAGCCGACGTTCCCACCCATGCCGCATCTGCCGTTCGTGACCATCGACCTCACGTGTACCGACCTCACCGTCACGGTCGAGCCGCGAGCGACGTCGTTCTATCTGCGAACGCGCCACCGTGACGACGAGACCGCCTACGCCTTCAACCGAGTGCACGGCCCGTACGAGGGCACTGTCACGGACTCGTTCGAGAACCTGCACCAGATAATCATCGACGTCGAGGTGTTCTGGCGAGGAACCATCCTGGCCTGGAAGGTCCGCCCATCCCGGTGTGACCGTGGGCCGGCCGCCGAACCCGGGACGCTGACGGGACCGATAGAGGTGGGGCCGGGGACGCTCCCGCGCATCAGGCCGCCGGATACCGCGGCTTCGTGGCCACCGGGACGGAACGGTCTCGAGAACCCAACTCGGACGGGATACATGGAAGTTGATAGATTGGTCGGGTGACAGCTGGCAGGAACCGTTAAGAGTGCTCACGGGCACTCTGCTGTAGAAGACATGAGTCAGGTGACGGTTCGTATCCTCCACGTGGACGACGACCCCTCGTTCACGGAGCTGGTCGGGACGGTGCTCGAACGGACCGACAGCCGACTCACCGTCGAGTCCGTCACGTCACCAGCGAAGGCGCTGGCGATGCTAGACGAGGAGTGTCCGGACTGCATCGTCAGCGATTACGACATGCCGAGGATGAACGGACTGGAACTGCTGCGGGAGGTTCGAGAACGGGAAGCAGAGATGCCGTTCGTGCTGTTCACCGGCAAAGGGTCCGAGGAAGTCGCGAGCGAGGCTATCTCCGCGGGCGTCTCGGACTACCTCCAGAAGTCGGGTGGGCTGGAGAAGTACGAGATTCTCGCGAACCGGGTACGGAACCTCGCCGAAAAGTACCACGCCGAGCGGCGCAACCAGCAGTTCCTCGACGCCATCGAGTCCATCGGCCAGGGCGTGAGCCTGCTGAACCAGGCGGGCGAGTTCATCTTCGTCAACGACGCCTACGCGAGGTGCTTCGGCTACGAGGCCGACGAACTCGTCGGCGAACACTGGTCGCTCCTGTACGAGACCGACGAGGACATCGAGCACATGGCGGGCGTGGTCACCTCCATCCCGGACAACGGCTACTGGACGGGACAGACCCGACAGATTCGCAAGGACGAGAGTCGCGTCCTGTTGAACCACCAGCTCGCGTTCGCCCGCGACCAGACGATGATCTGCACCGTCGGCGAGCCACAGGAGGCGAACGGGTCCGAGCCGATCGTCGTCGACGGGCAGGTGTTCGAGGAAGACCAGGTGCACCAGCCCCTGGACTGAGCACGCAGCTTTACTCTCGCTGGGCACGTAGTTCCACCATGGCGACAGCTATCTCGCTGGATGGGCGGACGCTCACCGCCCGCCAGAACGAAGGTGGAGATGTATCGGGGGATACGAGCATGCACTTCCGGCAGGACGGCACACACATCAGTGCCGACTACGCCGGTGGCCGTATCGTGGAGGGCTACCTCGTGGGGACCTTCGACGGCGACCGCTGGGACGTGAGATACGTCCAGTTGAACGAGGACGGCGAGACCTCGACCGGGCACTCCATCGGTGACGTGACACTGCTCGACGACGGGCGGGTCCGCGTCGAGGACGAGTGGGAGTGGGAGTCGAAACCGGGCGGCGGTCGAACCGTGCTGGAAGAAGTCATCGAGTGATCGCTGTAGCTGCCAGCTTGGCGGGTCCATCCGTCGTTCCGGTTCCGTTCTGTGTCTCCGTCGTTCCGGCAGGGACTGACGAGTCCTCCGCGGTCGCCTCGGCGTCCGGGTCACGCACGGCCGTCCCGACCTCGTCGTAGTGGAACGAGACGGTCACGGTCCGCGGCCCGTCGGGGGTCGACTGGACGTAGCGGACCGAGAGGTCCTGGACCAGTCCCTCCTCGGTCACGACCGCGACGAACCGGTACTCCGAGACGTTCGACAGTGACGGCGGTGTGCTCCAGCCGACGATGCGGTGGTAGGTCGTGCCGCCGACGGTGTACGAGGCGCTTCGGATGTTCCGTGCGCTGTCGAGGTACAGCTCGACGAAGCGCTCGGCCCTGTCCTCGTGGTAGCCCTCGCCGTAGCGCACCGCCACTGGTTGGCGGCTGACCGCGTACGTGTCACCCTTCTTCGTGACGACCTGTCGGGTCTCACCATCCGCGACGCTGGTCTGCTCGATGGTGTCGCCCGCGACAGTGATACCGACCATCTCAGACCGGTACGCCGTCTGGTTCTCGACGGTGACGACCTGCCTGGCCACCTGCCACTCCGGCCCGTCGACCGATGGGTCCGCTACACCGCCGAACTCCAGGGTCCAGCGGTACGACTGACCGGC
Organism: Haloarchaeobius sp. HME9146; assembly: GCF_025399835.1. Classification (NCBI taxonomy): domain Archaea; kingdom Methanobacteriati; phylum Methanobacteriota; class Halobacteria; order Halobacteriales; family Halorubellaceae; genus Haloarchaeobius; species Haloarchaeobius sp. HME9146. The sequence goes on from NZ_JAODVR010000001.1 coordinate 2,819,296, forward strand.
GAGGACGTTCGCGTGCGCCTGGGCGAGCATCGCGGCATCGGTGATACCGTGGTCCGCGAGCCCGGGGGGCCGGTCGTCGAACGGGGTCGGGTCGGTCAGGGTGTCGTCACCGAAGTCACCGGGATACGGGTCGCTCTCACCGAGTCTGAAGTCGGGGTCCTCGGCGGCGATGCTGGTGTTCGAACCGGCTGCTCCGGTGCCGTCGCCTGCGTCGTCCGCCATGCCCGGCAGCAACCCGAATGCGATGCCGCCACCGACGACGAGCAGTGACACCACGACGATAGCGAGGACTGCCAGGCGGCGGGTCGAACCGACTCGGGCCAGGACCGGCCCAACACCGCCTGTCTCCCCGGCCGACGATTCGGCAGCAGCCGTCAGGTTCTCGTCGCCGTGGGGCACATCCGTCCCTAGGGCGGAACCGTACCGAAGGAACTCGGGCGAGGCTGCGAGCCCGTCGGGTCGTTTCGAGTACCGCGGCGACTGGGCCGGTTCGGCCTGCTCGGTGTTCGCTGGTGGTTCCGGACCAAGCTGGTCGGTCGCCGTCTCCGGTCGGGCCGTGGTGTCCGAATGGGAAGACTGGCCGGCCGACGGCAGGTCACTCAGCCGTGTCCCGAGCTGTTCCTCACAGATGGCGTCGACCGGCTCGCGGTCCAGCCCGTAACACGCGAACGTGTAGAGGTCGAGGACGCGCTCTGGTGGGTCATCGGGCGCGATGGCTGGATGGTAGACGAGTCGCTCGTCGCCCGAGCGAGAAGTGGACTGTGCCGGCCGGTTCTGTATCGATTCGTCAGTCTCGTCTACCGAACCAGTCGAATCCGTCGAATCGGCCCGACCCGTCACCAACCGATACCGCGTCCCGTCCCGGACGACCACCGTCTGGCCGGCGGGTCCCGCATCCGACTCCAGTGTCTCCAGCGTCTCGAACGCCTCGCTATCGACGGCGAGGAGGGCCGCGACGAAATCCTCGAACTCCACCGTCGAGAGGGCGGCGACGAGGTCGTCGAATGCGGCGCGAGACGGGGGCATCAGGTACCTGTCAGAGTTACGTGCTGGACCGACTTAGTGGCTGCACTCCCAGAAATCGACGCTTCGATTCGCCCCCTGCAGGGGTTCAATCGTCACCCGGATCGAACTCGGGGTGCCGGTCGTGGTCGTCCCCTCGGTCGGATAGCTCGACGCTCGTCCCCGTCCCGGTGAACGGGTCGGTGGGAAGCGCCTGGGAAACGAGTCCGCCGAGGACTCGGGGGGCGGCCGCCACCGTCGCCAGTGCGCCGACCGCGTTGAACACGGCGTCCATCGCGGTATCCTCGTCGCTGTAGACGATGAGCCACGGGTGGACGAGCTCGATTCCCTCCCAGACCAGCCCGAGGGCGAGCGTCGTCGTCACGACGGCGGCCGGGACGGTCCAGCCGGGAACGATGGGTGTCTGGCCGCTGAGGTAGTACGCCCGCGCGAGGATGTAGGTCGGCCCGGCGACGAGTGTCGCGGACATGAGGTGGGTGAGATGGTCCCACCACCAGACGGTGTCGTACAGGCCGAGGATACCGCCGAGGGGGTGGACGAACAGCGCGACGCTCACCCAGATGATGTGGAACGGTTCGAGGCTCACACCGAGTGCCTGCCGGACGATGAGTGGGTGGACCAGGATCAGGACGGCGTAGTGCGGGTAATCGTGGACGGCGTCGGAGGTGAGCGCGAACCCGAGCAGTATCGACGCGAGTACCAGCCTGACCACGCCCGCGACGGCGCGCCCGAGCGGGGTCCCCCCGACCGCTCGCGAGTGTCCGACAGACATACTATCCTGAGAATCGAGACGAGCGCGGATAAGGTGGAAGCGACCGAAAAGAGACGACCTAACCGGGTCGAAACCGGTGAGAGCGGCTTGCCCGAAAGTGCCTACTGTCCCGGTACCCTCTGGTGACCCGTGACCGACGACTCCCCGTCGCGTTCGTTCGCGTTCCTCGGCTGGCCCGACGACGAGCCGACGCTCAGGCTCGACTACCAGCGGTTCAGCTACGCCGGGAAGTTCGTCATGACGAGTACGGGGAAGGCGGTGGTCCGCGGCCCGGAGCACGACATGGACGACTCGCGCCCCGACGCGGGCGAGTACGACCGCGACGTGGTCGCCGCCGTCGCGTTCAACGAGGACCGGACCGACTCCGAGACGGTCTGGCTTCGGTACGTCACGGTCCGCGAAGACCGCCGCGGCGAGGGTCTCGGCCCTGCCCTCGTCGAGTTCGTGGTCGACCGGGCCCACGACGCAGGGTACGACCGCGCCCGCATCGCCGTCAACAACGCCTACTCCTACGAGGCGCTGTACCGGGCCGGGTTCGGCTACACTGGGCGCGAGACCGGTATCGCGGAACTCGTCCTCGAACACCCGGTCCCCGCCGGGAATGACCGGGACGCCCACGCCGCGGCCTACCGCGACGGGCTCGCCGTCTTCGCGGACCGCGACGACCTGTCGGCGGCCGAGCGCGCGTTCATCGCGGAGAAGCGCGAGCGCGGCCCGCCCCGGTGAGCACGCCGGGGCTCCCTCCAGTCGCAGCCCCGGAATCACCAGTATTGAAAGCCTCCGGCCCGTAGCGACGCCAAGATGGGAAATTCAGACCTTCGGGCCCTCGCACACATCGAGGAGGTCCCGTTCGACGAACTCGGCGGTGGCGTCGTGGCGGTCGACGCCCACAACTGGCTCTATCGCTACCTGACGACCACGGTCCGCTGGACCAGCGACCACCGGTACACCACCGAAGACGGTGACGAGGTCGCGAACCTCATCGGCATCGTCCAGGGGCTCCCCAAGTTCTTCGAGCACGACCTGACCCCGGTGATGGTGTTCGACGGCGGGCCCTCGGAGCTGAAGACCGACGAGATAGAGTCCCGTCGCGAGCAGCGCCAGAAGATGGAAGAACGCCTCGAGGAGGCCCGCGAGGAGGGTGACACTGCCGAGGTCGCCCGCCTCGACTCCGCCACCCAGCGCCTTACCCCTGTTATCCAGGAGACCAGCCGCGAACTCCTGCGCCTGCTCGACGTCCCCGTGGTCGAAGCCCCCGCAGAGGGCGAGGCCCAGTGTGCCCACATCGCGAAGCGCGGCGACGCCGAGTACGTCGGCACGGAGGATTACGACGCGCTCCTGTTCGGCGCACCCGTCACCCTCCGCCAGCTCACCAGCAAGGGCGACCCCGAGCGGATGGATCTGTCCAAAACGCTCGACGAACTCGACGTGACCCTCGAACAGCTCATCGATATCGCCATCCTCTGTGGCACCGACTTCAACGAGGGCGTCCACGGGTACGGCCCCAAGACCGCCCTGAAGAAGATTCGCGAACACGGCGACCTCTGGACCGTCTTCGAGGAGGAGGACGTCTACGTCGAGAACGCCGACCTCGTCCGCGCCCTGTTCCGCGACCCGAACGTCACCGATGACTACGAGTTCGACACCAGCATCTCCCCCGACGTGGACGCGGCCCGGGAGTACGTCGTCGAGGAGTGGGAGGTGGACCCCGACGAGGTTCGCCGTGGGTTCGAGCGCATCGAGGACGGCCTGACCCAGACCGGGCTGGACAACTGGACCTGAAGCGACCGATTCTGTCACTGTTGGGCCGGTCGGATTCGCCTCTGGAGAGAATGTCGGGTAGTCGCCGTTCTCTCTCGCTGGTGGCAGGACCGCGACCGCCCCGCGCCGCAACCACACCCTCCCCAGCCGACTCCCTCCGTTCCACTCCGGTCGTCCCTCGCGCGACGCTGGTTCGCGGCCTCCGGCACGCTCACCAGCGCGCGCCAGGCGGTCTTTCAGCCCGTCATCTGTACTCGAACAATCGGTCTGGCGCGTGCAGGCGGGCGGTCTCGTCCGCCCGCCGAAGCGCGCGAGGGATGACTGGAACGGAGCGGAGCGTAGTGGAAGGAATCGGCTGGGGAGGCTGTGGTGTGGTCATAGCCACCAGCGCGAGTCATCACGCCGTTCTTACAGGCCACCTCGATACCAATATGGCCCGAGCAACCAACCAAGACTGCCAGCCAGAACCAGACAATTAAACCCGACGCCCACCTCACCCCGAGTAATGACACCCGAGGAAGTCGCCGACATGATCGAAGCGAACCTCGACGACGCCCAGGCGACCGTCGAACGCGCCCGCGGCGAGCACGACGACGACCACCTGCGCGCCACGGTCGTCTCGCCCGCCTTCGAGGGCAAGCCGCTTGTCCAGCAGCACCAGCTCGTCTACGACGCGCTGGGTGAGCACATGACGACCGACATCCACGCGCTGGAGCTGAAGACGTACACGCCCGAGGAGTACGCCGAGCTGTAGCGGGGACTCACAGGCTACCGACGAGGACGGCTTTTTTACGCCAGCGGGCTACCGTGTCAGTATGGAAACCCTTCACGGACGCGTTCGCATCGAGTGGGCAGTCCGGTCGGTCATCACCGCGGTCGTCCTCGGTGGCATCCTGTTCGGGCTCGACCGGGTCGCCGAACTCGGGCTGGGGCTGGCGATTCCCGTCGCGCTGGCAGTCCTCATCATCGCCATCGGCGTCGGGCACGCGATACTGCTCTACCGCGACTGGCGGTTCGACCTCGAATCCGATTCGCTGTATCTCGAACGCGGCGTGATTACGCGGGTCGAGACCGCCGTCCCCTACGTCCGCGTCCAGCACGTCGACACGCAGCGCGGCCCCATCGACCGGGTGCTCGGGCTCTCCCGCGTCGTGGTCTACACCGCGGGCTCGCGCGGGGCGGACGTGTCGGTGCCGGGACTGACACCCGAGCGGGCCCGCCGACTGCGAAACGAGTTGCGCGACCTCGCGGTCGAGTCCGAACCGGAGGACGCGGTGTAGCGATGCGACTCCATCCAATCTCGGCGGTCTCGCGGGCGCTCCGGTACGGGGTGAACGGCCTCTCGATTCCGTTCTTCCTCGTGGTGATATTGAACACCGTCGGCGTGGGCTCGGTCGACTGGCTGTTCCTCGTCGCCCCGGTCGGGCTCGTGGTGGGTGTCGCCTACGGTGCGATGACCTACCTGCGCTACGAGTACGACCTCGGCGAGGACACCTTCGACGTGGCCCAGGGGGTCATCGGGCGAACCGAGCGCGAGATTCCGCTCCGGCGCATCCAGAACGTCGACGTGTCCCAGAACCTCCTGCACCGGGCCTTCGGTGTGGCAGTCGTCCGCATCGAGACCGCCGGTGGCGGCGGAACCGAGGCGACACTTTCGGTCGTCGCGGAGGCCGAGGCGAATCGACTCCGGCGGGAGATTCGCGAGCGCCGGGCACGAGTCACCGCCGAGGAGGCGGCCGCCCCGGCAGCCGAGACGGCCGCTGAACCCAACGCTGGAGGAGCGGCCGAGACCGGTACCGACGTCGAGGCGGGCGAGCGCGGGCCGGCAACCGCTGCCCAGTCCCCGTCAGCCCCGCCGGCAGGTGCCGAGTCCAGCGCCACCGAGGGCCAGCGTCCCGCCACCGAACCGACCCAGCCCCGCGAACTGACCAGCGAGGTGTTGTTCGAACTCTCGCCGGTCGAACTGCTCGCGCTGGCAGTGACGCGCTTCCGGTTCCGGTCGCTCGCGCTGCTCATCGTCGCCATCCCGCTCGCGGAGGATTTCATCCTCGGACTGCTGCTCAGTGCCGCGGCTCCCTTCGGCGGCCCGAGCACGCTGGACCCCGAGGTGATGACTGGCCAGGAGATGATCGCGGTCGGTGTCGTCGGGCCGCCGCTCCTGCTGGCTGCCTCCATCCTGCTGAGCGTCGTGGTCTCCACGCTCGAGTTCTACGACTTCCGGCTGGGCCGCGAGGGCGACGACCTCGTGTACGAGCGCGGCCTGCTCCAGCGCTACAGCGGTTCCATCCCCCGTGAGAAGGTCCAGACCATCACGCTCACCGAGACCTTCCTGATGCGGCCGCTCGGGTTCGCCGGCCTCACCGTCGAGACCGCGGGCTATGCAGGAAGCCGCGCCAGCCAGGGTAGCCAGTCCGCGGTCCCCATCGCGAAACTGGACCGGACGCTCGCCCTCGCCCGCGAACTGGAGGACTTCGAGGACCTGGAGTTCACCCGGCCCCCGAAACGGGCCCGCCGGCGCTACGCCGTCCGGTACAGCATCCCCATCGTGCTCCTGCTCGCGGTCGGCTACCTCGTCTCGACGACCGTCGCGCAGATTCCCTGGTACCTCCCTGCGGTCGCCTTCCTGGTGGTCCCGTTCGCTGCCCACCTGAAGTGGGCGAACCGCGGCTTCGCCGTCGGCGAGGACCACCTGCTCATCCGCGACGGCTTCTGGAACCGGACGACCCGCGTGGTGCCGTACTACCGCATCCAGACGGTCGTGAGCGAGGCGACCGTCTTCCAGCGCCGCCTCGACCTCGCGACGCTGGTCGCAGACACGGCAAGTTCGGCGACGTTGCTCGGTGGGAGTCCGACCGCGTTCGACCTCGACGAGTCGACCGTGAACGAGTTGCAGACGGGGCTTCGGGAACGATTGCAGGCGAGTCTGCACGGGACGTGAGACATTACGGGGCGGCTCTCGTTTGCTGAATACACCCTCTGAATCCAGCACGCGATTCGTGCCACCCTCCCGGAAGTTCGGGCGCTGTTGTATACGGAGCCCGAAGTGTACACGAGCAAGTGTTGAGGGGTTTCAGTCGGGACCTTGGCCAGGGTGTATCACGCGATACGGCCACCAATGAAGCAGAGGGCTGCTCCCCCAGCGAGGGCAGCGAGGCGGAGGTTTTCGGCGGCCCCGCTATGTGTTCCCCGGTATCTGTACCGCCCCTGCGAGTAGTACCTGCCGTCGTGAGCGACAACAGCGTGCGTGCGTGACCAGTACGAGTACCCGTCGAGTGGGGTGGCCGTGCGGACAGTCCCCTCCTCGACGAGTCGCTGGACGCCAGGGCTGATATGTCGTGCGGGTGTGGACACGAGGTCGAGTGCGGTAGCGTTTGAGACGGATCTGAGGCTGACCCTCGTCGTATCATTTTCGTAGTGTCTGACCGTCGGCTGGTAGAACGCCGGGTCGTGCTCGTAAAAGATGACGAGCTCAGTCTCTGAGTCGAAGCCACGAGCGGCACGATATGTCTCGTCGGAGACGACACGGGGGCCGCCGTCTCTGACGCGGTACCCGAGCACGCATGCAGGAGTACTTGGACCGCATACCGCGGCTTCGTCTATCCACGCTAGTCTTCCAGTGAGATTCGGCTCATCAGGAGGGACTGGTTCTGCGTTGTACTCGTACGTCCAGGCGATTGAACCGATCGGCGCGAAGACGGCTGTCGCGAGCAAGAGCACACCGAGCGAGACGGTGGCGATAGGATAGATTCGAGAATCCTCGGAGGGCATACTTTGACCTCCACATCGTACGGACACAATTCTTTCTACTGAAGAGACTTATCAGAGGAAAACAATTCACCTGCCCTGATGAACCCATCCTCTGTATTCAGCACGACACATCTGACAGGATTGATTCAGAACACCGAGTGAAGCGACAGACCAATCCCTCTGACTCCGTCGGCTAGTTTCACGTCCAGCAGAAGGAAGTCGGGACCCGATTCGGGTCCTCGATTCTCTCGCCCCATCCACAGCTGTCGGGGGTCGAAAACGCCGAAAAACGGAACCGCGACGTGACGTCTTAGACCGGCTGGCCGAGCGCTTCCACGTTCTCAAGCGAACGGTTCTTCAGCGCCTCCCCCGTGTTCGCGTCGAACAGGTGGATGGCCTCCTCGGGGATGTGCGCGACGACCGGCTGGCCGGCCTCGACGCGCTGCATGCCGCCGATGGTCACGATGAACGTGTCCGGGTTGGCCGCCTCGGGGTCGAAGGTGAGGTAGAGGTTGTTCTCGTCGCCGGTCGGCTCGACCACGTCCACGACGGTCTCGAAGTCGTGGTCGCCCTCGACATCCGAGCGAATCTCGATGTCTTCGGGCCGGATACCCAGCGTGAGCTCCGTCGCGTCTCCGACGGCGTCGAGCGTCTCCTGGGAAACCGGGTAGGAGAACTTCTCGGCTTCGAGGCGATTGCCCTGCACCTCGACGTCGAAGAAGTTCATCGAGGGCTCGCCGATGAAGTCCGCGACGAACTCGTTGTTCGGCTCGTGGTAGCACTCCAGCGGCGTCCCGACCTGCTGGAGGATGCCGTCGTCGAGGATGGCGATGCGGTCGCCCATCGTCATCGCCTCCGTCTGGTCGTGGGTGACGTAGACGGTGGAGACGCCGAGGTCCTCCTGGATGCGCTGGAGTTCGGTGCGCATCTTCGCGCGCAGCTTGGCGTCGAGGTTCGACAGCGGCTCGTCCATCAGGAACACCGAGGGGTCGCGCACGATGGCGCGGCCCAGGGCGACACGCTGTTGCTGGCCGCCGGAGAGCTCCCGGGGCTTGCGGTCGAGCAGGTCGCCGATACCCATCATCTCCGCGGCCTCGGTGACCTTCTGCTGTATCTCGTCGTCCGGCATGTCCGTCGACTCCTCGAGCCCGAAGCTCATGTTCTCGGCGACGGTCATGTGCGGGTACAGCGCGTAGGACTGGAACACCATCGCGATGTCGCGGTCCGCCGGCTGCTTGTGGTTCATCAGGTCGCCACCGAGGCGAAGCTCGCCCTCGGTGACGGTCTCCAGCCCGGCGATCATCCGCAGGGTGGTGGACTTCCCACACCCCGACGGGCCGACGAGGACCAGGAATTCCCCATCAGCGATGTCGACGTTCACGTCGTCGACGGCCACGATCTCGTTCCCGTCGTCTTCGACGAACACCTTGGTGATGCCGTCGAGCGTCAGTTCAGCCATCTGTCTTCCTCCTCTGTGTCGTAGTGAATCATCTTAGGCGGTTACTCCTTTCGCGAACTGTTCTCCGAAGAAGATGTACACCAGCAGCGTCGGCAGCGCCGTGACGAACGCTGCGGCCATGCGCAGCGGGAAGTTTGTCCCGGACTGCGAGACGCCGAGGCCTGCGAGGTCCATCGTCACGACCGACGCGTCACCGGACTGTACGATGATGAGCGCGAACAGCAGGTCGTTCCAGATCTGCGTGAACTGGTAGATGAACGTCACTGCGAACATCGGGATGGACAGCGGCAGGATGATGCGCCGGTAGATCTTGTAGACCGTGGCACCGTCCAGCCGAGCCGCCTCGACCATCTCACCGGAGAGGTCCTTGTAGTACGAGCGGAACAGCAGCGTACAGATGGGAATCCCGTACGCGGTGTGCGTGATGACGAGTGCCAGGATCTTCCAGTGGTGCTCCTGGATGAGCGGCAACAGCAATGCGAACGGTTCGAACCATTCCTGCAGCGGGACGATGCTGTACCAGAACTGCGAGAGCGGCACCAGCACGGCCTGGTACGGGATGAAGATACCCGCGACGAACAGGGCGTAGATGCCGACCTGGCGCTTCCAGTGGACGCTCGTCAGCCCGAAGGCGGCCATGCTCCCGAACACCGCCGAGAGGATGGTCGCCGGAATCGTCAGCAACAGGCTGTTGAACAGGCCACTCGCGAGGCCGTCGAACGCCTGTGCCCAGTTCTCCAGGGTGAACGCCGCCGGCGAGAGCGGTGGCAGGTACGGGGCATCGCCCGTGTAGACCGCGTTGCTCTTCAGCGAGGTCATCAGCCCCGTCTCGATGGGGATGAGGTAGAACGTCGCCATCCCGGCGAGGACGGCGTAGAGCAGGACTCGCCGGAGCGAGTATCCGAATAGCTGTACGGAGTCGTCGGCGGTCGCTGTTGCGTTGCTCATAATTGCCCCCGCTGGTACTGCGTGTAGAGGTACGGCGCGACGATGGCGAGTGCCATCAGGAACAGGACGACCGCGATGGCCGACCCGTACGCCCAGTTCCCGTTGCTGTACGCCTCACGGACCATGCGGGTCGCGAGGATGTCCGCGGACGGCCCTGGCTGGTACCCCCCGTACATCGAGTACAGGAAGTCGAACGCCTTCAGCGCGAAGACGACAAGCACGACCGCCGCACTGATGGTCGCGGTCCGCAGCTGTGGGATGATGATGCGCCAGTACATGCGAACGGTGCTCGCACCGTCGACACGTGCGGCCTCGAAGTGTTCGTTCGGAATCGCGCGCAGGCCGGCGAGGTAGACGACCATGGCGTAGCCGCTGAACTGCCAGATGAGCGCGAATATCACCGCCGCGAGTTTCAACTGTGGATTCTGGACGATGCCGACGGAATCGAACCCGAGCGACGTGATGACGACGTTGATGAGCCCGGATTCGCGGTTGTACATGAACAGCCAGAACTTCGCCGTCACGACGAACGAGAGGCTCATCGGGAGCAGGTACACCGTCCGGAAGGTGTTCTCGTACCGGATCTTCTGGTCGACGAGGATGGCCAGCAGCAGGCCGAGCACCAGACAGATGGCCGTGAATGCGACCATCAGGACCAGTGTGTTCCGCGCCGAGTTCCAGATGGGTTCGATGGACAGGTTCGACCACGAGGGTGTCCCACCGGTGAACGCGATGACGTAGTTCTCGAGGTCGAGGTTGCTGTAGTCCGGCGAGGCCGTAAAGCCGGCGAGGTCCGTCAGTGAGATGACGACGTTCCAGATGATGGCCCCGTAGACGAACAGGCCCACGAGCAGGAACGGCGGCAGCCAGAACGGTGCGGACTGGACGCTGGTCCGGTCCAGGAACGACCGTTCCGCCTGCGCCTCGCCACCATCGGTCCGCACCTCCCGCCGACGGTTTGCGAGTGCCTGTTTGAGTTGTGTAAGTTTCTTGCGCATAAAATGTGATACGGCGGTGGTCTCTTAGCTGAACGACCCGAGGAGCTGCCTCGTGGTCTTGTCCACGTCGTAGGACTCGATGAAACCACTGAACGCGTCGAGGACGTTCGTCCGGATCGCCGGCGAGAGGGCGAGGCCGTGCTGGATGGACGGCGGCTGCGCCTCCGAGCTGGTGAAGTCGTCGAACTGGTCCTGCTGGAACGTGTTCAGCTTGGACGGGTCGGCGTCCTTGCGCGGCGGGATGGAGCCCTTCTTCTGGTTGAAGCGGATCTGGGCGTCCGTCGAGCCACAGTAGCTGAGGAACGTCTTCGTCGCCTCGGGCGACGGGTTGTTCGACGGGAACGGGAACGAGTCCATGTTGAGGGCGTAGTAGCCGTCGGTGCCCGGGAACGGGACGTGGTCCCAGTCCTCGCCGTAGTTGAAGTCGTCGTTGCCGCTGTAGGCACCCGCTGCCCAGTCACCCTGGTGGATGAATGCAGCCTGGTCCTTCATGAAGCGGGAGTTGCCCTCGGTCCACGAGATGGACGCGGAGTCGTCGAAGTAGAACTCCGAGTAGTCCTTGACCGTCTGGAGTGCCTTCTTCACCTGGGCCTCCTTGCCGTTCCCGTTGACGAAGGCGTTGTAGCCGGACTGGCCGGCCTGCCCGAGCAGCACGGTCGCCCAGAGCTGGACCGTCGACCAGTTGGAGCTGGTCTGCTGGGCCATCGGGGTCGCGTCGGTGTTGTCGGCGACCTTCTGCATCGCGGCCGTGAGGTCGTCCGGGGTCTCGATGCTGGATGGGTCGACACCGGCCTCCTCGACGACCGCCGTGTTGTAGAAGAGGTTGTTGATACGGTGGATGTTGAGGGGAACCGTGACGTACGTCCCGTCGAGCTGGGCCTGCTTCTTCGGTCCCGGCAGGTAGTTGCTCTTCATGTCGTCGTCCCAGACGTCACCCTCGAGGTCGCCGTACGCGCCGGCGAACTTCTCGAGGTTCTTCCCCGGCCACGCCTGCCACGTGCTCGGCGGGTTGTTCGACTGCATCCGGTTCTGGATGACCGTCCCGAGGTTCTTCCGGGCGGCACCGTTGACCGGTTCCTCCGCGAACTCCACGTCGGGGTGTTCCTCCTGGAACCCTTCGAGGAGCGCTGCGATGGCGTCGGAGCCGTCGCCGCTACTCCAGGCGTGGAGCAGTTCGATGGGCTCCTGGCTCTCACCGCCACCGGTAAGGCCACCGATACATCCGGAGAGTCCTGTCAGTCCGGCTGCACCGGCAGCGCCGGCTGTTTTCAAGATACTACGCCGCGAAACGTCAGAGGTTGAATCGTGTCCTGTCATGCCACCACGTGCCTCACGCTGCGTGAGACTTACGGGAGCTTTACGGATGCCCACACTTAACACTTGCCCAAATTAATTCACATCCGAGTGAATATTGAAGGTTTACAACGGCTGTAGTACCGTCTTTTCGTTTTCGGAAACTGTCGATTTGGGTATAAACACTGTCCACTCTCAGAGGAGTTTCGAGATAGTTGATAACATACAACATGGTGGTTCGACGGCGGTCGTCGCAGGTTTCAGCCGGCCAGGTCGGGAACCGATTCGGTGGGTTTTACGCACCGGCCCGACGACGAATCAGGTATGTCCGACGACTTCCGCACCGAGCAGGACAGCCTCGGCGAGATGCAGGTACCGGCCGACGCCTACTGGGGGGCACAGACCCAGCGCGCGGTCGAGAACTTCCCCATCTCCGGGCTCACGTTCGGGCGTCGTTTCGTCCGTGCACTGGGCGTCGTGAAGAAGGCCGCCGCGCAGGCGAACCGCGACCTCGAGATGATTCCCGAGGACAAGGCGGAGTGCATCATCGAGGCCGCCGACGAGGTCATCGCCGGCGAGCACGACGACCAGTTCCCGGTCGACGTGTTCCAGACCGGGTCGGGGACCTCCTCGAATATGAACGCCAACGAGGTCATCTCGAACCGCGCCACCGAACTGTACGGCGGCGAGATCGGGAGCCGCGAGATCCACCCGAACGACCACGTCAACTTCGGGCAGTCCTCGAACGACGTCATCCCGACCGCGATGCACGTCGCCGCCCTCGAAGCCGTCGAGAAGGACGTCATCCCGGCGCTCGACACGCTCCGCGAGGCCCTCGAAGAGAAGGCCGAGGAGTTCGACGGTATCGTCAAGACGGGCCGTACCCACCTGCAGGACGCCACGCCGGTCCGACTCGGTCAGGAGTTCGGCGGCTACAAGACGCAGGTCGAGAAGGGCCTCGTCCGCGTCGACAACACCCGCGAACACCTCGCCGAACTCGCCCTCGGTGGCACCGCGGTCGGGACGGGGCTGAACACCCACCCCGAGTTCCCCGAGCGCGCCGCCGAGTACATCACGAAGGAGACCGGCGTCCAGTTCCGCGAGGCCGACGACCACTTCGAGGCACAGGCCGCCCACGACGCCATGTCCGAGGCACACGGTGCCCTCCGGACCGTCGCCGGCAGCCTGAACAAGATCGCGAACGACCTGCGCCTGCTCGCCTCCGGCCCCCGCAACGGGCTCGGTGAACTCGAGCAGCCGGAGAACCAGCCCGGTTCGTCCATCATGCCCGGCAAGATCAACCCGGTCGTCGCCGAGGCCGTCAACCAGCTCCACAAGCAGGTCGTCGGCAACGACGCGGCCGTCTCCGCCGGTGCGGCCGAGGGGCAGATCGACCTGAACCTCTACAAACCGCTGCTGGCGTACAACTTCCTGCAGTCCGCCGAACTCATCTCGAACGGGAGCGAGGTGTTCGCCCGGAAGTTCGTCGCGAAGCTGGAGGCCAACGAGGAACACTGCGAGGAGCAGGTCGAGCAGTCGATGGCGCTCGCGACCGCGCTCAACCCGCACATCGGCTACGACAAGGCCAGCACGGCCGCCAAGACCGCACTGAAGGAGGGCAAGACGGTCCGCCAGGTCGTCATCGAGAAGGGCTACCTCAGCGAGGAGGAGGCCGACGAGATCATCGACCCCGAGGCGATGACCCACCGCGGCATCCTCGGTCAGGACGACTGACACCCCGTCGAACACCCCCCGCATAGATTCCACAGCCAGATTTTCTCTCGGCACGACACGAGCCCGCTATCTGCCACCAACGACCACGCGTGAGGATATCAAGGGCAACGTTTATTACCGGGTAATCCTCTCAGTGGAAGTGAAACAACCGCACGACGGCGTGAACTTACCGAAAGTTATCGAGAGACGGAGGAAAGTCGAACAATCCATGGGTGTTATGGTGGTTGCAGTCCAAATTTGTACTATGCACACCTGTCGTAACTGCAACCAATCGTTCAGCACAGAGCTTGCCCTAGAGATGCACGTAGACACATGCGAGAAAGGACAGCTCTTTTGTGAGGAATGTGGTGACCGATTCTCCGAGCGCGTTGCGACACGCGATGGTTGGCATTATCGATGCCCGAACGACGACTGCGACGGGGAAGGACTTGGGGAAGATATTATTCAGATAGAAGATATTCGCGCGGCGACGCAGTAACGAATCCAGAGACGCTTCTACGGCCAATCGACGACTCCAGAGTGCCACGACGCGACAGCGTGTGCGCCGCACTCATCGGGGCCGGGACTCGGTTCCCGACCGGGGTCCCCCGCCTGGGCGACCGCCCGTGGCCAGGGTCGCCGGAACTGGACGGTTTTTTACCCCTCCGACTCGGAGCGTAGCGCAATGACCGACCACGACTACGAGGCGCTGGGACTGGTCGCCGGGCTGGAGATCCACCAGCAGCTCGACACCGCGAGCAAGCTGTTCTGTGGCTGCCCGACCGACCTCCGCGAGCCGGAGGAGTCCGAGCGCGAGTTCACGCGGTACCTGCACCCGACGAAGTCCGAACTCGGGGAACTGGACGAGGCGGCGCTCGAAGAGAGCCAGGTCGAACGCGAGTTCACCTACCTCGCGTACGACTCGACCTGTCTCGTCGAGGAGGACGACGAACCGCCCCACCGGCTGGACGACGAAGCACGCGAGGTCGCCCTCGAGATCGCCCAGCTACTGGACATGGCGCCGGTCGATACGGCCCACGTCATGCGCAAGATCGTCGTCGACGGCTCGAACACCTCGGGCTTCCAGCGGTCGACCGAGATCGCGACCGACGGCGAGATATCGACCGAGGACGGCCCGGTCCGCGTCGCCGACCTGATGCTCGAAGAGGAGTCCTGCCAGCGCATCGAGGAACACGACGACGGCGTCACCTTCAGCCTCGACCGCCTCGGGATTCCGCTGGTCGAGATCGGCACGAAGCCGGACATCTCGACGCCCGAGCAGGCCCGCGAGGCCGCCGAGCGCATCGGCATGTTGCTGCGCTCGACCGGCCACGTCAAGCGCGGCCTCGGCACCATCCGCCAGGACGTGAACATCTCCATCGCCGAGGGTGCCCGCGTGGAGGTCAAGGGCGTCCAGAGCCTCGACGACATCGACGACATCGTCCGGAACGAAGCCGGGCGGCAGGTCGAACTCCTCGAGATCCGTGACGAACTCGAATCGCGCGGCGCGAGCGTCGGCGAGGTACAGGACGTGACCGACACCTTCGCCGACACCGAGAGCGGCGTCATCCGCGGCGCACTCGACTCCGGCGGGAAGGTCACCGCCGTTCCCCTCTTCGGGTTCGACGGCCTCGTCGGCCGCGAGATTCAGCCGGACCGGCGTCTTGGGACCGAGTTCTCCGACCACGCCAAGCGCCACGGTGCCGGTGGCATCTTCCACACCGACGAGCTCCCGGCCTACGGCGTCACCGAGGACGAGGTCGCGGCCCTGCGTGAGGCCGTCGACGCCGGCGAGGACGACGCCGTGGCCATCGTGGCCGCCAGCCCCGAGGTCGCCGACAACGCCATCGAGGCCGCCGCGAAGCGCGCCGAGACCGCACTCGAGGGCGTCCCGGAGGAGACCCGCGGCGCGAACGAGGACGGTACGACCCGCTACCTGCGCCCGCTCCCCGGCGCGGCCCGAATGTACCCCGAGACGGACGTCCCGCCCGTGGACCTCGATCCGAGCGAGGTCGAGACGCCCGAACTCCTGACCGAGAAGGTCGAGCGCTACCAGGACGAGTACGGACTGGACGCCGGCCTCGCCGAGCAGGTCGCCTACGGCCAGCGCATGCCGCTGTTCGAGTCCGTCGTCGCCGACGGCATCGACGCGACCCTGGCTGCCGGCACGCTCGAATCCACGCTGACCGAACTGCGCCGTGACGACGTGCCCGTCGAGACCCTCACCGACGAGCACCTGCGCGACGCGCTCTCGCTCGTCGACCAGGGCGAGGTGCCCAACGAGGGCATGAACGACCTGCTGACCGCGCTCGCCGAGGACCCGAGCCTGACGGCCGAGGAAGCCGTCGAGGCCGAGGGCCTGGGTGGCGTCTCCGAGGACGAGGTTCGCGAGGCCGTCGCGGAGGTCGTCGAGCGGAATTCGGACCAGGTCGAAGAAGAGGGTATGGGCGCGTTCTCCGCGCTCATGGGCGAGTGCATGGGTGCGCTCCGGGGCAAGGCCGGTGGTGACACCGTGAGTGCCGTGCTCCGCGAGGAGATTCAGAAGCGCGCCTGACTGCTTCCCGCGACACTCTCCGTATTCTCCAGATTCTCGACTCCCCGTGCTACACAAGACACTTCTCTCTATTTGGCATACTTACCAGATGAATGACGGAAGGTACCACCAGACGCCGGTTCTGTGGGACGGTGGGTGCAGTTCTTTCCGTAGCAACTGGTGGCTGTCTACAGACACTGTTCGTCGAACAACCGTACGGTGACCTCGTCGTCTCGAACCAGCACGACCGTCGGCATACCGTCTCGATCACCGCCTCGAACGACCACTTCATGCACGAGGGAAAGCCAGCAGCGAACCGACGGCTCCAGCAGCCCATCGAACCCGGCGAGACGATTCGGAAAGCACGTTTCTTCGTCAGTGGTGAAACCGATGTCCGAATCAGCGTCGATGGCGTGTCGGTCGGACACGAAACCGTCGACGTATGGCGGGGTGAAGGCGGCGAGGACGACCGCCACGAGGAAGCACTCGAAGTGAATATTCGGCCCGATGGAACCACGGTCGTCGACGTTGTGGTGACTCACACTGCGTCGTAATTCGGGGTTGTAGAATCGAGGTAGTGGAACCGGGATGACCGGTCAGTCAGCCCCGCGCCCGTACGGCTCCCCGGACCCGGCCTGGTCGCGCAGCGCCTTCTTGATGCGCGCCTCGTAGGTCACCGGGTCCGAGATGCGCTGGGAGACGTAGAACGACAGCCCGACGAGCACGAGCGCGAACGCCGCGTCGGTCAGCCAGTGGACGCCCAGGTAGAACGTCGAGAACATGATGGCGACGGTGAGCCCGCCAGCGAGCCTGGCGTAGCGCGGGGAGCTGTACCGGGAGTACACCGCGGCGAGCGCGGAGATGCCGGTGTGCAGGCTCGGGAACGCCTTCACGAGCGTGTCGGTCGAGGTGATGCCCTCGGTGATGACGGGGTGGAGGTCGTACATCAGTGCCTCCATGCCGGACCCGCCCGTGGCGGTGTGCCCGAGGTACTCGGAGGTGACCGACACCGGGAACGCGAGGAAGTACGGGAGCGCCATGAGGACGAGCATGGCGTACGCCGCACAGTAGCGTCGGGCCTGCTCGGGGTCGTGTGCCTTCAGCTTCCAGTAGGTGAACAGCGTGACGAACGGGAACCCGATGAGGTAGACGAACGTCATCGCGTAGGTGAGCGGGACCCACGTGACCGTCTGGAACAGCATGACGGTGGTGCCTTCGAGGCCGTAGATGACGGACGTGTAGGTCCGGCCGGCGTAGAAGTGGTGTGCCATCGTGTTCACGCCGAACGTGACCACCCAGGCCACGCCGAGGTACTTCCAGTCGGTCCGCACGAGCCCGCCGACGAACGACCGGAACGAGACGTCGGGGACGAAGAGGCGGAAGCCGAGCGCGAAGACGAGCAGCGTCGGCACGGCTACGAGCAAGCTGAACCAGGTGCCGGGGGAGAGGGAGGGCAGTAGCTGCTCCATATGTCTATATACCGATACCGTTCTGTCGTTGTATTATTGTTTCGGTGCGGAGACCACTACGGCTCACCGGGTATGGAGGTCGCATCTGGGGACTCCAGTGTACTAGTCCGGCTGGAAATAAACCCTTTCTGTAATGTTCGCCGTCCGGGTGGTCTCAGTCGTCCTGCCCGGTGGCTTCACCGGGCTCGTCGCGGTCGGCAGGGTCCCGAGCGACACTCGCGAGCTCCGGGTGGTTCGTCGCCCGCCGGAAGATACCGAGGAGGGAGCGGGCCTCGCGCTGGGTCGGGTGCGCCCGTCCGAACACGCGGCGAGCCATCCGCAGGGTCTTCGCGCGCTTCTCCTCGGGGTGGTCGATGCTGTCGAGCAGGTCGTCGAACTGGTCGTAGAGTCGGTCGAGCATCGCCTCCTCGGCGCGCTCGTGCTCGCGGTCCGGCAGCTGGGTCTCCTCGACTGTGAGCCCGCGGAGTTCGTACAGCGTGATGGTCGCGGCCTGGCCGAGATTGAGGACGGGATAATCGTCGCTCGCGGGAATCGAGCAGACGGCGTCGACCTTCGAGAGCTCCTCGTTGGTCAGGCCATCGGCCTCGCGCCCGAAGATGAGACAGGCGTCGGCGTCCAGCCCCGCGAGGTCGTCTGCGAGTTCGTCCGGCGTGAAGAAGGGGAACCGGACGTGCTTGCGGCAGTCCTCGTTGGTCGTCGCGGTGAGGCCGACCGTGTAGTAGTTGTCGACGAGGTAGTCGAAGTCGACCTCCTTCGCGTTCGCGAGCACGTCCTCGCGTGCGCGGCCGGCGAAGCCCCACGCCTCGCTGTGCTTCTCCTGGGTGCCCTCCGGCGGGTCGACGAGCAGGAGTTCCGACATGCCGAAGTTCTTCATCGCCCGGGCGATGGTGCCCACGTTCCCCGGCGTCTTGCTGTCGACGACGGCGACTGCTGGTGTCGTCATCAGTTATCGCCCGTCGGGTACTCCTTCGTGATGTCCATGTTCCGGATGTCGATGCGCTCCTTGGGCTGGCCGTCGTCGACGCCCGCGTGCTCGTTGCCCTCCAGGTCGTCGGCGTCCGGCAGGTCCGGCTTCGGCAGGTCCAGCGGGTCCGTCTCGACGTGCTCGACCCCGCCGTAGTCCTCGGGTGCACGCCCGCCGTCTGCGAACCACTCGTGGAACTCGTCCTCGAACAGGTCCGTCTCGGCGTGCTCGATGCCGCCCTCCTCGCGGAACCAGTAGAGGAAGTCCGGCTCGTGCTCGTCACAGAGCACGACCTCGTTCAGTGGCTCCCCGTACACCACCGACGCGACGTTGCACTGCTCGACGTTCGCGTCGCCGTGGATCAGCCAGCAGGCGTCACAGGGCCCGTTGTAGACGACGCCGAGGCGCACGAGCCGTCGCTTCGTGTCCTCGTCCATCTCGTCGAAGGGACGGACCTCGCCCTCCGCGGTGAACACCTCGTCCTCGTCGAAGCGCCACCCCCGGAGACCGATACTTATCTTGCTCATACCCGGTGGTATCGGGTCTGTGGGTAAAAACGACGCGTCTTCGGGTGTCGCGATGTGGTACAGAGTTTTCCCGTGTTTCTTCGTACGATGCCATGGATTCCGATAGCACGACGACTCGCGCCGATTGCGATGGAAACCGCAACCGCACCGCAGCCACACCCTCCCCAGCCGACTCCCTCCGCATTCGCTCCGGTCGTCCCTCGCGCGCTGCTGACTCCTGGCTTCGCGTTGCGAGGCGACTCGGTCGCCTCGCGCTCAGCACACTCGTCAGCGCGCGCCTCATCGCTGTTCTGCCGAGCATCTGTACCCAGCCAATCAGTCTGGCGCGTGCAGGCGGGCGATCTCGTTCGCCCGCCGAACCGCGCGAGGGACGAAGCGCGCAGTGTAGCAACGCGGAACGAGCACTGGAGTCGGCTGGGGAGGCCGTGGTTGCGGTGTGGTGCGGAGGCGGTCATCGCCAACAGCGCGAGTGAACTGCTCGTAGTCACCACCAGCACTGGCCCCAATCACACCTCGAAACCCTCCGACAAGCGCTGACAGAACTCCCGGCAGGTCGAACGGGGAACAGGCCGTTTTTCACGATTCAGACCCCCAACCCAGGTAATGAGAGACGTAGACGCCGCCGGGCTCGGCATCGGGGACGGCTACCCGACGCGGGTCATGGGCGTGCTCAACGTGAGTTCGGAGTCGCCGTACAAGCCGAGCGTCTTCGACGACGCGGGCGACGCGGCCGCGTACGTGGACGAGGAGCTCATCGGTGAGGGCGCGGACATCGTGGACGTGGGCCTCGAATCGGCGAACAAGAAGTTCGAGGTGCTCTCGGCAGAACAGGAGCTCGACCGCCTCGACGTGGCCCTCGAAACGATCGAATCAACCTCGGGAGACGCCATCTGGTCTATCGAGACGCGCTACCACGAGGTGGCCGAGGCGGCCATCGAGGGCGGTTTCGACATGGTGAACGACATCGCGGGCTTCGCGGACCCGAAGCTGCCCGAGGTCTGTGCCGAGTACGACGTGGCGGTCGCGAAGATGGCCAGCCCGCCGAACCTGAAACGGCCGGGCGCGGTCGAGGAGACACCCTGGGCCGAGCGCAAGGGAGCCGAGTGGGCCGAGTCGGCGGACTACATCGACCAGGTGTACGAGGCCCTGAAACAGAACGGGCTGACGGACAAGACCATCGTGGACCCCGCCTTCGGGGGGTGGTCCGAGGCGCAGACGACCGAGCAGGACCGCGAGGTCCTGCGAAGACTGCGGGAGTTCCGCGGGCTGGGCCAGCCCATCCTGGTCTCCATCAACCGGAAGAACTTCCTGCGCGAGCTGACCGACCGCTCGACCGAGGACGCCCTGGCCGTCTCGCTGGCGGCGACCTCGATGGCCATCGAGCGCGGCGCACACGTCGTGCGGACCCACGACGTGCGGGAGACGGTCGACGCCTGCGCCGTGGGGGACGCCTTCACGCCGGAGCGGTACCGCGGGGACGCGGACGACGTCGCGGTCGAGGAGCTCGACGTCCAGACCGAGGGCGACGTGTCGCGACACGTCGAACGCCTCGGAACCGAGGACGTTGCGGCGGACGCGACCCGGGCCGTGTTCGAGGTGTCCGGGCTCACCGCCGGACAGGCAGAATCGCTCGCCGCGGCGGCGTCTGACGCGGGCGCGGTGTTCGTCACCGGCGCGGACCCCGGAAACGCGGGGCTGCTCGTCGGCAGTCACCGCGCACTTCGCGAACTGGCCGGTTCGACGCCCGATGACGCCGGTCTGGTCGCTGTCATCGACGCGGTAGATGCGACGGTGGCCTGACCGCGCGCGAGCGACTCGCCGGGGAGCGGCGCGCGGCCGACCCGACCCGAGACCGGACGAGCCGGGCGCAGTGTCCCGTTTCTCAAACGGTGAAAACGACCTTTTGAGGAGTGTAAGGGTCGATTATCCCACTAATTTCGAGTGAACAGAATGGTCGAATGGTAGGAACGAATCCGTCGCGTGCAACTGGTTTCGGGCCGCGAATGACGGAGGAAAGAGAGAAAACTTATACTGGGGCAGTATGAACGAACGGGTGGAAGCCGGGAGGGCCTCTCGGGTAGGGGTACCTTGTAAGAGGCAATCTCGGCCCACACCAACGGTTATCTTGGACTCACTCTGGTAGCCACAGGTATGGAATTCACCGAGTTCGAACCCGTCTACGAGCGCATCCTGCAGGACTTCGGCTTCGGCCGCGAGGGTGACGAGCGCGCCCGTGACGTGCTGGCCGACCTGACGACACCGTTCGACGAGTCACGTCTGTCCATGCTGACGGGCGAGCGCATCGCGATCTGCGGCGCAGGACCGTCGCTGGCCGAGGACCTCGCGAGCCTCGACGCGGACCGGGTCGTGGCGGCCTCCACGGCCGCGGCGGTCTGTCGAGAGCACGGTGTCGAGGTCGACGTGTACGTGACCGACCTCGACGCCGAACCGGAGCTGGCGGCGGAACTGAGTGCCGCCGGGACACCGACGGTCGTCCACGCGCACGGGGACAACATCGAGACGGTCCGCGAGCTGGTGCCGACGCTGACACAGGAACACGTCCTGCCGACGACGCAGGCGGCCCCGAAGGAGCACGTCCGGAACTTCGGCGGGTTCACCGACGGCGACCGGGCGGCGTTCCTCGCGGACCACGTCGGCGCGAGCGAACTGGTCTTCCCCGGCTGGAACTTCGAGGACCCGTCGGTCGGCGCGATGAAGAAACAGAAGCTGGCGTGGGCCGCGCGGTTGCTCTACTGGCTGGAACAGCGCCGCGACGAGAGATTCGAGATTCTCGACGAGGTTCGAGACGGCTTAGAACTGCCCTAAAGCGCGGGTTGACGCTCGAACGGGGTCAGGGTTCGAGGACGACCTTCCCCGAGGACTTGCGAGCTTCGATGTACTCGTGCGCTTCGGCGGCGTCTTCGAGCGCGAACGTCTCACCGACGATGACCTCGAGCTCGCCGGATTCGAGGCCCTGCGTCAGATCCGGGACGGCTTCGAGGACGCGCTGGGGTTTCTGTTGCATGGCCTTGCCGAGGTGGTAGCCGATGACCGACTGGTTGCGGAAGAACATCTCGCTGGTGTCGAGCGTGCCCGGGACGCCACTGGCCGCGCCGTAGGGGACGATGCGCCCGAAGTCCTTCGTCGCGCGCACGGACTCGGCGAACACCTCGTCACCGACCCCGTCGAGCGCGAGGTCGACGCCCTCGCCGTCGGTCTCCTCGAGGACGACCTCGCGGAAGTCCGCCTCGGTGTAGTTGATGGGGTGGTCACAGCCCAGGTCGGCGGCGAGGTCGAGCTTCTCCTGCGTGCTCGCGGTGCCGAACACCTCCGCACCGGCGCGGTCCGCGAGCTGGACGGCGGCCGTGCCGACTCCGCCCGCGGCAGCCTGGATGAGGACGGATTCGCCCTCTTCGAGGCCGCCCCAGCCGAACAGGCAGTTGTGCGCGGTCAGGAACTGGACCGGGAAGCCGGCGGCCTCCGCGAAGGACATGCCCTCCGGGATGGGGAACAGGCTCTCGGCGTCGGTGACGGCGTACTCGGCGTAGCCGCCCACGCCGACGAGCCCGACGACGCGCTCGCCGCCCTCGTAGGCGACGCCCTCGCCGACCGCCTCGATGGTACCTGCGGCCTCGAAACCGGGGCGGAAGGGGGCCTCCGGGCCGCCCGGGTAGTGGCCACGCCGCTGCATGATGTCGGCGAAGTTGATGCCCGCGGCCTCGACCTCGATGCGGACCTGGCCGGGACCCGGTTCTGGTACGTCTTCCTCGACGACCTGCATCGACCCGGTGTCGCCGTACTCGCTGACCTCGATGGCTTTCATCTGCATCGCGACTGAGTACTCACTCAGTGCATGTAAGTCTGGGAGAACCGGCGAAACCGTCCACGAGTTCAGGGTTGTCCCGGCGGTGGCGAGGGTGTCACAGGGGGCAGGTTTAATCCCACCGTCGCCGCACGACAGTATATGACACACGACGTTGCGTTCCTCGACGACCTCTCGCTCGCCGAGGACCAGGTGACGACCGTCGAGGCCACACGCGAGAGCCACGCCTCGGACTGGGGCACCCCCGACGGGAAGGAGGTGACACCCGACGCCGTGGTCTACCCCGAATCGACCGCGGACGTCTCCGCCATCCTCGCCGCCGCGACCGACCACGACGTCCCCGTGACGCCCTACGCCGCCGGGACCAGCCTGGAGGGGAACGCGGTCCCGGCCTTCGCCGGCATCAGCATGGACCTGATGCGGATGGACGAGGTGACCGACTTCCGGCCGGATGACTTCCAGGTAGACGTCCAGCCAGGCGTGATGGGCTCGACCGTCGACGAGCGCGCCGGCGAGGCCGGCTTGTTCTTCCCGCCGCTCCCCTCCTCCGGCGATATCTCGACCATCGGCGGCATGCTCGCCAACGCCGCCAGCGGCATGCAGACCGTGAAGTACGGCGAGGTCGCGGACTGGGTACTCGAAATCGAGGCCGTCCTGGCCGACGGGTCGGTCATCTCCGCGGGCTCGCGGGCCGTCAAGACCTCCTCGGGGTACAACCTGCGCGACCTGCTCGTCGGCAGCGAGGGCACCCTCGCGGTCATCACCGAAGCGACCCTCCGGCTCGCGGGCCGCCCCGAGCAGATTCGCGGCGGCCGGGCCGTGTTCGAGACGCTGGACGGGGCCGCCGCCGCGGTCGAGGACACCATCCAGTCGGGCGTCGACGTGGCCAAAATCGAACTCGTCGACGCCGAGAGCGCGATGATGGCCAACGCGTACTCGGGCACCGACCTGCCCGACAGTCCACTGGTGTTCCTCGAGTTCCACCGCAACCACGGTATCGAGCGCGAGGTCGACTTCTGTCGCTCCATCTTCGAGCACCACGGCGCGACCCGGTTCGAGGTCGCCGCAGCCGACGAGGGGATGGCCGACCTCTGGCAGGCCCGCAAGGACATGGCCTACGCCATGCAGACCTACGACCCCGACCTGACACCGCTCCACCCGGGCGACATCACCGTCCCCATCTCGAAGTACGCCGACGTCATCCGGTTCGCGAAGGACCTCGCCGACGAACACGACGTGCTCGTCCCCTGCTTCGGGCACGCGGGCGACGGCAACGTCCACTACTCGGTGCTGGTCGACGAGGACGACCCCGAGCAGGTCGAGGCTGGCGAGGCGGTGTACAGCCGAATCGTCGAGTTCGCCATCGACTGCGGCGGGACCTGCACCGGCGAGCACGGCATCGGCCTCGGCAAGCGCGAGTACCTCGAACGCGAGCACGGCGCGGCCACCGTCGAGGCGATGCGGAAGGTCAAGCGTGCACTGGACCCGACCGACACCCTGAACCCGGGCAAGATGTTCCCGGAGACGGTCGACGGCGGACGAGTCAGGGACCGAGACGGGCGATAAGCCCGAGGCGAGTCTCAGGTCGTCGGAATCTCCCCCAATCTTGAAGACGGTTTTCCACGACCCCTGTGTATGAACGTCAGGAGCGTCGCTATCGACGAATCGGTCTCGACCGTCTTCCCGCCCGAACGACTCCAGCACGCGCTCGAAGACGTCGTCGACGCCGCGACCGTCGACGCCACCACCGACTCGCTCGACTCGTACGACGCCGTCGTCACGCTCGCGTACCACGAGGAGTACCTGGACGCGGTCGACTGGATCCACTCCATCCAGACCGGTATCGACCGGTTCCCACTCGATGACCTCCGTGAACACGACGTGACGCTCACGAGCAGCACCGGCATCCACGGGCCGGCCATCGGGGAGACCGTCGCCGGCTACATGCTCTCGTTCTCGCGCCGGCTGTTGCCGGCCGTGAAGGCACAGACCCGGCGAGAGTGGTCACCGCCGGAGTGGGACGAGGCGTTCACCCTGACCGGCGAGCAGGTGTGCATCGTCGGGCTCGGCGCGCTCGGCAAGGGAATCGTCGACCGGGCGAACGGCCTCGGAATGGAGGTCGTCGGCGTCCGGCGGTCCGGTGAGCCTGTCGACGGTGTCGAGGAGGTGTACACCCCGGACGAGCTCCACACCGCGATTCGGGACGCCCGGTTCCTCGTGCTCGCCGTCCCACTCGTCGAGGAGACGCGCCGGATGGTCGGAGCAGAAGAATTCGACCTCCTGGACGACGACGCCATCCTCGTCAACGTCGCTCGCGGCCCCGTGGTCGACGAGTCAGCGCTCATCGCGGCACTCGAATCGGGATCCATCGCCGGGGCCGCGCTCGACGTCTTCGAGACGGAACCGTTACCCGAGGACTCCCCGCTGTGGGAGTTCGAGAACGTGCTCGTCACCCCGCACTGTGCTGGCTTCACCGAGGACTACTACCGGAACGTCGCGGGTATCGTCCGGGAGAACGTCGAGAACATCGAGCGCGGGGCGGACCTCCGCAACCACATCGTATAGGGGCGGGTGACCGTCCCTCGCGGGTCGGCACTATCGCTCGAACTCGCTGTCGCGTGCTGTCTCGCGCTCCGCCGTCGAATCGACCCGTGCCCGTACGTCGTCGAGCGACTCGTTCTCGAGCAGTTTCTCGGTCCGGGCCTCGAACTCCTCGTCGGAGAGTTCGCCCGCGGCGTAGCGACGTTTGAGTTCCTCGAGGGCGTCGTTCGACCGCGAGTCGGATGCCGACTGCGAGACCCGGTTGCGGTCGCGACCGCCGCCGAACAGCTGGCGGAGTTCGTCTTTCAGAATCGCGCTCAGCGGGAGGACGACGATCCAACCGAGCGCTGCGAATAGACCCGCGTAGGAGCCGAACCCCATCATTCCGAGGACGATGACCGCCGCGAGCGTGCCGAAGACGATGAGCGCGGGGAGCTTGTCGAAGAGGTCCGCATCGTCGTGGGTCGGGTCGAAGTCGACCTCGTCGGGCCGGTCATCACTCATGGTCGTACCAGCCGCATGAGAGGAAATATCGTTTTCGACTCGGTCGTCGTCTTCGAGTTCGTGTCTGGGCCTCAGTCCTCGATGAGCACGTCCACGACCGACGGGCCGGACTCCGCGGCTGCTTCGGCAAGGGTGTCGTCCAGCTCGGAGACCGATTCCACGAGGTACCCCGACGCGCCGTGGCTCTCGGCGTTCTTCGGGATGTCGACCGGCGGGTCGAAGTCCATGCCGACGAACTCGTAGTCCGACTCCTCGCCGCCGAACATGCTGACGGTGTTGTCCTTCAGGATGCGGTAGTTCCGGTTGTCCGGGACCACGACCGTCAGGTCGAGGTCGTACCTGGCCGCGGTGTAGAGCGAGTTCGGGTAGTACAGGTAGGAACCGTCGCCGACGAACCCGTAGACGGTCCGGGGGTCGTCGCTGTCACGCTCGGCAAGTGCCGCGCCGACAGCCGCCGGCAGGCCGTACCCCAGGCCGCCGCCCTTGTTGCCCATAATCTGTCCCCGCTGGAAGTCCCAGCGCGTGAGCAGGGCATACCGCGAGGTCACGCCCTCGTCCATGACGAACGCGTCCGGGTCGACCGACTTCATCGCGTCCACGAGGTCGGCCTTCGAGATGGCGTCCTCGGCCGTCTCGTCCTCGCCCATCGCGTTCATCTGCTGGCTGGCGAGCTGTTTCATCGCGTCCACCTGCACGAGGCGTTCCTCGCGCGTCTCGTCGTCCACGCGGTCTCGCACCGCCGCCGCGAGTTCGGCCATGACGTGGCCCATATCCCCGGTCACCACGGTCGCGGGGTGGTTCTTCGCACCCTGCCACGGCTGGTCGGTCAGGTCGACGATTGTCGCGTCTTCGGGCACCAGCGGATTATCGTGGGCCCACAGCGTCGTATTGGTCGAACAGCCCGCGAAGACGAGCGTGTCCGTGTGAAAGAGCGTCTGGGCTAACTGCTCGTCCGGCGGAACGTGGCTCACCCACTGCTCGTGGTCGGTCGGGAAGTTCACCTCGTAGCCCAGTATCTCGCCGTGGACCCGCGCGCCCGCCGCCTCTGCGAGGTCGACCGCCGCCTCGACCGGGTCGACGCCCGACCAGGCCTGGTGCCGGCCGACGTGGTCCCCGACGACCAGTACCGGATTGTCGGCCTCGGCCAGCGCGTCGGCGGCCTGCTCGATGGCCGCCGGGTCGCCCCGTCCGGGGTTCGGGATGGTCCCCAGCGGCTCCGGTGCCGCGTCGGTCTCCGCGGTCATCACGTCCAGCGGGAGTGCGAGGAACACCGGGCCAGTCGGCGGCGTACAGGCCACGCGGAACGCCTGCCGGAGCATCGACGGCAGGGTGTCGACCGATAACACCTCGTCGGACCACTTGGTGAACTGTTCGGTCATCTTCACGAGGTCACCTGACAAGATGGGCTCCTCGTGGCGGAAGTGGCGCTCGTGGTTCCCCGCAGTTACCACGAGCGGCGCGCCGGCCATGTACGCCCCATAGAGGTTCCCGAGCCCGTGGGCCATCCCCGGCGCGACGTGGAGGTTGACGACACCTGCCGGGACGCCCTCGTCCTCGTCCGCGAACTGCCGCCTGACGCTGGCGTACCCGGCTGCCGCCCCGACCGCCACGTCCTCGTGGAGGCCAAGGATGTACTCCAGTTCGGAGTCCGCGATGGCGTTCACGACGGGCAGTTCGGTCGTGCCGGGGTTGCCGAAGACGTACTCGACGCCGTACTCGTCGAGCGCGTCCACGAACAACTCGGCACCCGTTCGGGATTCTGTCATGCATCGAGTGTCGGGTGGTGGTGACAAAACGATTCGCCTGCTGCGTGTCTCAGTCCGTGGAGCCAGGATCGGTTGTGTTTCCAGTTCGTCCGCGGCAATCTGGTAAGGCTAGCAGTTCACTCGCGCCGATGGTAATGGAAACCGCCCCGCACAGCACCGCATCCACACCCTCCCCAGCCGATTCCGGTGCTCGTTCCGCTCCGCTCCACTGCACTCCTCATCCCTCACGCGCTTCTGTCACTGGCCCTCGCTATCGCTCGGGACCGGCGACCGCGCGCGCCAGAATGAAAGAGAGAAGAATCGTCGCAGACTGCTGTGGCCGCTTCAGTGCGCCTGTTCGATGGCCTGGTCGAGGTCCGCGATGATGTCGTCGACCTCCTCGATGCCGACCGAGAGCCGGACGAGGTCGGGCGTGACGCCGCTGGCCATCTGCTCCTCCTCGGTGAGCTGCTGGTGGGTGGTGCTGCCGGGATGGATGATGAGCGACTTGGCGTCGCCGACGTTGGCGAGCAGGCTCAGGAGTTCCGTGCTCTCGGTGACGGCGCGACCGGCCTCGTAGCCGCCCTCGAGACCGAAGGTTATCATGCCGCCGTAGCCGCCGTCGAGGTACTCGGATGCCGTCTCGTGGGTCTCGTGGCTTTCGAGTCCGGGGTAGGTGACCCACTCGACCTTCTCGTGGTCCTCGAGGAACTGGGCGACCTCGAGCGCGTTCTCGGAGTGGCGCTCGACGCGCAGGGGGAGCGTCTCGAGCTTCTGAATCGTGACCCAGGCGTCGAAGGGTGCCTGCTGGTCGCCGAGGTCACGCAGGCCGCGAGCGCGGGCGGCCATGGCGAAGGCCATGTCGCCGAAGCGCTCCTGGAAGTTGACCCCGTGATAGGCCGGGTTGTCCCCGGCGACCTCGGGGTAGTCCTCGGCGGTCCAGTCGAAGGAGCCGCCGTCGATGAGGACCCCACCGATGGAGGTGCCCGAGCCGTGGATCCACTTCGTGGTGGAGTGCCAGACGAGGTCGGCACCGTGGTCGAGCGGGTTGCAGAGGTACGGCGTCGCGAACGTGTTGTCCACGAAGAGGGGCGCGCCGTGTTCGTGGGCGATGTCGGCGATGCGCTGGATGTCCGGCGTCACGAGCGCCGGGTTCCCGATGGTCTCGAGGTGGACGTACGCCGTGTCCTCGTCGATGGCCTCGGCGTAGGCGTCGTAGTCCAGCGTCTCGACGAAGCGGGCCTCGACCCCGCGCCGCGGCGCGGTGTGGGTGAAGTAGGTGTAGGTGCCGCCGTAGAGCGAGGACGCGGTGACGATGTTGTCACCCTCGCCCGCGAGCACGAACGTCGCGAGGTCGAGCGCGGCCATCCCGGAGGAGGTCGCGACGGCCGCCACGCCGTTCTCGAGCTTGGCGAGGCGCTGTTCGAGCACCGCATTGGTCGGGTTCATGATGCGGCTGTAGATGTTGCCCGCCTCTTCGAGCGCGAACAGGCTGGCCGCGTGCTCGGCGTCGTCGAAGACGTACGAGGTCGTCTGGTAGAGCGGCGGTGCGCGCGACCCGGTTGTCGGGTCCGGTTCCTGGCCGGCGTGGACGCTGTTCGTTGCGAAGCCGTGAGAGTCGTCGTCTGCCATACGTCCGTATCGTCTCACTCGTGCCCTTAACCTACCGACAGCCACAACACTGGCCTCGTTTCTCTGACGATGGACGGTGGCCACCACGGACGAGCTCCGGACGAGAATAGCCGCCTCTGCACCCCTTGTAGACGAATATGTGCCCCAGGACCGACTGCACGACCACTGGCTCGTCACAGATACCGGCAAGAGTGGCTGCCAGAGTACGGCGCGAACGTTGAAATACGAACCAGGAACCACACCCGACGTGCGCTGAGAATCGCCACGGGACGTGTCGCGGGTGTGTGACACGGCCGTCCCGTGTCCTGTCGCTCCGTGTCGCCTGTTCGCCAGAAAAGGACTCTACCGCGTTACGCGTCCGGTGCGAGCGCTTCCAGCGTCGCGTGAATCTGCTCCTGGGTCGCCGCACGCGGGAAGCCCACGCTGACGGTGTCGACACCCTCGATGTCGGCGAACTTCTGGAGTTCGTCACTGGCGCGCTCGGGCGTCCCCGCCGCCGTGAAGTCGTCCAGCATCTCGTCGGTGAATATCTCGAGCGCCTCCTCGCGGTCGCCGTTCATCCAGTTCGCCGCGATAGCGTGGGCCTCCTCCTCGTAGCCCTGTCGCGCCAGCGAGTCGCGGTAGTACGTGCCCATCGCGCCGACGTAGAACGCGGAGTGCTGGCGGGTCAGCTCCCGGGCCTCCTCGCCGTCCTCCAGCGCACAGCACGTCAGCGACAGCGTGCACTGCTGCTGGCTGCGGTCGCGGTCGCCCATCTCGCCACCGCGCTCGAAGTCCTCGAGTCGGTCGCGCATCGTCTCCGGCGTGAAGAGGATGGCGTGCCAGCCGTCGGCGAACCGCCCTGCGAGTTCGACCGCCTTCGGCCCCATGCCGGCCACGTCCACACTCGGGGCTGGCTCGGGCGCGTCACAGCGCAGCCGGAACCCGGAGACGTTGAAGTACTCGCCGTTGTAGTCGAGCTCCTCGCCGGCGAGCACCATCTTGATGATGTCGACGTACTCGCGGGTGCGTCGCAGCGGGTTCCCGAAGTCCTCGCCGTGCCAGCCGCCGATGACGGCCGGCCCCGAGGGACCGATGCCGAGGCGGAACCGCCCGTCGGAGACCTCCTGGAGCGTCGCGGCCGTCTGGGCCAGCAGCGCCGGCGACCGCGAGTAGACGTTCATGATGGAGGAGCCGATGCCGATCTCCTCGGTCGCGTGGGCGATGCTCGTCATGATGGTGACCGCGTCGCGGCCCCACGTCTCGGGGAGCCAGACGAAGTCGTAGCCCAGTTCCTCGGCCTTGACGGCCTGGTCGACGAAGTCCTGGACGCTCTCCTGTGCGGCGACTGGCAGGTGGACGTGCCGTTCGGTCATGCTCTGTGAAGGGATGCCACCCCAACAACAAAAAGAGGGATGGAAGTTGTGTGTCGTTGAACTCGGTTTGCTACTGGTAGCAGTTGCTATGGCTCACGCGATTCAGACGTCCGGCGTCTCCATGATGTTCGGCACGCCGGCCGCGACGATGGTCTGACCCGTCACGTAGGAGGATGCGGGCGAGGCGAGGAACTGCGCCACGTCGGCGATCTCCTCGCTGGTGCCGATGCGCCGTTTCACCTCCTCGCGGTCGATCTCGTCGGCGGTAACGCCCATCTGTGAGGCCACACCGGGCGTCGCGACGAACCCTGGCGCGATGCAGTTCACCCGGATGTCGTCGTCGGCCCACTCGAACGCGAGCGTTCGAGTCAGGTTCTCGACCGCGGCCTTCGCCGCGGCGTAGTGGCTCATGTACGGCGCACCCTGCTTCCCGGCCAGACTGGAGAGATTGAGAACGACCCCACCGTCGTCGGCGAGGTGCTCCTTCGCGGCCTGTGTGCAGTGGTACGTGCCCGTGAGGTTGATGTCGACGATGGTCGACCAGCCGTTCGGCGAGATATCGTCGAAGCCGGCCATGAACGACGCGCCAGCGTTGTTCACCAGCACGTCGAGCCCGCCGAACTCCTCGACGGTCGCCTCGACCAGCGCCTCGACCGCCTCGCGCTCGGTCACGTCACACTCGACCGCGTGCGCATCGCCCGGCCGGTCGCTCTCCGTGATGGCCTCGGCGACCGGTTCGACGTTCTCCATGTCCCGCGAACAGACGACGACGTCGATGCCGTCGTCGGCGAATCGCTCCGCCATGACCTTCCCGATACCGCTCGATGACCCGGTGACGATGGCTACGTCACCGTCGACGTGGAACTGGTCGGTCGTCATCGTCGTCCCTCCGCGTCGTGAACTTGCATACGCTCGGAGAGTGTACGGGGAGTGAGTTAAAAGTGAACGAACCCCACACGAAGGGCCGGGACCATCAAAATTCACCTAATCTTCGATTGAATCAACGATTTCGTGAGAGATGCTGACAAGTACGTATAAATTCACCCTCGTGGTACCTGTCCAGAACTGAATCGGTCGAGTCGATGAGCAACAGGACACCTGAGACGCGACGACACGGGATGACGGTCGCCAGAGACGGTGTCATCGTCGAGAAACGACTCGACGTCCAGACCATGCCGCTCCCTGCGGTGTCGTTCGACATCGTCTCGGACCGGACGGAACCGGTCGAGGTGACACTGGTGGAACAGCTCCCGCCGGACCTGAGCGCCGACAGACTGGGGTTCCATCCCGGGTTCGGGGCCGAGAACTGGACCTGCTACGGTGGGGGTGAACTCGTCTGGCGAGGTCGCCTCGCCCCCGACGAACACGTCCAGACCGTCTTCGGTGTCTGGCTCGACAGCCCGGACCGGGCGCTCTCTTTGCTCACATCACCGACCGTCGAGGCCATCCGCGAGGTCGGCGAGGATACCGACCCCCTGGTCCTCGACGAATCCTTCGTCGCGACACCGGATTCCGGACCGACGGAGCTCAAGCGGGCCGTGGAGGCGGCGGTCCCCCAGGAGGCGCTTCGCGCCGAAAGTGGCCTGCCGCAGTGGAGCGACCTGCCCGAAGCAGGCACCGACCTCACTGCCCCCTCCCGCGAGGCGGTCGGAGAGGTGGTCGCCGCTATCTCGGGTGGAACCGACGTGTCAGCCCACGACCGGTACTACCATCTCAGGCTCTCCGTCGAAACCGCGGGCCGCGGCGACCGCGAGGTCTCGGTGCTCGAAGACCTGACCAACGCCCTGTCGGTGCTGTACGCCGACGCGGACGACAGGGACGACGGTGCGTGGCGCGTGCTGGACGTGGCCATCGGGACGAACTGGCAGGCCGAACGCATCGTGACTGCACTCGGTGACGATCACCGCGTCTCCGGCCTGCTCGTGACGGAACTCACCGGGGCGGTGAACAGTGGAGACCACGACCGCGAGCCCCAGTCGACCAGCCTCTCATCGGGTGTCTCCGAGAGCGACCCGGTGACCGCGGAGATGGCGTCGACCGTCCTCTTCGGAGAGAGTGCCGCGACTGCCCCCGAGGACGCGGTCGACGAGCAGACCGGCTCTCCGGAGCCCACAGCGGCGGAAGCTGCGGGGGCGACTGCAAGCGACACGGCCAGTGAACCGCCCACTGACACACCCAGTCAACCGCCAACCGACGCGCCGAGCACGGCCAGCACGGGTGCGACCGAGGACGATGCCCAGAGCGACGACTTCGGTGCAGGTGCCGTCGACGACTTCGGCGGGTTCGAACCGGCGGAGACGACCAGTTCGAGCGTCGAGGAGGGACCGGCAGACGAGGGAACCGACGAGTTCGGTGCCGCCGAGGCGTTCGAGAACGCCTTCGAGTTCGACGACGAGAGCAGCGGGTTCGACACGTTCGAGCAGGCGGACCCCGAGGAACGTGCCGATTCCGAGACCGACGATGCAGCCGCGGCCGCGGAGACCAGTGACGACGACGACGCGGCCAACGACTCGGACGATTCGATGGCGGTGTTCGCCGAGCTCAAAGAAGAGACCGAGCAGGCGAGCGTCTCCGACCTCGACGAGGAACTCGAAGACGTGGTGCTCTCCCCGAGCGAGGAAGAGGAGTACAGCATCGCCGACCTCCTCGACGACTTCGACGAGGAGGAGAACACGGCGTCACCAGCCTGAGGACGCGCTCTTCTCACCCGACGGACAGGCCCCGGACCCACCGACCGGTCTCGGCAATCCTGACCACGAAGCGATGGGACGATAAGGCGATGCCACCACTCGGTTGATAACTCGATGGCTTCGTCCGAGGACACGCCGTTCGACCAGTACCGCGCTGACGTAGACCGTCCACTGCTCCGGCTGTTCCGCGAGTACGGCATCCCCCGACTGCGCTGGTTCACCGCGGGGAACGTCGCGAACCTCGTCGGCCGAAGCGCGAGTCTGCTCCCGCCGCTGGTCCTGGGGACGGCAATCGACGCCATCTTCACCGGCGATGGAAGCTATAGCTTGCCCCTGGTTCCGGCGGCCTGGTTGCCGACCGAGCAGGCCGCACAGTTCTGGTTCTCGGTCGCGCTCATCGTCGTCGGCTTCGCCGTGACCGGCATCGGGACGTTCCTCTGGGGTGTGACGATGAACCGGTTCGCTCACGGCGTGATGCACGAGGTCCGGACCGACACCTTCGCCGCGATGCAGGCGCTCGACATGGCCTTCTTCGACGACAAGCAGACCGGCGAGGTGATGTCGGTGTTGAACAACGACGCGTCGAACCTGGAGACGTTCCTCGACGATGCACTCAGTGAGGGGCTGCGCATCGTCGTGATGGTCCTCGGTATCGCCGGCATCCTCATCTACCTCAACGCGCAACTGGCCGCTGTCACGCTCCTGCTCGTGCCCGCGATGGGCCTGTTCACCTGGTGGTTCATGCGCCGGGTCGAACCGCTGTACAAACGGGTCCGGAGCGACGTGGGCAACCTGAACACGCGCCTGGAGAACGCGCTCTCCGGTGTGGAGCTGGTCAAGACGACGGGCACCGAGGAGTACGAGACGGGACGGGTTCGCGAGGCCTCCAACGACCTCTACGAGTCCAACATGGCCGTACTCACGCTGAGCTACTTCTACCGGCCCGGGATGGAACTCTTGGCCGGGCTCTCGTTCGCCGCGACGTTCCTCGTCGGCGGCCTCTGGCTGTTCCAGGGCCCGCCGTTCGGGCTCTCGGGCACCTTGACGGTGGGAGAGTTCGTCATCTTCGTCTTCCTGACCCAGCGATTCGTCGAACCGCTCTCGCAGGCGTCGAACCTCGTCGACTGGTACGAGAACGCGAAGGCCTCCGGCGAGCGTGTCTTCGGCTTGATGGACGTGCCACCCCACGTCGTCGAGGCCGACGACGCGGTTCCGCTGTCGGACGTGGATGGTGCCGTCGAGTACGACGGCGTAAGCTTCGGCTACGACGACGAGCTGGTCCTGCAGGACATCGATTTCGAGGTCGACCCCGGGGAGACGGTCGGGCTGGTCGGGCCGACGGGAGCCGGGAAGTCGACCGTCGTGAAGCTCCTGCTCCGGCTGTACGACGTGAACGCCGGGCAGGTCAGCATCGACGACCGTGACGTGCGCGAGGTGACCGTCGCCTCGCTCCGGTCGGCGATCGGGTACGTCTCACAGGACCCGTTCCTGTTCGATGGCACCATCGCCGAGAACATCCGGTACGGCCGGTTCGACGCGAGCGACGAGGCGGTCCGCGAGGCGGCGAAGGCAGCCGAAGCTCACGAGTTCGTCGCGAACCTCCCGGATGGCTACGACACCCGGGTCGGCGAACGCGGCGTGAAGCTCTCGGGTGGCCAGCGCCAGCGCCTCGCCATCGCCCGCGTCGTGTTACAGGACCCGGCCATCCTCGTGCTCGACGAGGCGACCTCCAGCGTCGACACCGAGACCGAGGTGCTCATCCAGCGGAGCATGGACGCGGTCAGCGCCGACCGCACCACGTTCGTCATCGCCCACCGGCTCTCGACGGTGAAAGACGCCGACACTATCCTGGTGCTCGAAGACGGCTCGGTCGTCGAGCGCGGCAGCCACGACGAGTTACTGGACGAGGACGGCGTCTACGCGACGCTCTGGCGGGTGCAGGCGGGTGAGATAGAGGCGCTACCGGACCGGTTCCTCGAATCGGTGTGACGCCGTCAGGACCGGACCGTCAGCACGGGCACCGGCGACTGCCGGACCACGCGTTCTGACACGCTTCCCATGAGGAACTTGTCGATGCCACTGCGGCCGTGACTCCCGAGGACGACGAGGTCGACCTCGCCATCGCCGTCCTCGATGGTCGCGAGGATCTGTTCGGCCGGTGACCCGCGGACGACGACCTCGTTGACCGGGGCGACGTCCGCTTCGGTCGCCCACTCGACGACCTCGGCGACGATGTCTGTCGCTTCCTCCTCGAGCCGGTCGACGAGCTGCTGGCTGCGTGCATCGAGCGGGAGCAGGTCGTCGTCGACAACGTGCATGACCGTCAGCTCCGCGTCGTATCGGTTCGCCAGGTCGATGGCGTGCTCGGCGGCGTGCTCGGACGCGTCGCTCCCGTCGACGGGCACGAGGATGTGACTGTAACCCACGGACATGTGTCTATGTAAGGCGGCCGAGAACTTGACCGTTGGCACGCGGTTCTTATATCTATCACCCCAGGTATGAGACATGCAACTCCACTGGCATCGCGCCGACCTGCGCGCCAGCGACAACCGGGCGCTGTCGGCCGCAGCGACGAGCGCCGACGAGCTCGGCCCGGTCTGTCCCGTGTTCGTCTTCGACGACGCCGTGCTGGCACACGGGTCGCCGCCGCGTGTCGCGTTCATGCTCGACGCGCTGGCCGCCCTTCGCGAGTGGTACCGCGGGCACGGGAGCGACCTGCTGGTCCGTCACGGCGACCCCCGCCAGGTGCTGCCGGCGCTGGCCGACGAGCACGACGCCGAGCGCATCGTCTGGAACAAGGGCTACTCGGGGCTCGCGAGGGAACGCGACGCCGCGGTCCGGCAGGCACTGAACGACGCGGGTGTCGCCCGGGAGTCGTTCGAGGACGCCCTGCACCACGAGCCGGGCTCCATCACGACCAACCAGGGCGACCCGTACTCGGTCTACACCTACTTCTGGAAGAAGTGGCGCGACCGGCCGAAGGAAGCGCCCTACGACGCGCCCGAGGAGTCCGCACTGGCTGCCGTGACGGGCGACGACCTGCCGACGCTCGCCGAGCTCGGCTTCGAGGAGCCCGAAGCGACCACCCAGACCGCGGGCACCGAGCCGGCCAGGGACCGCCTCGTGTCGTTCTGCGAGTCGGACATCTACGACTACGCCGAGCGCCGGGACTACCCGACCGACGAGTGCACGTCTCGGCTGTCGGCCGACCTGAAGTGGGGCACCATCGGCATCCGGGAGGTGTACGAGGAGACCGAGGCCGCCGCGGACCTCGCGGACGCCGAGGACGACCTCGAATCGGTCAGGGGGTTCCAGTCACAGCTCGCCTGGCGGGAGTTCTACCACCACGTTCTCTACTTCAACCCCGAGGTGGTCGCGGAGAACTACAAGGAGTACGAGTACGATATCGCGTGGCGGAACGACCCCGACGAGCTACAGGCGTGGAAGGACGGCGAGACGGGCTATCCCATCGTCGACGCCGGGATGCGCCAGCTTCGCGAGGAGGGCTACGTCCACAACCGCGTCCGGATGATCGTCGCCTCCTTCCTCACCAAGGACCTGCTCATCGACTGGCGCGAGGGGTACGACTGGTACCGCCAGAAACTGGTCGACCACGACACCGCGAACGACAACGGCGGCTGGCAGTGGGCCGCCTCGACCGGCACCGACGCCCAGCCGTACTTCCGCATCTTCAACCCGATGACGCAGGGTGAGCGGTACGACCCCGACGCGGAGTACATCAAGGAGTACGTCCCCGAGTTGCGCGATGCCGACCCGTCGCTCATCCACGGCTGGCACGAGGCGTCACAGATGATGCGCGAGCAGGGCGCACCCGACTATCCCGACCCCATCGTCGACCACGCCGAGCGCCGAGAACAGGCACTCTCGATGTTCAAATCCGCCCGTGGTGAGGAGTGACGAGGGGCGAGTAGAATTAAGTTGGAAAGACGAAGAGTAGCTACCAACGATGGTGGGTGTCAGTTCGCCTGAAGGTACCAGGGGGCGTCGGTCGACAGCGGGGCGGACAGGATGCTGACCGACGCGACCCCGTTACACGTCGTCGCGGTCCTCGGCGTCGTGCTCGCCGTCGTCTTCATGCTTCTCGCGTGGCGGTACCGCGACCGGCCGGGCGCGAGGCCCTTCGTCGTCATGCTCTTCGGCGTGACCTGGTGGGTCGCGACCGCGGCCGCGGGGATGTGGACGACGGACGAGAGCATGCACTACCTCCTCGTCCGAATCCAGTACCCCGGCGCGGCCCTCGTCCCGACCGCCTGGCTGCTGTTCGCACTGGAGTACACCGGGCGCGAGGAGTACGTCACGTGGCGGTCGACCGCGGCGATCTCAGCCATCCCAGCACTGGCCGTCATCGGTGTCTGGACCAATCCACAGTTCGGGCTGATGTGGGACGACCGCTGGGTCGACGTCGTCGGTGGCGTCGCCCAGTTCGAGGCCTCGTTCGCCATCGGCTACTGGGTGTTCGCGCTCTACTCGTACCTGTTGCTCGGCGTGGGCGCGACCTTGCTCCTGGTCCTCGCTCTCGACAGCACCTCGGTCTACCGCCGACAGGCGGGCGCGATGGTCCTGGCAGCGGTTCTCCCGTTCGTCACACAGGTCCTCTATCTCACGCACCCCGGGCCGATACCGGAGGTGAACCTGACCCCGTTCGGCTTCATCGGGTCGGCCGCCATCGGTATCGCGGCTATCGGCCGGTTCGGTTTCCTCGAATCGGACCCCGTCGCCTCGCAGGTCGCACCGGACCGCGTCATCGAACGACTCGACGACGCCGTGGTCGTTCTCGACCGGAACCGGCAGGTCGTCGATGCGAACCCGGCCGCAGAGCGCATCCTCGGGACTGGCGTCGTCGGGCACGACGCCGACGGGGTGCTCCCGAAGGAGGTCGACATCGACACGCTCGCTGCCGGTGGCGACGTGCCGACCGTCGAGCGCTCGAACGACGGTGAGACCCGCTACTTCGATACGAGCACCAGCGCGTTGCGGGACCGACGTGGCACCGTGACGGGCTGGGTGCTGACGTTCCACGACGTCACCGACCGACGACGGCGGGAGCGCCGGACCGAGACGCTCACCCGCGTCCTGCGGCGGACCCTCCGCGAGGAGATGGACGCGGTGTACAGCCACGCCGGGGAGATCCGCGAGGACGACGAGGTGGTGACCGACCTCCAGGAGCGCGCCCGGGACGCGCTCGAGCTCGGCTCGGTCGCCGAGGAGTTCGAACCCCTCCTCGGCGATTCGGTGTCGGACCCGCCCGCGGACATCGTCCCCATCGTCGGTGCCGAACTCGACAGGGTCCGCGAGCGCTATCCGCGGGTGGACGTGTCTCTCGATGCACCCCTGGGCGAATGGGCGCACTGCGGGGCACTGTTCGAACCGGTGTTCCGGGCGCTCGTGAACGATGCGGCTGCGCGGGCGACCGGGCCCGAACCGACGGTGACCGTCGACGTTCGAGTCGACGAGTCCGACGGCAGGGTCACCGTCAGCGTGACCGACAGCGGCCCGGCCCGGTCCGACCAGAGTCGCGCCGTGCTGTGTGAGGGTACCGTCCCGACCGAGACCGACGACTCCGATGCGTCCACGCTCTCGCTGTGGCTCGTACACTGGGGGGTCGACCACCTCGGGGGGTCGGTGGCCGTTCCGGACACCGACTCCGGCCGGGTCGACCTTCGGCTGCCGCTCGTGGAGGAGACGGCAGTGTCGGCCTTCGACTGAGGCTTCGGCTCCCTTCTTTCCGACCTGCTGCTTCGACACGTCCCGCCTCGACAGAGTTGGCCACGTCCACTGCGTCGAACGCCGAGTGGCGATGCAGTCGGGGCTGGTGACGGTCGACCGCCCACCGCGACGACCCCCAAACTTATTTCCTTTAGAGATACCCAATGGCTATAGATGAGCCAATCAACCGACCGGTTCAGCAACCAGTCCATCGCCCACCGGCTATCGGACCCGGCCGCGAGAATCCAGTCCCTCACGTCGGTCGCGGTCCACACGTCGCTGCTCGATGGGGCCGTCGCCGCGACGAAGGTCGTGGTGGTCAGTGCGTTGCTGTCGGTCTCACTCTCACCAGCCGTCGCCCTCGCCTTCCTCGTCACCTTCGGCGTCTACGGGTCGAACAAACTCGTCGACGCCGAGGACGCCGTGAACTGCCCGGACCGGGCCGCGTTCGTCGCCCGGCACCGCGCGGCCCTCACGCTGGCGACGGTCGGCGGGTACGGCCTCGCACTCGTCCTCGCCGCACTCCAAGGGCCGCTGGCGGTCGCCCTGACACTGGTCCCCGGGACCGCCGCGCTCCTGTACAGTGTCGAGTGGCTCCCGTACGGCGGCGGGACGCGGGTCAAGGACGTCTTCCTCCTCAACACGATTCTGGTCGCGGCGGCCTGGGCGGTCTACATCTCGTTCATTCCGGTTGCGTTCACCGACCAGCTCCCCGGCGCGCCCGCACTCACCCTCTGTGCGTTCTTCTTCCTCCAGACCGTCGTCGCCGGTGAGGTCCTCAACGCTCGCGACGTGGTCGGTGACCGTCGCGAGGGCGTCAGCACGCTCCCGACGCGGCTCGGCGTCGAGCGGGCGCAGACGGTCCTCTACGGCCTCGATGGGGTCACCATCGCGCTCCTGCTCGGCGCGGGCCTCGTCGGCACGCTCGACGAACAGGCCGTGCTCGCGCTGCTCCCCGCGGTCGGTTACTCGCTGCTCGTGACGGCGCTTGTCGGTCGTGACGTCGACCTCTCACGGCTGTGTGGCTGGCGCGACCTGGAATACCCGCTCATGCTGGCCGGAGTCGTGGTCTTCCTGTGAACCGACTCAGTACTCGATATCACCATTCGAGTTAAGTCTGATGCCGATGAACCACCGCATACACGTACAGACTGCAAGATGCCGCATTCTCTCACCGCCATGAGTTTGCTCCTCTTTGCCGCCGTCATAGCCGCGGTTGTTGCAGTCTTCGCCTATCGCCAGCGCCCGAAACCCGGGGCGATCTGGCTCGCCCTGCTGCTAGCCGGTGTCGCCTGGTGGGCGGCCGTCTACGCCGTCGAACTACCGATCACACCACTCCCGGTGCGGCGGCCGTTCATGAAGCTCCAGTGGCTCGGGAGCCTCAGCATCCCCGTGTTCTGGCTGTTGTTCTCCCTGGAGTACACGGGCCGGGACCGCTGGGTGAACCCGGTTTCGGTCGCCGGGCTCTTCGTCGTCCCGACGGTCGTGGCCGGGCTGGTGTTCACCTTCGAACACCACACCTTGCTCTACCGGTCGGTCGAACTCGTCCAGAACGGTGACCTCTACGCCGTCGAACACGTGTTCGGTCCGGCGTTCTACGTCGGCATCGGCTACTCCTACCTGCTCACGCTGGTGGGGTCGGCACTGTTCGTCTCCCTGCTGGCCGGCCGGAGTCCGA
This sequence comes from Haloarchaeobius sp. HME9146, assembly GCF_025399835.1. Taxonomy (NCBI): domain Archaea; kingdom Methanobacteriati; phylum Methanobacteriota; class Halobacteria; order Halobacteriales; family Halorubellaceae; genus Haloarchaeobius; species Haloarchaeobius sp. HME9146. The sequence continues at coordinate 2,860,198 of NZ_JAODVR010000001.1, forward strand.
CCCACCGCAAGCAGTCCCTCGCGCTCCTCGTCGCCATCGTCGCCCCCTGGCTCGGCAACCTCGTCTACATCTTCGACGTCTCCCTGCTCGCCGATGTGGACCCGACGCCGATGGCCTTCCTGGTCACGGGCGTCGCCAGCTTCGTCGCACTCGAGCAGCTCGACCTGTTCGAGGCGGTGCCCGTGCCCGACCGCATCGCCCGCGACATCGTCATCGACGGGATGTACGACCCCGTCGTCGTCGTCGACAACCGCGACCGTATCGTGGACATGAACACCGCAGCGACGACCATCGTGGGATTCTCCGCACAGACCGCCCTGGGACGGAACGCGAACGAGACCGTCCCGGGCTTCCCCGAGGGCACGGCCGACGGCGAGACCGTGACGGTCGACTCGCCCGAGGGCGTCCGCCACTTCGACGTGGCCATCTCGGCCATCGAGGACGCCCACGGCCGACCACTCGGACAGGTGGTGACGATGCGGGACGTCACCAAGCGCCAACACGACGAGCAGCGCCTGAACGTGCTCAACCGCGTCCTCAGGCACAACCTCCGCAACGAGATGCAGGTCGTCGCCGGCTGTGCCGAAGAGCTCCAGTCGCGGCTCGACGACGAGGCGGACGTGGCGCTTGCGACCACCATCGCCGAATCCGCCAACGAGGTCTCCGAACTCGGCGACACCGCCCGGGAGATAGAGGACCTCCTCGAGACCCCCGAGAGCACCCCTGCGATCGGCCTCCGGGACACCATCGACCGCCTCCTTGACGACGCGGAGACCGAGAACCCCGGGGCGGTCTTCACGCTCCAGTGGACCCCGGACCACGACATCCGATGTCGTCGCCCCATCGAGCCGGTGTTGCGTCACCTCCTCGAAGCGGCCACCTCCTCGAACAGACCGCCGAACCCCCACGTGCGACTGTTCGTCGCGGCCGACACCGAGGACTACGTCTCCATCACCGTCGCCGACGACGGCCCGCCGATCTCCGACGCCGAGCGGGCCGTCCTCGAGACCGGGGCGGAGACGCCGCTGGACCACGCGAGCGGCCTCGACCTCTGGCTGGTCCTCTGGGGGACCCGTGCGATGGGCGGGTCGCTCGACTTCGAGTCCCACTCCGACACCGGGAACGCGGTCACCGTCCACGTCCCGGTGGTCGAGTCTGTCCGGTCGAACGAGCAGCAGGCGAGTGCGGAGTGATAGCAACCGCCTTCCATACTTTTAAACAGCAGTCGCGCGAAGTATTCGACCGGGTGATACAAATGGCAGAGAAATCCAACGCCGAACTTCCGCCGCTTCCGTACGAGTACGACGCACTCGAACCCGCCATCTCAGAGCAGGTCCTCACGTGGCATCACGACACGCACCACCAGGGCTACGTGAACGGCCTCAACGCGGCCGAAGAGACACTCGCGGAGAACCGCGAGTCCGGCGACTACTCGTCGACGGCCGGTGCGCTCGGCAACGTGACGCACAACGGCTGTGGGCACTACCTCCACACCCTCTTCTGGGAGAACATGTCCCCGGAGGGTGGCGACGAGCCCGAGGGTGACCTCCGTGACCGTATCGAGGCCGACTTCGGCTCCTACGAGGGCTGGAAGGGCGAATTCGAGGCTGCTGCCTCCGCCGCCGGTGGCTGGGCGCTTCTCGTCTACGACCCGGTCGCCAAGCAGCTCCGCAACGTCAAGGTCGACAAGCACGACCAGGGCGCGCTCTGGGGCGCACACCCCATCCTCGCCTGCGACGTCTGGGAGCACTCCTACTACTACGACTACGGTCCGGACCGCGGTTCCTTCATCGAGGGCTTCTTCGACGTCGTGAACTGGGACAAGGTCGCCGAAGAGTACGAGAAGTGCACGGCGCACTTCGAGTAAGCGACGAGTCGTACAACCACACGTTTTCTTTAGTCGTCGTCGACCTCGGGAGCGACGCGTCCGTGAGCCGCCGCCGTCCCCGTGACCTCGAATCGCGCACCGCCATCACGGCCGTCGGTCACCACGAGTGACCAGCCGTGCCCCTCGACGATGCTGCGGACGATGGAGAGCCCGAGGCCGGTCCCCTCCTCGTTGGTCGAGTAGCCGTCTTCGAGCACCTGCTCGCGCTCGGCTTCGGGGATACCCGGCCCGTCATCCTCGACGTAGAACCCCTGCTCGTCTCCGGGGAGCGGCCCGATGCGGACCTGCACACCGGGTGTGGTATGTTCCACACTATTTCGAAACAGGTTCTCCAGCGCCCGACGCAACTGGCGTTGGTCCGCGAGGAACGAACAGTCGCCGTCGACGACGAGCGTCCCTGACCCGGTGTCGACGGTCTCCCAGGCGTCCCAGGCGAGCGACGCCAGGGAGACGGGTTCGGTCGCATCGACGGTCTGGCCGGCGCGGGCCAGTGCGAGCACGTCGTCGATGATGTCCCGCATCCGGTCGTGGGAGACGGTCACCTCGTCGAGGTGGGCGACGTTCCCCGTCTCTCGGGCGAGTTCCACGTAGCCCTCGGCGACGTTGAGGGGGTTCCTGAGGTCGTGACTGACGAGGCTCGCGAAGCGTTCCAGTTGCTCGTTCTGGCGTTCGAGTTCCTCCTCACGGGCCTTTCGGTCGGTGATGTCGTGGAGCAGGTAGAGGCGACCTACGTCGCGGCCCCGGCCGTCACGCTGTGGCGCGGCCTGCACGTCGAAGTAGCGCGTGTCGTACTCGTTCTCGACACCGACGGTCGTCCGAGAGTCCTCGCTGGCGCTGACGGCGACGGCCGCGACGGGCTGGTAGGAATCGTCCAGCACGCTGTCGAGGCGGTCCCCGAGTACGGACTGTCCCCGAAGGTCGAGCATGTCCCGGGCGGCCCCGTTGATGTCGACGAGTCGGTCGTCCTCGTCGAGCACGAACACCCCGTCGCGCATGTTCTCGACGACGGCCTCGCGGGCGACCGGGGAGAGGTCGAGAAAGCGGAACTGGAACATGGCCCAGGCGAAGGCGAGGCCGGAGGCGAACAGGCCGAAGGGCGTCGGGTCGAACGCCGTCAGGTCCGTGATGTAGAACGCGTTCGCGGTCCACGGCGCGGCGACGGCGATGACCAGTGCCTGCCCCTGCCGGCGGTACACGTCCTGGGCGTAGTAGAGGTACCGAAGCAGGTGGTACGTCCCGGCAACCAGCAGGGCAGTCCCGTAGGCGAACAGCGCCCAGAACCCGGGGCCGTGGCTGAACCGGTGCCCGCTGATGGAGGCGGTCTCGCCCGGAGGAAGGGCCGCTGCCGGGGTCACGTCCGTCCAGAAGACCTCGACTGCCGGATACGCGAACACGAGGGCAACCGCGACGGCACCGACGAGCGCGAACAGGCCGATTCTGGGTCGCGTCAGCCGGTTCCCCTTGCCGGTGTACTCCAGGACGAGCGCGTACCAGGCGGGGATGATGGTGACGACAGCGACGTACAGCAGTTTGCTCAACAGCAGCGAGAGCCCGGTTCCCGGGACCAGCGAGGAGCCGAGAACCGTCGCGAACCACAGCGCCATCGAGAGCATGAACACCGTCAACGGGCGAGAACCGGCTGCTGGCCGGTTCCGCCACGCGATGGCGGCGACCACGAGCGAGATGGGGATACCGACGCTGAACACCGCCTGGAGGGAGAACCTGACGACGGGTGGGAGCGTCGAGAGCGGACCGAGCGGGGTCGCGGCCCAGACGTTCATCGTCGGGGGGTTCTCGACAGCGTCACTTAGATTCGCCGGCCATGTCAGTCGACCACGGCACCGGTGAACTCGAAGCGGGCACCACCAGCCGAACTCTCGGTGACCGCGACACTCCAGCCGTGGGCGTCCGCGATGGACGCGACGATAGCCAGTCCGAGGCCAGTTCCGTCGTCTCCGGAGTAGCCGGCCTCGAGGACGTGTTCACGCTCGTCGATGGGAATCCCCGAGCCGTCGTCCTCGACGTAGAACCCCTGCTCGTCGGCGCGCAGGAGCGATTCGGCCGAGCCGAGGGTGCCGACGCGGATCTGGACGCCGTCGGCAGACGCACCGTGTTCGACCGAATTTTCGAACAGGTTCTCGAACAACCGGAGTAGCCGTCTGCGGTCCGCCCTGACGTACTGGTCCGCCTGCACCGACAGGCTGGCGTTCCCGGTGTCGAGGTTGTTCCAGGCGTCCCGTGCGGCGTCCCGGAGTGGGTGGAACTCCTGGTCCTCGCCGGTGATGCTCTCGCCCTGCTGGGCCAGCGTCATCATGTCCTCGACGATGGCGTCCATGTCGGTCAGGGCCTGCCGCGTCTTGCGGAGTTCCCCGCGGTCGCCCTGTCGGAGCCCCCTGACCAGGCTCTCCTCGGCGGTCGCGAGCGGTCGACGAAGGTCGTGGCTCACGATGCTCGTGAACCGCTCCAGTTGCTCGTTCTGGCGCTGGAGTTCCTGCTCGCGGTGGGTGCGGTCGGTCACGTCCCTGACGATGAACAGGCGGCCGACGCGCTGGCCCTTCTCGGAGGCGAGTGGTGAGACCTCGATCTCGAAGTAGCGCCGACCCTCGGCGGTGTCGAGGCTGATCTCCTCGGTCAGGTCGTCGGCGTCGGCGTAGCGCTCGTACAGCGCCTCGTTGTCGCCGAGCACGTCCGCCAGCGACCGGCCGACGACCCGCTCGCCAGCGACGCCCAGTATCTCCTTGGCGCGAGGGTTCACCTCGACGAACTGGTCGTCGGTGTCGAGCACGAACACGCCGTCGGTGATGTTGTCGAGGACGGTCGCGCGGGCGACCGGCGCGACCTCGGTCAGCCCGAACCGGAAGATGCCCGCGACGAGGGCGACGCCGCTGATGGCGAACATGACCGGCGTGAAGTCGGGGACGCGAGTGAACCCGACGAGCGGGGTGAGGTCCGGGACCGAACTCCCGGCGGCGGTGAGCCCGAAGAACGCGACGTTCCCGACCAGCGGCGTGAGGGCGGCGATGCCCATCGAGAACGCCTGGCCGCGGTACAGCGACTTCGAGCGCGAGACCTGCCGGAAGACGAGCACGGCCCCCGCCAGCGTGAGCAGGTAGCCGTAGGCGAAGTGGAAGTAGTACGGAATCCCGTAGCCGTCACCGTACTGGATGACGGTGTCGGTGCCCGGCTGGACGTTGCTCCACCAGAGCGAGTGCATCGGGGCCGTCCAGACGAGGACGTTGACCCCGATGGGGACGATGGCGAGCACGGCCAGCAACCGGATGTTGACGAGGTCCTCCCGACCGGCGTAGCGAAGCGCCAGCACGAACCACGCCGCCACCACGACGGGAATGCCCAGGTACACAAACTGAGAGCCCCGGAGGGCGAATTCGTAGGAGCCGCTCAGGACGCCGTACCGGTAGACCAGCGACCCGACCTCCCAGACGATGGACGACACCATCATCACAACCAGCGGTCGAGCGATGGGTTTGTGTCTGTTCTGCCAGGCCAGCGTCGCCGCGGTCACCGAGGCGAGGATCGAGAGGACGAGCACGAGGTCGTAGAGCCCGTACGTGACGCCCCCGATAGTAAACAAACCACTCATGTATCGTTCATTAATGATTGTTCGGTAATAGATAGGTGCTTCGGCCGTTAGCCCCCGCCCCACCGTCAACCCACCAGCGACCGGTTTGCACCCACCAACACCGGCGGACAGCGCCCTGGATGGGTACCATAGTCACACCGACTCGTCCCCCGTGCTCCATCCATAAAAATATATTTTACTCGACAGTTTTATGCGGGATAGCCCTCCTCGTCTACACGCCGCCGGGCCAGACACCACCACTGCAATGCCACACGACCCTGCGATTCCACACGACACTGCCATGTCACAACCTGTCATCCTGCTGTCCCGTGTCACGGCGTCGGCGCGCACGGCGTGGGAACCCGCTGCACCCGAGTAGGTCCCCACACCCTTCATAACCACCCTTCCACAGCGACAGACCCGCACAGCGTCGGCCAACAACCGGACCGTTTAGGGGCGGGAGCGTCCTACGCGTGACCATGCCCGTCCCGAAGTCGGAGTTCGAGAAACTCCACCCGTGTGACTTCTACACACCCGAGGAACTGTTCGACGACGACGAGATGTACACCGTCTACGAGATCGCCCGACTCCTGCAGGGGCTCGACACCGACGCCGACCTCGACCGCGACACCGAGGACATCCTGCTCGACTGGGCCATCCCGTGGGTCATGCGCAACGCCGACGACCTCGTCGTGGCGACCCCGCGGAGCGACGACGAACCCGGCTACTACGGCCTGAAGGAATGAGGCTGCTCGTCGCCGGCGACGCCCGCGTCGACGCCGGGAAGACGACGTTCTCGACCGGCCTGTGCGAGTACGTCGGCGCGACCGGCTTCAAACCCCGCGCCGGCAACGACTACTGGTTCGACCACGACGACTACCAGCGAGCCGTCGCGCAGGGCCGACTCTACGGAAAGGACGCGAAACGGCTCGCGGCCGCCAGCCCCGGGTCCCCGGACCCGGAGGACGTGAACCCCCTCCATCGGCTCTGGCGACCCTCGCCCGGCTCGGACTCGGGGATGCTCGGCGCGAGCCACCGGCGGTTCGTCCTCGACCGGGTGGGCGACGAGTACGTCGTCAACGCGAACGCCGACGTCCCCGAGAGCGCCCGCGAGCACCTCCCCCTCGACGATGCCATCGTGGTCGAGACGCTGGCTGAACTGAACGAGGTGATGACCGACCGCCACACGACGGCCTTCGACAGAATCCGCGAGGAGATACTGTCCCGTGACCGGGCCGTCGTCGAGTCCTACGCCGACATCGCGCTGCCCATCCAGGACGTTGCGTTCGACGCCGTGGCGGTGGTCGAACCCGAACGCGCACGGGTGTACGGCGGCGAGCGCTACGCGAAGGCCTGTGCGGTGGTCGGCGGGAGCACGCACGAAGGAAAACTGGAGGAGCGCGTCTCGGACGTCGTCTCGTACTGTGACCCGCTCGCGACGGTCGGGCTCCCCGCGCTCGGGAGCGACGCCAGGGCCGACCCGGAACGAGTCGCCGACGCGTACGAGGTGGCCTACGAGGCAGTCGTGACCGCCGCGCTCTCCTGATTCGCCTGTTCTCCAGTCCGCTCCTGCCCTACCGTCGGAACGCCGAGGAGGCCATCTGCAGGGCGGCGTCGACGTGGCCGTACGGCTCGTTCGTCACGGACGGGCCGTGGCCGACGTGCATCTCCTCGAACTCCTCGTCGACCCGCTCTTTCACGCGCTCGATGCTCTCGATGAGCGCGCCGTGGTCGCCCTCCTCGAGGTCGGTTCGGCCGAAGCTGCCGTTCTGGAAGATGAGGTCGCCCGCGAACAGCACGCCCGCCTCGTCGCTGTAGAAGCAGAGGTGGTCGTTCTTGTGTCCGGGCGTGTGCAGCGCCTCGTACTCGTGGTCACCGATTGTCACCAGCTCGCCGTCGGCGATGGCGTGGTCGATGCCGGGCTGGTCGGTGTCGAAGCCCCACGCCTCGACGCCGAAGGCCTCCTTCACGTCGGCGAGGTTTCCCACGTGGTCGGGATGGGTGTGGGTCATCACGACGGCGTCGATGCCGCCACGCTCCTCTATCTTCGAGACCACGTCGAAGTTCGCGCCCGCGTCGACCAGGACGCGGCGGTCGCCCGAGACGAGGAAGACGTTGCTCGTGAACGCCTGCACGCCTGCGGCGAGGTTGGATATCATGTGCCTGCCTACTGGTGCGAGGCGTTTGACGGTTCCGCTCGCGGGTCGCGACGCGAGGATGGCGTCGGTCCGTCAGTCGCCGCCAGCCCCCACGAGGACCAGCTTTGCGACGTCGTCGTAGGGGTTCGTCAGCTGGCGTGTCTCCGCCGCAGAGACCCGAAGCGCCTCGTCCTCACCGACGGTGACCGTCTCGTCGGCGAGGACCACGTCCACGCTGCCTGCGACCACGACGTACACCTCCTCTTGCCCGTCGTGAGAGTGGTCGTGTTCCTTGCCCTTGCAGCCCGGTTCCATCTCCATGATGGTCACGCCGACGTGCTCGGCGTCGAGGGCGTCACGGAGGAACCACATCCCGCCGTACTGCTCGTCCATCACCGAGTCCACGTCGTCGATGCCCGCTTTCGTGTAGCTCATGCGTGTGCCGGTACGGCTGCCCGCCGTATCAACGTGGGGCGGGACAGCCCATGGTGGTTCGTGCACTGGGGTGACGGAAGAAACACACTTCTGGCCAGAGGACCCAGAGGGAGGTATGCGCGACGAAGCCGAGATCCGCGAGCAGTACGAGTTCCTCAAGGACCAGCTCGACGACGAGGACATGAAACACGAGGGTGTGAAACAGATGTTCACGTACTACAAGCGGGCCCTCGGCTGGGTGCTCGAAGAGGAGCACATCTGAAGCCACCTCGCACCGTATCTGCGAGTATGAAACGTATCGGTCGACGGGGGGTACTGGCGGGAGCGGTCGCGATGGCCGCCTCGCTGGCGAGTCGACGGTCGGCACCACCCGACCGTCGCCAGGAACTGGTCGAGCAGTACCATCGGGGACAGGAGAACGTGGTCGCGTCGTCCCAGCAGTTGACACGTGGGCGGCAGCTCCTGGCGGGCGGTGCGGACGCCGACCTCGCCGGCGCGGTGTTCACCAACGCCCGGCTGACGGCCCAGCTCGCCGCCGACGCCTTCTACGATGTGAGTGCGATGGCCGCCGGACTCGGCTACGAACGCGTCGTCAGGGACGCCGAAGTGGGGAACGCGTTCGCCACCAGTCTGGTGACGTGCTCGGACGCCTGGTACGACCGCAGTCGGTACGGGGGAGCCGACCCGGACTGTCCCGACCTGGACTGGGCTGGACTCACCGACGTGACCGACGTCCGGACCGCAGTCGGCCTGTAGCGTCGCACTTTTCTCCCCGCCCCGACCACGCTGTGGCATGAACGTACGTATCGCAGGTGACGGACCGGCGGCCGAGGCCGTGGTGGCGGCGCTGGCCGACACGGACGCCGAGTCCGAGCGGGTCGAGGCCGGAGCTGTCGACGGTGGCGACCTCGGCATCGTCGTCGGGCCGGTCGGTGACGAGTCGTTCGAGACGGTGAACGAGGTGGCGGACGGGCCGTGGCTGGCTGTCGAGCTCGGTGGCATCGGTGGCGCGCCCGTGTCGGGCGTCGACGCCGCCGTCACCGGCCTCGAATCCGGGCGTGGCTGTTACGACTGTCTTCGGGCGCGAGTCGCCGCGAACGCCCGCGAGACCGACGAGGGGGACGTGGACGCACCGACCGCGAGACTCGCGGGTGCCGTCGCCGGGCGGCAGGCGGTCGGGTTCCTCTCCGAGGAGGGCGACATCGTGGGCGCGGTTCACGAACTCCCGCACCAGAACCGCTCGTTCCTCCCCGTGCCCGGTTGCTGTGTGAGCCGCGACCGGACCATCCGCCGGGACCACGAGGACGTGAGTCTGGACGACGCGGTCGGCCGGGCCGAGCAGACGCTCGACCCGCGGGTCGGCCTCGTCAGCGACATCGGCGAGGTGGAGTCGTTCCCCGCGCCGTACTACCTCGCGACGAACTCGGAGACCAGCGTCTTCAGCGACGCCAGCGCGCCGAAGCAGGCTGCCGGCGTCGACGACGACTGGAACGCCGCGTTCATGAAGGCCGTCGGCGAGGCGCTCGAACGCTACTCCTCGGCGGTGTATCGCAACAGCGAGTTCCAGTCGATGCCCCCCGCGATGGTCGAGGGTGGGGTCGCCCCCGATGCCGTCGTCCGGCGGGACGATGCGCCCGCGGTCGACCCCGAGGAGCCGATTCCGTGGGTGATGGGCGAGAACCTGGCCACGGAGGAGGAGACGCCACTGCCGGCCGAAATCGTGCAGTTCCCGCCGCCGGAGGAGCGCTACACCGACGCCATCACGACCGGCCTCGGGCTCGGCAGCTCGGGAGCGGACGCGCTGGTCTCCGGGCTGACCGAGGTCATCGAGCGCGACGCGACGATGCTCGCGTGGTACTCGACGTTCGAACCGCTGGAACTCCGCGTCGACGACGAGGCCTACCAGACGCTCGCCCGGCGGGCCCGGTCCGAGGGGCTCCGGACGACCGCTCTGCTGGTCACGCAGGACGTGGATGTGCCGGTCGTCGCGGTGGCGGTCCACCGCGAGAACGGTGACTGGCCGGCGTTCGCGGTCGGCTCCGGGGCGGCACTGGACCCGGTCGATGCGGCACGCTCGGGGCTCGCCGAGGCGCTCCAGAACTGGATGGAACTGCGGTCGATGGGTCGTTCGAAGTCGACGGACGAACCGGGTGCCATCGCGGCCTTCGCAGACTTCCCCTCGGCGGCCGCTGACTTCCTCGATGCCGGCGGGCCGGTCCCGGCGACGAGTGTCGGCCCGGACGACCCGGCGACCGGTGCCGAGGCCGTCGACGAACTCGTCGGCCGCGTCACCGACGCGGACCTGACGCCCTACGCCGTCCGGCTCACGCCGCCAGACGTGGCCCAGGCTGGCTTCGAGGCCGTCCGCGTCGTCGTGCCCGGTGCCCAGCCGCTGTTCACCGACCAGCCCGCCTTCGGCAAGCGTGCGGAGTCGGTCCCCGAGTCGCTCGGTTTCGACCCGCGGCTGAACCGGCGACACCACCCGTATCCCTGAGGAATCGTTCCGGTTTCGAGAACGATAACTCGGCGAAGAGTAACTTTAAGCAGGCCGGGTCCAAAGGTACGATTGGTGTGCCAATTACTAACATGACAGAGCTATCCAAGGATGGGGAGCACGTCGTCTCGGAGTTCGATCTCGGCTGCGCAACATGCGGCGGTTCGTTGACACGGTCACACGTCTCTCCAGAGACGATCGGTGTAGAGACGACCGACCCACTCGAGGTCGCAGAATGTGCGAACTGCGGCGGCCGGTACTTCCCGCGGAACACGCTCGACGCCCTGTAGTCGAAACAGTAACCGTTCAGACGTACAGCGCCGCCCGAAGCATGTCACGCGTCCCCGGTCCGAGGCCGACCGCGACGATTGCGACGAGCAACATCACAGTGAAGCGCGGGCTGTCCTCGAACACCACGTCGTCGAAGACGTAGATGACGAACGTCGCCGCGACCAGCTTCACGATGAGGAACGGGAACGCGTCGAGGTACGCCGGGAGGATTCCACCCGAGATATCGACGATGAACCGGTTGACCGGGTGCTTCCCGACGAGGTTCGCCTGGCCCGTCAGGAACGTCATCCAGTCGAGGCCGACGACGTTCGCGACGCCGTCGATGGAATGCGCCCAGAGGATGACCACACCCATCAGGCCAGTGCCGCGGTTGATGCCGGGCTTGAACGTCTCGATGAGGTACCAGACGACCGCCGTCGAGATGGTCGCCCCGACCAGCACGACCACGAGCACCTGCGGGTAGAAGTAGACGAACTCCTTGGTGAGCGACGCCCAGCCGAGATAACCGAGCGTCACGGCCAGAATCGCGCTCGCGATGACGAACAGTGGGTACTCGTAGGTTTGCTCGATGACGTTCCGCGAGAGATAGACCGCCAGCACCAGCGCCCCCAGCGCGACGAAGAAGACGGTGAAGTAGATGATGGGACTGATGAGGAAGGAATTGAGCGGGTAGTCGATGAGGACACCCGTCGCCTCGGCGGGGCTGACCCCACTCGCGATTTCGTCAGCGCGGACCTGTGCGGCGCGGTTGTTCACGTCCTCGACGACCCGGAGTGCCCCGCCGAAGAACATGAACGGGAACAGGCCGTAGAACATCGCCCGGTAGCGCTCGATGCGAAGCTGTTTGAGGAGCAAGGCGACCCCGACCAGCATCACCAGCAGGATGACCGCGTACCCGATCTCGGAGACCACCGTGTAGCCCGGCTCGGCGACCGGTCCCATCCCGGCCGGGACGTTCGTACAGCTCTGTGGCTGAATCTGCTCGCCGTTCGCCCAGGCCGCACAGCTCCAGCCCTTCGCGTCGGCGTAGACGGGACCCCAGAAGTAGTGCCAGACGAAGTTGGCGTACACCGTCCTCGTGAACAGTATCGACCCGAGCCCGAACACCGCGGCGAGCAGGGCGACCGACGCGGCCCAGGCGCGCCCGATGCCGATACGTTCTATCACGTCACTCATATGCCCATCGCGGGGGCGATTCGGCATTACCCTTCTGGTCTCGTGCGCCACGGCTACGCGAACGTCCCCACGTCGCCCGGTTTCTCAGAGCGGCAGTTCCTCGGACTCGTGGGGCGTCCCCAGGATGACCATCGTCTGTGACCGCGCGAACCCGTCCATCTGGGCGATGCGGTCGAACATCAGCTCACGGAGGGCGTCCGCGTCCGCCGCATACACCCGGGCCATCACGTCCCACTCGCCCGTCGTCAGGTGGACCTCCTGCACGCCCTCGATGTCCTGCAGGCGCTGGAGCGTGTCCTTCTCACGACCCTGCTCGACCCGCAGGCCGATGATAGCCGAGATACCGAGACCGATGGCCTTCGGGTCCAGTTTCGCGTGATAGCCCTCGATGACGCCGGCCTCCTCCAGCCGCCCGACCCGGTCGTGGACGGTCGCGCTCGACATGTCGATGCGTCGGGCGATCTCGCTGAAGGTGGTCCGCGCGTTCTCCTGGAGGATGCGGAGGATGTGGCGGTCCGTCTCGTCGAGTTCCATGCGCGTGGGGAGACACCCCAGGGTCATAAGGGACCGTACTTGCGGCGGTTCCGCGTGTGGATTCTGGCCGGGTGGCGCGCGCCGTCGAGGGTGCTGAACGCCAGTGAAGCCACGAGGCGGCTGTGCGAGGGACGACCGGAGCGAAGTGGAGTGTAACGGAACGGAGCGCAGGGAGTCGGCTGGGGAGGGCGTGGCTGCGGGGCGGTGCGGTTGCGGTCCCATTGCCACCAGCGCGAGCGGACCTGTCCGCTACCCACCGCAACCGTCGTCACGCAGTCCGAATCTGCTCGATCTCTTGTGCCGCCTCCAGCACTGCGTCGTGTCGCGTCCCGTTCGAGGCGACCAGCCCCTGGCTCTCGTGGGTCCAGCGCTCTCCCTCCAGATCGGTCACGGTGCCGCCGGCCTGCCGCACCAGATACACCCCGGCGACGGTGTCCCAGGGATTCACCTCGACGTTGGTGATGGTCGCCTCCAGCGAACCCGCCGCGACCATCCCGAGGACGGCCTGGGCGCAGCCGAACCGCCGCATGTCGCCGAAGCGCTCGACGATGACCTCACACGCCCGGCTGTACTCGTCCCGACGGTCGTAGTCCCACCAGATGGTCGGGCAGATGACGAACCGGTCGAGGTCCGTCTTCTCGCTCACCGCGAGTTCGTTCCCGTTCAGGAACGCCCCGTCGGGCCCGGCCGTGTAGTAGTCCCCGAGCGCCGGCATCGCGTTCGCGGCCGCGACGGGCTCGCCGTCGACCACCGCCGCGACGCTCGTCACCCACACCGGGATGTCCCGAACGTAGTTGTTCGTCCCGTCGATGGGGTCGATGACCCAGACCGGCCCCGATTCGGGAACCGCCTTCAACTCGTCGTCCTCCTCGCCGACGATTGCGTCGTCGGGGAACTCCTGGCGGATGTGCTCGATGACGGCCCGCTGGGCGTCCCGGTCCGCCTGCGTAACCACGTCCGTCTTCTGGCCCTTCTCCTCGATGGCGATGCCGGTCCGGAACCCCCCGGCCGCAACGTCTGCGCCGGCTCGCGCGGCCGCCTCGGCCACGCGAACCCGGTCTGCGTACTCGGTCATGCCCACACTCCGGGCAGCCGGACGAAAATACTCTCCGATTTCGAACACGCGGCAAGAAACTTTATCTACCAGATAGAGAGTGAATAACCATGGTTGGCCTCTACGCCGAGCTGTTCTTCCTCCTCTGTCTGGTCGGTATCCTGGTGATGCTCTGGCAGAAACTCGCCCGACTGAACCAGGGCGAGCGACCCGACCCCGACGTGGAGTACACCGACAGCGGTGGGATGGACCCCGGCTCAATGGACGCCGACGGCGACGGCAGGGTCACGCTCACCGAACGGATGCGACGGAACTGACACTCCCGGACAGAACAACGCTTTTGCCCCTCGACCGGCCATCTCCGGCTATGGTCGAACCCATCCAGGTCGGGCTGTTCGCCCTCGCCATCGTGTTCATGCTCGCGCTCCGCTGGAAGTTCGGCGGAACGACGGACGACGGCCCCAGCTACTCGGACAACAACCCGTTCGTGGGTGACGACGACGAGAAAGAACGCGGATTCTGACGCGGTCGCTACTCGAATTTTCGGTATCAGAAGTTTGCGAGGGCAAGACGCTCCGTCTTGCCGCGCATGTCTTGCGGTTTCCCGCAGCCATGCGAGGGAAGGGATTTGAACCTCGGTCGCAACGAGTTGCTCCCCGGCTCAAACCCTTCCGTTCGCAGTCGGGCGCTCTCTTTCGGTCGCGCCAGACATGCGAGGGAAGGGATTTGAACCCTTGGACCTCTACAGGAGCGGATCTTGAGTCCGCCGCCGTTTCCAGGCTTGGCTACCCTCGCACGCATCCGTAACTGTGCTGTCGGGGCGTTAAAACGTTGCGAACCGGGGCAGGATTATCCACCGAGGGCGAAGCGGGCGACCACACAGTCACCGGATTCGTCGGTGTCGACGACGGCGAGTTCGTCGGCCACGAACGAGAGGGAGGGGGCGCGGTCGTTCAGGAACGCGACCACGGAACCGAGCTCTGCTGGCGTGAGGTCCCCGTGTGCGAGGGTGACGTGGGGTTGCCACACCGATGGTCGGTAGTAGGTGTTGGGAGACTCCGCGGCTCCGACGACCGTGTCGAAGATGGTCTGCTGGACCAGCGAGAGCTCGTCGGTCCGGACGACCGGGACGTGGACGACGGGCGAGTCACCGGGGAACACACCGATACCGGCGGTCTGGACGACGAAGGGGTCGAACGCTTCGGCGACCCGCGAGAGGCTCTCGTCGAGGTCGTCGCCGTACTCGACGGCACCGTGGTAGGAACAGTGCGGCGGTACCGGGGAGGTTCTCGCGAGTCCGAACCGGTCGTGAAGGTCGCGCCAGAGGCGCTCTACCTCCTCAGCGCACTCGCCAGTGAGCGTGGTCACGATAGCGTAGGTCATGTCGCACCAGACGTGTCGAGATGAAATATCTTTCTCGTGATACGAAATGGCACAGCAGCCGGTCCAGTTCCTGCCAACCAAATGGACTATACTCTTCAGTTGGGAATCACGAGGCATGGACTCCCGTATTCCCGGCTTCTACGAACTCCCGCCGGCCGAGCGACTCGACGTGCTCGCGGCGCGATGTGACCTCTCCGAGACGGCACGCGACGCCCTCGAATCCACGTCGGGGCTCGCCACCGCCGACCAGCTCTCCGAGAACGTCGTCTCGACCATCGCCTACCCCCTCAGCGTCGCGACGAACTTCCGCATCGACGGGACCGACCGCCTGATTCCGATGGCGACGGAGGAGAGCAGTGTGGTCGCCGCCGCGGCGCACGGGGCGAAGCTCGCGCGTTCCGAAGGCGGGTTCTCGACCTCGGTCACCGGCCCCTACATGACTGGCCAGATCCAGGTGACCGACGTCGAGGACCCACACGCCGCCAGAGCGCGGGTCCTCGAACACGCCGGCGATATCCGGGCCGAAGCGAACGACCAGGGCGTCCTCGTCTCCCACGGCGGCGGCTGCGAGGAGGTGACCGCCCGCGCCCTCGACACGCCGACCGGCGAGATGCTGGTCGTCCACCTGCTCGTGAACACGCAGGACGCGATGGGCGCGAACGCCGTCAACACGATGGCCGAAGGGGTCGCGCCGACCATCGCGGACCTGACCGGTGGTGAGGTCGTCCTCAGGATTCTGTCGAACCTTGCCGACCGTCGGCTCGCCCGGGCCCGGTGTACGATTCCGCCCGAAGCTCTCGACCGCGACGACACGGACCGGTCTGGCGAGCAGGTCAGGGACCGCATCGTCGACGCCTGGGCGTTCGCTGCCGCCGACCCGTACCGGGCCGCCACGCACAACAAGGGCGTGCTCAACGGGATGGACAGCCTCGCACTCGCGACGATGAACGACTGGCGGGCCATCGAGGCCGGTGCGCACGCCTACGCCGCACGTGACGGCTACGGGCCACTCACGACGTTCGAGGTCGATGCCGACGGCAACCTCGCGTGCAGTATCGAGGTCCCCGTCCAGGTGGGTGTCGTCGGCGGGGCGACCAGGGCGCACCCGACCGCCAACGCCGCGATGGAGCTCCTCGACGTCGAGACCGGCGACGAACTCGCGGGTATCTTCGCCGCGGTCGGGCTCGCGGAGAACATCGCCAGTATGCGGGCACTCGCGGACGAAGGCATCCAGACCGGTCACATGAAACTCCACGCGAAGAACGTCGCCGCCGAGGCCGGGGCCCCCGAAGACCTCGTCGACGAGGTCGCCGCCCGGATGGTCGCCGAGGACGACGTTCGGGCGAGTCGCGCTCGCGAGCTCGTCGCAGAACTGGGCGAGTAGGCGGCCCCACAGCAGCGATGGATTGACCAGCCTGCCAGCCGAACCATCGACCAGATGGACGAGCACACGACCGACCCGACCGTCGGTCCCCCCACGCAGGGCACCCCGACCGGCTGGCTCCCGGAGCAGGAACGCTGGGAGCACGACACGCTCCGGCGCGCCCTGGTCCACGGGGTTCGCCTCTACAACGCCGGCGAGTTCCACGAGTCCCACGACTGCTTCGAGGACGAGTGGTACAACTACGGCAGAGGCAACGCCGAGAGCATGTTCCTCCACGGGATGGTGCAGGTCGCCGCGGGGGCGTACAAGCACTACGACTTCGAGGACGACGACGGGATGCGCTCGCTGTTTCGCACCGCCCTCCAGTACTTCCACGGCTTGCCGGGTGACTACTACGGGGTGGACCTGCGCGAGATTCGGACCGTCCTCACGAACGCACTGACCGAGCCTTCGGAACTCGACGGCTGGCGCATCCGTCTCGACGGGGAGCGTCCCGAGGTCAGGGAAGTAGATTACGAGTACGCCGAGTTGACCGAACACGGTCCCTGAACCCGCGAGTTCTCTCCTGCTCTACTCGCCGTAGCCGATGGGCGTCCTGCCCCTCCCCGACACGAACAGCTTGTCGAGCTGTGCGCCGTCCTCCCGGAAGGCCACCGTGAAGGTGTGGCTGCCCTCCGAGAGCGAGAACTGGCGGTGGTCGGACCAGTCGTCGGTCTCTGGTTCGGGGACGCGCTCCCAGGCGAAGTCGCGCTCGCCACCGACGCCGCCCCAGCGAATCCAGTCGCCGTCGTCCATGCGAACCCAGAACGAGTCGTCCTCGTCGCTGGGTCGGTGGGCTCTCGCGTACACCTCGTACTCGCCACCTTGCACCTCGAAGTCGTAGGTGAGGTGGCCCTCGCTGGGCGGCTCGTGGCTGCTGTCGACCCCGCCAGCGACGACGTAGCTGTCGCCGGAGGCGTTGGGGTCGGACTTCGTCTCGAAGGGTGCGCGAACCGTCGTCTCCTCGGCCTCGAACCAGACCTCTCGCGGCGGGCTCGGTGGTGGCGAGGCGAGATAGCCGCCGGAGACGCGCTCATCTGCGACAGCGTCGTCCGGCATCGGGCGGCCTTTGACCGCGATGCCGTACTGGTCGTAGAGCTGGCGGTTGGTCTTCCCGACGAGGTTCCCGGCGTCGGTGCCCGCCAGTTCTTTCAGGTCGTCCGCGCCGAGCTGGTCGACCGTTTTCTGGTCGGGAATGGGAACGTGGTCGGGGCGCTGGGCCTCGTAGTACACCGGCCGACCGTCCATGACGACGCCCCCGTCGTCGTCGAACACCTCGTCCGCGCCGCGGTCGTCGGGTTCGTCCAGGCCGACGCGCAAGTTGCCCTTCCCGCCACGCTCGAAGGTGCAGTTCTCCAGCTTGATTCGCCGCGCCGGGTGCGGATGGCCGTCCTCGACGCTGACGTTGACGTCGTTGGCGAACCGGCTGTCACGGTAGACCGTGATACCTCGCGGCAGGGGTCTCGCGCCGATCTTCCAGCCCTCCACGTCGAGGCCCTCGAAGACGACGTGGAAGGGGTAGGGCGTGTTCCGGTTGATGCCCACGCTGTTGAGCGACTCGGGGTGTTTCTCGGCCTGCTCGTCGTCGACGGCGCGCTTCGTGGCCTCCCGGCCGCGACCCCAGACCAGCCGGGCGTCTTTCACCCGAAGGTTGTGACTGTAGCGAATCGAGAGCCCGTTGTTCCCGCCCTCGGCGTTGCCGTGGTCGGGCGAGGCGACCCGGCCCCAGGACCGGACGAGTGGCCCGACGTTGAACGCGGTGAAGCCCTCGATGACGCTGTAGTCCTCGAAGCGCTCGTGGTCCCAGCCGAACTGGTGGCGCGAGATGTCGAGACCACCGCCGGAGGCGAACGTCGTGTTGTTCCGGAACGACTGGATGGGGACGTACGCCGAGGAGACCTTCCCGTCGTACGTGTGGTCGGACTCCACGAGGTGGGGCATCTGCTCGTCGTCCACGAACTTCAGGGGGAAGTTCGCGACCGTCCCGCGCCGGTCGTGAATCTCCTCGCCCGGACGCAACTCTCGGTCGATGAGTGGCCGGTTCCAGAAGACGAAGCCGTGGTGACGGTGGCCGGCCGCGACGTTGTCCTCGATGGTGAGTGACGGCCCCTGGAACCAGAAGCCGTGGCCGCCGTGGCCGAAGTCGTCCACGTCGCCCGGGTCGTCGTCGCCCATGTCGAAGTCACGGGAGTCGGGCAGGTCGCCGCTGCCCTCGGAACGCAGGGCGAAGTTCCCGACGAACGAGCCCCGCTCGTTCCCGGCCTCGGCGACGAATCCTGCGCCGAACACGTCGTAGGTGACCGAGTCCGTGACCTCGGCGTAGCTGTGGTGGTTGACGACACCCCAGCCGGGGCTGCCCCGGACCGCGACGCCCTTCACGGTATGCGGTTCCTCGGTGTCGATGCCGGTTTTGTGGAAGTGCAGGGCGTACCTCGCGCGGGGGTTCGGGTCCACGTCCTCCGGGGGTTTCCCGTGGATGGGGTTCGTGAAGGCGTAGGACTTGTCGGTCCGGCCGAGGCCGTACAGGCCGGCGTAGTGGACCGCCACGTTCCGGGACATGAACATGGTGTGCCCGCGCCGCGGGATGGCCTCGTTCTCGGAGACGAACTGGACGTTCCGGTCGAGGTTCTGGACGTACGCCGAGAGGTCGGATTTCGGCGGGCTGTGGTCGTACTTGAGGGTGCGGTCGAGTTCGACTGTCGAGCCCGAGACACCGGTGACGAACACCTCCTCGTCCTCGTTCGCCATCGGGTCCATTCCAGCCACCACGAGTCGGTCACCCTCGTCCCAGTTCGTCGGTGCCTCGGGTAGTTCGAGCGAGCTATCGCCGGGCGTCGGCGCACTCCCCAGTTCGCTCCACGTCGTCTTCTCGGTGCCGTGGACCCGGACCTCGCCGAGCGCCAGTAGGCCGGTGCTCAGGCGATTCGGGTCCCAGTCCTCGTCGATGGGGCCGAGGTCGACGAAGGTGAGTCGTGCTTCCGACTCGCGGGCGATGGGCCGCGATTTCCGGCCGATCTGCAGGACGCTCTCGGGCATCGTGACCACCGTCTCGGCCCGGAGATGGCTGTCCTTCTCCGGATGGAACGCAAGCGCGCCGTCGACCCTGAGCGTCTTCATCCGGGCCGTCGAGTCCCCCGCAAGCGTGACCGTCACGTCGGCCGGAATCTGTGCCCGAGCGAAGTCATCGGGGACCGACCCGCCCCACGTCGCCGGGTCGTGCCAGGACCCGTCTCGCGTTGCGCGGTGGGTCACCTGGTCCTCGGAAACGAGCGCCTCGATGTCGCTTGGGTCGTGATGGTCCGGGGGACTCGCCGCACCACTCGGCGGTGGGACCTCGACGCCACCGGCCGCGACCGACGCCAGGTTGGGTACCCCGAACTTGCCCAGTGCTGCCCCGGCAGTTCCAGCTCCGAGCGTCGCGAGTAACAGTCGTCGTGTCGGTGCGAGGTCCGTCACGGCTTCCCCCACTGCCGCCGCCTGGTCACCGATGTCCGCGCCGAGTCCGTCGCCGTCTCCCCCGTCGAATCGCCCTTCCTTGTCCTCGCGTGACATTACTGCGGTCCTCCCGGTCCAGTCGTCGCATCCATCTTGCGTTACACCTTTTCGACACGAGTAATAAAGGTTGGACTCCGTTCAGGTTTCCCCTGGCTGTGGCTCGTCGCGGTTCGTATTGGATATTCTACAGTAACAGGTCAGGGCGACTTCGCGGGGCCGTACCGCCGACTGACGTGCAGCTTGATGTCTGCGACGACGGTCGGGTCGTAGGTCCAGAACCCCTCGAACTCGCCGGGGGCCGTCTCCTCGGCGAGCAGGGCACACGCGTTCAGGTCGTCCCCGCCGCCGTCGTAGACCACGAACCAGTACCGGCCGATCTCCATGGACTCGACCGGGTAGAACCAGACGTCGGTCATCGAATCCGGCATCCAGTCCGGCAGGCCGTACACGTGAATCGAGAGGTCGCCACGTCTGCCCAGTTTCTCGTACACCGGGACCTGGTCTTTCATCGCGCCGAGGTTCTGGAATCCGGTGTGGAGTTCACCGCGGCCGACGCGCCACGCCCGGTCCTCGATCTCGCGGGAGGCAGCGAGCAACTGGCGCTTCGAGAGCGACCGGAACACCGTGTCGTCCAGCAGTTCCAGCAGGCACTGGAACGCCGAGTTCCGGTGCTGGGTGCTCAGTCCCCGACTGCTCTCTGGTGAGACGAGTTCGGCCACCGCACCGAGGCCGACGCTCCCGATGTACCCGTCGTCGTCGCTCACGACGATGAACCCCTCCTGGTCCCCCTCCGGCAGCGGTTCGTAGCGGAGGCTCACGTTCCGTGCCTCGAACGCGAGGTCGAGGTCCGCCATCGGCTCGGATGCGTACACTGTCATCGTCTTGCGACGTGACCGCATCGTCTCTAATATCTGTGAGAGGGACATCAGACAGGCTCCAGAATGAGATACGTCACGTGGCAGTATAGAGATTTGTCATGGGATTCCATCGAGAGTCCGAATCCTTTTCAGCGGTCGGACCGGACCAAGAAGGCCGATGAAGGTCTCAGTGCTGGGTGAGGGAACGCCGGAGGTCGCAGTCGTCGCGGGCGTCCACGGCGACGAACCCTGCGGGGTCCACGCCGTCGAAACGTTGCTCGAGCGCGACCCGGACGTAGAGCGACCGGTGAAGTTCGTCATCGCGAACGAGGAAGCGGTCGAGCGCGGCGTTCGTTACGTCGAAGCTGACCTGAACCGGTCGTTCCCCGGCTACCCCGACGGCGAGACCCACGAGAAGCGACTCGCGTACGACCTCGCACACGAGCTCACCGGGTGTCGCGTGCTCGCCTTGCACTCCACACAGTCGCACGACGAACCGTTCGCGGTGGTCGACGGCGTCGACGACCTGGTCAGGGATATCTGCCCCCAGCTCCCCATCACCGCCATCGTCGAGACGGGCCGGTACGTCGAGGGCCGGGTGTTCAACTCGGTGCCCCAGACCATCGAGGTCGAGTGCGGCCTCCAGGGGAGCGAGGACGCAAAGCGGAACGCGGTCCACCTGACCGAGTCCTTCCTGACCGCGACGGGCGTCCTCCCGGGGACGATTCCACCCCGCCGCGTCCCAATCTACCGGCTCACGGAACGCGTGCCGAAGGCGGCAGCCGAGGAGTACGAGGTGTTCGTCCCGAACTTCCACCGCGTCGAATCGGGCGAGGCGTTCGCCGCGGTCGACGGCGAGTCACAGGTCGCAGCGGACGACTTCTACCCGGTGTTGCTCTCCGCCTACGGCTACGAGGACGTGTTCGGTTACTCCGCCGAGAAGGTCGGGATGGTCGGTCAGCTGTCGTCGCGGTGACTCTCGTCGCGGCGACCGACCGCCGCGAGCACCAGTGACGGGTCGACGCCGGTCAGTTCCGCGACCTGGTCGGCCGGCAGGTCCAGCGTGTCCACCGCGAGCATCGCCCCCTGCAGGTGGACGATACGACGGCGCTCGTCGGCCGATTTCTCCCGTGGGTCCGCTTCCGGGGCGGTCCCCGTGGCAGCTTCAAGGTGATAACTCGCCAGTGCTGCGTCGAGGTACACCTCGTCGTCGACCGTCGCGTCCTCGTCGGTGACGAGCCGGACAAGTCGGGCGAGGATGGCGAGTTCCGTCGAGAGCAGGTGCGGGAGCGTCTCGTCGTCATCGGCCCTCGCACTGCCTTCGGCCCCCGCACCGCCCTCCTGACGTGTCTGGACAGCCAGCGCGGTCCGTTCGAGGCGTTCCAGCAGCATCACGAGCGCGAGGTACGGCCCGGGGTCGTCGGGCTCGGCGAGGAGCTGGGCGAGCAGCTGTCCCTGCCAGCGGCCCGCGTTGCGGACCACCGTTCGGACGCCGGTCTGGACCGGGTCGGTGAGGGGCAGGTCGGCCGCCAGCGCGTCGAGACTGTCGGGGTCTGTCAATCCGCCCATCCCGAACCGGTTCGCGTAGCGAGACGCCGACTCGCGAAAGCGCTCCTCGGGCGGGAGCGAGCAGACGTCGTCGGCGAGGACGGCCGGCTCGGGCAGCCCCAGGCCCCCCGTCGCACTGGTCGCCAGGTCGAGCATGGGCCGGAGGCCCTCGGCGAGCACCGCGATGGCCGGAGTCGGGTCCTGGGTCGCGAGGTCGGCGGCCAGGTCTGTGTCGGGCTCGGTGTCGGGCTGGGTCTCCGGTCTCTCCGACCCGTCTTCGGCGTCGGGCTGGTCGGTCATTCGTCGGGCGCGTCGAACTCGACCATCGTCAGCTCCCGGTCGAGGTAGCAGTAGTCGTGGGGCGGGTCACCGACGACCTCGCTGATGCGGTACTCCTCGTCGAAGTCGGCCCCGTCCGGGACACAGAACTCGTGGCTCGGACACTCGGTGTGCGGGCACGGCCCGGCGAGCGACACCTTGCTCCCGGCGTAGGCGTGTTTCGCCGGGATGTTCGCGCGGACCGAGACCGGCTCGACCTCGACCGCCCGGACGCCCTCGTCGTGGACCGCACACTCCAGCGTCTGGGCGTTCTCCCGTGGCTCGATGACCTGATACTTCACCCCCTCGGTGAGGTTGAGGCACTG
This sequence comes from Haloarchaeobius sp. HME9146, assembly GCF_025399835.1. NCBI lineage: Archaea > Methanobacteriati > Methanobacteriota > Halobacteria > Halobacteriales > Halorubellaceae > Haloarchaeobius > Haloarchaeobius sp. HME9146. Next base: position 2,883,138 of record NZ_JAODVR010000001.1, read on the forward strand.
CCCTCGATAGGGACAGCCCTCACAGGCACTCGACTCGCCCTGGTAGACGAACTCCTGGCTGGCGTGTGCGAGGCGAGCCCCGATGAGCGTGACTTTGGACATGTCGCGTCGTACACTCCCGCCGCGGTTAAGCGCTTCCCGTCGGTTTGGGGTGGTGTCGAGTGACAGCCAGCTGATAGCGTTTCTGTGCGCGTCAGGGAGGAGCCGCCGGATTGCACATGCTACTCGGTGGGTAACGGTTCGCCACAGGTCCGACACTCCGTTCGGGACCCGGCGTTCCGGGTCCCACACGCCGAACAGTTGACCTTCGATTCCGGTGGCTGGGTGTCTCCCCCGGACGAGATAGCACGAAGGACTGCAAAAGAGAACCAGAACCGTGCGGCGATGATTCCACAGGCGACAAGGACGATTCCCAGCGAGACGAGCCGTTCCACCGGCGGGAGTGAACCGACGCCGAGCGTGATCGGGAATGCCATCAGAAAACGTACATGCTGGGTCGCAAAAATCGTTTTCCTGTCACTGGACCGAACCTGGGAACACGCGACAGAATCAGGCGTTCCACATCACTCCGACGGCCGTCAGGTCAGTTCGGCGGTCGTCCGGTCAGTTCGACGGTTACCTGCTCAGGCCGACAGCCGCCCGCTCAGTCCGACGGTCACCCGGTCAACTCGTCGAGCTTCGCGAAGTAGTCCTCGCGTGGGACCTGGTAGACGTCCCGCGGGTCTATCTCGCCGTCGGCGAAGCGCCGGGCCAGTTCGACCGCCCCATCGATGCCAGCCTCGCGGCTCTCGAACCGGTTCGTCTCCTGCAACTCGACGTCGGGTTCGAAGTAGAGCGTCACGTACCAGTCGCCGGTCACGGCGTCCTCCCGGGAGACCCCCGGACGACGGTGGTTCCGGCGTCCCCGGGTGAGGTACAGCGTCGGGAGACACGCTGCAGGGAACTGCTCCGAATCGAACACGTCGGGGCGGTACGCGAGGATGCAGCGACCGTCGGGTTCCTCGTTCCACACGGTCCAGCCCGCCGGGAGGTCCTCCAGAGTGCTCATTGCCTGCCCCTAGTCGAAGGGACGTAATAAATGGCTCATTCGGGACCGGGGCCGAACCGGTCCTCGGGGACCGAGAATCTCCCGGCGAAGCAGGACGTTTCAGGGAACACCTTGTGACCGTGAGACGACCGAGAATCCGGGGACAGGAGAGGGTCGAGATGCCACCGTATATAAAGAGGAGGGGTACACCGGCGTGTCGGTGGAACAACGTATAACGTTCTTACGCACTGAAACCGATTCTCTTAAAAGGAGTTGTTATACTGCTAAATATTTGTTGGGGTCAAACTTATGCGGCTTGGAATCGGAGTTGTATACACTCCTCGGTATCAACTACCGACGCGACCGCCCTGCCCTTTCCGAGCCGCCCATGAACTCCACTCGCGTGGGAGGCCCGGCTACACGTCGCAGGGTGGTGAACGTTCACACATGGCACAATGTTCGTCGCCCGGCGCGACGAACGCACCTGACGGTGGCGCTGTTCGAGTGGCGGCGTGGGGGTGCCCGGCTGCGTGGAACGACCGACCCGTCGGAGGACTACCGAGACAGACGACCGCCGTCTCGCAGATGAGCGACCGGGAGGCGTGCCCGGCACGCGGCGGGCGTCGAACCTGTCCACGATAGCATGACCGACACCAGAGAATCACTCGCGGAACTGAGCAACGAATACAAGGAGTCGATGCCCTCTGACTTGCGAGAGACCAAGTCCTTCGACTGGTACCTCAACGAGTTGTACGAGGACCCACTCGTCGCCCGAAACGCCCACCAGCGCGTCGCCGACATGTTCGACTTCTACGGTACCGAATACGACGAGCACGAGGGCATCGTCAAGTACAAACTCGCGACGGAGGACCCGCTCCACGACGGTGAGAACACCTTCTACGGGAACGTCATCCACCAGAGCATCCACGAGTTCGTCAACAAGATCAAATCCGGGGCGCGCGGCCTCGGCCCCGAGCGGCGTATCAAACTGCTGCTCGGCCCGGTCGGCTCCGGGAAGTCCCACTTCGACCGGATGTGTCGAACCTACTTCGAGGACTACACACTCCGCGACGAGGGCCGGATGTACACCTTCCGGTGGACGAACCTCTGTGACATCGTCGACGACCAGGACCCTGCAGACGACGTGGTCCGGTCACCGATGAACCAGGACCCACTGGTCCTCATCCCGCACCGCCAGCGACAGCGCGTGCTCGACGAGCTCAACAACCTCCACGACGCGCCCTACACCATCCGGAACGAGCAGGCACTCGACCCCGAATCCGAGTTCTACATGGACAAGCTCCTCGAGTACTACGAGGACGACCTCCAGTCGGTGCTCGAGAACCACGTCGAGATCGTCCGCCTGCTCGCCGACGAGAACAAGCGCCAGTGCCTGGAGACCTTCGAACCCAAGGACAAGAAGAACCAGGACGAGACCGAGCTGACGGGCGACGTCAACTACTCGAAGATCGCCATCTACGGCGAGTCCGACCCGCGGGCGTTCGACTACTCCGGCGCGTTCTGTAACGCGAACCGGGGTATCTTCAGTGGGGAGGAGCTGCTGAAGCTCCAGCGCGAGTTCCTGTACGACTTCCTGCACGCGACGCAGGAGATGACCATCAAGCCGAAAAATAATCCAAGAATCGACATCGACCAGGTCATCGTCGGGCGTACGAACATGCCCGAGTACAAGGACAAGAAGGGCGACGAGAAGATGGAGGCGTTCAACGACCGGACCAAGCGCATCGACTTCCCGTACGTCCTCGGCTACGAGGAGGAGTCGGACATCTACCGCAAGATGCTGAACAACGCGGACGTGCCCGACATCCACGTCGAGCCCCACGCGCTGGAGATGGCCGGCCTGTTCGCCGTCCTCACCCGCATCGAGGAGCCCGACACCGAGACCGTCGAGATGATCCAGAAGGCGAAGGCCTACAACGGCGAGATCGACGACGGTGACGACATCGACGTCAAGAAGCTCCGCGAGGAGGCCGAGTCCAAGGCCGAGATCGGCGAAGGGATGGAAGGCGTCTCGCCCCGCTTCATCGGCGACGAGATAGCCGAGGCCATCATGGACTCGAAGCACCGCGGCCGCCAGTTCCTGTCGCCGCTGACCATCTTCAACTTCTTCGAGGAGAACCTGGAGCACCACGGCTCCATCCCCGAGGATAACTTCGAGACGTACTACCGATACCTCGAGATGGTCCGCGAGGAGTACAAGGCTCGCGCCATCGAGGACGTCCGCCACGCGCTGGCGTACGACATCGACGAGATCCAGCGCCAGGGCGAGAAGTACATGGACCACGTCATGGCCTACATCGACGACGACACCATCGAGGACGACATCACGGGTCGCGACCAGGAGCCCGACGAGAAGTTCATGCGCTCCATCGAGGAGAACCTCGACATCCCCGAGGACCGCAAGGACGACTTCCGCCAGGAGGTCTCGAACTGGGTCAGCCGGCGCGCCCGCGAAGGCACGACGTTCAACCCGCAGGACAACGAACGCCTCCGCCGCGCACTCGAGCGCAAGCTCTGGGAAGACAAGAAGCACAACATCAACTTCAGCGCGCTCGTCTCCGCCAACGAGACGGACGACGACGAACGGAACTCCTGGGTCGATGCCCTCATCGACCAGGGCTACTCGCGTGACGGCGCGAAAGAAGTGCTCGAGTTCGCTGGCGCGGAGGTCGCCAAAGCAGAGATGGAAGACTGATGAGCAGGGGAGACGACTTCGTCACGGCCGGTGACCGCGCCCTCGAGGAGACCTACGAGGGGCCGATGTCGCTCGCCGAGTACGTCGACCGGGTGTTCGAGCAACCGAGCATCGCCAGCCACGCCTCGAAGTACCTGTTGCAGGCCATCGAGGCGGCCGGCACCCGGACCGTCATCGAGGAGGGTGAGGAGAAGGAGCGCTACCGCTTCTTCGACGACCCCCACAACGACGGGGAACACGCCGTCCTCGGCAACACGGACATACTCAACTCGTTCGTGGACGACCTCCGGTCCATCGCGTCCGGCCGCGGCAAACACGAGAAGATCCTCTGGTTCGACGGGCCCACGGCGACGGGCAAGTCCGAGCTGAAGCGCTGTCTCATCAACGGCCTCCGCGAGTACTCGAAGACGCCGGAGGGCCGGCGCTACACGGTCGAGTGGAACATCGCGTCGGCCGGCGGCGGCCGCGGGCTGAGCTACGGCGACGACCTCGGCGGCGACGACGAGGCGAACTGGTACGAATCACCGGTCCAGTCGAACCCGCTGACGGTGTTCCCGCCGGAGGTCCGCGAAGACCTCATATCGCAGGTCAACGCGACGCTCGACTCCGACGTGCCCATCAACGTGACCCAGCGTCTCGACCCGTTCAGCCGCGAAGCGTACGACTACCTGGAGGAGATGTACCGCCGGAAGGGTCGCAAAGACCTCTTCTCGGCCATCGCCGACAGTCGGCACCTCCGGGTCAAGAACTACATCGTCGACGTGGGTCGGGGCGTCGGCGTCCTCCACTCGGAGGACGACGGCACGCCGAAGGAGCGCCTGGTCGGCTCCTGGATGCACGGGATGCTCCAGAAGCTCGATTCGAGAGGGCGCAAGAACCCGCAGGCGTTCAGCTACGACGGCGTCCTCAGCCAGGGCAACGGCCTCCTCACTATCGTCGAGGACGCGGCCCAGCACGCCGACCTGCTGCAGAAGCTGCTGAACGTCCCCGACGAGGGGACGGTGAAACTCGACAAGGGCATCGGGATGGACATCGACACGCAGTTGCTCATCATCTCGAACCCCGACCTCGAGGCCGTGCTCAACCAGCACGCCGAACGACAGGGAATGGACCCACTGAAAGCACTCAAACGTCGCCTCGACAAGCACGAGTTCGCGTACCTGACGAACCTCTCGCTGGAGACCGAACTCATCCGCCGGGAACTCACCGGCGAGCACACGGTCTGGACGGCCGAATCGTACGACGACCTCGCGGAGAAGATCCGCCAGCCGGTCGTCGTCGCGGTGAAGCAGTCGTCGGGCGAGCTCATGGACAGGGAGTTCGCACCACACGCAATCGAGGCCGCTGCGCTCTACAGCGTGGTCACGCGCCTCGACGACGACGACCTGCCCACGGGGGTCGACCTCGTGGACAAGGCCATCCTCTTCGACCGTGGCTACCTGCAGGAGGGCGACACGCGGCAGTCGAAGGCCGACTTCGACTTCGACGGCGACTCGGCCGACGGGACCCACGGGATTCCGGTCACCTACACCCGCGACATCCTCGCGGACCTCCTCCACGAGGAGACCGACCGGCACCACCCGGACCTCCACGTCGAGCGCGTCATCATGCCGCGCGACGTGCTGAACGCGCTGGCCGAAGGACTCGTCGACGCCCCGGTGTTCTCCACCGGCGAGCGAACCGAGTTCGAGGCCCGCGTCGCCGAGGTGAAGAACCACATCTTCGGCGCACAGGAGCAGGACGTCATCGACGCGATGATGCACGACCGCAAGGTCGACGAGGCGACTGTCGCCGAGTACGTCGAGCAGGTGTACGCCTGGGAGACGGACGAACCCATCATCAACGAGCGGGGCGAGCGCGAGGAGCCCGACCCGCTGAAGATGAAGATATTCGAGGTCGAACACCTCGGACGCTTCGAGGAACCGGACTACAGCGGCGACCAGCCGAGTCCCGAGGTGCAGTCGTTCCGCCGCGAGAAGATCATCACGGCGCTGAACCGCCACGCGTGGGAGCACCGTGACGAGGACTTCAGCATCGACAACGTCGACCTCACCGCGATTCCGGTCATCAAGACCGTCCTCGAATCGAACGACTGGGACGACGTCCGTCGCATCTACGACGACCTCGACCCACGCCAGTGGGACGACCCGCCGAGTGGGACCGAGACGCTGGCGCTCAAGAAGAAGACCATCCAGGCGATGGTCGACCTGCTCGGCTACTCGGAAGCGTCGGCCGAACTGACCAGCAGACACGTCATGGGACAGGTGGCATACAGATGGGACTGAAAGACGACATCGAACGGTTCCGCGAAGTCGGCGAGGAGCGCCGCGAAGACCTCAAGGAGTTCATCCAGTATGGTGAACTCGGCCGCAGTGGCCCGGACGAGGTCCGCATCCCCATCAAGATCGTCGACCTCCCCAACTTCGAGTACGACCGCCTGGACCAGGGTGGCGTCGGCCAGGGTGACGCCGAGGTCGGCGACCCGGTCGGCCAGCCCCAGCCACAGCCCGGCGAGGGCGAGGAGGGCGAGGCCGGTGAGGAAGGCGGCGAGCACGAGTACTACGAGATGGACCCCGAGGAGTTCGCCCAGGAACTCGACGAGGAACTCGGGCTCGACCTCGAACCGAAGGGCAAGCGCGTCATCGAGGAGAAAGAAGGCCCGTTCACGGACATCACGCGGACCGGCCCCGATTCGACGCTCGACTTCGAGCGCATGTTCAAGGAGGGGCTCAAGCGCAAGCTCGCGATGGACTTCGACGAGAACTTCCTGACCGAGGTGCTCAAGATCGAGGGCTGGGGGCCACAGACGGCCTATGAGTGGGCCCGCGGCCAGTCGATTCCGGTCTCGAAAGCGTGGCTCGTCGACCGCTACAACGAGATTCCCGACGACGAGAAGACGACCTGGGAGTCCATCGAGGAGGTCGAGGAGAACGTCGAACGCGAGACCACCTACCAGAAGATCCGGCGCGAGGGCATCAAGCACGTGCCGTTCCGCCGCGAGGACGAACGCTACCGCCACCCCGAGATCATCGAGGAGCGCGAGAAGAACGTCGTCGTGGTGAACATCCGCGACGTCTCCGGCTCGATGCGCGAGAAGAAGCGCGAACTCGTCGAGCGCGTGTTCACGCCGCTCGACTGGTACCTCACGGGCAAGTACGACAACGCCGAGTTCGTCTACATCGCCCACGACGCGGAGGCCTGGGAGGTCGACCGCGAGGAGTTCTTCGGCATCCGCTCCGGCGGCGGGACGAAGATATCCAGCGCGTACGAGCTGGCGGCGTTGCTGCTCGAAGAGTACCCCTGGAGCGAGTGGAACCGGTACGTGTTCGCGGCCGGCGACTCCGAGAACTCCAGCAACGACACCGAAGAGCGGGTCATCCCGATGATGGAGAGCATCGACGCGAACCTCCATGCCTACGTGGAGACCCAGCCGACCGGGACGGCCATCAATGCGACCCACGCCGAGGAGGTCGAATCGCACTTCGCCGGCAGCGACAACGTCGCCGTCGCGTACGTCTCCAGCCCGGAGGACGTGACCGACGCGATATACACTATCCTCTCCACGGAGGGTGATTCAGATGAGTAACGATTCAAACGATGTTTGCATCGAACACACCCGAACCACGGGGTGGTTCGCGTGAGTGAAGCAGATAGATTCAGGAAACAGCGCATCGCAGGGGGCCTGCGCGAACCCGTCGAGGAGGCGCGCAACCTCGCGAAGAAGCTCGGGCTCTCCCCGTACGAGGTGAACTACTGGATCGTCGACTACGACGAGATGAACGAGCTCATCGCCTACGGCGGCTTCCAGCACCGCTACCCGCACTGGCGCTGGGGCATGCAGTACGACCGCCAGCAGAAGCAGGGCCAGTACAGCGGCGGGAAGGCGTTCGAGATCGTCAACAACGACGACCCGGCACACGCGTTCCTGCAAGAGTCGAACACGCTGGCCGACCAGAAGGCCGTCATCACTCACGTCGAAGCGCACTCCGACTTCTTCGCGAAGAACGAGTGGTTCCAGCTGTTCTCGGGCGGCACGCCCAACGCGGCCGCGATGCTGGAGCGCCACGCTCGCGCCATCACGGAGTACATGCAACACCCCGAGGTGGAGCGTGCCGAGGTCGAGAAGTGGATCGACAACGCGCTGGCGCTGGAGGACAACATCGACCAGCACAAGCGCTACGCGCCGGTGACCTCCGAGAGCCGCGAGGCGGTCCGTGAGGACCTCGACCTCGCCGACATCGAGGACAAACTCGACGAACTCGACCTCTCTGAGGAGGTTCGCCGCGAGGTGTTCGACGAGGAGTGGCTCGCCAGACAGGAGGAGGACGAAGGACCGGCCACGTTCCCGGAATCGCCCGAGAAGGACGTGCTCGCGTTCCTCCGCAAGTACGGCAAGCGATACGACACTGCTGCCGAGAAAGCCGTCGACATGGAGGAGTGGCAGCGCGACGTGCTCGACATGATGCGCGCCGAGGCGTACTACTTCGCCCCGCAGAAGATGACGAAGGTCATGAACGAGGGCTGGGCGGCGTACTGGGAGTCGCTCATGATGGGCGACGAGCGCTTCGCCGGGGACGACGAGTTCATCAACTACGCCGAGCACCAGGCGGCAGTTCTTGGCTCGCCCGGGCTGAACCCGTACAAACTCGGGAAGGAGCTCTGGGAGTACATCGAGAACTCGACGAACCGCAAGGACGTCGTCGAGAAGCTCCTGCGGACGAAGGGTATCACCTGGCGCAACTTCGCCGACGTGGTCGACTTCGCGCAGGTCCGTGACCTGCTCGCGCCACCCGACGCGCTGACCGCCATCGACCCGGACGACCTGGACGCACTCGACGACCTCCCCGAGGAGTACGTCGACTGGGAGGCGGTCGAGCAGGCGAAGGCTGGCGAGATTGACATCGTCAAGTACCCGTGGAAGGTGCTGACCTACGAGGGGCTGTGCCACCGGCACTACTCGCTGGTCAAGCGCCAGAACCGCGGGTTCATCGAGCGCATCGGCCAGTCCGAACTGGAGCGCATCGGGCGCTACCTGTTCGACGACCAGGTGTACGACTCCGTCGAGGAGGCGCTCGCCGACGTCGACTACTCGCGCGGCTGGGACCGCATGCGTGAGGTGTGCCGCAGCCACAACGACGTGACGTTCATCGACGAGTTCCTGACCCAGGAGTTCATCGACGAGAACGAGTACTTCACCTACGAGTTCTCGCACGCGACCGGCCAGTATCGCGTCGCCAGTCAGGACGCCAGCGACGTGAAGAAGAAGTTGCTACTCCACTTCACGAACTTCGGGAAGCCGACCATCGCGGTGTACGACGGCAACTACAACAATCGCAACGAGTTGCTGCTCGGCCACCAGTACAACGGCGTCATGCTCGACATCAAGCAGGCGAAACAGACGCTCGAACGCGTGTTCGAGCTCTGGGGGCGGCCGGTGAACCTCATGACCATCGTGAAGGAGATCTCGGACCACGACCGCGAGGTCGCCCGCCGCCGCAACCGCGAGCCCAAGCCCACCGAACAGGGCAAGCTCATCCGGTTCGACGGCGAGAAGTTCGAGGTAACCGACCTCGCCTGGGAGGAGGTCGAACACCTCTCGGCCGACGACGTCGACTACGACACCAAGCCCGAGGAGTGGCTGGCCTAAGCAGTTCGCATCGACCATTTTTCGCCTTCGGACCCCTACTCAGGGTATGACCGAGACCATCTCCGTCGAGGAGTTCCGCGAGCGCCAGCAGTCGGAGGACCTCCTGGTCGTCGACACACGCGGCGAAGAGAGCTTCGAGGGGTGGCGACTCCCCGACTCCGTGAACTACCCGTACAAGCCCGGCGAGGAGGTCGAGAAGGCCGAGTTCCAGTCGGCCACCGGCGCGACCGAGGACGAGACAATCGTCACCATCTGCGCCATCGGGCGGTCATCCTACGCCTTCGCCGACGAACTGACGAAGCTCGGCTACGGCGACGTGGCGGTCCTCGACGGCGGCATGGCGGCCTACAGCGGCGCGTACGACGTGACGACGGTCCCGACGATCGACGACTCCGTCGAGGTCGTCCAACTCCAGCGCCGCGCCAAGGGCTGTCTGGGCTACGTCGTCAGCTGCACGGAGACGAAGCAGGCAGCCGTCATCGACGCGACCCGCCAGACCGACGAGTTCCGCGAAGCCGCCGAAGGAGCAGGATACGAAGTCGTCGCCGTCTTCGACACGCACGTCCACGCCGACCACGTCTCCGGCGGCCGGGCACTCGCGGACGAGCTTGGCGTCCCGTACTACCTCGGCGAGCGCGCCGCCGAAGACCGCGAGGTCGACTACGAGTACGAACCGCTGGCGCGGAACACGGTCGTGGAGGTGGGTGAGGTCGACCTGAAAGCGCTCTACACGCCCGGGCACACCTCGGAATCGGTGAGCTACCTGGTGAACGCGGCTGCCGTCCTCACCGGAGACACGCTGTTCGTGGAGTCCGTGGGCCGGACCGAGTTACAGTTCTCTGGCGAGGAAGCGGTGGGCGGCGCGGAGTCGCTGTACGACACGCTCCATGGGACGCTGCTCGCCGAACCGGATCCTGTGACAGTGTGTCCGGGGCACTTTCCCGTGGCAGACGACGGTTCGACGCCCATCACGCCCGGTGAACCGGTGGCCGCGACGGTTGGGGAACGGCGGCAGTCCGCCGGATTGCTGCAGGACGACCGGGAAACCTTCGTCGCCGAAATCACCGACGACCTGCCCGAGAAGCCCCCGAACTACGAGCGCGTCATCGCCGTGAACACCGGGCGGGAATCGCTCGACGATGAGAAGGAAGCGGTGGAACTCGAACTCGGGCCGAACCGGTGTGCGGCCGAGGAGTGATTAGCGACGGCGGAGTCCGAGCAGGGCGAGGGCAGTGAGGGCAGGGAGGACGCCGAAACCGGGAACGCTTCGGGTTTCGCTGTCCTCGAACTTGACCTCGACAGGGTCGCCGCGAGGAGTCTGTGGAGTTGGTTCCCAGGTTGCCGACGTGTGACTCGGTGGTGTCGGCGTCTCTGTCACGGTCGTCCCCGTCGTCTCTGTGCGTGTCTCGATGCCTTCGACGACCAGTGTACCATCCGAGTGTGTTTCCCCATCGTGGGTGAGCCGCCACTGAAGTTCGGTTCCGGGGTCGAATTCGGAGAGGTCCACGGTCGTACGCCATTCGTCGCCCGTCACCCGGATATTCTCGCTCGTTACTATCTCCCCATCTCGTTCGAGGGTCAGCGTCACCGTCTCGTCGGTCGAGAAGTGGCTCCAGCCATCGAGTGTCGCGTCCGCCGTGGGCTTCGCATTGACCGGGCCGTCCCCCGCCAGCTCGACCATTGCCCGTTCGACCCGTACCTCGGTTTCGAGTCGCGTCTTCCCGTCGTCGGTGGACCGGCCATCCGGGAGGGAATAGACGACCCAGACCTCCGCGGTCCCGTTCTCGTCAAGCCCCGGGATTTCCCACTCCGCAGGCTCGTCGTACAGCAGGTAGGCCACGTCACCGGACTTTCCGTGGACAAGCGTAGGTTCTCCGGCGTTCACACCAGTCAGACACCGCCAGCCGAAGTCAACGTTCGAGTGGCCTTCGTCGAGGGTGTCGTTGCGGACACCCCGCAACTCGAGAACGAGCGAGCCCTCCAGTGGCACGGGTTCGACCCGCTCGAACTGGTCGGTGTGGAGGTCGGATGCGGTCACGTTCGCCCGGACGCCATAGACGTCGATAGAGGCGTTCTGTGTCCCGGCTGGGAGAGCGTCAGCCGGTGTCCCGAGCGTCGTGCCACAGGGGCGCTTCCGGTCGTCCATCGAGGATGCGAGGGCGGGTGTTATCGCACTCGTCACGAGCAACAGCGCGAGTGCGGCGGTACCGAGTCGGAATCGTGTGAGGGGAAGGGACATCGTAGATTTCACTCGAATCGAACACTGGTTAGCTATCGTATCCTGACGTACGCGGCCATCGTGAGCCACGCCAGCACGAGGGCACCGACCCCGAAGCCGGGAATCTCACCGCTTCCGGGGTCGTCGGCGAGGGTGAGGTCGCCTTCCGGGACTGTGCCCGTCGCGGTCGTTCGGTCCGAGACGTGGTTCGTCAGATCCGGCGTCGTCGTCGACGGTCTCTCGCTCGTGGCCGTCGGATTCACCACCAACTGCTGCCGGTACGTCGTGTTTGCAAACGAGAGCACCTGTTCGTAGCGACCAGGGGTGTCCGGTACCTCGAACCAGAACGTCCTCGACTCCTTGGTGTATCCGTCTGCGGACAGCCGAAGCGTCCGCTCGGCCGAGCTGACCGTTTCACCGGTCGAGGGATCCACGACCCGGTACGTGAGGGTTCGCTCGATGTCCTCGCGTCCGTGCTTGCTAACCTCCAGCGAGAGCTGTGTAGTTCTACCGACACGACCCTCGTCGTCGAGGGAGACCGTCAGTGGTTCGACCAGGTAGGGGTCGATGAGTATCGAACCCTCGTCGTGTGTGACGCCGTCGTGGGAGAGGCGATACCGGAGGGTCGAACCGTTCTCGAACCCCGAAAGGTCGACCGTCGTTTCCCAGGCCTCGGACGTGGGCGTGACGGTCTTCTGGACGACGGTGTCGCCGTCTTTCGAGAGCGTCAGCCGAATGTCCGCATCAGCGTCGAGCCAGTACCACCCTTCGAGCGTCGCGTCGGCGCTGGGAGGCACATGGAGCGTCGGACCACCCGCTATCCAGAACTGTGGCTTGGTGACGTTCACCGTCTCATGGACGGTTCGGTCCTCGGAGACGCCGTCCCACGACGCCGGTAGTTCGAGGCGAATGGTGACTTTTCCATGTTCGTCACCGATGAGGTCCCACTCGTCGGTGTCGTCGTACACCAGATACACCGTGTCTGGGGACGACCCGGCGACGACGCGGCCCCCGGTGGCGGAGTGCGCGCCACAGGGCCACCTGAATCGTAGCCAGGGGGCGGGCTCTTCGAGGACGCTCGCGTTCTCGACCCGACTACCGATACCCGGCGCGGTGATTCGGACCACGAGCATCCCACCGAGTGGGACGGTGTTCGAGGCGGTGCTGGCGTCGGGCACCTCGGCTGCGGTGACGTTCGGGCCGACGCCGTAGGCCAGTATCGAGACGTTCCCCGATTCGTTCACGGGAAGAACCGGGGCGGCGTCGGTGAGCTGGTCTGGGTGCTGACATGCCGGGGCGGTGCTACCACCTGTGGCTGTCACAGGCGCTGTCGCTGTGACGAGGGCGAAGACGACGACGAGAGTGAGCACTCGGGTCGCCTGGAGGGCGGTTCGCATACCTGTCTATCCGTAATTCTCTCGAACTGACTGATAAGTTTTCTGTGTATTCACGACCGCGCGACGACACGCCCGACCACCGCGAGGACCGCGACCGCAGCCACGACCAGCCCGAATCCGGGCTGGCCCTCCTCGGTTCGGGGTGCCAGCGTCGGGTTCGTGTTCGGCGGGTCGTCGGTCAGCGTGATGTTCACGTCGCCGGTGAGGCTCCGGTCGCCGCCGACGACGGAGACGCGATAGGGGAACGTGCCCTCGGTGAGTGGGGCGGTGTCGACCGGGACCGTCACCGTGGTCCGGGACTGCGGCGAGAGCGTTATCTGGCGGGTCGTGGTCACCGACCCCAGCGAGACGTTCAGGTCGGCGGTCCCGGAACGCTCACCGGAGTTGAGCAGCGTCACGGAGAACATCGCGTCGCGGCCCTCGATGACCGACTCTGGTGCCTCGACCTCGACCACTTCGATGGTCGCGCCGTCCTGTTCGGACCCGGCCGGGAGTACCCTGAAGTCCTGCATCACCCGTTCCTGCGTGACAGCGTAGGGGTTCGACTCCGCGACGGTGAAGGTGGCCCGGTAGGTCGACTCGGCCTCGAACGACATGGTGTTCGGGGGGAACGCGAACACGAACACGTCCTTCGCCGGGCGATGGATGAACTCGGCCTGGGTCAGGTCGACCGCGGGCCCGCCGTTGATCTCCTGGATGTGCATCGTGACGCCCTCGGTTCCCCGTCCCGTCAGGTCGGAGACGTCGTCGACGTAGCCGTGGACGCTGGAGTCGTTCACCTCGATGAACAGCCACTCGTCGAGTTCGATGTCGCTGGAGAGCGACGCCTGGGCGAGCGCGGTCGTCGCGTTCGCCTCGGGCGGTCCTTCCAGAATCCGCATCGATTGTGCCCGGAGCGGGTCGACCTCGAGGAGGACAGACCCATTCGCCACCACCTCACCATCGTGCGAGACCGAGACGTCGTACCGGGCATCGGGGAGGTGTGTGTCCCGTTGGGACGACGACCGCGTCGCGTTCGTCACGCTGTCCAGCCCGGCCGAGACGACCCGGTCGAGGTGGGCGTCGGGGACGACGCCAGCGTGGTACGTGTTCCACGTCAGGAAAACCCGCCCGTCACCGTTCTCGTCCACGACCGTGACCGTGAGCTGGTAGCCGATGGAGTCGTTTCCGAGGGTGACCGTCGCCTCGGTCTCGCCGTCGTCGAGCCGGACCGGAATCACGACGGGGTCGCCCGGCTGGTCGACGGTTCTCTCGGGGACGCTCCAGGGCGATTGCGACACCACGGTGCCAGTCCCGCCGGTCGTCGCCGTCGTGGCACCGGCGACCGGCGTCATGCAAAGGGCGAGCGTGAGGACAACCGTGGCTGTCAGTCGCAACCGCATCTGCGCTATCGGGGAGAGAGTAGTGGTCCAGTTAAAAGGTTCGCGTTCCCGCGAGTATGCGAGCGAGAACGACGAACACGGCGTCCCTGAGCCGCCCAGCCAAGCCTCTTCCACCTCGCAGTCGAAGCAGCAGTATGCACATCGACCGATTCAGCGTCGAGACCGACGCCCGCACGACCACCGTCGACGTGACCGACCGGGTTCGGGAGGCGATTCCGGCCGATGCGAGCGGTCTCTGTACGGTATACGTCCAGCACACGACCGCCGGCGTGGTGGTCCAGGAGGCGGAATCCGGACTTCGCCAGGACATCGCGGCGTTCGTCGACGGGCTGGTCCCCGACGAGGGCTGGCAGCACGACCGCATCGACGACAACGCGGACTCGCACCTGCGGGCGACGGTTCTCGGTTCGGACGTGACGATTCCGGTCGACGAGGGCGAGCCGATGCTCGGCACGTGGCAGTCCGTGTTACTGGTAGAATGCGATGGTCCGCGGACCAGAAACGTGGTGGTCACAGTCACGGGGGGCTAACTAGTCGGGGAGTCGGTACAAGCAGGGACGAAACCTACTACCGGCATGACACAGACAGCTCTCGTCTGGTTCCGCCGGGACCTTCGCTGTCACGACAATCCGGCGCTGGTGGCCGCGTCGGCGGCAGACGACCTGTTACCGGTCTACTGTTTCGACCCGCGAGAGTTCGGGAAACAGGAGTACGGTGGGCCGAACTCGTTCTCGTTCGAGAAGACCGGGGGGTTCCGGACGCGGTTCATCACCGAGAGCGTCGCCGACCTGCGCGAGCGACTCCACGAGCACGGCAGCGGGCTGGTGGTCCGCGAGGGGAAGCCCGAGGACATCCTCCCTGAACTCGCTGCCGCCCACGACGCCGACGAGCTCCACCTTTCGGCCGTCCCGACGAGCGAGGAGCGGGCGGTCGAGTCGGCCGTGACTGCCGCCCTGGCCGACGAGGGGGTCGAGGTCCAGTCGCACTGGGGCCACACGCTGTACCACCTCGACGACTTGCCGACCGACGCCCGGATCATCGACGACACGTTCACCCCGTTCCGCAAGGCGGTCGAGAACGAGTCGACGGTCCGTGACCCACGCCCGGTTCCGGTGTTGCCGCCGCTGCCGGTGACCGCGGGAGGAGCCGAGACTGGAGGCGAAGCGATGGGTGAGGTCCCGACTGCCCCGTGCGGGACCGAACCGGCGACCGCCGATGAACGGGGTGCCCTCCCGTTCGAAGGCGGGGAAACACGTGCACTGGAGCGCCTCGAATCGTACCTCTGGGAGGGCGACCACCTGCGGGAGTACAAGGAGACGCGGAACGGGCTCGTCGGGTCGGACTATTCCTCGAAGTTCTCGCCGTGGCTGGCGCTGGGCTGTCTCTCACCGCGGTACGTCTACGACGAGGTGAAGCGATACGAGGCGGAACGGGTCGCGAACGACTCGACGTACTGGCTGGTGTTCGAGCTCTGCTGGCGCGACTTCTTCCAGTTCCAGTTCGTCAAGCACGAGGGGCAGCACTTCCGCCGGGAGGGAATCCGGAACCGCACCGACATCCGGTGGCTGTGGGACGACCAGCGGTTCCGGCTGTGGGCGACCGGCCAGACTGGCATCCCGTTCGTCGACGCCGCGATGCGCGAACTGAACGAGACCGGGTACGTGAGCAACCGCGCCCGCCAGAACGCCGCCTCGTTCCTCGCGAACAACCTGCGCCTTGACTGGCGACGGGGTGCGGCCTACTTCGAGACGAAGCTGGTCGACTACGACCCCTGCTCGAACTACGGGAACTGGGCGTACATCGCGGGCGTCGGCAACGATTCGCGGGACAAGTACTTCGACATCGTCTGGCAGGCGAACCGGTACGACCCCGACGCCGAGTACGTGAAACGGTGGATTCCGGCGCTGGCGTCACTTCCCACGGAATACGCCCACGAGCCGTGGACCATGCCCCGGCACCTGCGCACGGAGTACGACCTCGAACTCGGGACGGACTACCCGGAGCCGATGGTCAGGCTGGAGCGCACCTACGACCACCTGGAGTGAGAACGCAGCCGAATCGCGTCAGTCCAGAATCCCGCTGCGGTCCGAGGTGACCCCGTCGACCCCCCGAACCGCGAGTAATCGAGCGATCGCGCCGTGACGGATGGTCCAGACGTTCACCTCCATGCCGGCGTCGTGGGCGCGCTCGACCAGGCGCGAGAGGAGACAGAGCCGGTAGTGCGGGTGGACGAACGAGCAGCCGAGTTCGCGCGCGGTCGAGACGGGACAGTCGCGGAACCGGTCGGTGAGGTAGGCGGTCGGGACCGTCGAGTCCGCCTCGCGCATCTCGCGGAGCGCGGCTTCCTGGAACGAGGAGACCATGGCCTCGCCCTCGTGGTCCGCGAGCAGGGCGGCCACGTCGGCCGCCAGCCCGGTCTCCTTGAGTTCGACGTTGACGCCGATCGTGGCGGGGAGGGCGTCGAGGACCTGTGCCAGCGACGGGACGCTCTGGCCAGAGCCCAGCACCGAGAGCGCCTGCAACTCGGCGAGGGTGTGGTCCGCGACCGCACCGCTCCCGTCGGTCACCCGGTCGACGGTCTCGTCGTGGTGGACGACGACCTCGCCGGAAGCACACCGGCGCACGTCGACCTCGACCACGTCCGCGCCGGCGGCGACGGCGTGTTCGACGGCCGAAACGGTGTTCTCGGGGGCTTCCTCGGCGAAGCCGCGATGCGCAATCAATCGCACGACTGCAAACTCGACAGCGAGTAATTTACGCGTTTCTCCTGGAACCGGGCCACCAGGTCGACTCCGACGCCCGACCGGCCGTCTCTGCGGGGTTCCACCGGCTAGTAACGGTCTTCTGCACTCCCCACCAATGCTCAGGCATGAACACGGTCCGGGTCTGTCTCGCCGATGGGTCCGGTGAGAAGTGGCCCGAACAGGTGTCGGCCACTCTCGAGGACCAGGGCAGCTACGACGTGGTCGTGACGACGACGCTCTCCGAGACCCTGTCGACGCTCGACGACGACGTCCAGTGCCTCGTGGTCGGGACGACCCTCGACGGCGACGACGGCATCGAGTTGCTCGACGCCCTCGCCGGTGGCGTCGGCGACACGGTGCGCGTGTTCGTCGCGGACGACGACGAGGTGGCCCGCGACGCTCTCGCGAGAGACGTCACCGAGGTGCTGACGACCAGTACGGTGCTCGACGACCCTGACGTGCTGGTCCGCCGACTCGCCCGACACGTTCCCCCGGGTGGCCCGGCGACGAGGGACCCGGTCGGCGCGGTCGCAACGGCCCTGGTCGACGCGTCGACCGAGGCAACGGTGCTCACCGCCACCTGTGAGACGCTGGTTCGCTGTGGGGCCTGCGAGGGCGCGTGGGCCATCGTGGCCGACGGGGATACCAGCGCGACGGCCGGAAGCGTCACTGCACTTCCGGCAGACGCGACCGACCGACTCGCGAGCGCCATGCAGCAGGGGGACGACGATGACTCCGCAGAGGTCGCCGTCTCGCTCACCAGCGACGGCGAGTTACGGGGCGTCCTCGGCCTCGTGGGGTCCCGGGCCATCCCGGCGAAGCTGGACGCACTCGGCCGCGTCGTCGGGCACGCCCTGGGACAGGCGCGGTCGATGGGTGCCCTCCAGACCACCGAGCGTCGGCTACAGAGCGTCCTCGATGTCCTGCCCGACGTCGTCACCATCAAAGACCGAAACGGCAGGCACTGCTACCTCAACGAAGCGGTCGACACCGCCGACGGCCCCGGTAGCATGGATGTGCTCGGCAAGACGCTCCCGGACGTCATCGACGAGGCCACGGCAGCAGAGGTGTGGGCGACCGACCAGCGGGCGATGGAGACGGGGGAACCCGTCACCTCCGAGGTCTCCCTGGAGGTCGATGGCACCACAATCCTGTTCGAGGTCGTCCACGCTCCACTGTTCGACGAGTCCGGCGCGGTCGAGGGTGTCATCGACATCGCGACCGACGTGACCGACCACCGCCTGTACGTCGAGCGCCTGTCGGCGCTGTACCGGGGGAACGAACGACTGCTCCTGGCCGAGAGCCCGACGGCGGTCGCAGAACTCGCCGTCGAGCTGTTCGCGGACGTGCTCGACTACTCGCTGACCTGTGTGTACGAGTTCGACCCGCAGACCGACGAGCTGGTCCCGCAAGCGTGGTCCGACGACCTCGCGGCGGTCGCGGGCGAGCCGGCCCCGATTCCGCGGGACGACGGGGCGGCCTGGCAGGCCTTCATCGGGGACGAGGTACGGACCGAGGTCCGGGCGGTGACCTCGTCGGGGGACAGGGTCCCGTGGGGTGACTTCGTCCTCCCGCTCGGGCGACACGGCGTCGTCGTCGTCGGGACGACCGACCCGACGCTTCCGCCCGGCGACGAGGCGCTCGGGAAGGTCCTCGCGACGACCGTCGAGACGATGCTGGACCGGCTCGACCGGGTCCAGGCGCTCAGGGACCGCGAGGCCGAACTCGCCCGCCAGAACGAACGCCTGGAGGAGTTCGCGAGCGTCATCAGCCACGACCTGCGGAACCCGCTCTCTGTCGCCAAGATGTACCTCACGCTGGCGGAGGAGGACGAGGAACTGCGTTACATCACGGAGGTCGGGGCTGCTCTCGACCGGATGAACGACCTCGTGACCGACGTGCTGGAACTCGCCCGGCAGGGTCGCGTCCTCGGTGAGACGGAGTCGCTCGACCTCGCCGCGACCGCGACCATGTCCTGGAGCGTCGTCGACACCGGCGACGCGACACTGTCGCTGGCCGACGACCTGGGCACCATCGACGCCGACGCCGTCAGGCTGCAACAGCTCTTCGAGAACTTGTTCCGGAACAGTGTGGAACACGGTTCCACGAGCAGCCGGGCACAGCCCGGCGACAGCGTCGAACATGGAACCTCCGAGGATTCGGCCGATTCCAACCAGGAGCCACTCACGGTCCGGGTCGGCCGTCTCGACGACCCGGCGGTGGGATTCTTCGTCGAGGACGACGGCGTCGGCATCCCGCCGGAAGACCGAGACCGGGTGTTCGAGCGCGGCGTCACGGGCTCGTCGGACGGGACGGGCTTCGGACTCGCCATCGTCGCCCTCATCGCCGAGGCCCACGGCTGGGACCTCGACCTCGTCTCCAGCAAGGAGGGCGGTGCGCGTTTCGAAATCCGCATCTGATTCGCCAGAAACGTTCGAATCGTTCCTTCCTGTTCTAATTTGTCTTCGTTTATTCACGAAACGAGGCCACAACATCTTTCACCGTGGTCCAGAGTGAATATATATCGACCCGTGTCATCGACGACCTCACGCACCGACTCTCTCCACGTTGCGCTCGCCGTGGCGGCCCTCGTCGTCGTCGCAGTCGCGACGTTCGAACAGACCGTCTCGCGAATCTACCTCCTCAACTTCTCGATCGGCGGACCGAACGCGACCGCCCTGCTGATGTTCCTGCTGGCGAGCGCGTGGGTACTCCCCCTCGTCGGCATGGCGGGTGCCCGTCGCGACAAGCTGCTCGCGGCCGGGTCGCTGGCCATCCCTGTCCTGCTTGCAGTCTCGATGCTCACGCCGCCTTCCCAGGCGGTCCTCGCGACGCTAGGCGTCCAGCTCGTCGTGCTTCCACTGTTCGTCCTCGCGCTCCGACGCTCGCCGACGAGCGTGGCTCCCGGGGCAGCGACCGGGCTGCTCGCGCTGGTCGCGGTCAGGAGCGCGCTCGACCTGGCACCGCTGTACGCGACGACCATCGGGAAGGGGCTGCTGCTCATCACTGGCGTCCTCGTCGGCGCGTCGACCCTCTGGATAGTCAGGGGTGACCTGCCGACCCAGTCCGTGGACGTCACGCCGCTGGCGCTGTTCGTGTTCGTCGAAGCCGCGTTCCTGGGCGCGCCAGCCGTCCTCGCGACGTGGCACCTCCGGTCGTACGAACTCACCGCCGGTGCCGCCGTGGCCGGTCTCGTGGTCGGCGTCGGCTATCTCGCCGTCAGGGGCGTGCCCGACCGGACGACCGCCCCCGTGCTGAGTGGGCTGTTCCTGCTCTCGCTGGCCGACCTCATCTGGTTCGACCTGCTCGGGTCGGTCGCCGCGTTGCCCGCGCAGGCGCTCGCGGTCGGCCTTCTCGCACAAGGTGTAGCTGGGGCTCGAGCGTCCTCTCGGGGGTGGCTGGCGACCCTCGGATTGCAGGTGCTGGCGGTCGTCGTGTTGTTCCTGCATGTCTCCGCACTCAATGCGGAGTACATGCCCGGGCCGGTGTTCGCACTGACCCACGACCGGGCTGCACACTTCCTGTTCGTGCTGGGCGCGCTACTCCCGGTGTCCGTCCTCGCCCAGGGGCTCCGCGTGGACCACGGGCCCGGAACCACCGACAGCAGGCGAGAACCGACGCCCGACCCCGCCCGGCGGTCGGCCATGAGCGCCGTCGGGGCGGCCGCACTGGGGGCCGGGACGCTCGCGCTCCCCAGCACGCTCGGGACCGCCAGCGAACCCGACGGGACCGAACTGACCGCGATGACCTACAACGTCCACCAGTTCCTGGCGGGCGAGCGCGGCGAGTACAACCTCGACGAAGTGCTGTCGGTCATCGAAGAGAGTGGTGCCCACGTCGTCGGTCTGCAGGAGTCCGAAGGCAACCGGATCACCTCCGGGAACGTCCATGGCGTCCGCTGGCTGGCGGAGGAACTCGGCTATCACTACCACTACGGCGCGCCGACCTCGGCGGCGAGTTACGGCGTCGCGATTCTGTCGGCCTGGCCGGTCACGGAGAGCGAACTCGTCTCGCTGCCGACGTACCAGTCGCCGCCCCGGCTCGCACTCCGGGTGATGCTCGACACGCCGGCAGGGGAACTCCCGGTCGTCGTGACCCACCTCCAGACCCAGCAGGAGGGGACGCCCGAGGCCATCGAGATGCAGGGCGAGGAAGCGCGAGCGGTGGTCGACCTCGCGGGGTCGGACGAGGAGACCATCGTCCTCGGCGACTTCAACGTCGAACCGCAGAACGACCCTGCCTACACCGTCATGGCCGAGTCGTTCACCGACGCGTGGGTAGCAGCCGGAAAGCCCGAGGAGGGCGGTGGAACGTGGCCGGCAGCCGACCCGACCATGCGCATCGACTACGTCTGGACGGCCAACGGCTGGTCCGTCACCGAGGCTGGAGTCCACGGCGACGGTGAGGACTCGGACCACCGCGCCGTGATGGCGACCCTCCGGCGCTGACCCGCTGATAAAGACCCCCACCCATCCGTCTGAATCCTTAGGTGATTAGCGTGTGAGCTAGTGGCATATGCAGATAACCGGCGTCACCCAGCACCACCTGAGCCACCCGCTCGACGGGTCGTTCCAGCCCACGTGG
Organism: Haloarchaeobius sp. HME9146; assembly: GCF_025399835.1. Classification (NCBI taxonomy): domain Archaea; kingdom Methanobacteriati; phylum Methanobacteriota; class Halobacteria; order Halobacteriales; family Halorubellaceae; genus Haloarchaeobius; species Haloarchaeobius sp. HME9146. The sequence goes on from NZ_JAODVR010000001.1 coordinate 2,904,853, forward strand.
ATTCCGGGCTACCCGCAGTCGAGCCACGAGGTTGAACTGTTCGAGATACGAACCGACGAGGGATTCACGGGGATTACGGCCAGTCCGAGCTTCGCCGGCGGCCTGGAGTACGAGACACCGCTGTCGCTCTTTCTCACGGGGGAGGACCCCCACGACGTGGACGCGATTCGACGCAAGCTGGAGAGTATCGACCTCATCGGGCCCCGACCGTGGCACATCGAACTCGCGCTGTGGGACATCATCGGGAAGACGGCCGGGAAGCCGGTGTACGAGATTCTCGGCGGGAGCGACGACCCGATTCCCTGCTACGCCAGCACGGGTGAGGTGCAGGACGCCGACGCACGCATCGAGTACATCCAGGACCGGGTCGACGAGGGCTTTCAGGCGGTGAAGCTCCGGGTGACCAGACCCGACGACATCGACATCGTCCGGGAGATTCGCGACGCCTTCCCGGACCTGCCCCTGATGGTCGACGCCAACAAGGGCTGGTCGGTCCGCATCATGCAGGAGGAAGAACGCTGGTCGTACAAGGACGCCCTGCGATTTGCCCGAGACCTGGAGGGTGTGGGCGGCATCGAATGGCTGGAGGAGCCACTTCCCCGGCACGAGTACGACAACTACGCCCGGCTCCGCGAGGCGACGACGGTTCCCATCGCGGGCGGCGAGTTCAACAACGGGCTGCACCACTTCCACGAGTTCCTCGACCGCGGGGCGCTCGATGTGGTCCAGCCCGACGCGGCCCTGGCGACCGGGATTCAGGGTGGCGTGAACGTCGCCGCGAGAGCCGCAGACCACGGTGTCGAGTTCGTCCCCCACACGTGGACGAACGGCATCGGCTTCGCGGCGAACCTCCACGTGATGGCCGTCGCGGGCTCGCCGTGGTGCGAGTTCCCGATGGAGCCACCGTGGGATTGCGAGGCGCGTGACTTCCTCCTCGAGGAGACCCTCGACCACGAGGATGGGTACGTGACGCCGCCCGATGAGCCGGGCCTTGGCATCACGCTCGACCGGGAGGTGCTACCGGAATGAGCCTGCCCGAAGACGTTCTGGAGAAGCACCGGAGCGTCGCCGCAGAGGCGATTCCCGAAGAGGAGTACGGCCACCTCATCGGTGGCGAGTGGGTCGCGAGCGAATCGGGTGAGACGACCGCGACGACCGACGCGACCACCGGCGAGGAACTCGCGCGCTTCCAGCAGGGCTCAAGAGAAGATGTCGACCGCGCCGTGGCGGCCGCGCAGGACGCCTTCGAGGGCTCGTGGGGCGAGAAGACGCCCCAGCAGCGCGCCGAGTTGCTCCACGAAATCGCCGACGAACTCGAAGCTCAGAAGACCCGAATCGCCCGGCTGGACAGTCTGGAAGTCGGAAAGCCGAACAAGCACTCGCTGTTCGTCGACACGACCATCCTCATTGACCAGTTCCGGCACTTCGCGAGCCTCGCCCGGACCGCCGACGAGGGCCGGGTCCCGCCGTCGGGCGACGACAAGCTCATCCACACGCGACAGGAGCCCTACGGTGTCGTCGGCTGCATCAGCGCGTGGAACTTCCCCGCGATGTTCGTCGCCTGGAAGCTCGGGCCCGCCCTCGCCGCGGGCAACAGCGTCGTCTACAAGCCGTCCTCGCGGGCGGTGCTCTCGACGCTGGAGATCGCGAAGATAGTCGACCGAATCCTTCCGCCGGGCGCGCTGAACGTGGTGACTGGTGCCGGGAGCGTGGTCGGCGACGCCATCACCGGCCACGAGGGCGTCGGGAAGGTGAGCTTGACCGGCGGGACCGGCGCGGGGCAGGCCGCGATGCGGAACGCGGCCGAGCACATCCACCCTGTGTCGCTCGAACTCGGTGGGAAGAGCCCGAACATCGTCTTCCCCGACGCCGACCTCGACGAGGCCGTCGAGGGGACGCTCGTGAGCATCTTCTTCAACCAGGGCCAGCAGTGTACCGCCGGCTCGCGGCTGTTCCTCCACGAGGACGTCAAAGACGAGTTCATGGAGCGGTTCGTGGGCCGCGTGGAGGAGTTGAACGTCGGGGACCCACTTTCGCCCCTGACAGACATCGGGCCGATGGTGGACTTCGACCACCAGGCCGAGGTGCAGGACCACGTCGAGACCGCGAAGGCTGCAAGTGCGAGTGTGCTGCTGGAGAAGCCGGTTCCCGAGGAGCTGGCGGACGCGCCGTTCGTCCCCCCAGTCGTTTTCGGTGACGTTGCCGACGATTCCCGATTATCCTGCGACGAGGTGTTCGGGCCGGTACTCGCGGTGTTCGAGTTCGAGAGTACGGGTGAGGTGGTCGAACGCGCCAACGACACCGAGTACGGCCTCGCAGCGGGCGTCTGGACTACAGACCTGAACACGGCCCACGAGGTCTCGCGCGACCTCGAAGCAGGGATGGTCTGGGTGAACACCTACAATGACATGTTCGAGCCCGCGCCCTACGGCGGGTACAAGCAGTCCGGTATCGGTCGCGAGCTGGCGGTCGAGGCCATGGAAGCCTACCAGCAGACGAAGACGGTGAAGATGAGCTTCGGCGACATCCCGAACCTGGGCTGAGGCTGGTTCGGGGACGAGTTTCTGCGGGTCCTGAGCTACCGCACCAGCCATTATTATAATATTTAATCATTAACTTTAAGCTTCTATACCCTGAAGGATTTCCCATACACATGCGCGCAGTCGTCTTCCAGGGAACCGGTGAACCGCTGTCGGTCGAGGAGGTCGACCGACCCGAGTGTGACGAGGACGGAATCGTCGTCGAGACCGAGGCCTGCGGGGTGTGCCGGAGCGACTGGCACGCCTGGCAGGGCGACTGGCAGTGGATCGGGATGATGCCCACACCGGGGCTCGTCTTCGGCCACGAACCCGCCGGGACCGTCGTCGAGGTCGGCGAGAACGTCGACCGGTTCCGCCCCGGCGACCGCGTCACCAACCCCTTCAACCTCGGCTGTGGCTCGTGTCACCACTGTCGCGGCGGCCGCGGGAACATCTGTGAGCGCTCGGTCCCGATGGGCTTCCTCCCCATCCAGGGCGGCGCGTTCGCGGAGTACTACCCCGTCAGGAACGCCGACCACAACGTCGTGAAGCTGCCAGATGGGGTGGACCCTGTGGACGTGGCCGGCCTCGGCTGCCGGTTCGCGACCGCCTTCCACGGGCTGGTCCACCGGGTCGACGTGACGCCCGGCGACTGGGTTGCGGTGCATGGCTGTGGCGGCGTCGGCCTTTCTGCTGTGCATATCGCGGATGCCCTCGGCGCGAACGTCATCGCAGTGGACCTCGCCGAGGAGAAGCTGGACCGTGCCCGCGAACTGGGCGCGGACCGGGTCGTGGACGTCACCGAGGTCGAGGACGTGCCGCAGGCGGTGAAGAAGCACACCGAGTCGTCGAGGGGAGCCGACATCGCAGTCGACGCACTGGGCATCGCCGAGACCTGCCAGAACGCGATGAACTCGCTCGGCAAGGGTGGACAGCACCTGCAGATCGGCATGACCACCAGTGACGAAGGCGGGCAGGTGTCCCTGCCGGTGGACACGATGGTCACCGACGAGCGCGAGTTCTACGGGTCCTTCGGGACGCCCCCGAACGAGTACGACGAGATATTCCGGATGATGGAGACGGGGAAGCTGGAGCCCGGGCGAATCGTGAGCGAGCGGATTTCGCTGGATGAGGTGCCCGGCGTTATCGAGAATCTCGGGGACTACGATACTGTGGGGATTCCGGTCTGCGATACGTTCTGAGAACTGGTTGACTCTGCAGGCCGAGAATCGACCGGGACCCTGTAGAAAAGAACGGTGTCCGCTGGCGCTCTGGACGTCTCCTCAGTGGCCACCCCCGCCCTCGTGGCAGAACTCCTCGCCTGAGAACTGCTCGCGTGGATTGGTGTGGTGGAAGACGCCCTCTGGATTGTTGGTATGGACCCATGCGTGGAGCGCCCATAGATAGTCGAATGGAACCTTCGATGGTGCCTCTAGTATCCCCCACTCCTCCCTGCCATCGTCGTAGTCGAAGTAGCTGGGTGGCTCCTCACTGTACGGACCAGCCTTCGGCACGAGAAATTCGACCGCCCCGAGTACGAGTTCGCCCTCGTCGTCTTCGCCGTACGCGAGGACCTGTGCAGCCGTCCGTTCGGTCGTGCCGAGGAGACCCGGGTTCAGGTAGTGATACCCCATCCCGCACACCGGATGGTCTGTTGCCAGATACCCATCCGCAAGTGCATTGGCGGGGTCGTTGTACTCGGCGGTCGCCGACCGCACCTCGGCGAGTTCCCACTGCAGGTTTCCAGGGCCAGCCGCTCCAGTCCCGGCGAGGGCGATACTACCGATGATTCCGGTCCCGATAGTTCTCAATACTGTTCGACGCCTCGTTTGCTTCTCTTCGGACATGGTCATGTGTCTCCGTGATTCCCAACCCCCCACGACACTGGGCGACCCGCGGCCGTGGTAGAGTGATGGCATTTCGGCGGCTGACAGCATAGTTATCAGTACGATACCTCCATCGTCACGGCCGCCGATGGACGCCACAGGACAGAGGAACGATTCACAGACGTCGAAGTTGTCAGGTTACGATAATCGCGTAAGCACCAGTTATCGGGACGTGCTGTCGGGGGAGTGGTACCGACTCCGGCTGATAAAGACACGACTCCATCCGGCGGAACGAGTAAGCCACCACAGAGAGAAGACACCCACATGACAATCGCGATGCCCAGCGAGGCGGGCGCATGGATCGACGCGTGGCAGGACAAGCTCAACGAGTCCGAGAAGTACAGCGAGGTCGGCGCGGGCTGGGGCGTCGGCTTCAACGGCTCGTTCCTGTTCGTCATCGAGCCCGACACGCTGTACGACGGCGAGCCCGTCATCCTGTACGTCGACCTCGAAGACGGCGAGTGCACCGAGGCGAAGCAGGTCGACAGTGAGGACGACGTGGACTGGGGCTTCGCCTTCAGGGGCAGCTACTCCGACTGGAAGGAGCTGGTCCACGGCGACCTCGACGCCATCGAGGGCATGATGGGCGGGCGGTTCGACCTCGACGGTGACATGCAGAAGGTGCTGCAGTACTCCAACGCGGCGGTCGTGATGACCGAGAACGCCTCCGAGATAGACACCGAGTTCGAGTACTGAACCCGGTTTTTCGACCTCGAATTTATAACCGATTGCGACGCCAGATAGAGCCATGAAGTCCGTTGGGCTGCGACTCCGACCGGCCGAGGGAGCCTTCCCGGGCGTGGACGAGGCGCTCGCAGGGATTCCGGGTGTGACCCGCGAGGGCATCCAGCACCTGGAGTGGCTTGCGGACGGGACCTACGCGATGCTGTACCGCGTCTCGGGTGGCGACGAGGTGGCCATCGGAGAGGTGCTGACAGCCCACGACGAGGTGTTGCAACACGACATGGTCTCGGCGGGGGCGGACCAGTACTACGTGTTCGTGAACGTCGCCGAGCAAGAGTCTGTCAGCGCACTGCTCCAGATTCTCGACGAGCATCGGCTGTTGCTCGACCCGCCGCTCCGGGTGACCGACGACGGGCTCTGTGTGACCGTGGCGGGAGACGGCGACGCCCTGCAGGCCGCGTTCGCGGACGTGACCGACGTCGAGGTTCCAATCGAGGTGGAGTGGACCGGCGGGTATCGACCGGGTGAGCCCGCAGCGCTCTCGCGGCTCACCGACCGCCAGCGCGAGGCGCTGGAAGCGGCCCACAGCCTCGGGTTCTACGAAACCCCAAGGGAAGCGTCGTTCGAGGACATCGGGGAGGCACTTTCCTGCTCGCCAAGCACCGCGAACGAGCTGTTGCGCCGGGCGGAGGCGCGGGTCGTTAGTTCCCTGCTGGACGGGTGAACTGCGAGCCTCGAGTCTCGGGAGTGGCGACCTGTCCCCGCGACGAGCTTTAAGCCCCTTGCGTGCCTGTCTCTAGCCATGTCGGTAACCTTCGACTTCTCCGACCGCGTCGCCATCGTGACGGGAGCATCCGGGGCCCTCGGCAGTGCCGTCGTCGCCGCCTTCCGCGAGGCTGGCGCGACCGTCTGTGCCGTCGACATCGTCCCACCAAGCGACGAGAACTCGCTGCTGGAGCCGGACGACGACACACACTTCTACGAGACCGACCTGACCGACGAACTCGGCGTCGAGACGCTGGTCGACAACGTCGTCTCGGACCACGGCCGCATCGACTGCCTCTGCAACGTGGCCGGCACCTGGCGCGGCGGGAACCCCATCGATGAGACCGACCTGGCGGAGTTCGAGTTCCTCGTGAACGTCAACCTGAAGTCCGCGTTCCTCACCTCGAAGCACGCCCTGCCGCACCTCCGCGAGCGCGAGGGTGCCATCGTCTCCGTCTCGGCGCGGTCGTCACTGGAAGGCGGTGAGGGCGACGGCCCGTACCGCATCACCAAGGCGGGCATCCGTCTCCTGACCGAGACGCTCGCCGAGGAGAATCTCGGAGAAGTGCGGGCGAACTGCGTGATGCCCTCAGTGCTGGACACCCCGATGAACCGGGAGATGATGACGCCGAAGGACGAGTGGGTCGACCCGGCCGACGTGGCGCAGGTGATGCTGTTCCTCTGCTCGGACGCTGCCAGCGTGACCAGCGGGGCCGCAGTGCCGGTCTACGGCGAGGCCTGAGAGAGGGGCCGCTCGACCGACCCCGGAACCGCACCCGGGAGGCGGACGAGGACGGTCGTGCCGCTGCTACTCTCCGATTCGTTCTCCCCACTCCCCGTTGCTTCGAACGCGACGCTCCCCCCGAGCGCCGTCACGGTCCAGTTGACCAGCCACAGTCCGAGCCCGCTCCCGTGGGCCAACGCGGTCTCCTCGCCGGCGTCGATGACCTGTCGCTCGTGGTCGGGGATGCCCGGGCCGTCGTCGGCGACGGCGAACACCGCTGTCCCGTCGTCCTCGACCGCGGTCAGTGTGATCGTTACGTGCGGGTCGGTGCCGTCGTCGTGTTCGAGCCCGTTCTCGATCAGGTTCGCGAACACCACCTCGACGAGGTCGGGGTTCGTCTCCAGCTGGAACGCTTCGGGAACCGCGACGGTGACCCCGCCGTCGTCGAACTCGGCTTCGAGTCGGTCGCCGAGCGCCGCGAGGAGCTCGGCCATCGCGACGGTTTCGCGGGAACGCACGTCCCCGCCCATCGTCTGCTCGATGGTCCGGGCCTTCTCGCCGAGTTCGATGAGCCCGCGCGTCTCGTCCTCGGCGGTCTCCAGCATCCACAGCACCTCGTCGTCCTCCACCAGATCGGCCGCACCTTGCAGGTAGCCTTGCACGACGGTCAGGTCGTTCCGGAGGTTGTGTCGGAGGACCCGGTTCAGGACGGTGAGGCGCTGTTTGCGCCGAATCTCGTCGGTGACGTCCTGCAACAGGACGGTGTAGCCGACGTGGGTGCCGGCGACGTCCCGGAGCGGCGACGTGACCAGCTTGTAGGTCGCGTAGCTCCCCTCCTGCGTCAGCGTGAGCGTCTGGTCGGTCGCGGCGAGGTCGATGTCGTCGACACCGAGGTACTCGACCAGTCGCACCGTGAGCGCGGTCTGCTTATCCACGCCCAGCGCGGCCTCCGCCGGCGCGTTCAGCGTGACGATGCGCCCCTTCTCGTCGACGACGATGATGGGACTCCCGAGGTCGTCGAGGGCAGCCCGTTCGCCCGTCCGTCGTGTGGTCGGATTGAACTCGAACATATCGCTCCGGAAGAGGGCGTAGGTGTCGAGCGCGATGTGGGGGAGGAACATGATGGGGACGAGGTTCAACTGCGGTGCGGGCCCGAGGTCGAACGTCCAGAGTGTGAACGCGGCCACCGGTGGAATCGGCGTCAGCGCGACGGCCACGGCCTGCTTGCGGTACAGTGGGCCGAAGCTGATAACCGTGTCCAGCAGCAGCGCCATCCCGACGACCGACACGAGGACAATGCCGACGAACTGGAGTCGAATCAGGGGCGAGTGGACGTACGAGACGGTCGCCGCACCGTATATCGGGTCGAGGCGAAAGTCCTGCCAGACGAGGTGGTGCCACGGGTTCGTGACGACAAGCAGGTCGAAGCCGAGCCCGAACAGGGCAACGGCCCTGAACCACCACGTCCTGACGAGGTGGCCTCGCCCCGTGTAGGCCGCCGCGAACCCGAGGTAGCCGACGACGACGACCGTCCCGGCCAGCCAGAACAGCATCTCCAGGGCCTCGCGGAGCCACAGGGGGTCGAACACGAGCATCGCGACCCCCTGTGAGAAACAGAGGCCGACCTGCGCGACGATGACGGCGAAGAACCACCGTGCGCCGGGTTTCTCGCGGAAGTCCCACAGGTACCAGAGGAACGCGAGGTTGGCCACTCCGGCCGCCAGCGAGCCCACGACCGGCCACGAGACCGCTTGCACGATACTCGACAGTGCGAGGCAGGGTACTTGGCCGTTGTCCCCAACGGTGTCGGCAGCGGTCCGCTGTGACTCCCGGCACCGAGCAATGCCGTTTTTTCCATGGGGGCCCTACAGGTGACCTGATGCTGGAGTATCACGTCCTGTTCGTCGTGTTGTTGGTCGGGACGGAGGCCTTCTTCACCCTCCTGTCCCTGTTGAACGTCCGGTACGGCGCGGCGACCGCCCGCGCCGAGTCCGAGTGGATGCACGAGACACTCGGGGTCGACGACCTGGACGCGGTCCTCGACTACCAGCGCGCCCGGACCGGGCTGTCGCTGGTCTCGACCTGGGTCGCCCTCGGGTTCCTGCTCGTCGCACTCTACACCGGCCTCATCAGCGACGTGGTCGGGGCGCTCGCCGCGAGCGGCCTGCCCGAACTCGCACAGGGTGTCGTCTTCGTCGCCCTGTTGCTCCTCGCAGGCCAGCTGGTGAACATCCCGTTCGACCTGTACGGGACCTTCGTGGTCGAAGAGCAGTTCGGCTTCAACAACCAGTCGCCGAAACTGTGGGTCAAGGACTTCGTCCTCGGGCTGGTCGTGAGCACGCTCATCGTCTCGCTGCTCGCCGGGGCGGTCCTCTGGTTCGTGAGCGCCCTGCCCACCTACTGGCCGGCCGCGGCGTGGGCGCTGGTCGTCGCTTTCTCGCTCGCGATGCTGGTCATCAAGCCGCGGGTCATCGACCCGATATTCAACGACTTCACGCCGGTCGAGGAGTCCGACCTCCGCGACGCGGTCGACGACGTGTTCGAGCGCGCCGGCTTCCGCTGCGACCAGGTGTACGAGATGGACGCGAGCAAGCGCTCCGGACACTCGAACGCCTACTTCACCGGCTTCGGCCGGACCAAGCGCGTGGTGCTGTACGACACGCTGGTCGAGCAGATGGAGGTCGACGAGATACAGGCGGTCCTCGCCCACGAACTCGCACACTGGAAGCGCGGCCACATCTGGAAGTTCGTCGCACTCGCAGCGGTCCAGTTCGCGGTCGTCTTCGGCGTCCTGGGCTACCTCGTGAGCCAGGGCTGGCTCTACACGATGTTCGGGCTGCCACAGCTCGAGTACGCGGGTCTCTTCGTCGCCATCCTGTTCGTCGGGCCGGTCATGCAGCTGACCTCGCCCATCCAGAACTACTTCTCGCTCGCCTACGAGCGCGAAGCCGACACCTTCGCGGTCGAGACGATGGGGTCGTCGCCGATGGCGAGTGCCCTGGCGAACCTCGCCAGCGAGAACATGTCGAACCCGTTCCCGCACCCGCTCTACGAGACGTTCCACTACGACCACCCGCCCATTCCGGAGCGCATCCGCTACATCGAGGCGATGGGTGACGGTGGCGACTCGGCAAGCGACGGGCCTGCTGGTGAGGATACCCCGACGGCGGACTGAGAGGCACTCGACTCGGTGACGGCGCAGCAGTGATACTCCTTCTCGCGGTGTATGTCACCATCCTCGTAGCGGCAAGGCTGGGGGGACGAAGCGTCCTTCAAGTAACTGGCTGAATGAACATTCAGTCAACGATGGGAGAGACGCAGTTGTTCGCGGCCGCCCCCGAGGACACCCGGGCCGCCATCATGCGGGCGACCTACGAGGCCCTCACCAGCCACGGGTACGCGAACCTGACGATACAGCGCATCGCGGACGAGTTCGAGAAGTCGAAATCCCTGCTCTACCACCATTACGACGGCAAGGACGACCTCCTCGTCGACTTCATGCGGTTCATGCTGGAACACTTCGAGAACGAGACGACGTGTGGAGACTGCTCGAACCCGGCAGAGCGGCTCGACCACCTGCTGAACCGCGTCGTTCCGGTCGACATCGACCCGGAGAAACATGCCTTCACGAGCGCCATGATAGAACTCCGGGCACAGGCCTCGCACGACCCGGCGTACCGCAAGCAGTTCACCGAACACGACACCGCCCTCCGGGACCGGTTCGCGGCCATCCTCCGGGACGGCGTCGAAGACGGGACGTTCGCGGACGTGGACCCCGAGCAGACCGCCGACTTCCTGCTGGCGCTCGTGAACGGTATCCGGACCCAGCGCGTCACCCGTGACGACGACGGCGGGGTCCCCGGTGCCCGCGCCGAACTGGACGCCTACATCGACCGCCACGTCCGCGGGGGTGACGACTGATGGGCCTCTCGGACCTGTTCAAGGGCAAAGAGGAGATGGATCTCACGTCGGGGGACATCGCCAAGCCGCTGTTCTTCCTCTCGCTCCCGATCGTCATCACGAACCTGCTCCAGACCGCCTACAACCTGGCGGACACCTTCTGGCTGGCGCAGGTCAACGAGGTCGCACTGGCGGCCATCACCTTCGGGTTCCCGATGGTGTTCCTGCTCATCTCGCTCGGCATGGGGCTCTCGGTGGCAGGGAGCGTCCTCGTCGCCCAGCACACCGGAGCCGAGGAACCGAGAGAGGCCGAGTACGCCGCCTCACAGACCGTCATGTTCGCGTTCGTCGCCTCCACCATCCTCGGGATAGTCGGCTTCTTCGCGGTCGATACGGTGCTGTGGACCCTCGGCGCTCGCGGCGCGGTCCTGCGCGAGGCCACCCAGTACATGGAGGTCATCTCGCTCGGGATGCCGTTCCTCTTCGGTTTCTTCGTCTTCATCTCGCTGATGCGGGGCTACGGCGACACCGTCACGCCGATGCTCGTGATGTTCGGGACGGTCGTCCTCAACGTCGTCATCGACCCGCTGTTCATCTTCGGCTTCGGCCCGATTCCGGACGGCCTCGGCGTGCAGGGCGCGGCCATCGCGACCGTCATCTCCCGGTTCGTCGCGACCGTGGTCGGCATCGCCATCATGCTCCGGGGGAACCGGGGCGTCCAGATCCGGTTCTCGCAGATGCGCCCCGACCTCGCGTTCTTCAAGAAGATGTTCGGTATCGGCGTTCCGGCCTCCATCGAGGGCACCGGCCGCTCGGTCTCGGTGAACCTCATGCTCATCGTCGTCGCCATCTTCTCCTCCGGCTTCGTCGCCGCCTTCGGGGTCGGCATCCGCATCTTCTCGGTCATCTTCCTCCCGGCCATCGCGGTCGGCCAAGGCGTCGAGACGATGGTCGGCCAGAACATCGGCGCGGGCAAGTACGACCGGGCGAAGCGAACCGCCGACACCGCGGCTGTCGGGATGTTCGCCGCGCTCTCGGTCCTGGCAGTGGTCGTCTTCGCGTTCACCGAACCCATCGTCTCGCCGCTGTCACCCAACGAAGAGGTCACGGACATCGCGGTGACGTTCCTCCGGGTCGTCGCGCCGACCTTCGGCTTCATCGGCGTGATGCGCTCGTACAACGGCGCGTTCCGCGGGTCGGGGAAGACGATGGTCTCGGCGGCCATCGCCATCACCATGCTCGGCATCATCCGCCTCCCCATCGCCTGGGTGCTCTCGCGTGGCATCGACCCGGTCGCTTCGATGGTCCCGTTCGCGACCGGTCAGGCCGGTATCTGGGCGTCGTTCGTCGTCTCGAACACGCTCGGCGCGGTCATCGCGTTCGCCTGGTTCCGCCGGGGCACCTGGCGCGGGGCCGACGTGCGCGGCCGGGGCGCGGTCGACGCGTCGCCGACGGACGACTAGTCGCGTCAGTTCACTTATAAAGAGAATTTGGCCGTCCTTCTTCGTCGCTGAGCTGTCAAGCGATTTCTGTATCGACTAATCATGACCTGTACCGCGGGAACAGGCAGTTTATCAACCGCAATCGGTGAGCGATAGCCACACATGAGCGAACGAGAGACATGGAGCACACGGGCGGGGTTCATCCTCGCTGCGGTCGGCAGTGCAGTCGGCCTGGGGAACATCTGGCAGTTCCCGTTCCAGGCTGCGAGTAACGGCGGTGCGGCGTTCGTGGTGGTCTACCTGGCCGCCGTCATGCTGATCGGCTTCCCGGCGATGCTGGCGGAGTTCGTCGTCGGTCGCAGCACCGAGCGCAATCCCATCGACGCCTTCCGCGACCTCGGCGGTAATTCGTGGTCGCTCGTAGGCGCGCTCGGGGTGTTCGCCGCGTTCTGGATCCTGTCGTTCTACAGCGTCGTCGGGGGCTGGGTCATACGGTACATCCTCGGCAGCGCCCAGGGCGCGTACTTCGCGGACCCGAGCGGCTACTTCGGCGCCATCTCTAGCGGCCCGGCCGCCCTCGCGCTGCACGCCGTCTTCATGGCGCTGGTCGTCGGCGTCGTCGCGCTGGGCGTCGAGGACGGTATCGAGATGGGGACCAAGCTGATGGTCCCGGCTATCGTCGTCCTGCTGCTCGGCCTCGGTGCCTGGGTCGCGACCCTCGACGGGGCCGCGGCCGGCTACGCCTACTACCTCTCGCCGGACCTGAACACCCTGACCGAGAACCTCGGGAGCGTCCTCCCGGCGGCCGTCGGGCAGGCCTTCTTCACCCTCTCGCTCGGGATGGGCGCGATGGTCACCTACGCCTCCTACCTGAGCGACGACGACTCCCTGCCGGTCGACGGGAGCCTCATCGTCGCCCTGAACACGCTCGTCGGCCTGCTCGCCGGCCTCGTCGTCATTCCAATCCTGGCGACGCAGGTCTCCGTCGAGGCCATCCGCCAGACGAGCGGTGCCGGTGCCGTGTTCATCTCGCTCGCCGAGGCGTTCGGCCAGCTGCCCGCCGGGCGCGTCCTCGGCGTCGTCTTCTTCGGCGTCCTCCTGCTGGCCGCGCTCTCCTCGGCCATCTCGCTGCTGGAGGTCGTCGTCTCCTTCGTCACGCGCAACACCGGCTGGGACCGCAAGCCCGCCGCCGCGGCGTTCGGCCTCGCGGTGTTCCTGCTCGGCATCCCGACCGCGTTCAGCGCCTCCCTGACATTCGCCGGGACCGGCGCGCTCACGTGGTACAACGACCTCGCGTACAACCTCCTGCTCCCCGTCTCGGTGCTCGGCGTGCTCGTCTTCGTCGGCTGGATTCGTGACGAGCACGCGGCCCAGGAGGTGACCAGGGGGACCGACCTCGGGGACTCCGCCGCCGGGAGATGGATCTGGGCGATGCGGACCGTCGTCAGCCTCGCCGTCGTCGTGACCCTGTTCCTCGGTGTGCAGGGGCTCCTCGTGCAGGCGAACGTGCTGGCCGAGCCCATCATCGCGCTGTAGCACACCGGCCACGACACCGCCTGTCTCGGCGGCTGCTGACGGTTCACACGCCACCCAACTGCACGATTACGATTCCTCAGCAGACGGCTATTTTTCGCAGAGATACAAAACGGAAACCGGCCAGAGACCGACCATACCGTGTGTTAACGACGAATTGACGGTTCCACGGTCCGCAAGCACTAATACGGAGAGTCTGGCAGTGGCGCACAATGGCACGTGAATCGTGGACATCACGAATCGGGTTCATCCTCGCGGCCGTCGGCAGCGCCGTCGGCCTCGGGAACATCTGGCGGTTCCCGTGGATGACAGCAGAGAACGGGGGCAGTGCGTTCCTGGTACTGTACCTGGGTATCGTCCTGGCCGTCGGCGTTCCGGGTCTGGTCGCCGAGTTCGTCATCGGCCGCCGGGCCGGCAAGAGCCCGGTCGGCGCACTCGAATCGCTCTCCGGGTCGAAGCACTGGGGGAAGCTCGGGCTCATCACCGTCCTAGCCGGCCTCGTCCTCCTGTCGTTCTACAGCGTCGTGGGCGGCTGGATCCTCCGGTACTTCGTCGCGAGCGCGACCGGGGCCTACTTCGACGCCCCCGGCGCGTACTTCAGCAGCATCAGTTACGGCGCTGGCGCAGCCGGCTTCCACGTCCTCTTCCTCGCCATCACGGCGGGTATCGTCGCGGGCGGGGTTCGGGGCGGCATCGAGCGCGCCACGACGGTCATGATGCCCATCGTCATCCTGATGCTCGGGGCGCTCGCCGTCTGGGCGGGTGGCCTCTCGGGCGCGAGTGAAGCATATGACTTCTTCCTCACCTTCGACGCGGCGTACGTGCAGGCGAACGCCCTCGACATCCTGCTCTCGGCCGCGGGCCAGGCACTGTTCACCCTCTCCGTGGGCGCGGGGACGATGATAACCTACGCCTCCTACATCGGTGAGGATCGCTCGCTCCCCGCCGACGGGAGCATCATCGCCTTGCTCAACACCGGCGTCGGCGTCCTCGCCGGGTTCGTCGTCCTGCCGCTGCTGTTCTCGACGCCCAACGTCGACCCCGCGACGAGCGGCCCCGGCGCGCTCTTCGTCGGCGTCGCCACCGCCTTCGGCGAACTGCCCGGCGGGCGCATCCTCGCGGTCGGCTTCTTCGCCGTGGTCGCGCTGGCCGCGCTCTCCTCGTCCATCTCGATGCTGGAGATTCCCGTCGCCTACCTCGTCGACGAGCACGGGCTCGAGCGCAAGACCGCGACCGCCGGCCTCGCCGCCTTCGTCCTCGTCACGGGGACCGTGAGCGCGTTCAGCTCCGAAGTGTTCGGCATCCTCGCGGGCCCGGTCGTCGACATCCTGCTCACGACCGGCCTGTTCGCGTTCGTCGTCTTCGCCGCATGGGTCCTCGGCGGCGATGCCGTCGATGAGTTCACCCTCGGTACGCGGTTCTCCAGCGGGCTCGGTGACGCCTGGCGACTCCTCATCGGCGTTGCCCTCCCGCCGTTCCTCCTGTTCACGCTGTTCAACGGCATCCTGGGCTACCTCGGCTGGCAGGCACCGGTCGAGTACGTCGCCGCGGCCGCCATCCTCGTCGGCCTCGCCGTCGTCAGCAGCGTCCAGCGCGTCGCGAGCACGGAACGAGCCGACAACGCGGCCTGACTGGACGCCGATACACCGCGGTTGGCTGGCTACCGGTACACCGGCTGACTGGCCGCCAACACACCGGTTGACCGAACGCCAACACCACCGCCTGCGACCGTCACCGCCGCGCTACCCGTCCATCCGCAGGGGGGAGACGGCCCCTCGGCGGCGGCGACTCGGCATCACTTCGTTGGGGAAACCTTTTGACGCCGGTGCGAGTGGTTTCGACCAATGATTGCAGGGTGGTCACCATGACGATGGAAGACCGCATCGAGGAACTCGAAGAGCTGCGAGCGGAGGCGCTCAAAGGCGGCGGCGAGGACCGCATCGAGTCCCAGCACGAGAAGGGCAAGATGACGGCTCGCGAGCGCATCGACTACTTCCTCGACGACGGCACCTTCCACGAGTTCGACCAGCTCCGGACCCACAACTCCCACAACTTCGGGATGGAGGAGAAGAAGATCCTGGGCGACGGGGTCGTCACCGGCTACGGCGACGTCGACGGCCGCAAGGTGTTCGTGTTCGCGCACGACTTCACCGTCTTCGGTGGCTCCCTCGGTGAGGTGTTCGCCGAGAAGATCACGAAGGTGATGGACATGGCGATGGAGGTCGGTGCGCCCATCGTCGGCCTCAACGACTCCGCCGGGGCCCGCATCCAGGAAGGCGTGAAAGCCCTCGCCGGGTTCACCGAGATATTCCACCGGAACCAGATGGCCTCGGGCGTCGTCCCCCAGATATCGGGCATCATGGGTCCGTGTGCCGGCGGGGCGGTGTACTCCCCGTCCATCACGGACTTCATCTTCATGGTGAAGGACACGAGCTACATGTACATCACCGGGCCCGGTGTCACGAAGACCGTCACCGGTGAGGACGTCACCCACGACGAGCTAGGCGGTGCGATGACCCACGCCAGCAAGACGGGTGTCGCCGAGTTCGCCTGCGAGGACGACAAGGACGCGCTCGACCAGATCAAGACGCTCCTCTCGTACCTCCCGAGCAACAACGTCGAGGACCCGCCACGTGTCGAACCCTGGGACGACCCGGACCGCCGCGACGACGCGCTCGAGGAGATCGTCCCCGACAGCCCACAGAAGCCCTACGACATGACGAACGTCGTCGACTCCATCGTCGACGAGGGCTCGTTCTTCGAGGTGCAGGAGAACTTCGCGAAGAACCTTATCATCGGGTTCGGCCGCCTCGATGGCCACACCGTCGGTATCGTCGGCAACCAGCCCAAGGCGAACGCCGGGACCCTCACAGTGGACGCCTCGATGAAGGGCTCGCGGTTCGTCCGCTACTGTGACTCGTTCAACATCCCCATCGTCACGTTCGTCGACGTGCCGGGGTACATGCCCGGGACCGACCAGGAGCACCGTGGCATCATCCGCCACGGCGCGAAGCTCCTGTACGCCTACTCCGAGGCGACCGTGCCCCTCCTGACGGTCATCACCCGGAAGGCGTACGGGGGCGCGTACTGTGTCATGGCCTCGAAGAACCTCGGCTCCGACGTGAACTACGCGTGGCCCACCGCCGAGATCGCGGTCATGGGCCCGCAGGGTGCGGTCAACCTGCTCTACCGGAGCGAACTGGCCGAGGCCGACGACCCCGACGCGCTCCGTGACGAGCTCATCGAGGAGTACCGCGACGAGTTCGCGAACCCCTACACCGCGACGGACAAGGGCTTCCTCGACGACGTCATCGAACCGACCGAGACCCGCCCGCGGCTCATCGACGACCTGCACATGCTGAAGTCCAAGCGCGAGGACCAGCCCGACAAGAAACACGGCAACATCCCGCTCTGAGATGAGTCAGGAACTGCTCGACCGACTCGACATCCCGGCGGACGCCGACGCGGAGGAAGCCGCGGCCATCGCGGCCGTCATCGGTGCCCACCTGCGCGACCAGGAGCGCAAGGCCCAGGAGGAACACGAAACCGAGACCTGGGACGGCAAGAAGTGGGCGTTCGCCGGTCGCCTGCGGGGCACTCGCGGCCACAGCGGTCGCGTCCCCGACGGCGCACCCACGAACGCGTGGGCCGCGAGCGGTCGCGCGGACCGCTTCTGACCGCACCGAGAATCTTCTGCGGCTTCGACTCAGGCCGTCTGCCCGTCGTCACCACCGACCAGCGCCCGTAGCGTCCCCACCCCGACGAACCGCGGAACTCGTTTCGAGTACTGTTCGTACGCCTCGCCGTACTGCTCGCGGAGCCAGGGCTCCTCGACGAAGGGGAGCAGGACCCACCACGAGGCGAATATCGCAGCGAGAATCGTCACGAGCACCGAGTTCACGAGCAGCGCGAACCCGAGTGTCGCGACCATGTAGCAGACGTACTGCGGGTTGCGCGAGTAGCGGTACCAGCCGCCGGTCCGGAGGTCGCCCGAGAGGCCCATGGTCTCCTCGCTCCCGAGGTCGAGGCCGGCGGCGAGCGCGGCAAGGTAGAACGGGACGAACAGCGCGAGTCCGGCGTAGAGGCTGGTCGGGCGTGGCAGCCCCAGACTGTTCCAGTCGAGGTACGCGAGTCCGACGAACGCGACATTGAGAAGGTTCGAGAGCGTCCAGTGGACGTAGTAGCGCCAGTCGCGCTCGCCTGGCGGCCAGTAGCGATACTCCGTCAGTAGACTGACGAGGAACCCGGTGAGGTTCCCGAGGCTGGCGAGGAGGCCGAGTCCGAACAGTACCCAGAGCAGCGTGTCTTCCATAGTTGAAGGAGGGAGTCGAGCGTCAGTGGGACTTCGGTCGCACTGGCTAGGCAATTTAAATAGGTCGCCGGTTCGGCGTCACTCTCGCGACGTGACCCGTATCCGAACCTCGCCCGGGTCGAGGGTCACTTCCGCCGACGGGGAGAGGTTCTCGGTGATTCGCTTGAACTCGAGATTGCGAGCCAGCGTCGCCAGCGCGAGCGTGAGTTCCATCCGGGCGAACCGCATCCCGATGCAATGTCTGGGACCGCCCCCGAACGGGAAGTAGGCGTACTCGGGGCGGTCCTGACTGTCGTCTTCGTCCCCGAGCCACCGCGCCGGCCGGAACGCGTCGGGGTCGTCCCACCAGCGCGAATCCCGGTGAATCTGGTACGTGCCGAGGACGAGCGTCTGGTCCGCGGAGAGTTCGTAGCCGCCGAGAATCGTGTCCTCGATGGGCTGGCGGTAGATGGCGTACACCGGCGGGTACAGCCGGAGCGCCTCCTTCACGACGGCCTCGGCGTATTCGAGGTCCGGGAGGTCTGCAAAGGATGGGTCGGCGTCTCCACAGACCGCCTCGAGTTCCGCGTCGAGTCGGTCTCGCACGGCCGAGTCGCCGGCCAGCAGCCAGAGCGTGTAGGTGAGTGCGACCGCGGTCGTTTCGTGGCCCGCGCCGAGGAACGTGACGAGCTGGTCGCGGACCTGTTCGGCGTCCATCGTCGAGCCGTCGGGGTACTCGGCGGCGAGCAGGGTGTCGAGGAGGTCGGCACCGGCCTCCGCCTCGATACCGGACCGGCGTCGTTCCCGAATCAGGGCATCGACCATCTCGTCGAGGTCGGTCATCCGCCGCTCGAACCGGCGCTTCGCCGGCGTCGGCAGCCACCCCGGCGCGACCATCGAGAGCCCGCTGATACGGTCGTCGAGCGCGTCGAGCGCGGCCTGGACGACCTGCCCGCGCTCGGCATCGAGGTCGAGGTCGAACAGCGTCCCAACGAGGATGTCGAGGGTGAGGTCGGAGGCGGCCTGCCGGAGGTCGACGATTCCCTCCGCGGTCCAAGACTCCGCGGCGTCGGCGGTCCGGGCGACCATGGTGTCCGCGAACGACTGGATGTGTCGCGGGGTGAACGCGGGCTGGAGGAGCTGGCGGTCTCGCCGCCACTGCTCGCCCTCGGTGAACGCCAGCCCGTCGGGGGCGATGAGGTCGCCGAAGGCAGTCTCGTAGTCGCCTTTCCGGAACTCGTCGCTCCGGTCGACGAGCACCTGCTGGACGAGGGCGGGGTCGTACACCGCGACGAACGGGATTCCCATGGCGTCGAAGGCGACCACGTCGCCGTGGTTGGCCATCCGGTTCCCGAAGTCGATGCCGTCGCGGAGGAACCCGATGGTGTGGTCGAGGACCGGCAGGCCGTCGGGTGCGGGCGGTGAGCGAGCAGTCGGGGGGCCGGACTGGGGGGACTCCTGCAGCGAGTGGTGCTCTGCCATCGTGTGAATGGTGGGGCGGGACGAGCCTCGTCCTTGCCGTGAACTGTGTAACTTTTTTATAAGCTCCCGGTGCGCCTCTACCCGTGCAATCGCTCGACGTCACGGTCCACCTGCCGCCCGAACTGCGGCTGCCGGTGCCCGACGACCTCGAACTCGGCGAGGACTTCGTTCGCGAGGAGGTGCTGGCGTGGCACACCGACGAGGAGCGCGGCGTCGACCACTTCCTGTCGCTGGTCGTCGGCGACCTCGATGCCTGTCTGGCCGGACTCGAGTCGCTCCCGATGGTCAACGCGGTCGACGTGACGCCCGTCGACGACGAGACGTTCTACGCCTACGCCGAGATGGAGGCCGGGCCGGACACCCGAGCATGGACCGCAGCGCTGGAGGGCCACGACATCGTCCTCGTGCCACCCATCGTGTTCACCCCCTACGGGGACGTCCAGTTGACCGTCCTCGGCGACCCCGACGAACTCCGTGAGGTCGTCGCAGACTTCCCCGAGGATATCGAGTTCGAGGTCGAGCGCGTGGGCGAGCACCAGCACCGGCCGGGGTCGCTGGCGGGGCGGCTCACCACCCGGCAGTTCCAGGCGATGGAGGCCGCGTACCGACTCGGCTACTACGACGTGCCACGGGAGGGGACGCTTGCCGAGGTCGCCGAGGCGCTCTCGTGTTCCGAGAGCGCGGCCTCGACGCTGTTGCGGAAGGCGGAGCGGGCGATGGTCGAGGCGACACTCGGGCGGGGAGCGACCTTCGAGTAGGTCTTCAGCGCTTCTCGACCCGCAACGAGACCTCGCCCTCGGGCTGGTAGGTCGCGCCCATCGTCGGCTGTGGCGGTTCCTCGCCGAGGTACTCGAACTCGCAGTGCTGAACCAGCGTCGCGAGCACCAGCTTCAGCTCCATCCGGGCGAATCGCATTCCGATGCAGTGTCTGGGCCCGCCCCCGAACGGGAAGTAGGCGTACTCCGGCAGGGAGTCCTCGAACTCGTCGGTCCAGCGGTCCGGGCGGAAGCTGTCGGGGTCGTCGTACCAGCGGTCGTCTCGGTGGATGCGGAACAGGGGAAGGCTGAGCTTCGTCCCCTCGGGGATGCGGTATCCGCCAATCTCTGCGTCTTTGCGGACCTCCCGGAAGAGGATGTACGCCGGCGGATAGAGTCGCAGCGACTCCGTGACGACCCGGTCGAGGAACGAGAGGGCGGGGAGGTCGAGCACGTCCACGGGGTCGTCGCCGACCACCTCGTCGATCTCTGCTCGAAGACGGTCGGCAACCTCCGGGTGCTCCGCCAGCAGGTAGCAGGTGTAGGTGAGCGCGAGCGACGTGGTCTCGTGGCCCGCGAAGAGGAACGTCATCATCGTGTCACGGAGCTCCGTATCGGAGATACGCCCGTCCTCACCGCGGGCCGAGAGGAGCATCGCGAGCAGGTCGTCGTGGTCGGTGTCGGCCGCCGACCGCTCCGCGATGAGGTCGTCGACCAGTCGCTCGAACGCCCGCATCGACCGGTCGAGCCGGCGGCGCTGGGGCGTCGGGACCCAGTTCGGCAGGACGAACGTCGCGAGCGAGGGCTCGGCCCACCGGTTGAACTCGGTCACGGCGCGGGTGACGACCGCGCCCCGGTCGCTCTCGTCGAGGTCCAGGTCGAACAGCGACTTCGAGAGGATACGAAGCGTCAGGTCGGAGAAGGTGTCGGTCGCCGCGACGACCTCGCCGTCGTCCCAGCCCTCGGCCAGCTCAGCGGCGAAGGCCGTCATGCTCTCGCCGTAGCCGCGGATGCGGTCGAGCTGGAACGCCGGCTGTGCCATGGTGCGCTGGCGCTTCCACTGCTCGCCCTCGGTGAACAGGATTCCCTCGGCCGCGAAGTCCACGCCGAAGTCGGTCAGGCCCCACTTGCCGAACCTGTCGGCCTCCGTCACGAGGACCTGCTCGATGTAGTCCGGGTGGAGGAGGGTACAGAACTGCATGCCGCCGGCGCGGTACGAGACCACGTCGCCGAAGGGTTCGAGCACGTCGTAGAACGCCGCCGGGTCCGACGCCAGCTGGAGGGTGTTCCCGAGGACCGGGAGACCGTCCGGGCCCGGCGGGAACTCGTCGCTGTCCGCGTGGTCGGCGTTGTCCGTCTGGGGACTCGTTTGCGCCATCACAGGTGGAGAGACGCGGGACGCCGGCAAGCCGATTCTGTCGAAGGAGCTAGCCTCTTTTTAAGTCGGTCCGGTACCGTTTTCGTCGTTCGTCCGACAGTACGACGTATGCGTTACCTCGACGTCCGCATCCGGCAACCCGACTGGATGCTCCACCCGATGCAGTCGTTCATCCGGAACGAGGACGTCGTCCAGTACGAGGAGCTCCTGACCTGGAACGTCCAGCGAGAGCAGGGCATCGAGTACGAGCTGTTCTACGTCGAGGCCGACCGCGAGCGGTACGAACCGGCCATCGACGCCGTCGACTCCATCCACTGGTACGACCTCACGCCCGTCGACGACAAGTCGTTCTACATCTACGCCTGCCAGGAGATCCGTGACATCGACGTGGAGTGGCGCGAGGCGTTCGTCGCGTTGAACCTCCTGGTGTTCCCGCCCATCGTCTACGACACCGAGGCCGCGATGCGGATGACGGTCATCGGGTCGTCCGAGGACCTGCAGACCATGCTCGACGGCCTCCCGGACGAGATAGACGTCACGGTCAACGAGATCGGCGAGTTCGACGCCCGGCACCCCCGGCTCGCCGGGTCCATGACCGCGAGACAGCGCGAGGCCGTCTCCGTTGCGGTCGACCTGGGCTACTACGACGTGCCCCGGACCGGGTCGCTCGAAGCCGTCGCCGACGTGCTCGACTGTGCCCCCTCCACCGCGTCGAACCACCTCCGGAAAGCGGAGGCGGCGGTCATGCGCCGGCTGGTCGAGGGTGGCAGGCGAAACTGAGGGCCACGACCCGACTGCAGGACGGCGGAAACGCCCAATACCGACTCCTGAGGCCGCCACACTCCGGTTCTCCCGATACTTATTCCACGGTTCCGGCAGGTCTTGCGAACCGACAAAGTAAGGTGGCCTCTGTGAGTGGGTTCGGCCAAGAATGTTCAGGAAGGTTCTCGTCGCGAACCGAGGTGAGATCGCAGTGCGAGTCATGCGCGCCTGCGAAGAACTCAACGTCTCCACGGTCGCCGTCTACAGTGAGGCCGACAAGAACGGCGGACACGTCCGCTACGCCGACGAAGCGTACAACGTCGGGCCTGCCCGCGCGGCCGACTCGTACCTCGACCACGAGGCGGTCATCGAGGCGGCCCGCAAGGCCGATGCCGACGCCATCCACCCGGGCTACGGCTTCCTCGCGGAGAACGCGACGTTCGCGAGCAAGGTCGAAGCCGAGGACGGTATCACGTGGATCGGCCCGAGCTCCGAGTCGATGGAGCAACTCGGCGAGAAGACGAAGGCGCGCAAGGTCATGCAGTCCGCCGACGTGCCCATCGTCCCCGGGACGACCGACCCGGTCGAGTCGCCCGAGGAGGTCAAGGAGTTCGGTGAGGAACACGGCTACCCCATCGCCATCAAGGCGGAGGGTGGTGGTGGCGGCCGCGGGATGAAGGTCGTCCAGGGCCCCGACGAGGCCGAGGACCAGCTCACGTCCGCGAAGCGCGAGGGCGAGGCGTACTTCGACAACGACTCCGTGTACCTCGAGCGCTACCTCGAATCCCCGCGCCACATCGAGGTCCAGATCGTCGCGGACCAGCACGGCAACGTCCGCCACCTCGGCGAACGTGACTGCTCGCTCCAGCGCCGCCACCAGAAGGTCATCGAGGAGGGGCCGTCGCCGGCCCTCTCCGACGACCTGCGCGAGCGCATCGGTGAGGCCGCCCGTCGCGGTGTCCAGGAGTCCGACTACGTCAACGCCGGGACCGTCGAGTTCCTCGTCGAGGAGGGCGAGTTCTACTTCCTCGAAGTGAACACGCGAATCCAGGTCGAACACACCGTCACCGAGGAGATCACGGGCATCGACATCGTGAAGTGGCAGCTCAAGGTCGCCGCCGGCGAGGAGCTCGCCTTCTCGCAGGACGACGTCGACATCGACGGGCACGCGATGGAGTTCCGCATCAACGCGGAGAACGCCGCGAACGACTTCTCGCCCGCACCGGGCGGCAAGCTCGCCGTCTACGACCCGCCGGGCGGCCCGGGCGTCCGCATGGACGACGCGCTCCGCCAGGGCGACAAGATCGTCACCGACTACGACTCGATGATCGCGAAGCTCGTCGTCTGGGGCGAGGACCGCGACGAGTGTATCGAGCGCTCGCTGCGCGCCCTGCGCGAGTACGAGATAGAGGGCGTGACGACCATCGTCCCGTTCCACCGGCTGATGCTCACCGACGAGCGCTTCGTCGCCGGGACGCACACGACCAACTATCTCGACGAGGAACTCGACAAGGACCGCATCGTCGAGGCACAGGAGCAGTGGGGCTCCGGGGCCAGTGCCGCCGGCGAGGACGAGGACGTGGTCGAGCGCGAGTTCACCGTCGAGGTCAACGGCAAGCGCTTCGAGGTCAACCTCGAAGAGCGCGGCGCGATGCCCATCGGCGGCCAGAAGAGCGGCGGCCCGAAGCGACCCGCCGACTCGGGTGGCAGTGGCGGCGACTCCGGTGGCAGCAGCGTCGAGGTCGAGGGCGACGGCGAGGTCGTCGAGGCCGAGATGCAGGGGACCATCCTCTCGGTCGAGGTCGGTGAAGGCGACGAGGTCGCCTCCGGTGACGTGCTCTGCGTGCTCGAGGCGATGAAGATGGAGAACGACATCGTCGCCTCGCGTGGCGGCACCGTCTCCCAGATAGCCATCAGCGAGGGCCAGAGCGTCGACATGGGCGACGTGCTGGTCGTGCTGGAGTAAGCAGCGACTCTCTTTTCGCGTCTCAGGCGGGCCGACACCGGAGGAGCGTGCCTGACTCGCGCGGGTCACTCGGTTCGGTATCGCCGGTCGCCACCGTCCGCCGGAGCACCTGCTGGTTGACGAAGTACATCGCGGTGTGATGGCCGAGGTCCGCGTGGAGGGTCGGCGTTCCCTCGCCCGCCTCGTTGTAGTAGCCGCCAGTGACGGGTACCGTGGCGAGGTAGCCGTAGCCGACCGACTCTACCGTGATGGTGCCGATGCTCACGTAGCCATCGGAGATCTGGTTCTCCGGCGGCAGGACGAGCGTCCGTTCGACCGCTTCCACGTAGGCCGAGACCTCGGCCTCGGCGAGCGCCGCGGGGAACTCGGGGGCAGCGTCGATCTTCGGGCTGGTGAACTCGTTCTCGCAGGTTGCATTGGCCGGGGTACCGGTCTGTGCGTCCGTGTTCGTCCCGTCTCGACCGGTCGAACCGTCGCCATCGCCGTCCGTGCCGGACTCGAACGACGACAGACAGCCCGCGGCCGAGAGCGACAGTGCCGACGCGACGGTCGACAGGAGGGTACGTCGCTGCATGTCCGGGGGTTCAGGTCAGTTCGGTAAAAGTTTCGTGGGGGTCTCAGGGCAGTGCGGGCGTCGGCTTCCAGTCGCCAGCGTCCAGCGCGTCCCGGAGCGACCGCGGGTGGATATCGAGTTCCTCCAGGTGGGTCGAGTCGAACTTCAGGCCGCCCATCCCGTCGATCCAGGCGTACAGCTCCGCGATGGTGTCGCCGAAACGCTCGCGCCCGGCCTCGGTCGAGAGGTGGACGGGTTCGACCTCGCGACGGAGGGCCGCGCTGTAGGCCTCCGCGATCTCGGGCAACGTCAACAGGTCGCCCGCGAGGTCGACGTCCTCGCCGACGAAGCGCTCGGGGTGTGCGAACGCCTTCGCGGCTACCTGGCCCACGTCGTGCACGTCGACGAGCGGGAGCGGGGTGTTGGGCGAGACCGGCCAGGCGATCTTGCCGTCGCGGATGGACTCGCGCTGGGCCTCGAAGTTCTGGACGAACACGCCCGGCCGGATGACGGTGGCAGGCACGCCGCGGTCGCGGATGTGGCGCTCGATGGCGAGCTTTGCGTCGAGGACGTCGATACCGGCGTAGAAGTCCGCGCCGAGAGCCGAGGCGAACACGAGGTGTTCGAGGTCGGCCTTGGCCGCCGCGTCGACGAAGTCGGTCCCCCGTTGCACTTCGCGGTCGTACTCGCCGTCCGCGCTGTCGGTGACGAGGAACGCGCCGTCGACCTGGTCGAAGTACGGGCGATACGAGCCCGGGCGGTCGAGGTCCCCGGGGACGATGCGCGCACCGAGCCGCCGGAGTTCGACGGCACGGTCGCTCTTTACCTCACGGGTCATGGCGTAGACGCCGAAGTCACCGTACACACCGGACAGGAGCGCGTCGACGACCGCGCCACCCTGTCGCCCGGTCGCGCCGACGACGAGAATTCGTTTCGTCATAACGAGTCGTACGATAGCATAGGCCATGGCTAATCGCCCGTGCGCCGTGTCCGCGCGCCGGCTAACGTCTCGTTAGCCTCCCGTTAGCCTACCAGTCGACGACTTCGCGGTCCCGCCAGAAGCGCCCGCCGGGAGCGTCGGGGGCGAATCGGGCGAGCCAGACGGGCGTCGCTGCGCCCTCCTCGACGCTCCGGGGCGCGCTCTCGCCGCCCATGTCGGTCCGGACCCAGCCGGGACAGGCCGAGTTGGCGAGGAGCCCGTCGGTGTGATACTCGCCGTGCAGGTACGCCGTCAGCCCGTTCAGGCCGGTCTTCGAGACGCGGTAGGCAGGTGCGCCACCGGTCATCTCCTCGCCGAGCGCGCCCATGCCGCTGGAGACGTTGACCACGCGGCCACCGGGGTTCCGCAGGAGGAGCGGGAGCGCGAACTTCGTGAGAACCATCGGACCGCGGAGGTTGGTCTCCAGCACCGCATCGATGTCCGAGACCGACTCGTCGAGCAGCGTCGACCCCGAGGGGTCCGAGATGGCCGCGTTGTTCACGAGCACGTCGAGCCGGTCGGCCTCGACCTCGATGCAGGAGATGGCGGCCCGGATCGCCTCCTCGTCGGTCACGTCGAGTTCGAGCGCGCGCTGGTCGCCCGGCGCGTCGTACTCGGGATTCCGGACCCCCGCGTAGACGACGGCCCCGAGGTCGTCGAGTTCTGCCGCGATGCGTGCGCCGAGCCCCCGGTTCGCCCCGGTGACCAGTGCCACCTGGCCGTCCAGGGTCTCGTGGAGTGGAACGTCCATACCAGAGAGAGGAGGCGACGACGTATCAACCGACAGGCAACGATGCCCTCACTCCAGCCGGTCGCGCAGCCGCGCCAGCAGGTCCTCCGGGAGCCCGAATTCCTCGCCCTCCTCGTCGAGCAGGGCAACGGACCCGTAGCCCGCGACCAGCCCGTTGAGCCGCGCGGCGACGGTCGACTCCCGGATCGCCGCGTCGTCGTAGGTCTCGGCGAGCGCGTCGAACACCGCGGGCGCGCTCCGCAGCCGGTACTTCTGGTGGTAGTGCTCGGCGACGGTGAACGAGTCCAGTGGCTCGGCGCGGGTATTGAGCCGTCCGCGGCGGGCCTCCCGTTCGGCGACGACGGCCTCGACGGCCTCGCGCTGGGCGTCGTCGTGCCACAGGACGAGATTGTCGTACTGGCGAATCGGCGAGTTAGCGCGGGGGTTGTGCGCGTGGAAGAACCACTCCAGCAGGTCGCGGTAGCTGGTCGCTGTTGGGTCGAAGTCGACCTGGACGACCTCGGTGTGGTCGCCGAGGTCGCGATAGGTCGGGGACGGGGTGGACCCGCCGGCGTAGCCGACGCGGGTCCTGATGACGCCGGGGCGCACCCCGAGACGGGCGTCGGGGCCCCAGAAACAGCCGAGGCCGAAGGTAGCCGTCTCGGTCTCGCTGGGGGCGGCGGCGTCGAAAGGGAGGGCGGTGGACGGGAGGGCCGAAGCGCCGCGGGCGTGGCGTGTCACAGTGGAGGGTCGAACGTCAGCGGGAATGTGCCTTTCGCCGGTAGCTGTTGCGACCGACGGTGTCGGTGGCGGCGACCGACAGACCGCGTACGGCGACCGAGGGGCGTGAGAGCCGGCGACCGGCCGGGTTCTCACGGGGCACGCTCTCTTCTACACACCGGGGGTGCAATTAACTATCCTAAGCTAAAATGCTGTTTTGAGTCTCTTTTAGTCCTCGCGACACGTATCGCCGAACGTGCCCGATAGCAGGCAGGAGCGGCCCGCAGACCGCGAAGACATCGTGTACGTCACGGTCCACGACCGCGACGAGACGCACCTCCTGGTCGCCGCTGTCGGCGAACGGCTCCGCGACGTCCTCTTGCGTCACGACCTGTCGCCGCATTCGAAACTCGCGCGACGGGCGAACTGCGGCGGTCGCGGCCTCTGTGCGACCTGTGGCGTCCGGCTGCTCGACGACCAGCCGGCCGAGCACTGGCACGACGAGCTTGCGGCCCGCTTTGGCTACCCACGACTCTCCTGCCAGCTCAGCGTGACCGAAGACATGCGGATTCGACTGGACCGCGAGAAGCTCGTGTGGGGCAAGCGCGAGGGCTGAATGCCGCTGTCACTCGTCGCCAGAGAGCGCGAGCAACGCTTCGGCGAGGTCCCGACACTCCGCCGCCACCGCGACCGTCTCGACCCAGTCATCGGGGAGTGCACTCGCGCCGAACCGTGCCCCGGCGACCGCGCCCGCGACGGCACCGATGGTGTCTGCATCTCCACCCATCGCCACGGCATCGACGATGGCATCCTCGGCGGTATCGGCCCGTAGGCCGTGATAGAGCCCCGCCTGGACGGTCGTGACGACGTAGCCCGTGTTCTGCAGGTCACCAGCGTCCAGTGTCGGGACGGCTTCCGCGGCCTCGACGAGTTCAGCCGGGGCGTCGGCACGAACCCGGTCGAGGGCCGCATCGAGCGCGGCCTCGGGCTCGGCACCGTCCCGGACCAGTGCGGCCACCACGAGGTTCAACAGCGCACAGCCCCACGTGCACCGCGGGTCCGCGTGGGTGATGGCCGACGACTCGCGGCTCACCGCGACCAACCTGGCCGGGTCGTCACCGAAGGCGAGGGCGTGGGGCACACACCGCATCACGCTCCCGTTCCCGGCGTTCGACCCTTCCGCGCTGGCTTCCCACACCTGTCTGCCCGCCTCGTCCCAGGCCGTCCCGTCTCGGAACGCCCGGATGGACTGGGCCGTCATGATGCCGATGTCGAACGGGCCGGACTCGTACCAACCCAGGAAGCGCTCGGCGATGTCGGCACCGTCGAAGTCGCCCGTTTCGGCGAGACTCCGGGCGATGCAGAGCATCATGTCGGTGTCGTCGGTCACGGTCCCCGCGGGCTGGTTGTGCGTCCCGTGGCCGACCAGTTCGTCGAGGCGGCCGTGCTGTGACTCGATGCTGGTCGGGGACCTGAACTCCACCGGGCGGCCGAGTGCATCACCGCAGGCGAGACCGAGGAGTGCTCCCATCGCGCGGTCGGCTGTGAGGTCTTCCATAGCATCTCTCAGGACCCCCCCAATCAAAAGTGCCTGTCTCGCAGCGACCCCTCGTGGAGCCCCAGCGACCGTCACTCGGCGTTCGAGGCGAACAGGCGACGGAGCAAGAGCCAGCGATGCTCCCAGAGCTGGTGTGCCGTCGACACCGCCACGATGGCCAGGAACAGGCTCGCGTAAAGCACCGTATTGCCCGGCACGGCCGAGAGCGTCCCGATCTCCGCGAGGACGATGGTGAGCAGACCGAACGTCGCCAGCAGTCGGTAGTACGTCGCCTGCGTGACACCCCACCGGGTCACTACCTCCATGTACACGTCGACCTGTCGCGCGGTGTCCTGCAGTGTCACCTCCTTCCTGTCCTGGTCGTAGTCGACGATGCCGGCCTCGTCCAGTTTCGGGAGGTGGCTCTGGTGGAGGGAGACGTACACGCTGTCCCGGAGGTTGCTCGGCGCGGGCGATTCGTCGGCCTCGAGCTCTGCGATGTCGTCCGCGAGCTGTCGGAGCGTCATCCACGGTCGTTCCTCCTTGAGGTGTTCGATGACACACCGGCGTCTGTCGTTGCTCAGCAGGTGGTGGATCTTCGTCTCTGTGATGCTGTCGCCCCGGATCCCCAGTCCGGGCAGTTCGGGCTGACCCCCTTCGAACATACACGCAGCGTATCGTGATATGTCAATAACTATGTGGTGGATACTCTCGTCGGTGGCAGAGAAGACGCTGCTTTCTGCAGCTAAGTCGATATTATCCTCGATTCGACACCAGTTAATCGTGTGGCTACCGGCTGGACCATCCGTGGTCCCGTGACAGATGCTGCGTGGCGGTCCCGCGGGTAGATGCTGCATAACAGCGGCCTCGAACGTCCCCTGGAGCGAACATCCTTCCCCGTGAGAGACTGCGACGAGCCGGCAGTCTGGCGTAAGGGCGCTGTCAGGGTCGATAGACGGTGCCTACTTCGATTAAACACCGGTTTTGACACAATTCTGGTAATTAGGTAAGTCCCTGTCTCTGCATGGTGGTACCGTGGCACTCACGGAGGCCCGGAGCACTCGTCGCCGGCGTGGGCGATGAGCGCTCCCGGTGGTTCGACTCCGCCGGTGAGCGTCCCCGAGGGGGGAATGACCGAGAATGTCAGGTGAGAACTTCGAGATTTCACGGCGAAAGGCGCTAGCGGCTATCGGGACGACAGGTATCGCGGCCGCGGGGGCGGGACTCGGCACGTCCGCGTACTTCAGCGACACGGAGGAGTTCACGGGCAACCGGCTGACTGCTGGGGAGCTGGACCTGCAGGTCGACTGGGAGGAGCACTACGTCGACATGCGGGGGTCGGAGGCCGAGATCAGCGGCGTTCGAGAACTCGGCAAGAACGACTCCGTCCAGGACGGCGAGTACGGCTTCCCGGACCCCCAGAACCCGCTGCTCGCGATTTCGGAGTCGAAGAAGACCGAGTTCCAGAACGCGACCTCCATCGAGTGTTTCCCGGACAGCGTCAACAACAACGGGATACAGCAGAATTTCAGCGACGAGAACGTGTGTGGGGCGAACAGCGTCCTCGGTTCGGTCGACGCGAAGGAATCGGTGCTCGACCCGCAAAACGACTTCGGGCCCAACGACGAGATGCACCGGACGATGAACGAGGATACCGTCGTTACCGACGATTCCGGGAACGTCACGGACACGCGGGCGCTCATCAACCTGTCCGACGTGAAGCCGGGTGACTGTGGCGAGCTAACGCTGAGCTTCCACCTCTGTGACAACCCCGGGTACGTCTGGCTTCAGGGTGGTGTGGCAACGGACAAAAACGGCGACCCGCTCATCGGCGAGGGGGCGATCACCGAGCCCGAGTACAACGACCCGGACGAGGACCAGAAGGAGGGCGGCGCGCTGAAGTCGTCGGATTCTGACGGGAAGAAGACCGTCGAACTCCTCGACGAGATCCAGACCCTCATGTGGTACGACGAGGACGGCGACAACGTCTACGAACCGTCAGGGAAGGGTGGCAAGGTCGACGTGATGGTCGTCCTCGACCGGTCGGGGTCGATGGACAGCGACACGAACGACGATTCTTCCTCCAAGAAGTGGCAGAACACGCTCTCCGGTGCGAAGAACCTCGTGAACGCCCTCGGGGGCGGCGCAGAGGCAGGACTGGTTTCGTTCGCCGACTCTGCCAGCGTCGATCAAGGACTCACTTCGACGATGAGCGATGTCACCTCGTCAATCAGTGGCTTGAGTACCGGAGGGGGAACCAACATGGAGGCGGCCATCGACACGGCGCAGTCCGAACTCGCGAACGGCCGGTCCGATGCGAGCTCCATCATGGTCATCCTCTCTGACGGTGAGCCGACCGTCGGGGATTCAGACACGACCGATGGGACCGATCCCACGGACAACGCCACGGCCGCTCGCGACGCCGGCACGGAGATCTTCACTATCGCGTACGGTGGCAGTGCCGATACCACGCTCATGGAGTCGCTCGCCAGTGATACCAATAACGCGTACACCGCCAGCACGAACGAGGTCGAGAAGGTCTTCTCGAACATCAGTCAGGCGGTCGCGGGCGAGAAGTGCTTCTACCGCGGCAGTCTCCGGAACGCGCTGAACCTGCTGAACGGCTACACCGCCGACGGCGCCACCGAGGTCGCGGGCGGGATGGGCATCCCGCTCGACGGTGACCGCCGGGACGGCAGTTTCACCGAGGTCGAGAACATGAACTCCTCGGACACCACGAAGCCCAACGGCGGCGAGAGTTCGGACCGCCAGCCGTTCGTCGACGCCACGACGAACGCCATCGGCTTCGCGTGGTGGCTCCCGGTCGACCACGCCAACGAGATCCAGGGCGACTGGGTGGAGTTCGACATCGGCTTCTACACCGAACAGGCCCGCCACAACGACGGCTCCGGGCAGGCCTGAGGGCTCTCCACCAGCCCCTCCCATCGCGCTCTGAACCACCACCCACGTCGGCGCACGACGGTTCGACTCCGTCGGTGGGTCTCCCTTCGGGGGGAGAGACAGCCATGTCAGACGACGCGTTCGAACTCTCACGACGGACGGTGCTCGCAGCGCTCGGGACGACAGGGGTGGCCTCGGTCGGAGCTGGATTCGGAACCAGTGCGTACTTCAGCGACAGGGAGACGTTCGACGGCAACCGGCTGGTGGCCGGCGAACTCGACCTGCTCGTCGACTGGACGGAGCACTACATCGACGGCCGGGGCGACGAGACGGGGGTCGAGGCCACGCGAGACGACCCCGATGACGACAGCTACACGCCCGTTCCGACCGCCGACTATCCACAGCTCTGGGTGGCCGACAAGGACGCGTTCATGACGGAGACGGCGGTCGAGTCGTTTCCCGACACCGACCAGAAGGGGACCGCCGACGACGGGGTGCAGGACGAGATACCGTCCAGCAGCGAGTGCCGCTACATGAAACAGTTCCTCAGGCAGAACGGGGAGTGGGTCTCCCCGCTGGCGTCTCCGGGTCGGACCACCGGCGACGTCCACGGGCAGACGACGGACGTCACGGTCGGGGACGCGGAGGCCTCTGACCCACTCATCGACCTGACCGACGTCAAGCCAGGGGACTTCGGCGAGGTCACGTTCAGTCTCCACCTCTGTGACAATCCTGGCTACGTCTGGATGAACGGCTCGCTCGACGACGAGCTCACCAGCGAGAACGGGGTCAACGAGGCCGAAGCCGACGACCCCGACGAGGACCAGTACGCCGACGGGTCCCTGAAGGATTCGGCCGATTCGACGAAGACGGTCGAACTCCTGGAGGCGCTCCGGGCGGTCATGTGGTACGACTTCGGGACCGACGAGGACGGCGACGGGTACCCCTGGGAGGGGCCGTACAGCGGCGACGACGCCGAAGGAGACAACGTCCAGCAGTCGGGAGAACCGAACCTCATCGCACAGGGGTCGCTGAAGGCCGTCCTGCGCGCGTTCGAGTCGGGGACCCACGGCATCGCACTCGACGCGAACCCGATGGCGAGCAGTTCGAGCACGCAGGTCCAGCCGGCCGACGGGGGCAACGGCGACCCCGGGAACACGGATTTCACCGCCACGCGCTACGAGAAGCCCCAGGAGGGCATCGTCGAGTGCGCCGACATCCACGGCGAGTGGCTGACCGTGATGAAGGTCGAGGAGGAGAACCTCCCGAACGGCGGCGATTCGGAGACGTTCAACACGTCCGCGGGGAGGATACGCATCAAGGGCATCGGGTCGGACGGTACCCAGCCGATGCAGCTCGCCTTCGATTCGTCGTTCCCGGTCACCGGCGTGCTCGTCAAGGGCGGCCAGGATTCGCTGAGCTGGACCCCGGATGGACAGACGTTCTCGTCCGGAACCAGCGGCTACCACTACGACTTCGCGGACGAGACGACCACCGACGCGTGGGACTCGACCGACGTCGCCCTGCACGCGCCGACCGGCAAGAACGGGAACCGCAGGGCCATCTCGAACGTCCAGTTCTGTATCCTGCCGGACGACAGCGGCTCCGGGAACGGCGACCCGGAGCGTGACTGCTTCGTGGCTTCGACGACCGCGTCCATCGGGTTCGCGTGGTGGCTCCCCGTCGACCACGCCAACGAGATCCAGTCCGACACCGTCGGGTTCGACCTCGGGTTCTACACCGAGCAGTGCCGCCACAACGACGGGGCCGGGCAGCAACCGGAGGGTGGGAGCAGTCCCTGACGACCACCGTCGTCCAGCGGCGCCGACCAGACCCACGGTGGTTCCCCGGGGCCAACTCCTCGCGCGGTCCCGTGCGGACGGTTCGATTCCGTCGGTGGGTCCTCTCCACGATGGGGGTACCAACCAATGTCAGAAGAAGCTGGATTCAGAGTCACGCGACGGCGTATGCTGGGCGCACTCGGGACCGCAGGGGTCGCCTCTGCGACCGCCGGTCTCGGGACGAGTGCGTTCTTCAGCGACCAGGAGACCTTCGAGGCGAACCGGCTCGTCGCCGGCGAGTTGGACCTCATGGTCGACTGGCAAGAACACTACAGCGACTGGAGCGAGGCCGAAGCGCGCGCCGCGCCCAGTGCGCGGATGGTCGACGGCCCAGGGGAGCTCGAAGAGGGCGAGTACGCCCTCCCGACCTATCTCGACCCGATGCTCGCCATTGACGAGACCGACGTCGAGGCGTTCATGGACGCGACGGCCACAGAGGCCCAGCCGGACGAGGACGGTGACGGCGAACAGGACCTCGTTCTGACCCGGAACCAGCTCCGGTGGCAACACAGCACGTGGAGCGACGAGCGGATAGAGCGGGAGTTTCGCGCCCAGTTCGCGAACGTCCCCGACGACCTGACGCGGCCGCTCATCGACCTCGGCGACGTGAAACCCGGTGACTTCGGTGAGGTGACGCTGAGCGTCCACCTGTTCGACAACCCGGGCTACCTCTGGCTGACGGGCACACTCGTCGCGGGGTTCGAGAACGGGCACAGCGAGCCGGAGTCGGACGACAAGGACGAGCGGGGCGACGACCCCGGCGAGGCCGAAGTCGTCGAGCTGCTCGACGAGGTCCAGGCGGCCGTCTGGCAGGACGACGGCGACAACATCTACGAGGACGGCGAGACGGTCACCTCGCCACACGACGTGGACTCCCCGAGTACCATCGACCTGACCGCCGACCAGGCGCTCCTCGCCAAGGGGAGCCTCCGCGAGGTACTCTCGGTGCTCTCGAGCGGGAACGGGATTCCGGTCGACGCCGACCCACGGACGAACGACCGGACCTGCTTCGCCAACTCGACGACCCGGTACTTCGGGTTCGCGTGGTGGCTCCCCGTCGACCACGCCAACGAGATACAGACCGACTCGGTGACGTTCGACCTCGGGTTCTACACCGAGCAGTGCCGCCACAACGACGGCCGCGGGCTGCCGCCCCGCGAGCACGTCACACTCCGGGGCGACTACGCGCAGGCCGCTGGCTTCGAACCGGTGACGGACCGGGCGGCGGCCGGCGACGGCTCCTGGGGCTCGCTCGACGACGCGGACAGGGCCTTCCTCTACCTCGGCCCGGACTTCGCGTCGTTCAACACCCTGCCGTCGTTCACCGTCGACGATATCGAGGAGATTTCCTATCGCACCTGGTCGGACACGGTCACGAATCCCTCGAACCCGAACTTCTACGCCAGCATCTACACGCGGGCGGCCAGCGACCCGAACCCGGACGCCTGGTACGGCAAGCGCCTGACGCTCGACCCGGCCTACGCGACCGAGACGGCGAACCCGGACGTGGACGCACCCGCGGGTCAGTGGAATCGCTGGACGACGCGAGCAACGTCGCAGAACACGCTCGGCGTGTACGACGCGAACCGGTACGGGGTGGGATTCGGCTACACCGACGGCACGATACCGACGCTGTCGGACCTCCAGTCGGCGGCCGCGTTCGACTGGGAGGACTGGCGGAGTGCGGCTGCTTCGACGGCCATCGACTACGGCGCACAGGAGGTCAAGACGATATCGGTCGCCGTCGGGAACCCCTGGTGGCCGGATTTCACCGGCCACCTGGACGCGATCACGGTACAGCTGACCAGCGGCGAGGAGCTGCAGGTCGACCTCGAGCCCTGACGGTCTCACCACCCACACGGAGCGGTCCCCTGACCGCGGGCCGAGACGGTGGTTCGACGCCACCGGTGGGCGTAGAGGGACGATGCAACAGCCATCGAGCCGCCGTCGCGTCATCGCCACGCTCAGCGGTGTCGCCCTCACCGGGCTGGGGGTCGGGGCCGTACACGAAGCGCTCGACCTCGACCAGGTGGCGTTCAGCTCGCGCGCGGCGCTCACACCCGACGGTGAATCGGTCGACCCAGCACCGGGAGCCACGGACGGTGCCCGGCACGCCCTCCTGGTCGCGTGGCGGGAGGAGTACAACGGCGAGCTGGTCGAGGACGCCACCCTCCAGACCGCAGACGAGGTGGCTAGCGGGCCGTTACTCGAGATAACCGACGCCAAGCCGGGAGACGAGGGACTGCTCGTCCTGCACGTCGAGGTCTTCGGCGACCGCCCGGGTCGCGTCCGGCTCTCGCTCCCACTGACGAAAGCGGCGGAGAACGGGCAGAACGAACCGGAGGAACACGCGCCTGACCCGTTGCCCGACAAGGGCGAGTTGCAGCGACACGTCGACGTCGAACTGTGGTACGACGACGGTGTCCTCGTCGAAGGGGTTGGTGGCTGCAACGGCAACCGCGACATGGGGGAGACCCACATCGCCGAGGGGACGCTGGCGGAGGTCAGCGAGCAACTCGCGGCCGGTCGCCCGCTCGTCCATCCGGGGAAGAGCGACGGGTGTCTCTCGCCGGGTCAGTCGTTCTGTGTCTCGCTCTCGTGGTCGATCGACAGGACCGTTCGAAACAGCATCCAGTCCGACAGTGTGGCGTTCTCGCTCGGCCTCGGTCTGGAGGACTGTGCCGGAGGTGACGGATGATATGACCACGCTAACGAGCGATAGCGTCGACTTACCGGTCTCGGTGCGGACCACGTCGCTGGACGGCCGTCTTGGCTGCTCGAGACGGTCCACCGGTATGAGAGAGCTAAATATACGCCCATCTACCGAACACGGGAACGATGGCGTACCGATGCCTCGATACCGCGGCGAGCGACGGTCTCGGAGGGTGACCACAGCATGACACCGGAGGAGTGCTCGCGTCGTCGGGTCCTGCAGCTGGCGGGAGTGCTCGGTGCGGCCGGACTCGCCGGTGGAGCCGCGACCCACGCGCTCCTCTCGTCTCGAGAATCGTTTCCGGGGAACACGCTCCAGGCCAGCTCGTTCGACCTCCGGGTCGCATGCAAGCGGGACGACGGGTTCACCGTCCCGGCCCAGGACAGCGACGCCTTCCCGACGAGGTGGGCCAACTCGGCGGACATGCACGTCCCGCTGGCGCTGACACCCGGTGAGACCCGAACGATGACGGTCGCGCTGCGGGCCACGGAGCCGGTCGAGACCGCGCTCCGAATCACGGGGGGTTCGGACGATTCGGCCGGAGAACTGCGGCTCTGGCGGGACGAGGACGGCGACACCCGATGGGAGGACACCGACGCCGCCATCCAGACGAATCCGTCTCCGGTGGTCCTCGACGAACTCCCGGTCGACCTCGGGCTGGGGGTGTGTGGTGGGACGCCGCGGCGAATCGGGCTGGAGTGGGCCGTACCGCCGGACGCACGGGCGACCGAGTACTCGCTACGACTCGAATTCATCACAAGACAATGTCAAGATTGACACAGGCACGTGAACGGGGGTGGGGGACGTGAACTGGTCACTGCTGCGGCGCGTGGCGAAGATACTCGCGTTCGTGCTCGTCCTCGCGTTGCTCGTCCCGTTCGTCGTCTACAGCGTGCCACAGACCGTCGGGGCGGACCACGGCTTCGTGGTCCTCTCCGGCAGCATGGAGCCGACGATGAGCCCGGGCGACGTGGTCATCGTGAACGAGGTCAACCCGGACCGGCTGGAGAAGGGGGACATCATCACGTTCGGGAAGAACGGGACGCCGACCACCCACCGCATCATCGAGGTGCAAGAATCGGGCGACGGGCTGGAATTCCGGACGAAGGGTGACTCCAACGAAGACCCTGACGCGGGGACGGTCGCAGCCGGCGATGTCGTCGGCAGGGTCCAGCACGTCGTGCCCTACATGGGACACGTCGTGAACTTCGCGAACACCAGGACCGGCTTCGGTGTGCTGGTCATGGGCCCCATCGCGTTGCTCCTCGTGACCGAGGTGTGGTCGTTCGCAGCGTCGGCCAGGACGGGCGCTGACGGACCAGCACAGACCACGGACGTGGACTCGACGCGGCGTGACGATGGTGCGACACCGGCTGGTGAACCCGGCCCCACAGCTGGCGAATCGGCTGCCGACGGTGCCACCACGGCCAGCGAGGCGGTGGAAGAGAGTTCGAGCACTATCGTCGTGACGCGGAACGACATCAGGTTGAGCCTGGTGCTCTTTCTCGTCTACACTCCCTACAGCGCCTTGATCGCCTACCGGAGCCTCGAACCACTGTCGGTAACCGTCGCCGTCGCCTCGGTCGCGGGTCTCCTGTTCACCGGGACCATCTACGCGTTAGGCGGGGCAGACGATGGAGGGACGACGCGAGTTTCCCCGGAGCTGACTCCCGAGCAGTCGGCGGCTGCTGCGGAGCCGGTTGTCGAGGAACCGACCGACACTGCAGTCGCCTCCGATGCTTCGACCGACGCTGGCGGCTCCACCGGCCCGTCACCGATCGTCGAGGTGACGGGCGACGACGCGACCTTCGACTTCGAGGACCCCCTCGAACCGGCAGCGTCGGCCCATGACACTCCGGAACCGGAGGAGTGGACGATATGGCAGCGTCTCAGGCCCTCATCGACAGCACGGGAATCCACCTCGACTGCGCAGGAATCCATCTCGACCGAGCAAGCAGCCACTTCGACCGGGCAGGACCCTACCCCGCCTGAGCAGTGGACCGTGACGGAGCGTCTGGACCGCCGGACGGTGCTGGCGCTCGCGCTCGTCACCGTCTTCGGGCTCAGCCTGTTCGGCGGATACCAGACGTACGCCGTCCTCTCCGATACGGAACGCGTCTCGGTCGACGTCTCCGTCGAGGAGTCGGAGAACGTCTCGGTGAGTGCTGCGGAGACGAACACGAGTACTGCAACCGCGACGAGTACTGCAACCGCGACGAGTACTACAACCACGACGAGTACTGCAACCGCGACGAGTACCACAACCACGACAACGACGGCCACCTCGACAGCGACAGCCACGACCAGTGGCGAGACGACCAACACGACGACGAGCGCGGAGAACAACAGGCGAGGCTACCGGTGAGAGAACTCGTACGCGATACCCGAAGGCAGGCCGACGACAGCAGTACGTGACCTCTCGAGCTCAGGGAACGACGTTCGACACCAGCCCGACGAGGGTCCCGTACACCGCGTAGGTCACCAGGGACATCTCGCTGTAGACGGGGAATATCTCGGTCGTCGCGATGCCGTGGCTGACGAACCAGAGCGGTTCGATGAGTGCGAAGGCCGCACCCCACGCGAGGACGCCGAAGACGAGGCCGACGATGGGGCCGAGGAAGCCACGGCCGTAGTGCCAGAGGGGGCGCGAGTGGACGAGCACGCCGAAGACGCCCCCGAACAGCACCGAGAATATCAGGTGCCACACCCAGGGGTTCGAGACCGCGGTCGTGAGTTCGAGACTCGTGCCGATAGCGACCGGTGTCAGCGAGAGGGCGAAGGGTGCGAGGACGAGCAACAGGCCGGCGATGAGGCCGGAGAACATGGTTCGCAACACCACGTCCTGTCGCGGGGTGACTTCGACGGTGACCGTAGGTGGGGCGCTCATTGTTTCTGGGCAAGACCGTTGCCCGTAAATATAGTTTCCCTAACCAATCCCCAAATCCGACCCAAATCGGTCAGAACGACCAGTCGTCCCCGGTCAGTTCGTCCTCGGTCTCCGGGCGCGGCTTCAACTCGGCGTCTTCGAGTTCGTCTCGTACGGCTCGGTACACCTCGTCGACCGGCGGCGTGTCCATCGTCGGGTCCAGCGGGTGGTCGCCGACCCACTTGTAGCGGACGTTCCGGTCGCGGTCGATGAGGAAACACGAGCGTTTCGACCGCGGGAACAGCTTGAACGTCCGGTACTTCACGTCGAAGGCCTCGGCCAGGTCGAGTTCGGGGTCGGAGATGAGGGGGAAATCGAGGCCGAACGTGGACATGAACGTCTTGTGCGTGAGCGGGCGGGACTTGCTCGCGCCGATTATCTGGACGTTCCCTTCGGCGTCGTCGAACCACTCGTAATCGCGGAACTCGCACCACTCGCCCGTACAGTCCGGCGTGAAATCGTTCGTGTAGAAACACAGCAGGACGGGTGCGTCGTCGAGGAGGGACGAGAGTCGGGTCTGTTCGGTGCCACCGCCGGGACGGACCAGCGGGGCCACGAATTCGGGGGCGGTATCACCGACTGCGAGCCCCGAAGCATCACTCATGGGTGCAAGTGTGTGTTAGCACGAATATACTTTCCGGGAGATACCGCGAGAAACTCAAAGCGGGTTCACCAGCGTCCATACGTCGGTCTCGGGGTCGAGGTTCCCCGGTTCCGTGCCGCGCTCGGTGACGATACCGGCGTGGTACAGCATCGCCTTCAGCTGGAAGGTCGTCCCCGACTGGTACACCGACCCGTCGGCGAGTGTCGCCCTGTCCACCGTCCCGTCGTCTCGGAGCACCCGGCTCCGGGCTTCGTCGCGGCTGCTCACGAAGAGTTCGACCGCGAACGAGGGGTGACGGTCGTACACGTCCTCGACGAGTTCCCGGAGGCTGGGTCGGACGTTCCCGGCCTCGTGCAGGCCCTGGAGTTCGGTCACGAGCAGGGTCGTCGCCGGGTACTCGTAGACGATCTGGCGGGCGAGTTGCCCCCACTTCGGGGCGACGTCGATGAACCGCTTGCGCGAGCGCTTGTACTCGGCGAACGATTCGAGTGCGTCCCGCACATCGCCGTACTCCCGTTTCGCGAACCGGACGACCTCCGCGCCAAGCGGGGTCAGCTCCGGGTCCGGTTTGCCTGCCGTCTCCTCGACCAGCCCGAGGAACGCTGCGCCCTTCCGGGCCCCATCGGTCGCTCCCACGACGTGCGTCGCCAGGAGGTCGTCGGTTGGGTTCTGGAGATACACCGCCAGCGGGTACGCGAGGTAGTTCTTCGGGTGGTTCAGGCTGAAGGACTGGTCGGCGACGCCCTGGGCCGTCGCCTGGAAGCGCAACGCGGTCGTCGCGCTCGTCGACTGTGCGCCGACGACGTGTGGGACTTCGAGGGGTGTGACGCTGCCCTCCGGGCTGACGCCGAGGACGCCGACGTTCAGGTCGCGTGCGAGCATCTGCGTCCCGGTCGTGATGGCACCGGTGGGAGCGGCGAGGTAGGCCACGTTCGCGTCCGTCAGCCGGTCGTGGGCCTGGACGACGCCGCGTTCGACGTCGACGTGGCCGTCGCCGCGGTAGCCCTTCGCCTCGACCGCCACGAGCGGTGTCTCGCTCTCGCCCGTCGCTCCCGTCACGAGGGAGTCGTCAAGCGGGCCGACACCCACGAGGTCGGGATAGCCCGAGCCGACCCTGACGTGGTTGAACGGGGAGAGCGCGTCGCGGGTCGCGGCATCGACCGGTTCGTCCTCGCGCCAGGACTCCATGGTGAACTGCGTGTCCACGACGGCGTAGGAGTCGCTCGCCTCGCGCTCTGGGAACAGCGACCGCTTCACGTGGGACAGGACGACCGGTTCGCTCAACTTCGAGGGGGACCCGACGGACATCTTCCAGCTCGGCTACGACCGGTGGGGTCAAGAAACGCCCGGCGGCGGCGGTCGAATACCGCCGTCGCACCGTCCGTGCCACACACCCACACGATTAATAGCCACAGCCCGCTAGTGTCCCTGATGGCCTGGGCCCCGGACGACAACAGCCGCGACTCGCTCTCCGAGCGCGACCGCGAGCTATTGGCCGCGATACGCGCCTGTGAGAGCCTCTCAGACCTGGCTCGTCTCACCGGGGCGGCCGACGAGCACGAGGCGTACTTCACGGCGAAAACGCAGTGGAAGGACCTCCGAAGACGCGAACTGGCCGCCCGAGCGGCGTCGACGGGACTCCCCGGGACCCGCGTCACGGTCGGTGGCCACGACTTCTTCGTCCACGGCATCACCCACGCCGGGACCGACGCGGAGCGTGCCTACCTGCGCGAGCACATCTCGGCGGCCCTCGAGGACGGCGCGGTCGTCTACTGCGAGCAGGGCATCCGCCAGCTCTACTTCGCCGACCTCGGGGTCTGCGAGATGGACGACTACCGCTGGGCGATGGCCCAGTCGGCCGAGCGCGGCCTCGACTCACACGTCCCGGACCGCGATGCACACGTCGGCGACCGCGCGCCCACGTCGTTCGACGGCGTCCGCGAGGAGATCGATTCGCTGGCGTCGCGGTTCAGGGTGGCCACGTTCGAACTCATCCACGACCACAGCGAGCACTACGGCGAGAACGTCGCATCGGCACTCGGCGACGTGGCGTCGGACTTCCTCCTGAGCCACGAGGATTTCGGGACCGGGGCCGGGTTCGAGGCGTTCCGGAAGAACCGACAGGCCGCGGCCGACCCGACCAGACTCGACGCCCTCCAGCGCTACTACGAGACCACGTTCCTCCCGCAACCCCTCGAGCGAGAGTGGTTGCGTCGGCACGACCCCGAACTCGAACTGGTCACCCACGCCCGGAACGAACGCATGGCCGACTACGCGGTCTACCACAACGAGGAGGCGACCGAGGTCCGGCTCGTCGTCGGCGCGGCACATCAGCCCGGCGTCCGGTACTACCTCGAACGGTTCCGTGACGGGGACCGCCGGGTCGACAGCTTCGAACTCGTGGAGTGACTCCCTGTGCGGGTGCCGTCGGTCGAATCGCCCCCATCACCCACCCATGTGAGGAGTTACCATGTAGCACTTGGACACCCGTACATACAAAGCAGGGTGTGAATGCCTGTAGACCGAAAAACTGTGGGCATGCCTTCTTTGGACAGGCAGAACGTGGGGGGACTCGCCGAAGAGTGGGCCGAGATCGAGCGGGCGCTCGACTCACCGGCTCGCAGGCGAGTGCTGTCCTATCTCCAGCAGACGGGGGAACCGACGACAGTCGACGAGCTGGTCGAGCACGTCGCCAAACACACTGGTGAGCAGCAATCGCGCATGTGGGGGCGACACGATGCAGACACCGCGCTTCGATGGGTCCACTTGCCGACGCTGTCGAAGGCCGAACTCGTCGACTGGGGGCCGGACGACGAGACCGTCGAGCTGAACGAGTACGCCCGGCAGCTGCCACTGTTCTCGCCGTTGAGCGACCGGGTCGTAGAGACGGACGACCCGAGCTGGGCCTGACACAAGGAGCCGTCGCGGGAGGGCCGACTCAGCGGTGAGTCCGCCCCGGTTTCCGGTTGATGTTCTTGTACGTCTCGAGCACCTCGTCGAACGCGTCGAGGTCCTGGCGAAGCTGGTCTTCGAGTTCGTCGACCCGTCGCCGAAGCTCGACGTACTCGGTGTTCGACTCCAGGACGTGAGGGCTGTGTTCGAACTCCAGCAACCGCTGCTTGGTCGCGAACTGGATGTACTCCTGGAGGTCGTCGCTGTGTGCCCTCGCGGTGAGTTGCTGTTCGATCGCAGAGACGAGGTCCGTGTGCTGGACCGGTTTACACAGGTAGTCGTCGAACGGGAGTTCGAGGATGTCGAAGTCCGGGTCGACCGCGGTGATGAGGATGATGCTCGTGTCGGTGTCGCGGTCGCGGATCCGTTCCAGTACCTCCTCGCCAGAGTACCCGGGCATCCGGCGGTCGAGCAACACCACGTCCACGTCGTCCAGCTTCGGGATGACCGGTTCGCCGTCGTACACCGTCTCTACGTCGTAGTCCGCGCGAAGCCACAGGGTGTACATGTTCGCGAGCTTCTCCTCGTCGTCGACGATGAGGATGGACGGGCGCTCGCTGTCGTCCGATGGCATGAGATACCAGTACGTGGACGTGTGCCCTGTTATACCTTTGTGCGGTCATCGCCGCCGGTAACCGTCGATAAAAGTGTGTCTACCCGTTCAGGCCGGGGACGCGTCGGAGTCGGTCTCCGTCTCGGTCTCGAGGTCGTCGGTTTCGACCTCCGACTCGACCTCCTTGTCCGTTCCCATAGCCTTGTTTCTACTCTCCTCGAGCTCTTGCTCGATCTCCTCTCGACCCTTCTGGAACTCACCCATCGCTTCACCGCTCGCACGCGCCAGCTTCGGGAGTTTGTCCGCCCCGAAGAGGAGAATCACGAGCAGGAATACGACGATGAGTTCGGGGCCACCGATCCCCCCGATGAACAGCGGTATTGTCATAATCCTATCACCCTCACATACGCCTGCAGAGAAGATAAGCATATTGGGTAAGTGATAGTTTTCCTGCTTTTTCGCTTACGTGATGGGTGCGAGTGACCGGTTAGCATATCACCGGTGTCTCACTGTTCCGCCGAACCCCTCGCCCGCCTGCCGTCTCCGGATGCACACCTTTACGTCACGGACGGTGTAACCGCGAGGTGACCCACGCGATGGAGAGCCAACACGTCTGCGCCGTCGGTGACGCCCGTGAGATGACTGCCGTCGACGACGCCGCGGTCGACCTCGTGGTCACCTCACCACCCTACCCGATGATAGAGCTGTGGGACGAGGCCTTCACGGACCTGAACCCGACCATCGGCGAGGCACTGGCCGCCGGTGACGGCGACCGGGCGTTCGACCTTATGCACGACGAACTGGCGGCCGTCTGGGACGAACTCGACCGGGTGGTCCGCCCCGGCGGCATCGTCTGCATCAACGTCGGTGACGCCACCCGCAGCATCGACGGCCACTTCTCGCAGTTCCCGAACCACGCCCGCATCGTCGAGCACATGACCGACCGCGGGTTCCGCCCACTGCCGGACGTGCTCTGGCGCAAGCCGACGAACAAGGCGAGCAAGTTCATGGGGTCGGGGATGCTCCCGACCAACGCCTACGTCACCCTCGAACACGAGTACGTCCTCGTGTTCCGCAAGGGCGACGGGACCCGCCAGTTCGAACCCGGCAGCGAGCGCCGCTACGAGAGCGCGTACTTCTGGGAGGAGCGCAACGAGTGGTTCTCGGACGTCTGGACCGACATCGCGGGCACGGTCCAGACCCGCCACGTCGACGACGCGATTCGAAACCGCTCTGCGGCCTACCCGCTCGCGATTCCCTACCGGCTGGTGAACATGTACTCCATCTACGGCGACACCGTCCTGGACCCGTTCTGGGGGACCGGGACGACGACCCTCGCCGCGATGCTGTCGGGTCGTGACTCCATCGGGTACGAACTCGACCCGGGCGTGGCAGGGGCGTTCGAGGACCGCCTCGACGACCTGCCCGAACGGTCGGAGACCGTCGTCGACCGGCGGCTCGACGCCCATCGCGAGTTCGTCGAAACGCGCCGCGCCGACGGCGACGAACCCGGCTACGAGGCCGAACACTACGACTTCCCGGTCGTGACGAAACAGGAGAAGGAGATCCGATTCTA
Organism: Haloarchaeobius sp. HME9146; assembly: GCF_025399835.1. Taxonomy (NCBI): domain Archaea; kingdom Methanobacteriati; phylum Methanobacteriota; class Halobacteria; order Halobacteriales; family Halorubellaceae; genus Haloarchaeobius; species Haloarchaeobius sp. HME9146. The sequence continues at coordinate 2,949,525 of NZ_JAODVR010000001.1, forward strand.
CGAGGTCGACGACGTCACGGAGACGGCCGATGGGTATCGCGTCACCCACGAGCCCCGGTAGGCGGGGTGAGATAGGGCAGGGCGGGGCAGGGCAAGGCAGGACGGCTCAGGGCCCGACTGGCCTCAGATGATGTACCACTGGCGCAGCAACACGCCGATGGCGTGGAAGGCCCGGAAGCCGAGTCCGAACGCGAGACTGGCCGGAATCGCGCCCGCGAGGGCGGCACGCTTCCAGTGCAGGCCGTGGACGATCATCAGCCCGAAGACGAGCAGCGTGGCCGCCCACAGCCCGAGTATCGCCCGCAGTCGCGGGTCCGGAATCCCCGCGAACAGGCAGGGAGCGCTGGCGTACCCGATTATCTGGACCGTCTCGCTCACCCCGGCGCGCTCGTTCGCGAGCGGGATGAGCACCAGGGTCTGCAGTGCCGCGATGAGGTGGAGCGCCGCCGGCGTGACCAGTAACACGGCGACCGCTAACCAGAGGACCGCCGACAGCGCCTCGCTCTCCGCGACGACGGGGTAGGCGTCCGAGACCAGCGCGAACCGGATGGCCTCCTCGAAGAGGACGACGACCATGGCGAACACCAGCCCGGGAGCCTGGTCACCGGGGGCGACGCCGGTCTCGAAGAACCGCCCCGGCCGCACCAGCACCTCCACCCACGCCCTCGCGAGGGCGACGGGTCCGCGGTCGCGACCGCCTTCCGGGTTCTCGGTCCACTGCGTCATCTAGTCGCTCCGGAGGACGTGACAGTTCCGACAGCGCGCCTCGTAGGACTCCTCGGCCCCGACGAGGATGGTCGGGTCGTCTTTGTGGGCCGGTTCGCCGTCGACGAGCCGCTGGTTCCGCGTGGCCGGTTCGCCGCACTTCGCACAGATGGCCTGGAACTTCTCGACGTACTCCGCCAGCGCCATCAGCTGGGGGACCGGGTCGAACGGTTCGCCCCGGTACGTCTGGTCCAGCCCGGAGACGACGACGCGGCGGCCGTCGTCGGCCAGGTACTCACAGACCTCGACCAGGGTCGAGTCGAAGAAGTTCGCCTCGTCGATGGCGACGACCTGTTCGCCGTTGAGGTGGTCGAGCAGGTCCCAGATCGCCTCGCCCTCGGACTCGATGGCGATGGCCTCCCAGGAGCGGCCCTCGTGGGAGCCGACGGTGTCCTCGCCGTAGCGGTCGTCGAGCGCCGGCGTGAAGACGGCGACCTCCTGGCCCGCGATCTCGGCGCGTCGGAGGCGACGGAGCATCTCCTCCGTCTTCCCGGAGAACATGCTCCCCGTGATGACCTCCACCCACCCACTGTTCGTGATGGCGTGCATAGGAATGTGCCCGATTCGGGACCGGAAAAGGGTTGCTGATTCGCGAAGTCGTCGCGCGAGTCACGAACCCCGACACCGGTTGTCGGTTTCTACCACGATACTTGCTAACCTATGCCGAACCGTTACCCTCGTTCGCGGCGTACTCCTCAGTGAAATGGGGGTAATTCGCATCTTCAGACTACTGAGTGGACTGGTCACGTTCACGCTCGTCGAGGTCGTCACGCTCGGCCTCTGGCTGGCGCTGGTCCTCGAAGAACCGCTGCTTGTCGACCTGCTGCCCGCGGGCGCGCCCGACGCGGCCATCCTGGCCGGTATCGTGCTCGTCGTCGGGCTGTTCCTCGAGGGGTTCGTCAACGACATCACCGCCAACGGGATTCGCCTGCGCATCCCGGTCGTCAAGATCGGGCTGTTCTCCATCACCGAAGCGGTCATCTGGGTCGTCTGGCTCCGCATCGCCCAGACGGTCGGCGGTCTCCGCGGTATCGCCCTCGCCGGCGTGTTCCTCGCGGTCATCTTCGTCCCACAGCACACCGTCGAGGACAACGTCCTCCGGGGTGAGGCCATCCTCTCGCGGCTCATCGCCCTCGGCACCGTGAGCTTCAGCGTCGTCGAAGCGGTCGGGGCGACGGTCTGGCTCGTGTTCGTCCTCGAACCGGCGCTCGTGGTGAGTAAGATACCCGCCGCCGTCCAGGCGTCCCTGCCGTCGCTCGTGCTCGACAACCTCGGGGTCGTCGGGCTGGCCGTCCTCGCAGGGTTCTTGCTGCTCGAACACACCATCGCCCTGCGGTTCGGGCTCCGGGGCACCCCGAACACCCAGACGGTCCGGCAGGCCGTCCTGGAATCGCTCGAATCGACCTCGGACTGACGTCCCCGGGTCGAACCGTCGCTACTCTGCGCCGACGTTCTCCTGGCTCTCGAAGGAGGCCGGGTCCGGTTCGATGTTGGCGTACTGCACCGCACGCTCGCCGAGCGTCCGGACGCGTTTCTCGAGCCCGTCGTCGACCAGGTCGCCGTCGTCGAACGCCTCGTAGGCGCTCGGAATCACTGCCTGGTGGGGGACCACCCAGGCGTTCAGCGCCCGACACACCGACCGGAGGTGTTCGAGCGCCGTCACGGGGAAGTGGCCACCTGCGACCGCGAGCAGCCCCACGGTCTTGTCCTCGAACTCGTCGAAACCACAGTAATCGAGCGCTGTCTTCAGCGGCGAGGAGTACGAGCCGTGGTACATCGGCGTCCCGAGAACGACCGCATCAGCCTCTTTGACCGCATTTTGCAACCTCGCAGCGTCACCAGCCTCGTCCTCGTCCGCGTCGAACACCGGCAGGTCGTACTCGCGGAGGTCGACCAGTTCCGTCGTGGCTCCGCTGTCCGCCGCCGCGTCGAGGACGTACTCGAGCGCGTTGCGGGTGTAGCTCTCGTCTCGAAGACTGCCACAGATAGCGATGACGTGGGTCTCGTCGGACATAGGCCAGTCGACGGCTGCCCCCGGTAAATAGAATTGGTCCACGGACCGGCGAGCGCCACCGACCGGTCCGGCTCAGAACTGGAACTCGGTCGCCTGTTCGCGGAACTCCTCGAACCGGTTCTCGGCCCAGCAGACGGCCTCATCCCGTGTGTTCCGGACGACCGCTTGCACGCCGTTCGGTGTGTAGACGCCGAAGCTCGCCTCCTCCGTGCCGTCGGCGTGTTCGACGAGTAGCAGGCCCAGCGGTGGGAGTTCGGAGATCTCGTAGAAGGTGACGTAGTCGGGGAAGCCGTGGGACATGTACTCGGCGTAGGTCGTCGCGAGTTCGGTGAACACGTCCCGTGTGAACACGAGCTGGACGTTCATCCCCGACTCGTGGATGCGCTCGTCGAACACCTCCACGTAGGCCGCGTGGGCCGCGGGCGAGACCCCACGGACCTTGACCGCGTTCGAGACGAGGTCGACCGTCTCCTGGATGGCCCGGTCCGGCGCGTGCATATCCGCCCTGGTCACGTCCGCACCGACCAGCACCTCCGGGTTGATGAGGTCACTCCGGGGGAGCATGTCCAGGACGTCGCGGGTCTCGGTGATCGCGTCCAGCGACTGCTGGCACGACTGGAACTCGTCGAACACCAGCTCCCCCGAGACGGTCAGTTCGTACCCGCAGTCGCCACGCTCGACGAGCGCTGCCGTCTCCAGCTCCCGGATCGCCCTGTCGACCGTCGACCTGGCGACACCGCAATCCTCCGCCAGCGCCGGCTTCTGCTTCGGTTCGTCCGCGAGTGACGACAGGAAGCGCCGCCGCTTCGCCACCAGCGAGAGCGTATTCTCACTCCGAAACCCCGCCATACCACCTACCAGTGGATGGGTTGACATACTTATTGTGGTAGATGGACGGCATCTGGCCACCGAATGGTAGTCTCTATCGAACTGTCGTCTCAGTCGAACTGTTCGGTCGGCCAACGGTTCGGGTGACTCCCACGACTGCTGGCGATTCGCCCGAACCCGGTCCCGAGAGGCGGTCGGCTGACGACGTTACGGCAGCCGACCGAGTTGCAGCTTCAGACAGCAGACCGACCCGCCGGCCTTCTGGAACTCCCCCGTCTCGACCGGGACAGGGCGATAGCCGGCGTCGGCGAGGACCTGCTCGGTCCGGGGGTTCCCCGCGCCGAGGACGACCGTCTCGCCGTCGATGCAGTGGCAGTTGCAGGCCAGCCCGTCCCGGGACTCCTCTCGAGGGACCGTGAGGACGCGCTCGAACATCGAGTGGATCGTCTGGAGCCCGTCGTCGGTGAACGCCTCGGGCTGGATGAGCACCGTCTTCTCGTCCAGTGGCGCGAAGCAGACGTCGAGGTGGTAGTAGTGCTCGCTCGTGAGTTCGAGCGTCACCACGGGCACGCCGAGACGAGCCGCGAGGTCGTCGTACACCGCCCGGTCCGTTCGGACGCCGTAGCCGCCCCAGAGCAGCTCCTTCCCGGGATGCCAGATGGCGTCGCCGGTCCCCTCGAACAGGTGCGGCGGCGCATCGAGCACGTCGTATCCCTGCTCGCGACACCAGGCCGCGAAGTGGGCCGGCTCCCCGGCACGCTCCTCGGTCGCCATCCGCGAGAGAATCACACCGGTGCCGTCGGGCGTCGCGAGCCCGTGGTTCGCACTGAACACCATGTCCGGCAGTCGTTCCGGGTCGACACCGGACTCGTCTCGCACCGCGTCCCACGTCTCGGCCGGGTCGAGCACCGTGACCGACGCAGCGCTCTGGTCGTAGATACGCTTCAGTTCCCGCCACTGGGCGAGGGCACGCTCGCCGTCGACCTCGCCACCCATGTAGGGGTTGATGTCGTAGTGAACGTCGAAGTACGTCGGTCGAACGAGGAGGACCGTGTCGTGCGCCGGACGATACGCGAGGTCGCCGAGGGACAGTGAACAGGGCTGGGCTTCGTCGAAGACTGCGGAGACGTTCGTGGACACGAACAGAATATTGGACTACTATTGTATAATTCCTGTGCTGATTAGAAGACATCCGGCAGCGGCAAAACGATAATATTGAACTATACAACCGTTTCTGAGGAGAATTCTGTTCGTTTGTTCGCTTTTCAGAACCGTTCGTCAGCATCTCCCGACGTGAGTGCTCGTCCCGCCCGCGTGCCCGGGTCGAAACCTCACCGCTGGAGGCGCGCGACCGCCTCCCCCTCGTCGTCGTCGACCTCGACCAGCCCGTCGTCGGTCAGGTCCGAGAGCAGCCCACGGAGCCACTCCCGGCCGTACTCGCCCTCGGCGGAATAATCGACGCGCACCCGGTGGCCGAGCGTGTCGAGCGCCAGTTCGTCGTACTCCCGCAGGGTCGAGACGACGCGCCCCCGGAACTGCCGCCGGCTCCCCTCGAAACTCGGCTGCGTCGGCACGTCGGGCGCGGTGAAATCCCCCGTCTCGTAGGCGTGACACACCGTCCGCCACGGGCAGCCCGCCTCGTCACAGCTGGGCGTCTTCTCGCAGGCCACCCCACCGAGCTCCATGATGGCGTTGTTCCACACCCGCGACTCGCCCTCGGGCATGAGTTCGCCCGCGGCCCACTCGAACGTCGAATCGTCGTCTGGCGCGTCGAAGGCACGATACAACACCCGTTTCACGTTCGTGTCGACCACGGCGTCACCGTTGTTGAACGCGAAGGAGGCCACCGCGTTGGCGGTGTACGGGCCAACGCCCATCAGCTCCTGGAGTTCGCCCGGGGTCTCGGGGAACTCGCCGCCGTACTCCTCGACGACCTGCTGGGCCGCCTCGTGGAGGTACTTGGCCCGGTTGTTGTACCCGAGCGAGTGGTCGGTCCAGAAGCCGACCACGTCGGCGCGGTCCGCCTCCGCCAGTGCCTCGACGGTCGGCCACTCCTCGAGGAAGTCGTGCCAGGCCTCCACGACCCTGCCGAGCTGGGTCTGCTGGCTCATCACCTCGGAGACGAGGATGCGGTAGGCATCGTCGGTCTCGCGCCACGGGAACTGGCGATGGTCCGCCTCGTACCACTCGATGAGCTGTCGCTGGACGGTTTCGAGGGTCACGTCGTCCGGGAACGACCAGTCGTCGGACTCGGTCATCTGTTGTGGGTCGCTTGGGAGGTGCCGGGTTTAGCCGTGCTGATTCGGATCGTACCGGCCGGCCGTCGACCGCGATTCCCTGCCCGCCTCAGCGGTCGAGCCGTGTGTCGCAGTAGGAGCAGGTGTCGCGCTCGGGCGGGTTCCGCGACCCGCAGTCGGGACAGTTCGTGGGCTCGTCGAAGTCGGTCGACTCGCCGACGTTCGTCTCGGTACCGGTCTCATCGGCGATGCGATGGTCGTAGATGACGCCACAGTCGTTGCACCGGGCGACGTTCTGGCCGTCCCAGGTGCTCCCGACGAACTCGCTTACGGCGCTCTGCTTGGGGACGCGGACGTTGACGGTCGTCGCCTCGGTACCGCCACAGACGGGACAGGGCATACTCGACCGACCATATTCTCGACAGGTCCTTAGTTGTAGTGCAGACAGGACACGAAACCGGCTTCCGTCTCCGTACCCTGCCACCACTCGATGAGCGACCTCGACGATCTGCAGACGGACGTGTCGGCGGCCTACGACGACCTCGACGACCTCGGCCTCGACTTCGACCGCGAGACCAAGATGGAGCTGGCGATGCTCTCGACCGCGCTGGGGACGGGCCAGCCAGAGGACCTGCTCCAGCGGGCGGTCCACATGCTGTTCCAGTCGACGGTCGACACCGGCAAGCTCGACTTCCACCTGCGCTCCGAGTACGACGTGACCTACGACGAGTACCTGAGCGGGATGACGTTCGACGAGATGACCGGCCAGAGCGCCTTCCCGCAGCAGCCCCAGGACGACGACCGGCGATACCAGTTCTGAGGTCTCGGGAACCCACCCCCATCAAAACGAGGTGGGCCACTCAGGGTCCGAGTTCATCGGCTGTTCCGTCGAACTAGCCCTATGGCCATCGAACCACGTCGGTTGGTCGAGATACCCGTCGGTGACGTAACACTCCCCGGCGAGCTCCGTGTGCCTGACGACGCGCTGGGGCTGGTCGTGTTCGCCCACGGGAGCGGGAGCAGTCGCCGGAGCCCGCGGAACAACGCGGTCGCGGAGAAGCTCCGCGACAACGGGCTGGGGACGTTGCTGTTCGACCTCCTGATACCCGAGGAGGACGTCGATCATCAGGCCCGCTTCGACATCGAGTTGCTGACCGACCGGCTCGTCGCGACGACGGACTGGCTGGGCGACAACGACGACGCCGCGGACCTCCCCATCGGCTACTTCGGGTCGAGTACGGGTGCTGCCGCCGCCCTGCGAGCCGCGGCGAAACGGCCGGCCGTGGCGGCGGTCGTCTCCCGCGGTGGGCGGGTCGACCTCGCGGCGGAGGCGATCCCGGCCGTCGAGTCCCCGACGTTCCTCATCGTCGGCGGGGAGGACGAACAGGTCCGGCAGCTCAACCAGGAGGTTTTCGACGAACTGGACTGCGATAAGGAGTTCGCGGTCGTCCCCCGCGCCGGACACCTGTTCGAGGGACCCGGACAGTTAGAAGAGGTGACCAAACTGGCGCTCGAGTGGTTCAGACGCCACTTCGAGTGAGGAAGGTCACTCCACGCAGCCGCTGCTGTTTTCGACCTTCGGAACGCCGCTTTCCTGGGTGCTGAGTACGGTTCTGAAACGCTTCTCGTTGCAGCCGGTCAGGTTCCAGGTGTATCTCGTGCTCCACTCGTCGCCGACGACCCGGACGTCGTACGGCCCGCCGGTGTTGTCGAACCGGACCGTGTCGCTGGTGCTCGCGGGGACGGTCTCCGAGACCTCGTCGAGCACCTGCCCGGACTCCCGGAGTTGGACGGTCACGGCCTCCGACTGGTCGGTCTGGTTGTTCACCTCGACGAACAGGGTGCCCGCCGGGGTCCCGTTGAGGGTCCCGGAGAACGAACAGCCTGCGAGACCGACCGCGAGGGGGACGGCTACCGTTTGCAGTAGCTGCCGGCGTGAGAGAGTCATGCCAGTACTATCGTTTCGTTAACACATCAATCCACCGTGGCGCGTGCTCGCAGTCGGCCCGACAGGGGGAATCCCCCACTACCGTTCGAGCAGCATCGCGATACCGCCACCGCCGCCGATACTCATGCCGACCACACCGTAGCGCTCCCCGGCGTCGTACAGGGCGTGGGCGAGGCTCGTCGCGAGCATCCCGCCCGACGCACCGATGGGGTGGCCCAGCGCGATGGCACCACCGCGGGGGTTGAGCTGTTCGTGCGAGATGTTCAACCGGTTCCTGACGTACAGCATCTGGGCGGCGAACGCCTCGTTGAGTTCGAAGTGGGCCACGTCGTCCGGCGTCAGCCCGTTCGCAGTCAGCAGGTCGTCGACGGCGTCGGCGACCGCCATCCCGAACCACTCCGGCTCGCGGTAGGCCACGGCGTAGTCGACCACGCGGGCGAGCGGTTCGCCGATGCTGTCGGCAACCTCCTCGCTGGCGAGCAGGACCACGCCCGCGCCGTCGCTCAGGTCCGAGGCGGTTCCGGCCGTGATGGTCCCCCCGAACGCGGGCGGCAGGTCGGCGAGCCGCTCCAGCGACGTGTCGGCCCGTGGACCGTGGTCCCGCGAGACCGTCCCATCGTCGGTCTCGACCGGGACGAGTTCCGGGTCGAACAGCCCGGACTCGACCGCGTTCGCGGCCCGACGGTGGCTCTCCAGGGCGTACTCGTCCTGGGCGGCTCGCGGGATGTCGAACCGGTCGACCAGACGCTCGGTCAGCACCCCCATGTGGGCGTCTTCGGTCTCGTCCCAGAGCGCGTCGCGGATCATCGAATCGACGAGCGTGGCGTCACCCATCCGCGTCCCGGTCCGGAGGCCAGAAAGCGTGTGCGGGGCGTTCGACATGGACTCGAAGCCGCCGGCGACCACCACGTCGTCGCGGCCGGCCGCGATGTGGTCGACGCCCTCGGCGATGGCACGCAGACCGGAGCCGGACGCCTCGTTCACCGTGGTCACCGGAACGGTCGCCGGGAGGCCGGCCGCCAGGGCGACCTGCCGACCGGGAACCTGCCCGAGGCCGGCCTGGATGGCGTTTCCGAGGACGACCCAGTCGACGGCGGTCGGGTCGATTCCGGTTCGGTCGACGAGACCCGAGACGGCGGTCGCACCGAGGTCGATGGCGGAGACGGACGCGAGCGCACCGAGGTAGTCACCGTGCGGGGTGCGCGCGCCGTCGACGAGGACGACACTCATGCAAGAAGTGGACGCGCCGGACGGAGAAAACCAGCTAGCTGTAGTACGACGGGGTGTTTACGAGGCGTCGCCGGAGCCGGCCGTCGTGGTGGGGGCCGTGTGCTCGGCGGCGTCGACCGCCTCGAGGAACACGTTCGCACCGATGTCTATCTCGCGCTCGGTCACGTCGAGCGGCGGGAGCAGGCGAAGGCTCTTGTAGCCACAGCCGAGTGTGAGCAGCCCGCGACCGAGTGCCTGCTTGATGACCTCCTCGCGACGGTCCTTGGTGTCGAACTCGACCGCGAACATCAGGCCGCGGCCGCGGATGTCGACGATGGAGTCCATGTCCGCGTCGGCGATTGTCTCCCACATCTGGCGACCGCGTTCGGTCGCGTTGTCGAGCAGGTCGTGCTCGTGGATGGCGTCGATGGTGGCCACACCCTGTGCGGCCGAGAGCACGTCACCCGCGCCCCAGGTCGAGGAGAGGCGGCCCTTCTCCTCCGGGAACACGTCGGAGCGCGAGATGGTCGCGCCGACGCGAAGCCCCTTCGCGCTCGTGATGACGTCCGGGGTGAGGTCGAGGTGGTCGACGGCCCACATCTTCCCGGTTCGGCCCATCCCGGCCTGGATCTCGTCGACGATGACGTAGATGCCGTGGTCGTGGCGGAGCTGTTCGAGGTCCTTGATGAAGGCGTCGTGGGGGACGCGGTAGCCACCCTCGCCCTGGACGGGTTCGAGGATGATGTAGGCGACCTCGTCCGGGTCGATGATGCCCGCGTCGGGGTCGAGCTTGTCCGCGAGGACGTTCCCACCGGGACCGTTGGTCTGCCACTTCTCGCGGTAGGCTTCTTCGGTCGAGATGTAGGGCACCGAGATGATGCCGGGGACCTCGGGGTAGCCCTTGCGGTGGATGGTCTTCGAGCGGTTCAGCGAGAGCGCGCCCAGGGTGCGGCCGTGGAACGCGCCGTCGAAGCAGACACCGCGGTGGCCGCGGCGGTTGTAGCAGATCTTGATGGCGTTCTCGACGGCCTCCGCGCCGGAGTTAGAGAGGAAGACGCGGTCCATGTCGTAGTGGTCCGTCGAGTCGATGAGGCGGTCCATCAGCTGCGTCGGGGAGGGAATCTCCGGGTCCTCCGGCGGCCAGCCACCGCTGGCGTAGAAGTCCTGTCCGGCGATCTTGATGGGGTCGATGAGGTCGAACTCGGAGAGCCGGTCCATGACCTTCGGGTTGTTGTACCCGAGCGGGGCGGCGGCGACGTGGCTCGTGAAGTCCATGAGGACGTTGCCGTCGACGTCGGTACAGAACGGACCCTCTGCGTCGGCAGTGATGTCCCAGACGAAGTCGTAGACGTAGGTACTCGGCGCGGAGAACTGATGGTGGTACTCCACCCATTCCTGTGCCTTCGAACCGGGCATGTGGTCTACCCGGGGCTCGGCCGTGTGTCGGTCCATGTCCCCCTGTAAGGAAAGGCCCCCTTTAATACGTTCGTTGTTTGGCGCAATTACTACGAGAGGGGCTGGCGATACTCAGGCTGTCAGGACGACCAGGGCGGTCACCACGCCGCCTGCCGTCACCAACACCGCGCTGTAGACGGCGACGCGTCGGGAGAACGACCGGTTCGGGCTCACGGCCGTCAGTCCCGCCTTGACCACGACCGAGGAGGCGGTCGCGAGCAGGACCGACAGCACTGTCGTCTCCGCACTCAGCGTCCCACCGCGGAACAGCAACACCGCGGAGGTGGTCGCACCAGCACTGGAGACCAGACCCGAGGCCACCGCGGTGGCGAGGAAGCCGGCTGCCCCGAACTGTGCGTTCGCCACCGACCCGACGACGAGCACCGCGAGGAACATCCCGCCGAAACCGAGCGCGTACCGGAGCGAGAACGGACTGTCGAGCGTGATGTCGACGTTCTCCGACCAGTCCGCAGTGAACGCCGCGACCACGATACCCGTGACGATGACGGCGACGAGCGGGGCCGTCGCGTCGACGAGCACACCGCGCGAGAAGGTGAAGGCGACCACGATGAGGAGGTTCCGCAGCGCCATCGCCGCGTCCGCGAGGAGGATGGCCGCCGCAGCGTAGGAGACGGCCTCCCTGTTCTGTCGAACGTGGTCGAGCATGGTCCCGACGACCGCGGTCGACGACGCGAGGCCGCCGAAGAACCCGGTGACTGCGATGCCGCGTCCCCCGTACAGCTGGACGATGACGTAGTTGAGGATGCCGATGCCCGCGACCGTGACGACCATCAGCCAGACCACGCGGGGCTCGATGGTGAGCGAGTCGAGCCCGAGCAAGGGGAAGCTGTACTCTCGTTCGCCCGCCGGCAGCAACGGGTACACCACGAACGCGAGGATAGCGAACTCTGCGCCGGAGCGGACCTCCTCTCGCGAGAGGTTCTCGGCGAACGAGTGCAACTCGCGCTTGAGCACCAGCACCAGCGACGAGAGGACGGCGACGGCGACGCCCTCGATGACGAGGTCACTCGCGACCAGCGCACCGACCCCGTACGCCACGAGCATCGAGGTCGACGTGGTCAGCGCGAGACCGTCTTCGCCGCCCGAGAGCAGGCCCCTGACCGCGAGCAACACCCCCTGGGCGATTATCAACAGGCCGCCGACGAACAGGAGCGGCCACCCGTACGTCGTCTGTGCCGCTAATAATGTGAACACCGCGCCCGCGAGACTGATGAGCGAGAAGGTCCGAATACCGGCAGACTTCTGTGACCACTCGCGTTCCAGCCCGAGGAACAATCCAAGCGCTCCGGCGAGTACGAGCCGGACCACCTGGCTGTCGATGGCCGCAGTCGGCGATTGTTGGAGGACTGGTTCCACTGCAGGGCCTTCACGCACCGGGGACTTATTTCCTTACGTTGGGGTTCCAGAACCACGACAGGTTTTTACCGGTACGCGACGCGAGAATCAACATGCTCGGCGGTTTCGATATCGGCCGGTCACGCGCCCCCTGGTGGGCCATCGCAGCCCTCCTGGCCGGGGCGCTCCTGTTCGTCCTGTACTCCTTTATCGGGACGTTCGTCTTCGGTATCTTCATCTACTACGCCACGCGCCCGGTGTATCGACGGCTCAAACGCCGCATCAGACCACCCAGCCTCGCCGCCACCGTCGCCATCTTCACGCTCGCCCTCCCGTTCTTGCTGTTGCTGGCGTACACGATGGCGATCGCACTGCAGGAGGTCGACGCGTTCACCAAGAGCCTCCAGGAACAACAGGAGAACGGCGGGACGCTCGGGGAGTTCCAGAAGATACTCGACCCGTACATCACGCTCGCCAACGACGTCCAGAACCCACAGGACCTCCTGACGAACCAGGAGGGGCTGAGCGTGCTGACCGACGTCCTCAACAACAGCCAGCAGTTCATCGGCATCGTCGGGACGGGGGCGCTTCACCTGTTCATCATGATCGCGCTGGCGTTCTACCTCCTCCGGGACGGCCACAAGCTCTCGCGGTGGTTCATGTCGACGTTCGGCGACGACCGGGGTGTCCTGCGTGCCTACCTCACCGCCGTCGACCGCGACTTCCGGAACATCTTCTTCGGGAACATACTGAACGCGTTTCTGACCGGTGTCATCGGGGCACTCTCGTACAGCGTCCTGAACGTGTACGCACCGACCGGCAATCTGGCCATCCCGTACGCGGCCCTCGTCGGCCTGCTCGCGGGTGCGGCGAGCCTCATCCCGGTCGTGGGCATGAAGCTCGTCTACTTCCCCGTCTCCGGCTGGCTGTTCTTCCAGGCGTTCTCGACGGAGCAGTCCGGCCTGCTCTGGTTCCCCATCCTGTTCGTCGCGGTCTCGTTCGTCATCGTTGACGTCATCCCGGACCTCGTCCTGCGCCCGTACGTCTCGGGCCGGAACCTCCACGTGGGCGCGGTGATGTTCGCGTACATCTTCGGGCCGCTCCTGTTCGGCTGGTACGGCATCTTCCTCGGGCCGATGATCCTCGTGCTGTCGGTCCACTTCGCGAAGCTCGTCCTGCCCGAACTGTTGCACTCCGAGAAGCTCCAGCCCTACGCCGTCGACCCGACCTACTTCACGCCGGGCGACGAGGCCGCCGTCACCGACGTCTCGGCCGCGACGCGCCACAGCGCCGATTCGGACGTCACGCCGACCGACGGCGGCCACGATGGGGAACACGCAGAGCCCGTACTCGGTGAGGCGGACGAAGACGAGGAGTAGTCACTCGAGGGGTTCGCCATCGCGCGGACAGTACTCGTAGCCGGGGTCGGTCGTCCGGAAACCACAGCGTGGACAGGTCCGTCCTTCGGGTTCCCGGGACCCGTCACCACGACGGAACAGGAAGGGGACGAACGGCAGGAACAGGAACACTGCAAGGGTCTCGAAGTACCACCAGAGCGCCGCCGTGATGACCAGGCTCGCGAGGACGCCGGCGAGCAGCGTCAGGATACGTCGGTCCATCCGGTAGTCGGTCGGGGTCTGGTGCAGAAAATCGTTACGCGACGCCCCGGTGACGTCGTCAGGCTTCCGCTTCGACGTACTGGCCCTCCCAGTCGCTGCGGGCCTCGATCTCCCGGCGCCCACGACGGGTCAGGACGTAGTAGTTCGTGCGTCGGTCCCGCTGGCCTTTCTCGATGAGTCCCTTGTCGACGAGTGTGTCGAGGTTGGGGTAGAGGCGACCGTGGTGGATCTCCTTCTCGTAGTACTGCTCGAGCTCTTCTTTGATTGCCAGTCCGTGCGGTTCTTCTTTCCCGGCGATGACATACAACAAGTCTCGCTGGAATCCTGTCAGGTCGTGCATTGGAAAGGTACAAGAGACCCTTGAACACCAGATACAATAAACATGTCGGCCAAGACCGCCGTATTGATATAAAAATCTTGGCTTGACATCCTTGCCATTGGACACAATCGATAATCACTCCGACATATTGTGTACTGTGATACACAAAATTATTCGACATGTTTGATTCAGAGTCTGTTCCTCGCCTAGGGGTATTTATCCCGGCTGCTCACGTAGGCACGACTATGCCAGAAGAAGTGCTGTTCAAGTCCGAATCGGAACAGACCCGCAGCGACATCGCCGCGATGCTCCGCAACGTGGCGGACAAGCTGGACTCCGGTGACCCGATCACCCTGACCGCCGGCCAGCAGTCGGTGACGCTCGACCCCCCGGCCCGGCCGACGTTCGAGGTCAAGGCCGAACGCGAGACCTCCACGGGCGCGACCGAGGGCGAACTCAGCATCGAGTTCGAGCTCGAGTGGGACGAACGCGCGAGCGACGACGGCGAGTTGCAGATCGAGTGAGCCCGCGCTGACGGACTCGCCCCACCGACTTTTTCATCGACCCGTCGCTGTCCGAAACACGTACTCCGGAGAATCGCGGCGGAACGCACCGCTCGCTGTCGAGTTGTCGTACGAAACAGGAAAGCAGACCACGCGGGATAAAAGCCCGCGTGGTCGCTTGCCGCCCTGAATTGGTCCCCGCTGACGCTTCGGCCCTCCAAGCGAAGCGTCACTTGACTCATGCCACCGGAGTATCTTAAAGGTACCGACAGCGGCGAGTGCACGGTCTTGTGAGCGAGGTCAGAATCGCAGAGGGCGGCGTCGTCGAGAGCGGTGCACGGCTGTCTACACGGGGATTCAGCGTCGTGACTCCTCAGACTGGGTGCAGGCCGCAAAAATCGAGCGAAATTCTCAGTTGAGGATGGACTGGGCGATGGTCGCGAGCTGCCCGTTGTCGGCGTCGCGCAGGCGGTCGTCGCCGATCTTCAGGCGAAGGCGCGGGCGACCGACGTCGATGGGGACCTTCTCCGTGTCGATGAGGCCCATGTCCTCGAGCTTGGTCTTCGTGCGGGAGAACGTCGCCTTCGAGGCGATGCCGACGTCCTCGCCCCACTTGCTGATGTCGTACAGTAGGGCTTCGTTCTTCGCCGCGACGAGCAGCGAGATGGTGACCTCGTCGAGGCCCTCGCCGTCACCACGGGCGGTCTCCAGCGAGTCGAGGATGTTCGAGAAGTCGTCCTCGGCCTCGGGGCTGATGTCGGTCTCGAGCGTCTGGCGGACGCGGCTGATCGGCGGCGTGCGGAGCTTGAACTCGGCCGCGTCGTCCCACGCGGTCATGTAGGCGTCGTACGCCGTCGAGACGAACTCGTCGTCGTCCGTCGTCAGGCCGCCGACGCGGTTGCCGGCGGTGACGAGCGCGACGACGCTGTCCTCGGTCACGAGCAGGGAGTTCTCCGGGGTCTCCTCGACGGTACGGAGCGCGAGTGCGCCCTGGTCGATGAGGTCGGCCGCGTTCGAGGCGACGATGAAGTCGTCCATGACGTCCTTGAGGGTGCGCTCGTCGGCGAGCATGTGGACCGACGGCAGGTCGCCCTCGAAGCGGGTCGCCACACGGACGAACTCCTCGATGGCATCGGCCGACGGATTGACCACGAGAACGTTCCCCGTGGCATCTTCCAGCACACTACCGAGGATATCGTCAATTTGTCTGTCTAGTAAATTCGAAGTCATGCCTATACACAACAAAACGCGGTTTAGATACTTAATTTTATTGGCCTCGTCGTCCTCAAATCTTGCCGATTCATGGTTGAATCCTCCCTGGTTCGTGTGACCACAACGATGGCGGGTGGGAGGCCCAAAAATATAAGCCGTCCACTGTTGGAGTATGTGACTGTTCACTCATGGGACAGCAGACCACACCCCACGAAGTGCAGCGGACCAGCCGTCGATGCCCCTCGCTCGACGGCGGGAGCAGTCCGTACACGGGCCCCTGAGGCCGGTACTGGCGTCACGAAACCGTCTCTTCACGTCTCTTCTCGCAGTCTCGCGGCGAGGTCGTCCGACCAGTAGAACTCGCCTTCGTAGATGACCGAGGTGTCGGCGCGGTCGAGGAAGTCGAGCACCGCGGTGCGCGACAGCGCGAACTCGGACTCGTTCCCACAGAGGTACGAGTACTCGTTGCCCTCGACGTACGGGTGATAGTAGCTGCCGGCGTACTGGAGCGAGAACTGGTCGAAGGTGAGGAAGTACTGGTCCGCGCCGAGCCGTTCGAGTTCGGCGGTCGTCGGGAGCCGGTTGGTCGTCTGCGTGAGGGTGTGCGTCCCGTCACCGACGACCGCGTAGTCCTTGCCCATCATGATGCGGCGACGGGCGATACGCAGGGCACGCTCGAACGAGAAGCCGTGGATGAGCAGGCGGGCGAACGCCGACCCGACCTTCACCGCGTGGTCGTTGAGCACCTGCGTGAAGGTGACAGCGCCGGTGACCGCGCCCTTCTCCACCAGCCCCATCCCCTCGTGGAACGAGCCACAGGCGTTCAGGAAGAACGTCTGGGTGTTGCACTCGGAGAGGCTGTCGGTCGGAAGGTAGCCGTCCGGGCAGCGAAGCCCGCCCTCTTCGCAGTGGCCGATGTAGTGGACGAAGTCGTTCTCGGACTCGAACACGCGGGCGAGTTGCCCCGTCGTGAGGTGCTCTTGCACGTCGACCGACAGCGGGAGGTCCTGCGCACGCGACCGGTAGATGGCGGCGACGTCGGCGTGTTCCGCGTCCATCTTCTCGTCGTTGAGGACGACGGTGACGCGGGCCGATTCGGCGTCGCGTTCGACGTACTTCTGTCGGTTCCGGTACGCCGCCGGGGTCGATTTGAACACGTCGATGGGGACGCCGTCGGCCAGCCAGCCGTGGACCCGGCCACCCCGGAGTTCCGGTTTCACGATGTCGACGGACGCGACCTGTCCCGGGCCCGTGCGCGAGCCGCCACGGTAGAAGTCGTCGAGCGAGCGCTGGACGAGCTCCGAGCCCTCCAGTTCCGAGGTCCGGGGCGGGTACAGCATACTCAGGTTGTGGAGCAGGAACGGGACCGTCTCCAGCATGGCTGGTTCCGGCTCGACGTACATCGCGAGGTGCCAGTCGGGCAGCCGGTGTTCGATGGCGGCGTAGGGCACGTCGAGGTACGTCTCCAGACGCTCGACCGGGGTCCCGTGGTACAGCTCCTGGCTCGGCAGGCTGAGGGCGTCGAGCAGGCTCTCCTCGGCGAGGTTCGTCCCGTACGGCCCGGCGTTGCGGACCAGACAGTCGAGGAAGAACACCTTCCGGAGCAACTCGGTCGTGGTCCGCTCCAGCGCCGAGCCGGTCCCGAGGTCGTGGCGGATGCCCGCGCTCGGGGCGCACAGCATCGGCGCGTCGAGCGTGTCGACGACCTCGACGTCGGCCTGCAGGTAGTACGCCAGCGGTGCGGTCACGAACAGCTCCTCGAAGGTGGGCGGGACGAGCAGTTCGATACCGACGTCGGGGGTCGCCTCGGCGATAGCGTCGGGGATCTCGACGGACTCACCCGTCTCGACGAGCGGGGGATGTCCCCGCAGCGTCGGGTAGGTCCGGTCCGGGGCGCTGGTCTTGTGCGAGGCCGAGAGGTGGGTGAGCGCCGTCGCCATCCCCTCGGGAGTCGGTGGCACCACGATGGTCCCCGGTGGCCGTTCGCTCCGGCTCCGGAACCCGATGGTACAGTCGGTCCGCTCCGGGAACGAGACGACCACCTCCTCGAAGTCACTGGTCTTGGAGATGGTGAGCGGCCCGTCCGCGCGCAGGTACGTCTTGATGTCTGTGTCGAGGTCGACGATGTACTCACCGGGCGGGAGTTCCAGTGGGCCGGTGTCGTTCTCCAGGTCGTAGGTGGCCTCGCTCGACTGCGAGGCGACGTACACAACCGAGATGGGGAACCGGAGTTCGGTGGCGGCGCAGTCGACCGTGGTGTCGACGGGGCGTGGGAGTGCAGAGCCGGAGTCGGCCCCGTGCAGGGCCGACCCGCGGACGGTGAATTCGGCGTTCCCCGGGTCGATTACCCGGAGACCGTCCGTCGTCACCTCCCACTCTATCATGCGAATTGGAGAATATCACTAGTGACAGTTAGATGTATCGGGTGTGCGATGAGACCACGTCGCGTGGGGGCGGACGGCGACAAGATGCCCCGAAGAAGGTACACTTATGGAACGACCGAACCCCGATTCGAACATGGACTACGAGCACGTTCGCGAGGTCGACCCCGATATCGCAGACGCCCTCGACGGCGAGGAGACACGACAGAACGAGACACTGGCGATGATCGCCAGCGAGAACCACGTCTCCGAGGCGGTACTCGAAGCACAGAGTTCCGTCCTGACGAACAAGTACGCCGAGGGGTACCCCGGCAAGCGCTACTACGGCGGCTGTGAGTACGCCGACACCGTCGAGGAGAAAGCCATCGAGTACGCCAAAGAGCTCTGGGGTGCCGAGCACGTCAACGTCCAGCCCCACTCCGGTTCCTCTGCCAACATGGGCGTCTACCTGGCTATGCTGTCCCCCGGCGACAAGATCCTCTCGCTGGACCTGACCCACGGCGGCCACCTGAGCCACGGCCACCCGGCGAACTTCACGGGCCAGACCTACGAGGTCGAACAGTACGAGGTCGACCCGGAGACGGGCTACATCGACTACGACGAGGTCCGCGAGCAGGCCGAGGAGTTCGAGCCGGACATCATCGTCTCGGGCTACTCCGCGTACCCGCGCGAGGTCGAGTGGGAGAAGATACAGGACGCCGCCGACGCGGTCGACGCCTACCACCTCGCCGACATCGCCCACATCACCGGCCTCGTCGCCGCGGGCGTCCACGAGTCCCCGGTCGGCATCGCCGACTTCGTCACGGGCAGCACGCACAAGACCATCCGCGCCGGCCGCGGTGGCATCATCATGTGCGACGAGGAGTACGCCTCGGACATCGACAAGGCGGTCTTCCCGGGTGCACAGGGCGGTCCCCTCATGCACAACATCGCCGGCAAGGCCGTCGGTTTCAAGGAGGCGCTCCAGCCCGAGTTCACCGAGTACTCCGAGCAGACCGTCGCGAACGCGAAGGTCCTCGCCGAGGAGCTCCAGGACCACGGCTTCGAACTCGTCTCCGGCGGTACGGACAACCACCTCGTGCTCGTCGACCTGCGCCCGTCGCACCCGGACACGACCGGCGGTGACGCCGAGGAGGCCCTCGAAGAGACCGGCATCGTCCTGAACGGCAACACGGTCCCCGGCGAGACGCGCTCCGCGTTCAACCCGTCGGGCATCCGCGCTGGCACGCCCGCGCTGACGACCCGTGGCTTCGACGAGGACGACATGCGCGTCGTCGCCGAGTGCATCGCGAAGGTCATCGACCATCCCGACGACGAGGACGTCAAGGCCGACGTCGCCGAGACGGTCAAGGACCTCTGTGCGGCGAACCCGCTGTACGAATAAGGCCACCGCGACCGACCCGCGTCGACCACCTCATACGACCGACCCGCGTCGACCCCCTCATTCTTTCCGCGGCCTGTGTCAGTCACCAGCCACGACCCGCCGAGTACCCACGAAATACACCATCGGTCATCAGTGACACGTGTTACCGGCAAGGCCACGCCACGAGGAGTGATATCGACCAGTAATTAACTTTCCCGTCACTTCTCCGAATGCGAGGATAGTGCGCTGAGGCCCACCGGGACGCCCATTACCGCCCACCGTGCGCTTTGGTGTTAATGCACGAACACTTATGCACGTGGCAATCGTCTGTTGGGTCGGGGAGATGTTAGGGGGTCTGCAACAGCGGTTACCAGCGGTATCGCTCACAAACCATTTCAGGAACAGTTTGGAGCTCCAGCTGACGGTCGGCGTCGGGCTCATCGGACTGATCGGGGGGTCGGTCTCTGTCTACCTGTTCTTCGAGACGGCGAACTATACGCTGTTCGTGCTGGGACTGGCGACCACGGTCGCCATCATGAGCGCGCTCGGCTTCGGGTCGCTCTCGCAGTTCGTCGAGGTCCGGGCACTCACGGAGAAGGCCAAGGCCGTCGAGAACGGCGAGTTCGACGTCGAACTCGCGACCGACCGCACCGACGAGATAGGGGAGCTTTCACAGGCCATCGCGGGTATGCGGGACGGCCTGCGCAGATCGCTCGCAGAGGCCGAACAGGCGCGCCAGGAGGCAGAAGACGCACAGAAGGACCTGCAGGTGATGAACGATCACCTCGAGCGGACCGCCGAGCGCTACGGCCGAACCATGGCCGCATGTGCCGAGGGCGACCTCTCGCGGCGGCTCCCGACCGAGGAGACCGAGAACGAGGCGATGCGCTCGGTCGCCCGGTCGTTCAACGACATGCTGGACGAACTCGAGCCCGCCCACGCGGAGGCGCAGTCGTTCGCCCAGACCGTCGCCCAGGCGAGCATGAACGCGTCCGAACAGATCGCCGAGGTCGGCGAACGGAGCCAGGACGTCCACCAGACCATCGACCGCATCGAGCGCGGGGCGCAGGCACAGACCGAGAAGATAACCGCGGTGAGCGACGCCATGACCGAGCTCTCGAGCACCATCGAGGAGATGTCGGCGACCGCCGAGACGGTCGCGAAACGCTCCGAGCGCGCGGTCGAGGCGAACGAGGAGGGTCGCACGGCAGTTGCAGACACGGCACGGGCGATGCGTGACATCCGAGAGAGCACCCAGCAGGTCGTCGGTGACGTGAAGTCACTCCACGACCGCATCGACCGCATCGACGAGATGTCGACCGCCATCACCGAGATCGCCTCCGAGACGAACATGCTCGCGCTGAACGCCAACATCGAGGCGTCGAAGGCCAGTACCAACCCCGACTCCACCCAGGGGTTCGGCGTCATCGCCCAGCAGGTCAAGGAGCTCTCGGCCGACGCGAAGCAGCGCTCGACCGAGATCAGTCACCTCGTCGACGGCATCAAGTCGGACACGGGCGCGGTCGTCTCCGACATGCAGCAGATGACCGCCGACGTCGGGACGGGCCTGCAGGCGGTCGACGAGACGCTCGACGCACTCGCGGCGGTGGACGACCACGTCGAGCAGGTGGACGAAGGCGTCCAGAACATCGCGGGCGCACTGACCCAGCAGGCGGCCCGGACGCAGACGGTCAGAACCGAGACGACCGACGTGGCGGCTATCAGCCGTGGGACGACCCGAGCGACGGAGGACGTCGCCGATGCGGCCGACGCACAGCTCGGTGCGGTAACGACGGTCCAGCGGACGAACGACCTGCTCGAACGACGCTCGAAGGACCTCTGTGGGTTGCTCGAGCAGTTCGACACCTGTGAGGGCCCCGGCGGAACGGCGGTTCCGGGTGACGACTGAGCCGCGTCGACCCCGCCGTGACGGAGTTCGCGTTCGCCCTCGGCCCCTCACTTGTCTGTCCTGTCCCTCGCCTTTGTCTGTCCGTTCCTTCGCCTAGTACTGCTTCTTGAGGTCGTGGCTGACCCCGCTGAGGACGGTCCCGACGAGCGTCAGGACCACCGCGGCCGCGACCGCGAGCCCGAAACCGATGGGGCCGGGGAACAGCCCGACGATGTCCAGCATCGACACCGCCTCGCTGGCGGCGACCGCCTGGAGCCCCTCGGGGTTGGTCGCGAAGACGAACAGGACCAACAGCAACACCGTCCCGACCGTGGTCTGTATCACGGTGCGAACCGGGTGCTGGACGAGCGCGAGCGTGTGCTTCCGGTACGACCGCTTGCGGACGTCGACCGCCCGGGTCGCCTGCCCGCGCACGAGTCGGAGAATCCATCGGAGAACCATACACTTCCGACGACGCCGACCGTCTTCACTATCGACTCATTAGCGCCCCGAGAGTATGCAAGATAATGCACTATTCTCGCCTCGGAGACGGAGAGATGAGCACGAACCCGAGGGTTGAAGGGGTCGGTCCGCCAAGCCCGACGTAATGACTCACGTCATCGACGGCAACGCGGTTGCCGAGGATGTTCGCGCGGACGTCGCCGACGCCATCGACACACTGGAAGCCGAGGGTGTGACCCCCGGTCTCGCCACGGTCCTGATGAGCGACGACGGCGGCTCCCAGACCTACGTCTCGATGAAACAGCGGGCCTGCGAGGAGGTCGGCATCGACGGCACGACCGTCGAGATCGACCCCGACGCGCCCGCCCAGGAGCTGTACGACACCATCGACGAGCTGAACGCGGACCCCTCGATTCACGGGATCCTCGTCCAGATGCCCGTCCCGGACCACGTCGACCAGCGCGAGGTCCTCCGACGGGTCGACCCGATGAAGGACGTCGACGGCTTCCACCCGGAGAACGTCGGCCGCCTCGTCGCCGGCGAGCCGCGGTTCAAGCCCTGCACGCCCCACGGCATCCAGAAGCTGCTCGCCTCCGCCGACGTGGACGTCGAGGGCAAGGACGTCGTCGTCATGGGGCGCTCCGACATCGTCGGCAAGCCGATGGCGAACCTGCTCATCCAGAAGGCCGAGGGCGGGAACGCCACCGTGACGGTCTGTCACTCCCGGACCCAGGACCTCGAAGCGAAGACCCGGAACGCGGACATCATCATCGCCGCGGTCGGCGTCCCCGAGATGCTCACCGGCGACATGCTCTCGGAGGGCGTGGTCGTCATCGACGTGGGCACGAACCGCGTCGACGCGGACAACGAGAAGGGCTACACCCTCACCGGCGACGTGGAGTTCGAGAGCGCGAAAGAGAAGGCGTCGGTCATCTCGCCCTCGCCCGGCGGCGTCGGTCCGATGACCATCGCGATGCTGCTGTACAACACGGTCCGGGCCGCGAGCCTGGAGTCGGGCGTCGACGTCGACCTGTAGGCCACGCGCTGCCGAATCGTATCACACTACATTCATCTCCTCAGCGAGCGTCGACTGTGCATGAATCCACTCGTCACCACCATCGACATCGACGCTCCGGCCGAGGTGGTCTGGGCCGTCCTCACCGACTTCGACAGCTACCCCGAGTGGAACCGCCACTCCATCGTCTCGGGCACCCTCGCCGAGGGCGAGACACTGCGGGTCGCGCCGGGCCCAGACGCCGGCCGCATGCCGACGTTCACCCCGACCGTCGTGACGGTCGACGAGGGCCACGAGTTCGCGTGGCTCGGCCACCTGTTCGTCCGGGGGCTATTCGACGGCGAACACCGCTTCCAGGTCGAGGACCTCGGCGAGGGCCGGACTCGGCTCACCCAGTCGGAGTCGTTCTCGGGGGTCCTCGCCGGGCTCGTCCTCCGCGTGTTCGGCGAGCAGACCCGCCGGAACTTCGAGGGCGTGAACGCCGCCGTGAAAGCGCGAGCCGAATCCACGGCCGACGCGACGACCGAATCCATCACCACCTGATGACGGAAGCGACGACCCCCACCGACCGACTCGGCGGGCTGGCCCAGCTGGTGCTCGGTGTCCGGTTCCTACTCGAGCTCGCCGGGCTGCTCGCGCTGGGGTACTGGGGGTTCAGGACCGGCGGGTCGACGCTGGCGAGCCTCGCCCTCGGCCTCGGTGCGCCGCTCCTGGCCGCCATCGTCTGGGGGACGTTCGTCTCCCCGAAGGCGAGAATACCCCTTCGCGGGGTGGCCAGGCTGGCCGTCGAGGTGCTCGTCTTCGGTGTGGCTGCAGTCGCCCTGTACGCCGCAGGACAGCCGCTACTCGCGGTCGTGTTCGCGGTCGTCGCGGTGGTGGACCGGGCAGCCGTCGCGTCCCTCTCGCTCGAAGAATTCTGACCGCCGTTCAGTTCTCGTCCAGTCCCGACAGCCTGTTCTGTGCCTGCGCCAGCGCCGCCTCGTCGTCGTCCCTGACGTAGCGGGTGACCTCGCGCAGCACGGTGACGAGTCGCTCCGCCTCGCGCGCCGGGACGTCGCCCTCCAGCGCCCGGATGCGTTTGGCGTGCTCGTCGATGGACGAGAGCACCTCGGTCGCCGGGCGGTCGATGGTGACGTCGCTGGCGTCGGCCCACTCCCTGAGCTCTCGCCGGTACTCCCGGACCGCTTCCGCGTAGGCGAGCCCGCGCCCCTCACGGAGGGACTCTGGAACCTCGTCGGGGGCGGGTCGGTCGGCCTCGTCCCCGCGCAGGAGCGAGAGCAGGTAGAACTCCTCGTCGTCGTCACGGCCGAGCGACCGCCCGACCATGTCGGCGACCTGCAGCAGTTCGCCCGCGACCAGGTAGGTGTCGTCGAGGTCGCGCAACTCGCCAGCGTGGACGAAGCCGTGCTTGCGCTGGAACTCGCGACAGGTCGACTTCACCGTCGACAGCGCCTCGTCCTCGGGCACCTCGTCGAGTTGTGAGACGGCCTCGGTGAGGTCGAGTTCGACCCGGTTCGCCGTGTGGAGCTTCCGGTCGTCGTCGACGCCGACGCTGTGGAGGCTCTCACACTCGGGGCAGGCGACGCTCCCCGTGTCGTAGTACGACCACCGCGCCCCGCAGTTCTTGCACTCGCGCTCGCCGCGTATCTCCATGCGCGGGGGTACGCCGGGGTCCGTGAAATGACCGACGGTCGGGACCGGCAGCACCGTCGGTGACGGCGGTGTCGGGACGTGTCGCCAGGCCGGTTCGACACCCCGACCTGTACGACCACCACGCTTATTGAGGGCTCTCACGTAGGATGGGGCACCGATGTCTACACAGACGCCGGAGGATAGAGGAAGTCGCTTCGACGCGGCTGATCGAGAAATTCTCCACCGACGAGCCTAACCTTACGGTTACAACCGACAGCCACGGCCTGTTGCTCGCTGTCGGCGACGAGACGTACGAACTGAGCCGCGAAGACGCCCTGGAGCTACGCGACCAGCTGGCCGACGCGGTGACACAGACACACGAGTTCGTCCACACGACCTGCACCCATCGCGAGGACGGCAGTTACGTGGTCGAGCGTCGCGGCGCGAACTCGGCCGGCCACCGGAAAGTGTTCGACTCGTTCGAGGCCTGTGCGCGCCTGTTCGGCCGCCTGCCGGACGAGTTCACCGCCGAGGACGTGGGGCACACCGGCCTCACGGGTGGCCGCCGGCACATGCTGGTCTGGCACTACGCCGAGCACCCCAGATTCGACTGCGAACTCGTCTCGCGCCAGCCACTGACCGTGGCGAAGCGCGAGGTCGAGGCACCGGCATCCGAGTCGACGGACTCGGCGGCGACCGATTCGGAGTCGACGCGCACCACGACCGGTGGCGTGCTGGAGGTGTCGCCCGCGGACTGACCGCCTTCCCGACCACCGCTCCCGGCCAGCCAGCCGTCCGACCGGCCTGCCGGGTGCCGTAGGCTTTTCACGCGCCCTACCGAGGTGACAGACATGTCTCTACACGGTTCGCGCGTCGGACACGGAGGTGTCCGCGCATGACGTTCTCTATCGTCGCGCGGGACCCCGAATCCGACGCGGTCGGTATCGCCGTCCAGTCGAAGTTCATCAGCGTCGGCTCCGTGGTCCCCTTCGCCAGCGCCGACGCCGGGGCCATCGCGACCCAGAGCTTCGCGAACGTCGCCTACGGCCCCGACGGGCTGGACCTGCTCCGCGAAGGCAGGACAGCCGAGGAGGTCATCGACGAACTCACCGCCGCCGACCCAGAGGCCCCGCGCCGCCAGATCGGCGTGGTCGGCCAGGACGGCTCCGTCGACGCCTTCACCGGTGAGGAGTGCTTCGACGTCTGCGGCGACATCCAGGGCGAGCACTACACGGTACAAGGCAACATCCTCGAGAACGAGGAGACCCTCACCGCGATGGCCGACACCTTCGAATCGGCCGACGGCGGCCTTCCCGAGAAGCTCATCGCGGCCTTGCATGCGGGGAACGACGCTGGCGGCGACTCCCGTGGCGAGCAGTCCGCGGCGCTCTACATCGCCAAGCCCGAGGGCGGCTACGACGGTGGGAACGACCGCTGGGTCGACGTGCGCGTCGACGACCACGAGCACCCCATCGACGAACTCGAACGGGTGTTCCGGCTGTACGACATCACGTTGCTCGCGCGCGAGGAGCCCGAGGAGACGCGCGACCTCGACGGTGACGTGGCTCGTGAGGTCTGTGCGACGCTGGCCGACCTCGGCTTCTACGAGGACGACCCTGCCGAGGAGTTCGGCGAGGACGAACGCGAGGCACTGGAGTCGTTCCGCGGCATGAACAACTTCGAGAACCACGACCTCGCGGTGCTGGAGGACGCCCTGGCGCGCGGCTGGGACGACGCTTCCGGCGACGGCGAGCAGAAGCTGGTCGACGCCATCTGGCACGGCCTGCAGCGGCTGGACCGGAAGTAGGCGACCCGGGCAGTCGGTCTCTTCTCCCGCCGTTTCGACGGCGACCACGACCAGATAGATTGAAACGGCAGCGACGTGACCACGCATCCAACGAGGCACTCATGAAGGTCCAACTGCTCGAAGCCACCGAGAACCCGGAAGAGCTCATCTGCAAGGCGGCGCGAAACGACTACTACAGCGACTTCGTCGGCGAGGACGACTTCGAGACGGTGATGGCGGGTATCGACGGCGACAGCATGCAGGAGAAACAGGAGACGCTCATCGGGCACCTCCTGAGCCACGGGCACTACGGCCCGTTCGAGCACCCCCAGATCACCGTCGCGGTGAAAGGCGTCAGCCGCTCCTGTATGGCACAGATCACCCGCCACCGCCACGTCAGCTTCGACGTGCAGTCGATGCGGTACGTCTCCTTCGACGACGTGGACCCCGCGGACGTCCGCGAGGGCGAACTGGTCGTGACCCCGCCGTCGGCGTCGGACCCGAACTGGGTCGGCCGGAACCAGAAGACCGGCGCGGTCGACGAGGAGGTCGTCGCCGAGCGCGAGGAGGTGTTCCGGGAGTCGGTCACCCGGAGCGTCGAGGAGTACCAGCGCCTGCTCGACCTCGGGATGCCGCCGGAGGACGCCCGGTTCGTCCTCCCCATCGGCACCAAGGTGAACATGGTGATGTCGATGAACGTCCGGATGCTGATGCACGTCGCGGACATGCGCGCGGCCGCCGACGCGCAGTGGGAGATCCGGGACCTCACCGAGCAGGTCCTCGACCTCGCGGCCGAGTGGTGCCCCATCACGTTCGACTACTACGAGGAGAACATGCGCAACCGGAAGAATCGCCTCGCACCCTGACCCTGCAAGGGCCGACCGCGAGCGTTCAAGCGCGACCTTCGGTGACCGCCACTGCTGATTCGAGAGACGGTGTCGTGGTGAACGATGGAGAACCGTTCCACCTAATGCCAGGTTAGCGGCGGGGTAACCGCCCCTTCACCAAGGTCCCGAACTGGTACCACGTGACAATGAGCGCTTACTAATGAGACAGTAGTGTGAATACTCATCTGAGATGGGGGAAATCTGGGGAGGTTTCGTAGAGGCGGTGTCCGGCCTGCACCCGCGGGTCCGTCGCCGCAGACAGGAGTACAGAGCGATCGCAGACGCCATCGAACGACAGGACGTCCCACCGAAATCGTTCCGCTGTGACGGCTGTGGACAGGTCCAGTCACGCTACGCGGCGTCGACCCTCGTTACGGACGGCGGCGGCAGCGACAGCACACCAGGTGTCTGGTGTGTGACCTGCGTCGAAAAATCCGCACAGAATCGGAGCCAGACGCGAACGCTTGCTGGCCTCGAACGCTGATCAGTCGTCGGAGTCGTTCTCTTCGTCTTCGTCGCTCCCACGGACGAGCTGGCCCTGTGGCTGGGACCCGGCTTGCGGGTCGCTTGCGTGCGGGCCCTCGATGAGCGAGCCGAAGTCGTCGACCTCGTCGTACTGGTCCTGGTACATCAGCGCGATCTTGCCCTTCTTGGTTATCTCGTAGAGTCCGGACCGTTCGGCGGGCCCGATCTTCTCGACGAGCTTGTAGTCGGCGAGGACGGGGAGCCGACTGTTGATGTTCTTGCGACTCTTGCCCGTGTGATGGGCGAGGTTGGTCGCGACGTTTCTGCCCTGCGCTTGCAGCGCTTCGAGTATCAGGAAATCGGTTGGTTGGCGTAGTCTCACTGTTACACACTCCCGGCTGAGCCGTTGTATACTACTTGGTCGCCCCTGTTATTTCTATCTAATGGCAATTTCACGGTTCGATGGCCAATAGTAATCATCACCGGTGATTTTATAGGGACCCACACGCAAGCGTATGGTAGGGTGTGACGGCAGCACCACCCGAGGTTGCCGACACCCTGACTGGACGACCCCCACCCATCCCCCCACCCATCACTGCCCCGTCAGAGGCACACACCCACCCGAACCACCACCCAATCAGACAACCCGAACCACCACGCCAACCCGCACTCACCCATGCGACGGTTGGTCCGACCGTGTGAGTCGTCATCCTTCACTGGTCGGTTTTTTCCTGCCACGCCGCGAACCCGGTAGTCGTGACGCAACCGCTACGTGCCAGCGAGTCCGCCGCCGGTCGCACCGTCGCCGACCAGTCCGTGAATCCACCGACCGCCCATAGCGACCGACCGGAGGGACGCGAATGACGACGCACGTCTTCCGCGGCGGTGTCGTCGTCGACGCAGACGGTGCGCGCGAGGCCACCGTCGTGGTCGAAGACGACCGCATCGTCAGTATCGACCCGGTCGACAGCGACGACGGCGGGGCGGACCACGCCAGTGCAGCCGACCCCGATTCCGTCACCCACCTCGACGGCGCGTACCTCGCGCCCGGCCTCGTCGACGCGCACGTCCACCTCATGATGGACGCCAGGCCGAACCCCTCGGCCAACGTGGACGCCTCGACCGCGAGCCTCGCCTACCAGGCGACACGGAACCTCCGCGCCGCGGTCGAGACCGGCGTCACCACCGTCAGGGACCTCGGCGCACCCGACGACATCGCCATCGACGCCCGGACCGCAGTCGACCGTGGCGTCCTCGCGGGCCCGCGAGTCCAGGCATGCGGGCGAAACATCGTCATGACCGGCGGGCACGGGCACTGGTTCGGCCGCGAGGCCGACGGCCCCCACGAGGTTCGCAAGGCCGTCCGCGAACAGCTCAAAGCCGGTGCTGACGTGGTCAAGTGCATGGCGACCGGTGGGGTCCTGACCGAGGGCGCACAGACAGGCTCACCCGAACTCACCCCGGACGAACTCACCGCGCTGGTCGACGCCGCGAGCGCGAAAGGTGTCCCGACCGCCGCCCACGCCCACGGGACACAGGGCATCGAGAACGCGGTCGCCGCCGGCATCACGAGCATCGAACACGGCACGTACATGGACGAACGCGCAGCCGAGGCCATGGCCGAGGCGGGAACCTACTGGGTGCCCACGGCGAGCGCGGTCCACGGCATCGTCGACAACGCCGACCAGGGGACCATCCCCGAGTGGGCCGTCGAGAAGGGCGAACACGCCCAGGACGCGTTCGCGGACGCCTTCGAGCACGCGCTCGCCGCGGGCGTCACCGTCGCGATGGGCACCGACGCGGGCACACCGTACAACCGGTTCGCGGACATCCCACACGAACTCGAACTCCTCGTCGAGTACGGCATGACGCCCGAAGAGGCGCTCGAAGCGGCTACGAGCAACGCTGCCGAGCTTCTGGGCATCGGTGACGAGACCGGTCGCGTCGCGCCGGGCCTCGCCGCGGACCTCGTCGTCCTCCCGGCCGACCCCCGCGAGGATGTGAGCGCGTGGCAACAGCCAGAGCGTGTCATGGCGCGCGGGCGATTCGTCAATCACATGGCCTAGCGTTCTTTACCCCTCCCCGAGAATGGGTGGACGAATGCGTCGGTCACTTGGTGTCGGAACAATCGTCGTCCTCCTCGTGGGCGCGGCCATACTCGCGGGTACGAGCCCGACCGCCGAGGTCGCGCAGGCACCCACCCCGACCGTGGACGCCCCACGTGGAGACCTCGCAGGCGCGCAGGAGTTCGACCGCACACAGTTCCAGATTCGGCTGTACGAGAACGGATCGGCACGCTTCGCCATCCACTACGAGCGAAATCTCAACGAATCCGAGCGCTCGCAGTTCGAGGAGTTCGCCGAACGATTCGAGAACAACGAGACGGAGCTCTGGACCGACTTCCAACGTCGGGCCGACAGCCTCGTCGCCGCCGGCCGTAACCAGACCGGCCGCGAGATGACCGCGACCGGCTTCCAGCGCCGCGCGAACATCCAGACCGGCTTCAACGACATCGGCGTCGTCGAGATGTCGTTCGTCTGGACCGGCTTCGCCCGCGAGTCGGGCGACCGGCTCGTCGTCAGCGACGTCTTCGAAGGCGGCCTCTACATCGGCCCGAGCCAGTCCCTCGTTGTCGAGACCGGACCGAACCTCGCGTTCGCCTCGGTCACGCCCGAAGGGACGTTCTCCGGGGACTCGCCGGCCACCAGCGACTCCGTGACGTGGCAGGGCGAGAAGCAGTTCTCCGACGAGCGCCCGCGAATCGAGGTCGTCCCCGCAGACTCGGCCGGTGGGACGACCTCCGGCGGCGGTGAAACGACCGCCCCCGGTGACGGAACCACCGACGCTGGACCCTCCGACGCCGGCGGCGGCTTCCCGACCATGCCCATCCTGCTCGTGGTCGCCCTGGTCGGCGTGGGCGGCGTCGTCGTCTGGTGGCGCAGCCGCGACGACGGTGCAGCAGCCACGACCACCAGCACCGAGGGCCCGACGGGTCCCGACACCGCCGAGATGAGCGGCGGGGCCACCGCGGAATCCGCCCCCGAACCCGACGAACCCGCACCCGAACCCGCCGTCAGCGACGAGGAACTCCTCACCGACGAGGACAGGGTCCGCAAACTCCTCGAAGAACACGGTGGCCGCATGCGCCAGTCCAACATCGTCGACGAGACCGACTGGTCGAAGTCCAAGGTCAGCATGCTGCTCTCGGACATGGAGGACGAAGGCGACATCAGCAAACTCCGCGTCGGCCGCGAGAACATCGTCAGCCTCGCCGGCCACGAACCCGACGCCGCGGGCTCCCCGTTCGCCGAGGAAGACGACGACGGTGTCGAACGGTAAACCGCCCCACGGCTCCGTCGAAACGCAAGGGTTTTTAGTATCCCTGCAATACGAAGTAATGCGAAGAACGCACCGCTCCGTTGGTGTAGTCCGGCCAATCATCTTGCCCTCTCACGGCAAGGACCAGGGTTCGAATCCCTGACGGAGCACTTTTCCAATCTCGAATCGGCGAGCAACAGCGAGCCGTGTTCAAGTTCAAAAGTGCGCACGGAAGGGATTCGAATCAGGGAGCGAAGCGAACGCAGTGAGCGGAGAGACCGTGGTTCGAATCCCTGACGGAGCACTTCTCACGAAGCAACTCACCGAGCGATAGCGAGGGGTGTTCGATTCTATGGATGCACCGGAAGGGAAGTGATGGGCAGTCTTGTGAATTCGGCCAGCGACACGCACCGATGGCTCACCCGGCAGAAATGCTTATTATCCCGATAATCATCTGCGTTATTTATTCATGACTTACAGCGGACCGCCACCGTGGAGATCCCTCAACGCAGCCCTCAGCTGGGTTTTCGGCGGACTGATCGCGTGGTTCCTCGCCCTCGTAATGGGAGGGAACGATTCCACGACGGTATGGGTCGTCCTCCTCGGTCTCGCCGCGATACTCGCCGGGGGGAGCTGCATCGCACTCCTCTTCTGGGACGAGTTCGTCGTCGTGGTCGTCGACATCAAAGAACGCATGCTTGGACAGCGCCGGTCACGCTACGACGAGTACCGATGATTCGTCCACTCTCCTGAACACGACGTGTGAAGCAAACAAAGGTCGCAGAACGGAGTTGCACTGCACGGTGCAGTTCGGCACAAAATCAGTGGGTTGGGGCAGATGTTGAACCTCACTCGCACCGCGTCGCGGTGCTCGCTGGTTCAAATCTACCCGGACCAATTTACGAAACACGTTGTACTCCTCGCGCGCTACGCGACGCTCGTCGGTATCGTGTTTCGTAAAAATGGGTTGGGGCAGATTTGAACTGCCGACTTCCTCCGTGTGAAGGAGGTGTCATAACCGGACTAGACCACCAACCCGGGTTCGCACTCTCGGCTACCCGGTTGTCAAACTTAAGAGTTGCTTTCCGCGACTACGCTTCCTGCTTGCGGTACCCGTCGAGCTTCTTGCGGGCTTCCCGGACGTTCTCCTTGACCTTGCCCTCGGCCTTCTTCTCGTAGCTCTTCAGGTCCTGCTGGAGTTTCTCGACACGGGACGGCTCCGGTTCCGACTCCTTGCCGCGGAGGTCGTCGAACCGCTGCTGGAGCGTTTCGAACTCCTCTTTTGCGCCCTCTTTGGTGTGCTCGCCGGCTCGCTTCAGGTAGTACTGGGCGTCTTTAAAATGCTTGTTCATACACATCAATACGCATGATAAGAGTTTAACCCTTTCCCCTCCGTACATCGGGTTCTTGTTTTCACAGCGACACGAACCCATCTGGTGCTTTTAGGCCAGCCAAAACCACAGGCTTTTTCTAATTGTTAGGCACACCTAAAACCACGGTCGGCGACACACCCCATAGCGAGCCAGACTCGGCGCGTCGAAGAAGGTGCGGCGTGCCCCGACTGCCGTGGGCATCACTCGGTAGTCTCCTGTCCTGTTTCTCGCCGACCGCCTCTTTCGACACACAGCATGGCAACCGGATGCCAAGGGTTTACCAGACGGCGGTCCGACTGGACGGGTATGTTCGAGCGGTTCGCTATTCCGACGCCGTTTCAGGTCGGTCCGGTCAACGCCTATCTCGCGGGCCGGACCCTCGTCGACCCCGGGCCGGACAGTGAGGAATCCTGGTCCACGTTGCTGTCCGGGCTGGAAACCAGAGAGCTCGGGCCCGAGGACATCGAGCGCGTGATCATCACGCACCCACACCCCGACCACTTCGGGCTGGCACACCGGTTCCGCGAACTCGGTGCCGACGTGTACGCCAGCGAGCAGTGCGCCGACATCATCGGTGACTTCGAGGGGCGCTGGGAGTACGAGCGGGAGTTCTTCGTCGACTTCTTCGCGCGCAACGGGATGGCCGAGTCGACGGCCGAGTCCGTGACCGACCTCCCCGAGGTGTTCCTGCGGTACGCGCCGGACGTGGAGACTGACACCGTCATCGGCGACGGCGACGACATGACCATCGACGACACGCTGGTCGAGGTCGCGAGCGTCGAGGGGCACGCTGCCGGCGAGTTGACCTTCTCCTACGAGGACGACGGCGAGTACGTCGGTGTGGTCGGCGACAACGTCCTGCCGGACATCACGCCAAACCCGTTCCTCCAGCCGCCGCCGGAACCCGGTGCCGAGCGACCGAGGGTACTCCCCCGGTACAACGAGTCGCTCGCGCGCCAGCGCGACGCGGGCTACGACCTGCTCCTTCCCGGGCACCGCGACCGCATCACCGACCCAGCAGGTCGGATCATTCAGATTCTCGACGCACACGAGAAACGCACCCAGGACGTGGCGGAACTGGTCGAAGAGCCGACGACAGCCGTCGACGTGATGCACGGCCTGTTCGACGACCTCCCGGTGACCGAGCAGTTCTCGGGCATGAGCGAGGCCGTCGGCCACCTGGACGTCCTCGAAGCACGCGGAGAAGTGACCCGTCGCGAGCGCGGTGGGATGCTGGTGTACGAGCAGGCCTGACTCGAACGAGTAACCGGCCCCGTCAGCAGAAGTTCTGCGTGACGTACACCGAGGTGTTGCCGGCGGTCTCGTCGACGTCGACGACGACACCGACACCCTCACGGAACCAGTAGTCAGAGAGCAGGTTCTCGCGGTGTCCGGTCGAGTTCATCCACCCGTCGACGGCGCGCTCGGCGATCTCGTCGTCGGTGTAGGACACACCGGCGAACGAGACGAAGAAGACGTTCTCACCGCCGTAGACGACGTTGTCCGTACCGGCCCTGATGCGGCAGTCGTACCGGAACTGGTCGTACCGGTTGAGTACTGTCTCGCCCGACGGCGAGACGTGGCCGACGTAGTCCGCCGCGGCCATGTCGCTGCTGTGGTAGCGACTGACCTCCGCCAGTGACTGGTCGAACACGAGTGGTCGGAGTCCCTGCTCGACGCGCAGTTCGTTGACCTTGTCGTGGATGGCCGCCTCGATGGCAGCGTCGTCCAGGTCGGCGGGCACCTCGGGTTCCGGCGGCTGGTACTGCGCCTCGACGGGGACGAGCGATGGGTTCAGCGCCAGGACGAGGGCGCCGATGGATAGGACGAGCAGGAGTCTGGCCAGTGCACTCACGAGAGAACGGAGGTGTTCGCGCCGAATAAGCGCGCGCTGGGGCCGCAGTAGTACCCTACGGGCTCAGTAAGTCGGATTCTCCTCGGGAACGCCGTCACGTTTGTTGACGACGCGCGCCCAGACGAACAACCCGTCAGAGAGCCGATTGAGGTACTGGACGGCCTCCTCGTTGATCGGGTCGTTCGCGGCCATCGCGACGGCCCGGCGCTCTGCGCGGCGACAGACCGCCCGGGCGTGGTGGAGCTTCGACCCCTTTTCCGAGCCGGTCGGAAGGATGAACGAGGTGAGCGGGTCGAGCTCGTCGTCGTACTCGTCGATCCAGTCCTCGACGGTGTCGACGTGTGCCTCCTCGATGACGGGGTCGTCATCCTCGGGGTCGGGGTTGGCGAAGTCGGCCTGGACGATGTGGAGGTGGTTCTGGACCCCCTCCAGCTTCTCGTCGATGTCGTCGTGGCCGGTCGGTCGGACCGTCCCAATGAGCGCGTTCAACTCGTCGACGGTCCCGTACGCCTCGATGCGCGGGCTCGTCTTCGCGACCCGGGACATGTCCCGCAGGTCGGTCATGCCGTCGTCACCACGTCCAGTGTAGATCTTCATGTTCCCTCCTTCGTGCGGCCGCCACTTAACTTGGTTCGCGGCGGAACCGGTTGCCCGTTACTCGAGACCCCTCGTTTCCAGCCGGAGGGGATTTCGTATCGTGGGATGCGGTTTATTGGGGTAATATAGCCGGGGAAAGGTGGGCATCAGGAGCTGGTGGAACCTCGTTCCAGCCAGCAAGCGACATATCGTCTGCCAACCGTCTGACGTAATTTAATATGTGAGGCAATCACAAACAATGGTATGGCGCTCCCGAACACCCGTGTCGCCCCGGACGAGGTCCTGGAATCGTACGCAGAGAACACCCCCGAAGCGGTGATGGCACTCGCCGACATCGAAGAGGAGCCCGCCCCCGACGCGGTCGACTCGGCGGCGTTCGAGGGGTTCGTCACGGAGACAGACCGGGACGCATCGTCGCCAACGGCCTGCGACGAGTCCGGCGACGTCGAGGGGCTCGACCTCGACGAACTCTTCCGATAACCGCCGCGGACCGAATCGATAAAGTTCCGGGGCCACGGACCGCTGGGTATGAGCCTGGAAATCGAGCACTACTGTCCGGATTGCGAGGACGACGAGACCTTCTACCGCGCCGCGAGCACCGAGATGCACCTCGGCGAGAAGGTGAAGTGGCACTGCACCGAGTGTGACTACGGGTTCGTCAAGATCGACGGGAACGTCGACACCAGCGAAGCCTGAATCGGCCTCTTCTCCCGTCTCACCCCAGGGGTTGGAGTGGTAACACCGGTGTGCAGAAGAGTCGTTACTCGTTCAGTGCGGCCTGCAATCCGGTGTCGACGGTGTACCACCAGGACTTCTCTGGCACGAGCTCTTCCCCGTTCACGAAGAACGTCGGGGTACCCCGCACGCCGCGGTCGATGCCCGACTGGCGGTCGGCTTTCACGGTCGGGCGATGCACGCCGTCTTTCGCCTCGGCGACGATTTTCTTTCCATCCGCGCCCACACTGCGAGCGACCTGCTCGATAGTTGCCCAGTTCATGTTTGCCTGCTCTTCGTACGCGGCCTCGGTAAAGGCGAAGAACGTCTCCATCCCCTCGTTCGCCTGGACGCTCCGGCCCGCCAGTGCCACGTTCCACGACCACTCGTTCAGTGGGATGGGGAAGTCGCGGTGGACGTAGTAGACGTCACCCGTCGAGAGGTACTTCGCTTTCACTCTCGGAAGCGTATCCAGGTGGAAGGTGCTGCAGTGCCCACACATATAGTCGGTGTAGGCCTCGATGACGACCGGGGCGTTCAGGTCACCGAGGGTCGGCTCCGCCAGCAGTGACGTCTCACCCGCTGCCGGCTTCTCGGCGGCCGGTTGGTCACCCTTCGGCCCGCCGCTGTTCGTCAGGTTACCCATACAGCCCGCCAGTGTTGTGACTGCACCAGCGCCGATCCCCCGGAGGAGCCATCGTCGTGAAGTCTGCGTCCTCATG
This sequence comes from Haloarchaeobius sp. HME9146, assembly GCF_025399835.1. NCBI lineage: Archaea > Methanobacteriati > Methanobacteriota > Halobacteria > Halobacteriales > Halorubellaceae > Haloarchaeobius > Haloarchaeobius sp. HME9146. The sequence goes on from NZ_JAODVR010000001.1 coordinate 2,985,448, forward strand.
CTCAGATGAACGTGTCGTTCAGCGATAAGGCTTCCAGCGACGTACTGAGCTATCACCGGCGTGATTGCTATTCGTAAACCACATGCTGCGATAGCAAATCAGGTGCCTGTGGTGAACCGGCGCGCTAGAGACGCTTCTCACCGAGGTAGCCAGCTACTGACCGACGAGCGACGCGCTAGCTCACCAACCGACTCGAAAAAGAACGCGAACCGTAGGACCGCAGGAGGTTACTCGTCGGCCAGCGACTGCCAGGACAGACGGAGGTCGCGGGCTGCCGAAGTCTGGTCGATGCGGCGAGCCGTGGTCCGTTCGGGGGCCGCCTCCAGCGTCTCGTCGTCCTCGGCCGCGACTGCGTTGAACGCGTAGGCGAGCTGGTCGAGCGTCTCCTTGTTCTCGATCTCGGTCGGCTCGGTCATCAGCGCCTCGCTGACGATCTCGGGCCACTTCGTCGTCGGCGGGTGGACACCGTAGTCGAGCATGCGCTTGGCCACGTCGGCCGCGTCCTGGTCACCTGCGCTCGCGACGAACTCGTGGTGGAACGGTCCGTAGGGGACCTCGTACTCCACCTGGGTCGCGAGGTAGTTCGCGTTGAGGACGGCCTTCGCGCTCGCATCACGGAGCCCAGGGTCACCCAGGCGGGCGATGTAGGCGTACGTCTTGAGCAGGACGAGCCAGTTGCCGAGGTAGCCGTGGACCTTCCCGATGGAGTGCTCGGGGTCCACCAGTTCGTACGTGCCGTCCTCGCGCTCGACCTGGGGCCGCGGGAGGAACGGCGCGAGGTCGTCGACCACGCCGACCGGGCCAGCACCCGGGCCACCGCCGCCGTGCGGGGTGGCGAACGTCTTGTGGACGTTGTAGTGCATGATGTCGAAGCCCATGTCGCCCGGGCGGGCCCGGCCGAGCAGGGCGTTCAGGTTTGCGCCGTCGTAGTAGAGCAGCCCCCCGGCATCATGGACCATCTCGGCGATGGTCTCGATGTCGCGCTCGAACAGTCCGAGCGTGTTCGGGTTGGTGAGCATGAGCAGGGCGGTCTCCTCGGAGAGTGCGGCTTCGAGTGCCTCGAGGTCGACACGGCCGTCCTCGCCACCGGGGAGTTCGACCACGTCGTAGCCCGCGAGGGCGGCACTGGCGAAGTTCGTCCCGTGTGCGCTCTCGGGGACGATGATCTCCGAGCGGTCCTCGCCGTTGTGCTCGTGGTACGCCTTCGCGACGAGCACGCCGGTGAACTCACCGGCCGCGCCCGCGGGCGGCTGGAGCGTGACCGCGTCCATCCCGCCGATGCGACCGAGGTAGTCCTGCAGGTCGTGGAGAATCTGCAGCGTGCCCTGGATGCTCTCCTCCGACCGGGCCGGGTGGACCGCGCCGGATTCGAGGGCGGCCACGTCCTCGGTGAACTTCGGGTTGTACTTCATCGTACAGGAGCCGAGCGGGTACGGCCCGGAGTCGACCCCGTAGTTCATCTCGGAGAGGCGGGTGTAGTGCCGCGCGATCTCGGGCTCGGAGAGGTCCGGAAGGTCGAGCGAATCCCGGGTGAGGTCGGCCGGCAGCGGGGAGTCGTCGAGGTCCGCTTCCTTCGTGTGCTTCTCCGAGAGCAGTGGCTCGTAGCGTTCCTCGTCGTGGGTCCAGCGGGCCTGGTCGAACTTCATCTCGCCACCTCCGCGAAGGTCTCGACGAACCCATCCAGTTGCGAGTCGGTCGCCCCCGTCACGCAGAGCTGTATCTCGTGTTCGCCGACGACGTGGACCGCGTAGCCCTCGTCTTCGAGGTCACCCGCGATGGCCTTCGCCGGCTGATCGGTGTGGGCGACGAACTCCCGGAAGTGATGGCGGTCGTGGACCGGCGCTTTCACGCCGACGATCTCCGAGACGCGCCCTGCGAGTTCCTGGGCGTCCGTCACCGACTCCTTCGCGAGGTCCGCCAGCCCGTCGGGGCCCAGCGAGGCCGCGTGCATGGCGGCCCGGAGCGCGACCCACGCCTGGTTCGTACAGATGTTCGAGGTCGCCCGCTCCCGGCGGATGTGCTGCTCGCGGGTCTGGAGCGTGAGCGTGTAGGTGCGCTTCCCGCCCAGATCCTCGCTCGCGCCGACGAGACGGCCCGGCACCTGCCGGACGTAGTCCTCGCGAGTGGCGAACAGTCCGAGACCCATCCCGTAGCTGGTGGGCATCCCGAGCACGTCGGCCGCACCGACGACCACGTCGGCACCGACGCTCGCGGGCTCTTGCAGGAGTGCGAGCGCGACCGGGTCGGACCCGAGCGTGAACAGCGCGTCGTTGGCGTCGGCGAGGTCGCCGATGGTCTCGAGGTTCTCCTCGACACAGCCCCGGACGGTCGGGTTCTCGGCGTACACCATGACCGTCTCGTCGCCGACGAGTCCGTCGAGGGCGTCGACGTCCGCGTTCCCGTCGTCCATGGGGTACGTCTCGACCTCGAGGTCTGTTCCCGCGACGTAGTTCGCGAGCACCTCGCGCCGGCCCTCGGCGAGCTGCTCGGGGACCAGCACCTGCGTCCCGGAGGTCTGGCGGAGTCGGTCGGCGAGCGTCGCCGCCTCCCCGAGCGCGGTCGCGGCGTCGTACATCGAACAGTTCGCGACGCCGAGTCCCGTGAGTTCGACCAGCATCGACTGGTACTCGAACAGTGCCTGCAGGAATCCCTGCGTGATCTCGGGCTGGTACTGGGTGTACGAGGTGAGGAATTCGGAACGAAGGGAGAGATGGTCGACGACCGAGGGGACGTAGTGGCCGTAGTGGCCTCGTCCCAGGAGTTCGACCAGGTCGTCGTTGTGGTCGAGTGTGGCTGCTACTTCGGCCCGTACGGTCCGTTCGTCGCGTGCCTCGATACCGAACTCACCGTCGAAGAGGACGCTCTCCGGGATGTCGAAGAGCTCGTCCTCGCTGTCGACGCCGATCGCATCGAGCATCGCCTCGGTGTCCGCCGGGGTATGCGGCGCGAATGGGCTGCCCTGTGTTGTGTCGTGTCCACTCATGATGTGACTGGTGCTACGGTGTACGCGTACTCGCCCGCGGCCGCCCCGCGGCCGATGTTTCGATTCACAATAGCGCGGTTAGGACTACTGGCATATGATTGCCGTGGTTCGCACGCGGCTGGTGTGCACGGACGTGGGTATAATCGAACCGAAAAGATTGGTGATACGCTTGTTCCTGCATACCGCGCGGCAGTATTTTCCGGCCAGCGTGTCGCGACAGAGAACCGGTCCGGTCGCCGATGGCCGACCTCAGGCGACCTGCTCGGAGTACTCGTCGGCACTCAGCAGCTCGTCCAGCTCGGCCTCGTCGGCGAGTGCGATCTCCAGCATCCAGCCGTCGCCGAAGGGGTCGTCGTTGACGAGTTCCGGCGCGTCGAACAGCTCCTCGTTCACGTCGGTGACCTCGCCGGAGACCGGCGCGTACAGGTCGGAGACGGCCTTGATGGACTCGATGACGCCGAACGCCTCGCCCTGTTCGACGTCGTCGCCCTCACCGGGGAGTTCGACGAACACCACGTCGCCCAGTTCGTCCTGTGCGAAGTCGGTGATGCCGATGCGGACGGTGTCGCCGTCGCGCAGTACCCATTCGTGCGATTCCTCGTACTTCCGGTCGTCAGGTGTCTCGAAGCTCATGTGTCTCGTTGGTAGAAGGGGAGTGGTTCGACGACTGCTTCCTTCGCCCGACCGCGGACGACGATGTGCAGTCGGGTGTCGGGGTCGGCGAAGTCGGTCGGTACGTAGCCCAGGCCGATTGGTTCGTCCAGCGTCGGGCTCATCGTCCCGCTGGTGACGGTGCCGATGACGAAGTCGTCGGTATCGGCGATGTCGTAGCCGTGGCGGGGCACGCCCCGGTCGACGAGCCGGAAGCCGACGAGTTTCTCCTCGACGCCGTCCTCTTTGACCTCCTCGAGGGCGTCACGGCCGACGAACTCGGTGTCGAGTTTGACCGTGAAGCCGATGCCGGCCTCGAAGGGGTTCCGGGGTTCGTCCTCGGGGTGGAAGTCCTGTCCGGAGAGGAGCAGGCCCGCCTCCAGCCGGAGGGTGTCACGCGACCCGAGTCCGCAGGGCTGGACGTCGTCGAACGCCTCCCACACGTCGACGGCGTCGTCCCACGGGACGACGAGTTCGAACCCGTCCTCGCCGGTGTAGCCGGTCCGGGCGACCAGACACTCCGCGCCCGCCACGTCCGTGTAGCGGGCCGTAAAGCGCGAGAGATCGGCGACCTCGTCCGCCGCCGCCTCCGTGACATGGTCGACCGCGTCGGGCCCCTGGACCGCGAACATCGCGAACTCCTCGGTCCGGTCGGTGACCGTCGCGTCGAGGCCCCACTCGTCACGGTGGCTGGTCCACCGCTCCAGCATCTCCTGTTCGTGGCCCGCGTTCGGGACGAACAGGTACGTCGGGTCCGCGTCGGGTTGCTCGTCGGGGTAGCGGTAGACGACCGTATCGTCGATGATGACCCCGTCCTCGCGACAGATGCAGGAGTACTGCGAGTCGCCGGGGCCGAGTCGCTCGATGTCGTTGGTCGTCAGTCGCTGCATCAACCGGGTGCCGTCCGGCCCGGACACTTCGATCTCGCCCATGTGCGACACGTCGAAGATGCCCGCACTGGCGCGAACTGCCTCGTGCTCGACGCGGATTCCCTCGAACTCGACCGGCATATCCCAGCCGCCGAACTCTGTGAACTTCGCGCCGGCCGCGTCGTGTTGCTCGCGCAACGGCGGTGTCCTCAGGGCCATATCTGGACCCTCTCTCGCCGGCAAGTAATGTTTTCGTATCCCGTTGAGTGGTCGCCGGTTCTTGGTTTCGTGCTGTGGTGTGGTCGTGGACGCCAGGGTGAGCCGACGACGGCTCGACGTGTCCGCTCCGCGTTCGTGCCGCGGTTGCACCGTGCTCGAACGCGCTCGAACCCCGGCGTGGCTGACACAGTGACCACTCCGGACACCCGAACTCCCGACACAGAATCAGAACCCACTACACCACCCCGCCCGAAGGCACGCAGCAAGACCACCCATGACACGATTCGACGCGTCGACGGAGGCAACACGAATCGAACTGGTCGCGGACGCCATCGCGGCACATCGAGAGCGCGAGAGTCCCTACACGACGATAACCGTCGAACCGACCGACACCGACCGCGAGCTGGGCCACGGGGCACCGTGGGTGCAGTACTTCGACGGGACGGTGGCCCTGGACTGTACGGAATACGAGCTCGAACAGCTGAAATCGCTCTGTTCGGAGTTCTCATCGTTCAGTATCGAGGAACTCGTCGAACCGGAGGAGGCCGAGGGGACCCACGCCAGACTCACGGCACGGACCGACGACGAACGGGTCGGGCAGTTCGTCGACCGGGTGTTCCAGGACGTGTTCGACCGTCCAGAGTCGTACCGCCTCTGGGTTACTGACATCTGATTCCGAGACAGAACACTATTTGGTCGGTGGGCTTGTACGGCCGACCATGAGACAACCGCACAGCGACTCGAACAGAGACGACACGGTCGTCGAACCGCAACGCCGATGCAACTACTCCGTGCCTGGCGGGGGTGGTGGGTGATGGACGCTTCCCTGCTCTCTCACCCGGTCGTTCCGGTCGCAGGCGAGAAGGACTCGCATGCGACACTCGAAGCGCTTCTCCCGTACCTTCCCGACGAGTCCCGACTGACCATCGTCCACGTCGTCGAGAAGGCGGGCGGCGCACCGGACAAGGCCTCGGTCGAACAGCGCGAGGAGTACGCCGAGGAGGCGTTCGAGGTCGCGCGCGAGAAGTGCGCGGAGGCTGGCGTCGACTGCGAGACGAAACTGGCCTACGGCCGGAACGTCTCGAAGGCCATCTTCGACACGGCGAAGGAGATCGACGCGACCGCGGTCGCGTTCGTCCCACGCGAGGGGAGCCGCTTGCTGCGGTTCATCACGGGCGATACGACGCTCGACCTCGTGACGGAGGCCGAACTGCCAGTCATCGCGCTCCCCGGGGGTGACGAATGACCGACGAGGAACTCGCCAAAGACCTTGGCCCACTCGCCGCCCTGACCATCGGGGTCGGGACGATGATCGGTGCGGGTATCTTCGTCCTGCCCGGTGACGCCATCCTTCAGGCGGGGTCGCTGGCAGTCGTCTCGTTCGTCCTCGGTGGTGCCATCGCGCTCCTGACCGCGCTGTCGGCGTCCGAACTCGGGACCGCGATGCCCAAGTCCGGCGGTGCGTACTACTACGTCAACCGGGCGCTCGGCCCGCTCTTTGGCTCCATCGCCGGCTGGGCGAACTGGATGGGGCTGGCCTTCGCATCCGCGTTCTACATGGTCGGCTTCGGCCAGTACATCAGCAACATCTTCGGCATGGCCGATGGCTACACGCTCGCTGGTATCACCCTCCCGTCGGTCAAAATCGTCGCGCTCGCGGGCGCAGCCCTGTTCGTGATGGTGAACTACATCGGCGCGAAGGAGACCGGCCGGCTCCAGAACGTCATCGTCATCATCCTCGTCATCATCCTGTCCGTGTTCACCTTCGTCGGTGCGCTTCGGGCCAATCCTGCGAATCTGCCCGAGAGCAACGGGTTCGGGCCGATGATGACCACGACGGGGCTCATCTTCGTCTCCTACCTCGGCTTCGTCCAGATCACGAGTGTCGCCGAGGAGATCAAGGACCCCGACCGGAACCTGCCCCGTGCAGTCATCGGGAGCGTCCTCATCGTGACGGCCATCTACGCGCTCGTCCTCGTCGTGATGAGCATGGCCGTCGAGAAGGGGTTCATCGCCGAACTCGCGAGTGGAACCGACAAGATTGCCGTCGTGGAGGTCGCTCGCCTGCTGCTCGGCCCCGCGGGGGCCATCGCGATGCTCATCGGTGGGCTGCTCGCGACCGCCTCCAGCGCGAACGCGAGCATCCTCGCGTCGTCGCGCATCAACTTCGCGATGGGCCGTGACCGTATCGTCACGCCGGAACTCAACGAGATCCACAACCGCTACGGCACGCCCTACCGGGCCATCGCCATCACGGGCGCACTCATCCTCGTGTTCATCGTCGTGGCACCCATCGAGACGCTGGCGACGATGGGGAGCGTCCTGCACCTCATCATCTACGGGCTGCTCAACCTCGCGCTCATCGTGATGCGCGAGGCCGACGTCCCCGAGTACGAGCCGTCGTACACGGTGCCGCTGTACCCCATCACGCCCATCGTCGGCGCGTTCGTCTCGTTCGCCCTCATCGCGTTCATCAACCCGAACATCATCCTCCTGAGCATCGGGTTCGTCATCTTCGCGAGCGCATGGTACCTCGGCTACGCCCGGACCCGGACGACCGAGAGCGGCGAACTCTCGGAGTGGATCCTCTCTCGCTCCGACGAGATGCCCGACTCCGCGGTCAACGCGGCGAACACGGTCGCCCCCGACGGCGGCCAGTTCCGTGTGATGGTCCCGCTCGCGAATCCCGAGCACGAGAAGGACCTCATCTCGCTCGCGTCGGCCATCGCCAAACAGCGCGGCGGCACCGTCGTCGCGACGCACATCGTCCAGGTGCCCGACCAGACCTCGCTGTCGTACGCGAAGGACCACGTCGACGAGATGGACCCGGGCAACAGGGAACTCCTCGATTCCGCACGGGAGGACGCGGAAGCGTTCGACGTCCCGGTCGAGACCCACACCATCCTCTCGCACCGCTCGTTCGAGGAGGTGTTCGACGCGGCCCGCGACCACAACGCGGACCTCGTCGTGATGGGCTGGGGCCCGCACTCCCACGGCCGTGCGGAGAGCCGCGTGGACGAACTCACCCAGGACGTCCCGTGTGACTTCCTCGTCCTGAAGGACCGCGGGTTCGACCCGGACCGTGTCCTGGTCCCGACTGCGGGTGGCCCGGACTCCGACCTCTCCGCGGAGGTCGCACTCGCCCTGCAGTCCCAGTACGAGTCCGAGATCGAGCTACTGTACGTCCGCCGGACGGACGAAGAGACCCACGAGGAGGCCGAATCCTTCCTCAACGAGTGGGCGGCGGACCACGACCTGACGAACGCGACCTACATCGTGGACGACGGCGGCGACGTCGAGGACGCCATCGAGCGCCACGCGCGCGATGCCTCGATGCTCATCGTCGGCGCGACCGAGCGCGGTCTGCTCTCGCGCTTGCTCCGCGGGTCGCTCGTCATGGACGTCATCAGCGACGTGGACTGCTCGGTCCTGCTCGCCGAGAAGGAGCGCAAGACCAGCATCCGCGAACGGCTGTTCGGTCGGCGGTAAGCGGCTCGACCACCGCGACCGACCCTTCGTTTCTGTGACGTTATAGGTCAGGACTCCGTTACGTCTCGGTTTCTACCACTCTCAATATCGCTCGACGAGTATGTGTCAGTATAGCAAGGAGGGGGAGGACTTGCAGGACACAACCAGCACCAGCAGGGAGAGAGGCATCACCGGTGTACGCAGCCGGAGGGGGGAATGAGCGCCGTCGTTCGATCAGTCAACGCCGTATTGACGTGGATGCTCGTGTTCGGGCTCATCGCGCTCGCCGGATTCGCGTACACACGTGAAACGACGCTACTGGCGGTTCTCGCCGCGTTCATCGCGGTGCTCGCGGCAGGACCCGCGCTCACCAGGGGCTCGATGACACAGGTCGCGCCGTGGCCGCTGGTCACCATCGCCTGTGTTCCACTCACGACGCGCATCTTCGGCTCCGAGGTGTTCATCGCGACCGGGAGTGACCTGAAGCTGTGGGCGCTCTCGCTCGCGAACGAACACGGCCTCTACGATCTCGTCCCCTCCGTGAGCGACGCCAAGCTCTGGGCGCTCTCGCTCGCGACGAAGTACGACCTCGACTACGTCGTCTGGACGGCGCGGGACGCCAAGCTCTGGGCGCTGGCGGTCGGGAACCGGTTCGGGTTCGACCTCGCGTACTACTTCTCGTGGGACTTCGTGCTGTACCTGCGAACGACCCTCGTGAACAGTGGCTTCGAGTCCGTGTTCATGTTCGTCGACGCCGCCTCACTGGCCGCCGTCGCCCTGCTCGGCGTCGCCCTGCTCCAGCAGTTCACGAGCCTCCGCATGACGACCAGCTTCGGGCGGTTGTTCGTCGCCGTCTCCACCATGGGGCTGACCGGCTTCTGGGGCATCGCGCGCTGGTTCGCCACGGACGCCTTCGGCCTCACGCTGGTGACGACCAACGACAGGCTCATGTACGAGTTCGCCATCGCCAGCGTCGCGGGCATCGTCGTCGCCGTCCTGTTCGCCCGGTACTTCTGCCGGTCGCGCCCGGAAGAAGACGGTACAGCTGCCGTGTCCCCGACCGCCGGGAAGACGTCGCTCGCGACGGACGGTGGCGAACCGACGCCGCTTCCGGGTGAGGTCGCGGACCCGGCCGAAGTGGCAGCAGTGACGCGCCCGCGACTGCCGGAACGAGCCGCCAGCGTGCTGGTCAGACTGATGCAACTCAGCCTGCTCGGCATCGCGTACATCGGCTACCAGCAGGAGAGCTTCGGCATCCTCGTCAACGCGCTCGGCGCGTTCACCATCACGTTCCTGCCGGCCATCCTCGGGCGCGACCGCCGGTTCACCCTGCACGTCTACCTGACGTGCTGGCTCACCGGCGCGGTCCTGTTCCACGCCGCCGGGACGCTCGGCCCCTACGGGGACATCGTCTGGTACGACGACCTCGCACACACCCTCTCGGCCTCGGTCGTCGCCGCGGTCGGCTACGCCACCGCCCGGTCGCTCGAAGCCCACAGCGAGACGCTCCGGCTCACGCCCTGGTTCACCTTCCTGTACCTCCTGCTGTTCGTGATGGCGGCCGGGGTCGTCTGGGAGCTGCTGGAGTTCGGCGTGATGTTCGCCGCAGACCGGATCGGCCAACCGGCTCCCATCGTGCAGTCCGGTCTCGACGACACCGTCTCCGACCTCATCTACGACACCATCGGCGGTGTCGTGGTCGCGCTGTTCGGCTCGGTGTATCTCACCGACGCGCCGACCGAGCGCCCGGACGTGCTCGAACGTCGCTCCGCCTGACCCCGACTGGACAACCGCATTTCGTTTCTCGCTGGCGGAGTGGCCATTCCACCCCGCGCCGTACTAGCACGCACGATGCAGTCACCAGTCGAGTCAACACAGACCCCTCCCGTCGCGACCGAACCGCCAGCGACCACTGCCAGGGGGTGCCCCCGCCGGGTCGACAGGCGCGCCCTGCTCGTCGCTCTCGGGAGTTCGGGCGTCCTCGCCACCGCGGGCTGTCTCTCGCGCCGCCCGCAACAGCAGCCTGTCGGAGACCCCGCCCCGGCCGGGGAGACGCCCTACCCACCCGACGCGAGCGTCTCGTTCGTCACGCCCACCGACGGCGACGTCATCGCCAACGGCGTCTCGGTCGTCATGGCCGCCGCGAACGTCGACCTCGAACCCGCCGGGCAGGCCCGGGCCGGTGCCGGCCACCTCCACCTCCTCGTCGACACCGACCCGGTCTCCCCGGGCGAGATAATCCCCGCCGACGCCCGCCACTACCACCTCGGCGACGGCTCCACCGAGACCGTCCTCGCGCTCCCGCCCGGCCAGCACCGCCTCGTCTGCCAGCTCGGCGACGGCAACCACCGCGCGACCACCATCACCGACACGGTGACCATCACCGTCGTCGAGGGAGCCAGCATCACCATCACCCAGCCAGCAACCGGCGCGACCGTCTCCAACCCGTTCGTCGTCCGCTGGACGACGGAGCAGGTCCGCCTCGAACCCGCAGGCCAGGTCCGACAGAACGCCGGCCACGCCCACCTGCTCATCGACACCGACCCCATCCCCGTGGGCAGACGTATCCCCGCCGGGCCGAAGCACCTCCACTACGGCGGTGGCGAACCCGAGGCGACACTCGACCTTTCCGCGGGCGAGCACCGACTGGTGTGCCAGCTCGGGAACGGCAACCACCTCGCCACGCCCCTCACCGACGAGGTGACAATCACCGTCGTGGACCGGTAACGAACCCCCCTAATCGGTCACTGCTACCGTGGGGGCCAGCGATAACAGGCCCATAGCTATGGGCCAGACCGTTGTATCACGGCACGGGGCAGCACGTTCGAAGTAGCATCGACGTCTCCGGTCGCACGGTCGGCACCCAACTCGACACCGGCACCCGCGACCGAGCACTGTCCCCGGTATCCCACCACTGTCGAATCGCCGTTCCCTCTCCCCCCCATTCGCGTTTTCCTGTCGCCACGGTAGCGGAGGGAATACGGAGACCCGTCCGAGATATGTTGGTTGTGGTAGTTATCGAAGTAGTATCGGCGGAGAGGCAGTAGAGATTCGCAAGTCACACTGAAGCCCTGCACACACGAGATGCTCATTCTACTGATTGAGAGGGCGTACTCGATCAGTTCCGGGACTCGACAGGAGTTTCTACACTCACAAAGTGTGGCTGAGAAATAATGTAGCACAGACAATCATGTAATTTTGAGATACATTTATCTCTGCAGGGCGAATCACGGCTGGTGTATGGGAAATGACAGCTGTTCGGATGGGGGAGTAGAGTTCAGCAGGCGATCCATGCTGAAGACCGCTGGCCTAGCGGTCGTCGGGACTGGAATCCCGATAACGGGCGTAGCCAGGGCCAGCGAGGGGATAACGACCGTCCTCGAACAGGACTTCGAGGACATCGGTACGGGAGGATACCCGGCCGACTGGTCGAAGCAAGGGAACCACGACCAACGGGTCACAGACCAGTTCGCAGGTGAAGGCCAGAAGTCGCTGATGATGAGCGGCTCTCCAGGAGGCTGCTGGGAGGCGCTCGCCGACGTTCCCGCCGACGTTCCCGCAGAAGGACAGACGGTCATCTCAGGGATGATTCGTCCGACGACCAGCGGTCGGGTCGGCTGCCACGACTCGAAGGGCCAACTCCAGTTCCGCACGAGAACCGGGTGGTGGGGTGCAGGAAGTGGAATCCGTCTGTTCCGGTTCTACAAGAACGGAGAGGTCCAGACGCGCGGCGAGCGCGTGACGGAGTACACGGAGAACGAGTGGCACGACTTCGAAGTCGTCTACGAGCGAACGAAGCCAGACGGTGGTGGCAACGGGACGATTACGCAAACCGTGACCGTGGATGGCGACAGCCACACCGTCGAGTACGATGCTCCCGGTCACGCGGACGACTTTTCGTACGTCCGTCTGGGAAGTGGTGACTTCGACGTGTACTTCGACGACATCACCATCGAGACGGGACCCATCGACGAGTCGGGACCAGCAACGGCCACCGTCGACATCGCTGACGACGCAAAGCTCGTGCAAACGGTCACGAACACCCGGCTCAACTCCGACGAGGATAGCTCCGTTCCCGACCCGCAGGTAGTCGCCGGAGTCGACACCTCCGTCGCGTTCGGGCTCGTAACCGATGGTCTGGCGGACCTCCCCGACTCCGCCGAGGTGCCGATTTCGGTGTCGACGCCCGACGGGAGCGTCGGCGACGTCGCGCTCACCAGGGCCGAACTCGAGACGCTGGCCGATGCCGATAGACCTGCCACCGCGCTCGCGGACGTGTTCGAGGGACAGACACCGCCAGTGTTCACTCCAGGCCCGGACTTCGAGTCCGTCACCATCGAGGTGCAGGACGCCTCCGGAGACGGGTGGGAGGTCACGGGTGGCGAGCCGGTCACGCTAGAAGCCGGTCCCGACTTCCAGGTCGTGGAGATGCCGGAATTGCGGATCGGCCTCGGGACGGTGAAAGCAGCGACGACGATGGAAGGCGGTGAGGAAGTTCCCCAGTACGGCGACACGGACACCGGGACGTTCACCTACGACGAGGACGGGTACGAATCCCTCACCGAGGCACTCCATGCCTTCGGCAGCGATCTCGAAGACTACCTTCTCGACGAGTACCCGACAGCCCAGGTCGACGTGAAAGTCCTCGAGAAACCCATTCAGGGCTCGGGGACACAGGGGTACTGGGGGATGATCGCAGACATGGACGACGTGTACGAGCAGGTGTACGGTGAGTACGACGTGGACGTCGCGCTCGCGCTCGTTCCCAACGGTGACGGGGAGAACGAGAGCTTCTACACTCACCACTACGAGGCAGCCAACGGTGTCGAGCCGATGATGGGCCTCCCTGAACTCCTCCAACCACAAGAGGCCGCTAGCGTTCGCTGGCGACCCGAGGGTGATGCCGCCGTCGAGACAGCAGCACAGGAGATCGCCCATCACTTCCTACCAACCAACGCGTACAGTGGGGACTACACGTTCGACGGCAATCACGTCCACCCCTCCTACAGTAACGCCGAGTACGGGGTGGTCTCCACAGCGTTCGATATCTCCGCGGACACCTACGAGGCCACCGACGGACTCTTCTCGTTCATGTCATACGCTGCAGAGACGGATCTCGAGGACACCGAAGAGACGGAGGGGAGGCTCGTGGCAGACGCACTCTCCCATCAGAAGCTAATCGACACCGGGTTCGACCCGCACCCGATGGAGATCGACAGGGGTCCCTTCAGTCAGACTGGGACGGTCATCTCGGGACTCTTCGACACCACCAGCGGCGAGGTGTTCAATGTCTCTCTCCGGGAAGGAGGACCGCTCCCGTCCGCCAAGGGCAGCGACATCGTCGTTCGAGTCAAAGACGGTTCCGGAGAGGTACTCGACGAGCGACACACGGCGAGAGTTGCGTTCACTCACGACGGAACTGGCTCGGAAACGAGTGATGTCGCCCAGTTCGTCGTCCCCTTCGGCGACACCGCTGCAACAGTCGAAATCGTGACTGGAGATACCCGAACCACGTTCGACCCAGTCTCGAAAGTCCTGTCTGAGATGATTGCCTCACTCCCCGACGCTGCCTTCGAGAACAACCCCGACAGCCGGCGCGAGACGCTTCAGCTGAAGCTCGACGCGGTGCATGGCCAAGTGGACGAGGGAGCCTACCGTGGGGCCGCCAACAAGCTCGAGAACGACGTCCTCGACAAACTGCACAAGTGGCTCGTAGACGTCGAGCCCACGGCTGCGAACGTCCCGTCGACCCAGACCGTCATCGACCAGTGTGACCAGCTAGTCGACCACATCCAGCGCCTCGCAGAACGGGCTGGAAACGAGGGACCTGCCGACGACCACGGGAACGGCAAGGGGAAAGATAACGCACCGCCCGGAACCGAGCATGGAAACGGCGACCGGGGTGACAATGGTGGTACCGGGCGTCCAGCTGACGAGCGCGGGAACGGAACCGAATCACCCGGCCCCGGCAACCGAAACGAGCACTGAAATCGGTCGGGGGCAGCGAGCACCCAACTCCAATCCCCTACGTCGGCGCAGGAATCACTCAGTCCGCGATAGTTCTTCCACGGTCCCACGGACGCTGGCTCACGTGATAGCCACAGACGGAGTTCTCTGAGCGAGAGAACCCCTCGACCGTCGACTGCGTGGCCACTACGGGGCGAAACGTCGTCGAAGAAATGGTGAAACGAGAGTGGTTCGAGATGCCGGCTCAGTTGCCGAACATCTGGCGCATCATCGGGTGCATCTCCATGAGCTGCTCCTCGGCGATCTCCTCGTACAGCTTGTACGTGATGGAGACCGTCAGCAGCAGCCCGGTACCGGTGACGCCACCGACGGTGCCGAGCATGTTCGCCAGCACCGCCAGCAGGCCGACCAGCGCACCACCGATGACGGTGACTTGCGGGATGTACCGCTCCATCACCTTCTCGATGACGCCGACGTTCTGGCGGAAGCCGGGGATCTGCATCCCGGAGTTCTGAATCTGCTTCGCGGTCGCCTTCGGACCCATGTCGGTCGTCTCGACCCAGAAGATCGCGAACACCGCACCGCCCGCGATCATGAACGTCAGGTCGACGCCGACACGGATGAGCACCTGCCAGATCTCCATGCTGGCTGCCTGTCCGGTGCTCCACCACATCCAGTCACCGGGCGACTGGATGGGCGCGAGGTAGTAGAACAGGCCGCCGATGGCCTGTCCACCACTGTACTGGGCGACCCAGTTCGGGAGGCCGACCGCGCTGTTCAGCCCGCGCCCGAGGAACTGGATGTTCGCCTGCAGGGCGCGAACCAGGATCATCGGCAGGACGCTCGCGTAGATGAGCTTCACGGGGAAGCGACCGCGTGCGCCCTTGACCCTGGCGTGACTGAGCGGGATCTCGACCCGCACGGACTCGGCGTAGACGACGATGGTGAAGATGATGATCGTCGTCGCGAGGGCGATTATCTGCCCCTCGGAGCCGAGGAACTGCGCGAAGCCGGACGTGGTCAGCACGTTGAAGTCGACGTTGCCGACGACGATGGCGTACCACCGGCCGAACATGTCGAAGAAGCCGGTGACGAGGCTCTGGCTCACGCCTGCCACAATGAACAGGCCGATACCGGAGCCGACGCCCCACTTGCTGACGATCTCGTCCATGAACAGGACGAGGACGCCGCCGACCAGAATCTGGGCGAAGATGAGCAACTGGACGGCCAGTCCGGCGTTCGCGGTGCCGACGATGCCGGCCATCGTGGACGCCGCCGCCTGCTCGACCGGCAGGATGGCGTTCGAGAGGAACACCATCGGCAGGCCGGTCAGGCAGATCATCACCAGCACCAGCAGCTTCTGGAGGCCCTGGTAGAGCACCTGGTCACGCGGATCGTTGGTGTCGAGTCCGAGCAGGTTCGCCCCACCGAGCAGCTGTAAGACAATGCTCGCCGTGACGATCGGACCGATACCGAGGTGCAGTATCGAGCGATTCGCGCCCGCCAGTATCGAGCGGAACTGACCGAACGCGTCGCCGCTTGCTCCCGCACCGACCGGAACCGTCCCGAAGACGGTGACGGTGGTGAGGAAGAAGTACAGTACGAGCACGCCAGCGGTCCATCCCAGCTTGCGCTTGAACGGGACGTGACCTTCTGGCCGCTGTACTGCGGGCATCCGCGTCAGGACCGGTTCGGCAGCCTCCTTCCATCCCATGGCTTATTCCTCGTCGGCGGTCTCGTCTTGAGTGTCTTCCGGTTCTGGCTCCTCCGCGCGGTCGGTCAGCACGGCCTCGCCGCCGGCCTCTTCGATGAGGCCGCGAGCGCCTGCCGTGAACGCGTCCGCGTGGACTTCGAGCTCGTTGCGCACCTGACCGCCACCGAGGACCTTCACGACGTCTGCCTCGTGGCCGTCCTCGACGACGTCGCGAGCGTCGACGACGTAGCCGTCGCCGCTCTCCTCTGCGACGCCATCCGCGACGTACAGGGCGATGTCCTCGTCCAGCTTCTGGACGTTGATCTCTGCGACCTCGTCCTGGACGTCCTGCGGGCGCTTGAACCCGTGCTTGCCGAGCGGTTCGTAGTTGTGGAACTCGTGTTTGTCACGGCCAGCTCGACCGCGGCCACCACGGTGACCGGCACCACGCCGGTTCTTGTGCGTCCCACCGCCGTGTGTGCGCGAGCCGCGCTGGCGTCGTTTCTTGCTCGTCATTGTTATCGCATTGCCTTGAGGAGCTTGTCGATCTCCTCGGTCGTGTGCTTACCGAGCTCGCCACCTTCCTTGGTCGGGTGCTTGATACCGTCGTGACCCTTCCGCGGGGGGTGCAGGCGCAGCACCGGGGAGAGACCCTGCTCGCGCAGCGTCGTCTCCTCGGCCAGCAGCGCCTCGGCGAGACTGGCGATGTCGTCGTAGTCGGTGTTCTCGGCGACCCACTCATCGTCCACGTCGGCGTCACCCTCTGCGGGCTCGGCACGCGTACCGATGACGACCTCCAGCACATCCTGGCTGGGCTCGCCCATCGCGACGTAGTCGTTCACCTTCGTGAGCATGCCACGGTAGGTGTCACGCTCGGGAACGAGCGTGGCGTGGTTGACGCGGTGAAGATTCAGCATCTTCAGCGTGTCGTGGATGTCGCCGGACATGTCGACCTCACCGCGAATCTGGACGACTGCCTGCATTATTCGGCCACCTCCTCAGGTGTCTGCTGCCGGGCACGGCGCGACTGCGACGCGTTCTCCAGGGCGTTGAACGTCGCCTTGGCGAAGTTGACGGTCGTGCGCGTGTTCCCGTAGCTCTTCGTCCACGCGTCCTCGATACCGGCGAGCTCCAGCACCTTCCGGACGGTGTCGGACGCCGCCAGACCCAGCCCGAGCGGGGCCGGGATGAGCTCGACCTCGACGGACCCGGCTTTACCCGAGGTCCGGTGGGTGAGCGAGTGCGGCTTCGTGGAACGGTCTTCCCACGAACCCGAGCCGCGAGGCACGTCGATGATGTTCAGTTTCGCGATGCTGATCGCCTTCTGGATGGCAGCCCCGACCTGGTCGTCGCGCCCTTCGGCGTACCCGACGTATCCGTCGCGGTTGCCGATGGCGACGACGCAGCGGAACTTCACACGTCGGCCAGAGTCGGTCATGCGCTGGACCATGTTGATGTCCAGCACTTCGTCGTCCAGTCCGGGGAGGAGCTGGTCGACGACTTCGGGCTCCTTCAGCGGGAGACCGGAGTTGAGGGCAGCTTCCATCGTGTCGATGTCGCCCTCCTGAACCTTCTTGCCGAGTCGTGTGACGGGCTCCCAGCCGTCGTTGTAATTTCGGGCCATATTGTTAGAGCTCCATCAGCGTCTCACGCACGTCGTCGAAGTGCGCGGGGAGGTCTGTTGCGTCGAAGTCGCCGCTGTACAGCGGCTCGTCGAGTTGCTCTGCGTACTCAGCGATGTGCTCGCCGCGGTTACGCGGCCAGTCAGCCAGCACGGCATCGTTGTGCGGGA
The DNA here is from genome assembly GCF_025399835.1 of Haloarchaeobius sp. HME9146. Taxonomy (NCBI): domain Archaea; kingdom Methanobacteriati; phylum Methanobacteriota; class Halobacteria; order Halobacteriales; family Halorubellaceae; genus Haloarchaeobius; species Haloarchaeobius sp. HME9146. Next base: position 3,003,090 of record NZ_JAODVR010000001.1, read on the forward strand.
TCTCGAGGCCAGCGTCGATAGCGCCCTCCTGGACGGCGAACACCTTCGAACCGGGCGTCGCCGTGTTGAGGCCGATGTCGAGCACTGCTTCGTCGAGACCTGCGTCGATGGCGCGCTTGCCCGCGAGGAGCCCAGTCAGGTACGCCGCCGGAAGGTTCCCAGTGGGAGCCTCCCAGCCGTACTCGGCCAGGTCCTGCGAGTGCGCACTCGCGAGTGTGTTGTCACCGTCGGGGCCGGGGGAGACCAGCTGCGCCGTCATGTGCTTGTTGCTCTTGCGTGCAACGAGCCGGGGTTTCCCGGATTTCAGCAGGCGCAACCTCTGATGGTAGTCGGTCCGGACCTCGCGGCGACGCCGCATCGGAACCTTGTATCGTGGTCCTGTCGCCATTTATTCGTCACCGTAGTTGTTGTCGATGTAGTTCAGCAGGTACTGGACGCTGCGGAACTCCCCGCCACGGGCCTTGTTGTAGAGCTCACGGTACTGCGTACGCGTGATCTCGCCGTTGCCGCGGAGTTCGTTGAGCTTCTTTCGCTGCGCGCGGATACGCTTTTGCCACTCCTTCTTCGAGTTGGCGCGACCGCCTTTCTTGCCCTTGCGCTTGCCCGGACCCTTCTGGTGGCCGTAGGCGCGCTTGGCTTTGCGTTCGCGGGAGCGACCCTTGGAGTTGCCTTTCTTCTCCTTCGCTCGAATCGAGCCTTCGTCGACGAGCTCACGGATGTCCTCACGGGTGATCGCTTCGGAGATGTCACCCTGCGAGTCGGGGTCGAACCAGACGCGGTTCTTCCCACAGTCGAGGACGTCCGCAGCCAGTCGCTTCTGGGCTGCCAGATCAGTCATCTTGTTCCACCTCGACTTCCACGTAGGTCGGGTTCAGCACCCGGATCTCCTGTTCCTCTGCCTGTTCCTCGATACGCTCGCGCTTGCGAGCGCCGACGGTCGAGGCGATGCGCACTGCCTGGGTGTCGCCGTCGACACCCTCGAGGTCGTCCGTGTTGTGCACACGGACCTCGTCGAAGCCCGAGGGGTGCTTGCCGCGAACCTCGGTAGGCGTGCGGTAGCCAGCCTCGACCTTCGGGCCCTTGCCCTTGATGCCACGGCGCTGCTTGGACAGGCCGCCGCGGGGTTTGCGCCACGAGGTCGGGGTGCGCTTCTTCTTGTGGTAGTCCTGGCGGTTGAACTGCGGCTTCCCGTCCTTCCGACGCTTCTGGAGCAGCTGCTCCGTCCGCTCGTCGAGTTCGGGGGTCTTCTCGACCAGCCCGCGGGGCTGCAGTTCGGTTTCGACGTCCTCGGCCGCCTCGGCCTCGGCTTCGTCTTCTTCCTCGCCTTCGATCTCTGCTTCGGTCTCCTCGGTCACTTCGAGGTCGCCGACGTCGGCCTTGATACGCGCAGCGAGCGCGTTCCCGATGCCCTCGACCTCTGCGAGGTCGGACTGGGAGGCCTTCTTGATGTCTTCGACGGTCTCGAAGCCGGCGTCGCGAAGGGCGTCCGCCTTCGTCTCGCCGACACCGCTGATGTCTTCGAGTTCCTGGGGTTCGTCTGCCATACGTTAGGCACCTCCCTTGCGAGGCTTCTGCGTGATGTACACGCCGTCCTGGAAGACACGGGTGTCCTTGCCGCTGACGCGTGTCAGCTGCTCGATATCGGCGGCGGTCTGCCCGACGTCCTCCTTGCTGGGGCCGCTGAGGGTCAGTGCTTCGCCGTCGACCTGCACCTGTGTGTCTCCGTGGATGTTCGTTCGTCGCGGTGCGCGCTCACCGAGGAAGTTCTCGATGACGACCTCACTGCCCTCGACGTTCACCTGCATCGGGAAGTGAGAGTAGAAGACTTCCATCTCGTACTCCCATCCCTCGGTGACGCCGTGGAACATGTTCGTGATGTGGCTCTCGAAGGTACCGACGGTCGAACGCGTCTTCGCGTTCTCGACGTCGGACTCGATGACCACCTGGTCGTCCTCGACGCTCACGCTGATGTCGGGGTACCAGAGGCGTCGTGTGACCGACCCCTCGGGACCGTCGACGGTGAGGTCGAGATGGTCCACCTCGGCGCTTACTTCGTCCGGAATGTCCAGTTCTACTCGCATTGTTTAGTAGACGTATGCGATCACCTGGCCGCCAACGCCCTGCTCGCGTGCATCGTAGTGGCTCATGACGCCCTGACTGGTCGTCACGATGAGCGCACCGTAGTCACGCGCGGGGAGATATCGCTTCTCCCACTTCTCGTACTCGTCTGCCGCGACGGAGTAACGAGGCTTGACGGGGCCGCATTCGTTGATCGCGCCTTTCAGTTCGACCTCGAACCGACCGGACTTACCGTCGTCGACGAACTCGAAGCCGTCGATGTACCCGTGGTCGTAGAAGACCTCGAGGACGCTGCCGATCTGGTTCGACGCGGGCTTTACCGTGTGTGTGAGATGCCCAACGCTCTCTGCGTTGTTCACGCCGGAGAGCGCGTTGCTGAATGGGTCGTTCGCTGTCATGATTATCGGTACTTTTTGAAGCCCATCTCACGGGCGATCTCCCGGAAGCACTGCCGACACAGCCAGATGTCGTACTTGCCAACGAGGCCCTGCTTGCGGCCACAGCGCTGGCACTCCTCGAACTGGCCGGTTCGCTTTGCGGCCTGCTCACCGGTCTCTTGCTCTTGACTTTCACTCATCCTTGTTCACCTCGACGTCGAATTCCGATTCGAGGAACGCGACTGCGTCCTCGGGGGTGAGACGGTGACCCGCCGGAATCTGACGCGACCGCTTGTCGCGCTTCTTCACGCGGTAGCCCGGACGGACGAGGTTGACCGTCACGTCCAGTCCGAAGATACCGATGTTCGGGTCGTACTCCTGAGACGGGAACTCGGTGTGCTCTTCGACACCGAAGCTGAAGTTCCCGGTCTGGTCGAACTGCTTCGCGTCGATCTCGGCGAGCGGCAGTGCGGTCTCGAGGAACTCGCGGGCCTCCGGACCGCGGAGGGTGACCTTCGCGCCGATCGGGTCGCCCTGACGGATGCCGAAGTCCGGGAGGGTCGCCTTCGCCTGCGTGCGAACGGACTCCTGCCCGGTGACCTCCTCGAGGATGCCTTCAGCGTTCTGGAGTGCGCGGCCACCTTCGCCGACGCCCATGTGGACGACGACCTTCTCGACGGTGGGCGTGCGCATCTCGTGGAACTCGGCCTCGCTCATTCGTCATCACCTGTGAAGTTCTCGTCGATGACGACGACGTAGTTCTCGATGGTCTCGAACGAGCCGTCGTCCTGGTCGACGACGACGGTGTTGTTCCCGGAGCCCATCGTCACCTGGATCTCGGAGATCTCGCCGACCTCGCCCGCGTGACTGCCCTTGACGGCGGTCACGAGCGCGCCTTCCTCGTACGGGAAGTGGGCGACGATCTCGTTGGTCTCGTTGTCGATGACGAGGGAGTCCTTCGTGCTGTACTCACTGGCGTCCGCGAGCTGCAGGTTCTGACCGTCGTGGAGCGAGATCTGGGTCTCGCCACCGGTGACCTGCTGCTTGTCGACGATCTTGCCGAGCTTGGAGTCTGCCGCGTCCGCCGCGATGGGCGAGAGGGCCAGACGGCCACCCTCGTCGGGGAAGACGCGGTAGTACTCGTCACGCTCGGTGAACGCGACGATGTCGAACATGCCGATGGGGCGCTGTTCGTCGGAGACCGCCTTGCCGTTGACCAGGACGGTGCCCTGGTTGAGGGCGTAGCGGGCTTCCTTCTTCGAGTCGACGTAACCGAGCACGTCGCGGAGCAGGATGACCAGCGGGACACCCTCCTCGCCGTGGGGGCCGGCGTCGGCCTTCACGGTGAACGTGTTGGTCTTGCGCTCGACGGGCCAGGACTTCGGAACGGAGAGTCGCTTCTGGTGCTTCGTCATTCTGCATCACCTTCCAGACGCGCCACCCGACGCTCGTCTTCGAGGTCGAGCTCCGTGATACGGACGTTCGAGGGCTCCAGACGGCGGGGAACCTCCTCGCCGTCGGCCTTCTCGAGCGTCACGCCCTCGACCGAGATGGTCGAGGACTTGAGGTCGACGTCGAGGACTTCGCCTTCTTCGCCGGCGAAGTCTCCGCGCATGACCTCGACCGTGTCGCCCTCGTTGACGCGGGCGCGACGGCGGCCGTACTCCTCACGGAGGTCCTCGGACAGCGTCGAACGGACCTGCTTCTGCTTCTTGTGCAGGGGTGCGCGTGCTGCCTGGTTGCGCTGTTTGCGTGGTTGTCGTGTCATACTATCATCGTAGCCGTGGATGCGATGCTTCCGAATCGCTCTGCCACTTCACGCGCGATGGGGCCCTTGATCTCCGAGCCCTGCGGTTCCTCGTTCTCGTTGATGAGGACGGCCGCGTTGTCTTCGAACTTCACGCGCGTTCCGTCGGGACGACGGATCGGCTTGCGCTGCCGGATGATGACGGCTTCCTTGACCTGGCGACGCTCTTCGGGCGTCCCCTTGGTCACGGAGACGGTCACCTTGTCACCGATACCCCCCTTGGGGTGTCGGTTCTTGGTTCCGTGGTAGCCAGCGATGGAGATGATCTTCACCTCACGCGCGCCGGTGTTGTCGGAACACGTCAGCAGCGAGCCCTTCTCGAGGCCCTGAGTCACGTCGGCTTTGAGGGCCTCCATCACTCGTCACCTCCTCGGGGCTGGTAGGTGTCGTCGTGAGCGAGCTGCTCGACGACGACGTGGGCTTTCGTCTTCGAAAGTGGTCGTGTCTCTGCGATGCGAACCGTATCGCCAACCGTGAGGTCCATGCACGTCGGTGCATGGGCCGGGACCCGCGAACGCCGCTTCATGTAGCGGTCGTACTTGGGAACCCGGACGTCGTACTCACGTTCGACGATGACGGTTTTGTCCATGTCTGTGGAGGCTACCGTTCCTTCGAGTGTCTGGCCGCGCACGGCGAGTTCGCCGTGGAACGGGCAGTCGTCGTCGGAACAGGTACCCTCCGGTTCGGGTACGTTCAGTCCTATCGCCATTTCGAATCACCTGTGGTTTCGGTGCGAAGGGCGGGTCGTGAGAGCAGTCTGACTCCATCCACCGTAACGTAGGCGACGTCGTCGCCGGTAGGGATGCCCGGTTTCGACGTCGTCCCCGACCCCTTCTCGGGGTCGGCGGTTTCATCTGTGAGTCGGAACTCGAATACCGTGCCCTGCTTCGGCACCTGGCGCACCCGAGACTCGCCATCGACACGGTCCTCCACGTGGAGGGTCTGCATCGTCTCGATGACGATGCGGCCCGCTATCCCGACGAGGTCGGGGTTCGCGGCGTCGACGACCTCCACGTAGAGGCCGTTGAGTTCGTGTCGTGGGAGCGTCTCGGGTGTTAGCGCCATGGTGGTTATTCTTCGTCCTCGAAGTCGCCTTCTTCCTGCTGGATCGTCTTGATCCGCGCGATGGTCTTGCGGAGCTCGCCGATGCGGCCCGGGTTCTCCGGGGCACCACCGGCGGCCTGCACGGCCTTCGCGTTCAGGAGTTCGGTCTCCAGCTCTTCGAGTTCTTCTTCGCGCTCACGCGGGGTGAGCTCGCGGACTTCTTCGGGGTGGAGAATCGCCATGGGTTATTCCTCCTCCTCGTCGTCGTCCATCTCCTCGACCATCGCGGCCGCCTCTTCTTCGACGGCCTCGTCGAGTTCTTCCAGTTCGTCTTCGATCTCGTCGTCGCCTTCGGGGACTTCGACCTCTTCGAACTCCTCGTCGGCGTCCTCGTCGAGAACCTCTTCGACGACTTCCTCGTCGGCGGGATCGGGCTCGGCGGCCTCGCTGGGCTCGCCCTCCTGGGCCTCGTCGACGATCTCGTCGAGCTCCTCTTCGGAGGGCTCTTCGAGCAGTTCCTCGACGGCCTCGTTGGCCTCGACGGCCTCGGGGGCAACCTCGTTGACGTCCTCGCCCTCGTAGATCTCGAAGTCGTCGGGGAGCTCGGCCTCCGGCGGGATGATCTTCACCGTGACGCCGATGGTACCGAGCTTCATGACTGCCACACCCTGGCCTTCGTCGACGATCTCCTCTGCGGGCTCGCCGTTGTGCTTGATGTAGCCGTCGTTGAACTTCTCGACGCGCGAGCGCGCGCCGGTGACCTTCCCGCTCAGGACGATCTCGGCACCGAGGGCACCGGAGTCCATGATGCGTTCGAGGGTCGTGTGGCCGGCCTTACGGAAGTACCAGCCGCGCTCGAGCGCGTTGGCGAGGCGGTCCGCGACGATGCGTGCGTTGAGGTCGGGTTCTTCGACCTCCTGCACGTCGATCTGGGGGTCCTCGAGGTTGAACTTCTCCTCGAGCATCGTCGTGACCTTCCGGATGTTCTCACCGCCCTTGCCGATGACCATACCGGGCTTCTCGGCTTTGAGCACGATCTGTGTGCCCATGGGCGTCTTGGCGACCTCCATGCCGCCGTAGCCAGCTCGACCGAGCTCTTCTGCGAAGAACTCGTCGATCTGGGACCGCTGCATACCGTCTCGGATGAACTGGTGTTCGTCTGCCATTAGTTCTCGACCTCCTCGACGATTATCTCGACGTCGACCTGCGGCGTGTTCCACGCCGTGGCACGTCCCATCGCGCGGGGCTTGCGGCCCGGCGACTCACCGACCTTGTGGGCGGCGACGTGGATGATCTCCATCGATTCGCCATCGAAGCCCTGGTGGTCGGCGTTGGCTGCGACGTTCTCCAGCAGGTCGAGGAACGCCTTGCTGGCCTTCTCGGGGTAGCGGCCGGCGTCCCAGCCGTCGATGTCGCCCTTGTGGCCGACGCCGCTGTTGTGCTGCTTGAACGGAACGGACCGCTCGCCCTTGATGACCGCGTCGAGGTACTCCTGTGCCTCGGCGACGGTCTTGCCCTTGATCTCTCGGGCGATGGCCTTGCTGTGCTTGTTGCTCATGTGACGCTCCCGGAGCATGGCCTTGGCCGTCTTCTCCGGATCCGCGTCGACGCTGTAGTTGATTCCCATGGTATCGATCACTTCAGGGGCACGAACTTCGAGGAGCGCGTCGCACCGATACCCGCCTGTCCGTGCGTGACGGACGAGCGTGTGAGCTGGAACTCGCCAAGGTAGTGGCCGATCATCTCGGGCTTGACCTTGACGCGCTCGAACTCCTGACCCGTGTAGACGGCGAAGGTCAGGTCCACGAACTCCGGCAGCACCGGCATGTCGCGCAGGTGCGTGCGGATCGGGTTGTTGGCGCTCTCCTGTTCGTCGTAGTCGCGGGCCTTCTCGAGAAGCTTCTGCTTCTCGACGGAGAGACCGCGCTTGATGCTTCGCCGCATGCGGGCGGGGAGCTGTTCTGCGACTTCCTCGAGCTCCATCTCCTGCAGCTCGTCGAGCGTGTAGCCGCGGTAGGTGAACTCCTCGTCCTCGTCGCGGCCAGTTCTGTAGTCGGGTTGACTCATTTGTTACCACCTCGGCCGGTTCGCCGAGACGCGATGTCACCGACCTTCCGGCCCGGCGGTGCGTCGCGCGAGACGGACTTCGGTCGGCCCGGGTGCTGGCGGCCACCGCCACCGAACGGGTGGTCGACGGCGTTCATCGCCACGCCACGAACGTTCGGCCACTTGGTGCCGCGAGCCTTCATCTTGTGATACTTGTTCCCTGCCTTCACGAACGGCTTCTCCGTTCGGCCACCACCCGCGACCACACCGACCGTGGCGCGGCACTGCGGGTCGAGGCGCTTCATCTCGCCGCTGGGCAGCTGGACGACCGCAGCCTTGCGGTCGTGGGTGATGAGGTCGGCGCTCGTCCCGGACGCCCGGGCGAACTTGCCGCCGTCACCGGGCTGGCGCTCGATGTTGCACACCGGAACCCCTTCGGGGATCTCGGCGAGCGGGAGCGTGTTACCCGGTGCGATCTCGGCGGAGACACCGACCTGGATCTCGTCGCCCACGGTGATGCCCTCGGGCGCGAGCACGAGGCGCTGGTCGCCGTCCTCGAACTCGACGGCCACGACCGGTGCGGACCGGGCGGGGTCGTGTTCGATGTCGACGACGGTCCCGTTGACGACGTCCGATTCCTCAGGCGTCTTGTGCGAGAGCTCAGCCTTGTAGCGGTGCGAGGGGGCACGGAACGTCGGCCCACCGCGACCACGTCGCTGGCCCTGGATTCTTCGTCCCATTCTTAGAACACCCCGATACGAGAGGCGACTTCTTGTGCGTCGTCCTCCTCGGAGAGGCGGACGATGGCCTTCTTCTGGCCCTTCATCGTTACCTGCGTGTTGACGCTGACGACGGAGACCTCGAACTGCTCCTCGACAGCCTCGCGGACGTCGGGCTTGGCAGCGTCGAGGTCGACGACGAACTGGAGCTTGTTCTCGAAGTCCATGTCGTTCATCGCCTTCTCCGTCACGAGCGGGTACTGGATGACGCTCATCGGTCGGCCACCTCCGCGATGGCGGACTCGGTGAACACGGTCAGTCGACCGCCGTTCGCGCCGGGTGCGAGGTCTTCGACGTTCACGTTGGCTGCCGTCGCCACGTCGGCGCCGGCGAGGTTGCGTGCGGCCTTCGACGGGCCGGCCTCGCTGGAGGTCACGAACAGGATGGACTTGGGCTGCTTGTACTTGCGACCACGGGTCGTCCCGCGACCGGCGCGTACGGTCTTGCCCTCGTCTGCGCGCTCGATGTCGGTGTCAGCACCGACGGCCTCGAGGAAGCTGACGACCTCCTTGGTCTTCAGCAGCTCCTCGAAGTCGTCGCTGACGACGAGCGGCAGATTGAGGTCCTCGTCGAACGCGTGACCGCGCTCGGCGACGCGCTCGGCGTCGACGGTCGCGGCGAGTGCGCTCCGGAACGCGAGCTTGCGCTCCTTCTTGTTGATCTGCTCACCGAGGTCCTTCTCTTCCTTCGGCGGGTGTGCCTTGCGTCCACCAACGGTCTGGGGGACACGGACACCCTGGCCGTTCGAGCGCGGCACGTGTGCCATGCCGCGGCCCGAACCCATCGATTCACCGGACGTACGCATGCCGGCGTAGTCGTCGGCACCGTACGGCTGTTTTCGGTTGGCCTGGGCGGCACGGACCGCACGCGTGATGAGGTCCGGACGGAAGGCCGTCTCGAAGACCTCGGGAAGGTCGAGCGTGTCGGCCTCGGAGCCGTCCAGGTCGTAGATTGTTGCCTGCATGGTTTATCCCTGGTTCGATGCTGTGGAAACGAAGCGCACCTCGGGGTCGAGGCGCGGCTGGTCGTTCGGTCGGACGGCCGGACGGAAGCGCAGGAGGCGCTTGTCCGGACCCGGCAGCGAGCCCTTGACGAGCGTGAACGGACCGCCGACCTCGCCATAGTTGACGAAGCCGCCGTCGACGTTCACGTCGTCGACATCCTCACCGTCGCCGATGCGGATGACGCGCTTGTTGAGCTCGGTGCGCTGGTGGTAACCCATCTGACCCTGCTGGGGAACGGTCGAGCGAACGCGGCTCGGGTTCCACGGGCCGAGGTTACCGATGCGACGCCGCCATCCTTGGCGGGCGTGCTTGCCCTTACGCTTCTGGACGCCCCAGCGCTTGACCGGGCCCTGGGTGCCCTTCCCCTTCGTGACGCCGGAAACGTCGGTGTACTCGCCGGCGCGGAAGGTGTCTTTCATCTCGTGCACGCCGCCGTCCTCGATGAGCTCGAGGCCGTAGTCGACGCGGTCCGCGATGGAGCCACCGCCGATGCGGGTCTCCATCACGTCGGGCTTCTTCTTCGGCACCGACGGGACGTCGCTGGGGACGGTGTGCGTGATGGCACGAACGTCAGCGACCTTGCCTGCCTCGACGGCGTCGCGGAGTTCCTCCGCGTCGGCCTCGGGGCTGGGGTCCTCGGGGAGGTCCAGAACGCGGTCGAGTTCCTCGTGGAACTCACCGGTCCAGACCTCGGTGAGGGGCTTCTTCCCGTACGGTGTGTCTTCGTACGCTCGCAGGGCCACCGCCCGCATGGGCGGGGTCTCCACGATGGTGACGGGGACGGTCTCCTCCATCCCTTCTCGGGGGGAGTCGGACTCGTCGTTGATCATCACCACGTGGGTCATGCCGGCTTTGTAGCCAGCGAAACCCTGCAGCGTCGGCTGTCCGTCGTCGTCCGGCCACGAGTTGAAGCGCGGGACCTCGGAGGTCGCACGCTTGCGCGGGCCGAACCCGAGCGAGCCTTTGCGTGGTCTGCTAGGTTGTGGCATTGTATCACTCGTTGAGTGTCAGGCAGGCAAGCGTCGCGAACAGAGCTTCCTCCGTTCTCACGACCTTGCTGCCCTGGTGCGGAATCGAGTTCAGCCAAAGGTCGAACCCTCCGGCGTTGGGTTCGGTGGCGTCCTCGTGTCGAGCGGCCAGTTCGGCCACGTCGATTCCGAGTATTTCAGGCAGCCCTCGCCCCGGTGACCCGAACACGACGGTCATGCCGTCGCGCTGGATCTGCCCGGTCAGGTTCGCGAGTCGCCCCACGGTGAGTTCTTCACCGTGGCGCGAGGTCGCGATCCGGAGCCCCGCGTCGGGGCGGTCGAGCGCTGTCTGGAGGTCCGTGCGTTCGACGACCAGCCCACCGATGGGCTCGTCGACGAGTCGCGCACGGACCGGACGTCGCGAAGATACCCTGACGATTACGCGTTCTCCCTCGTCTGGCACCGCCATATCGGGTGGTGCGACGAGCGAGATCGGGTGTTGCAGTCCGCAATTGACCCGGACGCGCCTGTCAGGTCCGACCTCGGTCACGATTCCCTGTCTTAACGACCCCGAACCGTCTGATTCGGAGCCGGTCTGTGGTGAGGCGCGGAGCGGCGGCAAGATACCGGCGTACTCCAGTTCGCTTCGATGCCCCCACGCCTCCTTTCGGAGGTAAGGGGGCGTCGTCGCGTATTCGAGTACGGTGCTTACGAACCCGCCACCCCATCTGGTCTCGCCGTCTTCGTCGGGGAAGACGACCAGCCTGTCTGCCCGGAACACCGTCGCCGCGCGGGCGACGTAGCCGACCTTGCGAGTTGCCTCGCGTTTGTCTTCGGCTTCCCGGACGAGGGATGACGGCACGAGCACGCTGATGGTCATGCCGTGACGCTTCGACGCCTCGCCACTAGACTGTGCCGAATTTATTCTGGCCCAATGTAAAAGGGTGCCGGATTGGATTTTGGGTTGTGACGGCGACTCACGCCCGAATGTGGGTGTTTAGCGTTCACATGGTTGGAGCGTCATGCTCGCGTACGTGCGGGAATCAAGATAATACACCCCGTAACGCTGCGCAGTCTGGTGGTTTGTGTCTCCCACGGACCGTCCGATTCAGAAGCCTTATATCACATCCAGCAGTTACGTTTGAATGCAGACGAAGCGCACTGGTAGTGTAGTGGTATCACGTGACCTTGCCATGGTCACAACCTGGGTTCAAATCCCAGCCAGTGCATTTCTGCCGACGCAAATCGACGAGCGAAGCGAGTCGCATCTCTCGGTATACAACACCCAAGAGCGACCGCGTTTGCGTGTCGCGAGAACAGCTGTGGTGCGAACGCCAGGTCGTGGGTGCGTGACCGACGGCCTGTCATCCCCCAGCCATGCTTGATATTCTCTAACAATGAGAATCTGCACTGTCCATATTCTGCTAGAAGTCCTATTGTTACCTGGTCAACTGAGGCACAGTGACCAGAAAGGGGGAAGAAAAATGATGAAACGTAGCCAACTGACCAGAACCCCTGTCCTCGGACGGGTGATGCGAGGAGGAGCGTTGGTCCTCTTCGGAGTGATCGCCGTCGGCGTCATCGTGTTCGCTCCGCTGGCCGCGCTCGTGCTCGGCATCGGCATCCTCAGTCAACTCCCGTTGACCGAGGCTGTCATCTTCGTACTGGGCCTGGTCGTGTTCACGGTCGTGTACTGGGGGCTCGTCCGGGCCTCGGCGAGGAGCGGCCTCGCACGCTGGGACGAGCAGGAACCTGACGACGACATGGTCGAAGGAGAGTCGGTGGCGGGCTGAACGCTCCTCCCAACACGTCGCTCTTCGTGTACGTATTTCCCAGTCAGCACGTAGTCGGCCCACCTCGTGGTCCTATCCAACTCCTCGTTTCGCTTCGGTAACCGGTATCAACGATTCTCACCTCTCTCTACGTGATATGAACGCTCTGTTCGCGGGGGGGTGGCGACCGTTCGTCAGGGACCTCCTGATAATCTTCACCGTCTTGGTTCTCGTCGGCGTCACCTTCGCGGGGTACAACACGCTCACGTTCTTCGCGGTGGTGGCTGCCAGGATGACACGCGATATGTTCTTCACGGGGGTCGGGGATGGCGTGGGGATGTACCTCCTCATCGGGGGGTTCCTGTTCATCGAGGCGCTGGTCGCCGCGACGGGAATCGCACTGGTCAAGCGTCGGTTGCGGCGGCTGTTTCGGTCGCCGCCGTCGTCGGCCGGGTAAGTTGCACTGCATGCCAAGGTACTGGTTTTAGCGGTTGGGTGAGTACAGTGACGTATGTACGAGACGCGCTCCCCGCCACGTTCGTTCGCCGGGTCAGTCCTCCGGCTGACGGCTGTCCTGCTCGGGCTCGCCCTTCTGGTTCCCGCCACGTTCTTCGCGTGGTACTTCGGTATCGTCGCGGCCGACCTGCTCCAGCTCCACCTCGGCCTAGAGTACGGGCTGTGGTTCCACGTTGTCACGGGGGCAGTGTTCGTCCTCGAATCGGCGCTGCTCGCCACGGTCGTGGTCGCGTTCTCCCGACTGGTGACCGACCTGGCGGACCGCCTGAAACCGACACGCTAACGCAGCCCTTTTTTCAGCCACCCGAGTCGATACTGGCATGTCCTGGCGTGAAATCAGACCGATCGCCCTGGGCCTCGTCTGGCGCGACGACGAGTTGTTGCTCCAGCGGTACGACGGCGAGGAGACGTTCTACCGACCGCTCGGGGGTGGGCTCGAATTCGAAGAGCGGGCCCGCGACGCACTGGTCCGAGAGTTCCGTGAGGAACTCGACCGGGAGGTGACGCCCATCGAGCAACTCGGCGTGCTCGAGAACGTCTTCACCTTCGAGGGAACTCCGGGCCACGAGGTGGTGTTCGTCTTCGAGGCCGAGTTCGCTGACGACGGCGCCTACGAGCAGGAGACGTTCGAAGGCCTCGAGGACGACGGCCCGGGGAGGTTCACCGCGAGCTGGGAACCCGTGTCGCAGTTCATCGACGGCGAGGCGACGCTCTATCCCGACGGACTCGTCGGCCTTCTCGACGACTGACCACCCCGCCCTCGCCGACTCATATCGCAGGGTATTAAACCGACCAGCACATCGGTTCAGGTGAAGTCGAAGCGCACTGGTAGTGTAGTGGTATCACGTGACCTTGCCATGGTCACAACCTGGGTTCAAATCCCAGCCAGTGCATTTCTCAGTATTCAACTACCACGAGCGACCGCGACAGCGTGTCGCGAGAACGTCGTGAATACTGGAAATCTCGACACTGGGATTTGAACCAGCGAGCAGTGCGCGGTTCGGAGCAGAGCGAGAACCGCGACGCGAACGGTGAAGCCGTGAGCGAACGCAGCCGAGCGGAGCGAGGTCGTGCGAGTGAGGTTCACAATCCCAGCCAGTGCAGTGCAGTTTCTAAATCCGGTTCCTCGCCAACACAGCACCGGCCACCACCATTTCTTGTTACCAATCGCGACACTCTCCAGAACAGACCTATAGGCCCGGTAACACCCTTTTGCAAGAGTTTCCGGATTTTCACATTCACTCCGGGGTGGGGCTTTTTATCGAACCCCGCGAGTCTGAAATACTATGAAACTGCTCCAACGACTCACCGGACTTTTCGGAAGCAAAGACGGGAGCCAGTCGCCCGAGGCCGCGACGGAACAGACGGCGTCACCGACCTCGCCCACGGACGCGTCGGTCCCGCCGCAGTCGACACCGGACTCACCGACTTCGGAACCGGCGGCACCGGCCGCCGGTGGCGCGACCGAGTCCGGGGGAGCTGTCGAGGAGGCGAAAGCCCCTGTCGAAGCCGAGGCTACCGCGCCGGAGCCGGAGCCGGAACCCCGGGACCGGACGGAGGTGTTCCGCGAGCAGGCGGCGGCGTGCGTCGAGGACTGGCCGGCCGCAGAGCTCGATTACTCGCTGGCGTCGCTGGAGCGACTCGACGACCTGGCCACCGAGTTGGCGACCGAGGGAGCCCGGGACAAGCAACTGGTGCTGTCGCTGGGGAGTTACTTCGGTGAAACGCTCCTGCGCGAGGCCGAGGGGGAGTGGCAGAAACCGGACAGTGGCGCGTGGGCAGTCGTCCTCACGGGCGAGGAGACCGACGTCACCCTGAACGTCTTCCAGATCGCCGACAGTGCGCTCGCGGGGACGAGCCGGTTCGCGGCGACGTTCCGGTCGGTCGAACAGCGTCTGTGAGACGGCACAGAACTGTACGGAAGCTATTTATTCTCTTGTTCTAACATTTCCTGCATGGAACTGAGCCCGCTGTACGGCGGCCTGTCGTTCGTCCGTGAATCCGTGCTCGTTCGCTGGGTCGTGCTCCCGCTGGTCGTCCTCGGAGCCGCCCTGTTCCCCGTCGGGCTGACCATGTCGCGGCTCTCCGGCTCGCAGGTCGCCGAGGTGGTGCTGTACTTCATGCTCCTCTCCGGCGGCGTGATGTGTGTGGGACTGTTCGCCGAGTACCTGCTGAAGCGGCTCCTCTCGTCCGACCAGGAGCGCGAGTACTACTGACGCGGACACCGCGTCGTCGGGCGGCTAGCCGGTCGCACGGGTGACACTGTGTCCCTCGGGCAACCTTTTTTTCACCCCCTCTCGAACAGCGGTAGATATGGAACGCGCACTCGCCGTCATCCGCAACGATTCAGACCAGACCAAGTCCCTCATCCGAGAAGCCGGAGAGATCGCCGCCGGGACAGGGGCCGACCTCTACCTGCTCCACGTCCTTCCCGAGGAGGAGTACGAGGACATCATGTCGTCGCGACTGGAGAGCGACGGAAAGAGCTTCCCGCTCGACGAGGCCGAGATGGAGGCCGAACACTTCGCGACACAGGTCGGCCACAAGTCGCTCGAGGGCCTCGACGTCGAGTACGAGGTACTCGGCACAGTCGGCCGCGAGGAGACCGCCATCCTCGACGTGGCCGACGAGCGCGACTGCGACCACGTCTTCATCTCGGGGCGCAAGCGCTCGCCCAGCGGGAAGGCGCTGTTCGGTGACCTCACCCAGCGCATCCTGCTGAACTTCGAGGGACGGGTGACGGTCCAGCTCCACGAAGAGGAATGACGGTCGTCGCCTTCCTCTCGGTCGCACCAGTCATCGAGGGGAGCATGGCCAGTGAGGTCGCGAAGGCGGTCGCCGCCCTCGACGACTTCGACGTGACCTACGAGACGACCCCGATGGGGACGACCATCGAGGCAGCGGACGCGGCGACGGTGTTCGCCGCCGCCCAGGCCGCCCACGAGGCGGTCGATGGCGACCGCGTCTCGACGTTCCTGAAAATAGACGACAAGCGGACCAAGACCACGACGGCGGACCAGAAGGTCGAGGCGGTCGAGGGACACCTCGGGCGGCCAGCCCGGAGCGAGCCCGGGGAGTAGCGACGGTCGCTGAGCCGAGAACTGAAGCCCTTTATCCGGAGCCGCACAACCCTCGCGCATGGAGAGTCTCAACCGGATGGCCATCGAGCTCGTCGACGAGGCCATCGACTTCGCGGAGGTACTCGATATCGGGGCGTACGAACTGGAGAACGAGGCGACGGTCCTCGACTTCGGCGTGGATTTCCACGGTGGCGTCGAGGCCGGCGTCCTCCTCGCGGAGATACAGACGGGCGGCCTCGCGACCGTCCAGTCCCGGATGGGCGAGGTGGCGGGCGCGCCGATGCGCTACGTCGACGTGACGACCGACCACCCCGAGCTGGCCCTGCTGTGCTCGCAGAAGGCCGGCTGGGAGGTCAGCGTCGAGGACTTCGAGGGGCTCGGGAGCGGCCCGGCCCGCGCCCTCGTCGGCACCGAGGACGTGTTCCAGCGCGTCGGCTACCACGACGCCTTCGACCTCACCGTCCTGACCATCGAGGCCGACGCGCTTCCGGGCGAGGCCGTCGCCGAGCACGTCGCGGACCTGACCGAGACGAACACCTCGAGCACCTTCCTCGCCGGCTTCCGGACCGCCAGCCTCGCGGGCAGCATCAGCATCGGTGCCCGGGCCGCCGAACTGGCCGCGTTCCGGCTCTCGGAACTGGGCTACGACCCGCTGAACCTCGTCTCGGTCTCGGGCACCGCCCCGGTCGCCCCGGTCGCCGCCTCGGAGGAGGAGGCCATGGCCCGGACCAACGACGCCCTGGCCTACGGCGGGCAGGTCACCCTCACCGTCGAGGAGGACTTCGACCGCTTCGACGAGGTCGTCTCGACCGCCAACGAGCAGTACGGCGAGCCGTTCGCCGAGATATTCGAGGAGATCGACTGGGACTTCCACGAGCTCGACGAGAGCGTGTTCGCCCCGGCGCAGATCACGGTCGACGTGCTGGGCGGCCCGACCCACGTCTTCGGGGAGACGGACGAGGAGCTGCTGGCCGAGTCGTTCGGACTGTGAAGTTCAAACACGTTCCCCCAGCGCCCGACTCGCTCGACTTCGTCGAGACAGCCCAGCGCGCCGTCCCCCTGGTCCCGGGCAGCGAGGACGACTGCTGTGCCCGCATGCTCCAGCGCACGGACCTCGTCAGCCGCGATCAGGCCGCGACGTGGCTGACGTTCCTTCGGGGGGTCGGCCTCGCCGAGGAAGGGCCGAGCGGGTTCAGCCGCATCCGCCAGGAACCGACCCGAGAGCACCTCCAGACGGCGTTTCTGGAGGGTGTCTTCGGCGCGACCGACGTGCTCGACATCCTCCGTGATGCCGACGAACCACTCTCGGCCGACGAGGTGTTCGCCCGCTACCGCGACGACGTGCCCCAGTGGGAGCGCCACAAGAACCCCAACACGTGGGAGGAGGTCTGGACCGAGAAGGTCGAGTACGAACTGGACTGGCTGGTGCTGCTGGGCCTCGCAGAGCGGACCGGGGACGGCTACCGAGCCGACTGATTTATCCTACCGCCGGGTGCAGTATCCACCGATGCCCGCTCCCGTCGATACCGTCCTGTTCGACCTCGACGACACGCTCTGTTCGTACCGACGCACGGTCCCCGAGATGCTCGACCTCGCCTTCGAGACCGTCGGGGTCGACCCGTTCTTCGAGGCGACCGACTACTACGCGCGCTACGACGAGTTCGTGACGGACGCATCGGGGATGCATGAACTGCGCGAGCAGTGCTTCGCCAGCCTGGCGGCGGACGCCGGCAGGGACCCCGACCTCGGCCGTGAACTCGCCACGGTCTACGACGCGGAGCGCGACCAGTCGAACGTGGAACCGCTCCCCGGCGCTGCCGAGGCGGTCTCGTCCCTCGCGACCGACCACCGGCTCGCGGTCGTCACCAACGGGTCCCCCGAGATGCAGTCACAGAAACTCGGTGCCCTCCCCTTCGCCGACGCGTTCGAGCACGTCGTCCACGCCGGCTACGACACGCCCGCGAAACCCGCGCCCGACGCGTTCCACCGCGTCCTCGACCTGCTCGGGAGCGAGGCCGACAGCACGGTTCACGTCGGGAACTCGCTGCGCTCGGACGTGGCCGGGGCGCAGGCTGCCGGAGTCCGTGCCGCGTGGCTCGCGGTGGATGGCGGGAGCCCGGGAGCGGACTCGCCGACGCCGGAGTACGTGCTCGGTTCGCTTGCCGAACTGACCGACCCGCCCTGGTAGTCGGACGGCCCGACGCCACTCACTGGATCTCGATGCGGTGCCACGTCGATTCCGCCCGCTCGACCAGTCGCTCGATTCGCTCCTGCATCGGGGGATGGGTCGCCAGCAGTCGCGTGAGCGTCCCTTCCTCTGTCCCGTGGATGTAGAGCGACGACAGTAACCCGCCCGGGGGCTCCGAGGCGCGTTCGATGCGCGCCAGCGCCCGGGCGAGTGCCATCGGTTTCTCCGTCACCGCGACCGCCCGGTCGTCGGCCGCGATCTCCCGCCGCCGGGAGTGTGCTCGAAGCGCCAACGTCAACACCAGCATCACGACCATCACGGCCGAGGCCACCTGCGCGTGGGTGCGGGAGAGATGCTGGCTGAACGGGCGCGGGCGCTCCCCGCGGACCCAGCGCAATGCTCGTCGGAACCCGGCGACGAACAGCCCGACCGGAAGCAACAGCAGGAAGACGAAGCCGCTGAGGGTCTGGGCGACGCTGAATCCCAGCGTCTGCACCAGGCTGTCGCGGCTCTCGATGTGGGCGAGTTCGTGCGCGACGATGGTCTCCATTTCGTCCAGCGAGAGCAGGCGGAAGAGGCTCGCGTCGAGGACGACGACCCCGCGCTTTCTGCCACCCAGCGCGAGCGCGTTCGGGGCGTGCATCCGCGCGATGAGTACCTGCGGGCGCTCGATATCCATCCGCTCGCTCAGCCGGTCGACCCGGGCGTGAAGCTGGGGGGCGCGCTCTCTGGGCAGGGCGACCGCGTCGAGCGACGAGAGGAGCCGTGCAGTGCCTCCGCGATAGCTCGCGTAGCCGAAGACGAGCGACGACCCGAGCAGGGCGGCGGCGAACAGCACCGGGTCGGGGCGGCTGAGCCAGAGCGAGGTGGCGACCTCGACCAGCAGCGAGCCCACCAGCAGATAGAGCGCGACGAGGACCACCCCGGTCAGCGCCATGTAGAAGCGAACGGCTGGTGAGCGACGGTCCATTCGTGCCAGCGACTAGGACGCCAGCAAAAAAACATGTATCGGGCGACCGAAACGCTCCCGGTCAGGGGTGCTGGGTCGGCCGCAGGTCACTCCCGATAGACGTTCGTGACCGTCCCGACGCCCTTGGACTGGCCCTCGCGGAAGACGAAGCGCTGGCCCTCCTCGACCATGTAGGGCCTGAACTTGAACCGGACGCGGGTGCGGCCCTTGTCGCCGGGCAGGAGCCGTCCCTCCTCGGGTGAGAATATGGAGGCTTCGCTGATGGTCTCGAGGTGGACGACCGGCTCGTAGCCGTCGCCGATGCGGGTCGGGTGGTTGAGCACCATCACCTCGGCGTCGAACTCGCGGACCGTCGCCGGTTCACTGTCGCGGGGGACCAGCGCCATCCCGCGCTCTATCTCGTTCTCGGCGACGCCCTTGAGCGCGATACCGACGATGCGGCCCGCCTTGGCCTCGTCGACGCGGTGGTAGTGCATCTCGATGGACCGGGCCTCGACCTCGCGCCAGGAGCCGTCGGGCATCGGGCCGAGCAGGAGTTCGTCCCCGGCCTCTATCTCCCCGGACATGATGGTCCCGGAGGCGACCGCACCGACCCCGGTGACGGAGTAGGTCCGGTCGATGTACATGCGGAAGTCACCCTCGACGCCGGCGGTCTTCGGGAGGCGCTCGAACAGCTCGTCGAGGGTGTCGAGGCCGTCCATCGTGACCGAACTGGTCGTGAGGATGGGGACGACCACGTCGCTGATCTCCTCGACGGCGGCGTCGACCCCGTGGCGGTCGACCCGCAGGGGCGTCTTGCCCACGTCGCGGAGCAGGCGCTCGACCTCGCGTTCGACCTCCTCCAGGCGCTCCTCGTCGACGATGTCCTTCTTCGTCAAGACGACGATGGTCGGAAGGTCCGTCGCGAGCAGGACGCCGAGGTGTTCACGAGTGGTCTTCGTCGGCCCGTCGTCGGCCGCGACCGTCAGCAGGCCGTAGTCGAGCTTCTGCCCGACCAGCCCCCGAATCGTGGTCCGGAGCCACGGCTCGTGGCCGACCGTGTCGACGAACGAGACGAGCCGGTCGGACTCCGTCACGATGCGGGCCCGGTCCTGCTTGCGGTGCGGGTTGTTCATGTGGACCGGGCCGTCGTCGTTGAAGCCGTAGACCGCGTAGGAGAGGTCCGCGGACAGCCCGCGCTCGACCTCGTGTGGCTTCACGTCCAGGTAACTGCGGGTCGCCCCGTCGCCGTTGTCCGGTTGTCCGGTGACGAGCGACCCGACCAGCGTGGACTTCCCGTGGTCGACGTGGCCGGCGGTCCCGACCACGATGTGCTCGTCGTCGGTCTCCAGCACGCCACCTTCGCGGATTTCGGCGACGCCGACGATACCGCGCTCTCTGGCGTCTGTGTGGTCACCGCGTGTCCCACGGTGGGCCCCGTCGTCGGTGACGCCCCACGTCTGGACGTTCTCGATGTGGGCACCGGCCTCCTCGGCGAGCAGGCTCAACACGTCCATCGTCTCCGAGAACACGTCAGGTTCGATACCGGCGAGGCCACCGTCGTCTGTGACACCGACCACGTACATCGCCTGGCCGTCGCCAGAGAGGACGCGGTGGCGCAGTTGCGCCGCCAGGCTCTCTCGCCGGCCATCGGCGAGGTGGACGTCCTTCGTAAGTCGCTCCTTGAACTCGACGTTGCCGCCCTCTTGCTCACCGCGTTCGAGGGCTTGCTCCAACACGGCCCGGTCAGGGCTCATACCTCCGGGTTAGGAGACAGGTGGCAAAAGACTTCTCGTCTTATGACAATTGTTATCACATTACGGTCTGAGGAATCTGGAGAACCATCCAGTCCACCGGGTATCCCGGGGCACGGACAGGGAATCGCCCCGACTCACCAGTCGTCTTTGAGGCGTTCGTACGCCGCGTTCACCCGTTTGAACGCATCCTCGTCCCCGTCCGGGGTGTCCGGGTGGACCTCCTTGACCTTCTCACGGTACGCCTCCCGAATCTTTTCTTCGTCGGCGTCACCCCGCAGGCCGAGCGTCGAGAGGGCCTCTTTCCGGGTCGGGCCGTCGTCCATCCGGGTTCCGCGTCGCTGGCGACGCTGTCGGCGACGGCCGCTGTCGGAGACGCGGCCAGCCTGTCGGAACCGGTCGCGCCGGCGGCGCTCCTCCGCGGCCCGTCGTGCCTCGCGGGCGAACCGGCTTCGGCCGCCGCGGGCGCCCTCTCTGGCCTTCTGCTCGGCGGTTCGGCGGCGCTCGCCGGGGGCGTCGGCGTACGTCCCGCCGGCCACCTTCTCATGGAGTTTCCCGCTCGCCTGGAACCACATGAAGTAGGTGGTGGCGGCGAACGGGAGCGCGACCCCGAGGACGAAGAACTCGCGCGTGACGATGGCCACGACCGCGAGCACCGTCGTCAGGCCGGCGAAGACGGCGGCCAACCCGAACAGCAGTGGCGAATCTCGCACGCTGTGACTCTATGTGCCACGCTACCCTAAACGACTCGGTGGAGTGCAGGATACGGGGTGGCCGCGCGGTCGCTGGCACCGCAGGCCGAGCACTCAAGAGGCAGGGTGTGCTATCTTCTCACATGAGCGTCGCAGGCCTCTGCCAGATCTGCGAGGAAGCCCGCGCACGCCAGCACTGCAACCGCTGTGGGGCGATGGTCTGTCAGAACCACTTCGACCGCGAGCACGGGATGTGCCTCGACTGTGCGCGCCGGGCGGACCCCAGCGGGGTCGAGGGCGACACCTACCAGCTCTGAGTCGGCGGGAGTACCGGGGTCGGTGTGGGCGTCGATTCAGTCGCGGTACTGGTTCAGTCGCGTCTTCAGCCGCCTGGCCGACTGCCCGGCCGCCTGGAAGAACTCCTTCTCGCCGCGAGCGTTCTCGCCGGCGAAGATGATACCCCGCGAGGAGTTCACGAGCCCGACTCCGTCAGCGAGTCCGTACTCGACCGCGGCCTCTGCGTCGCCGCCCTGTGCGCCGACCCCAGGGACCAGGAACGGGATGTCGGGAACCTGTTCGCGCAGTTCCTCGAGTTCGTCCGGGGTGGTCGCGCCGACGACCAGCCCGACGTTCCCGTGTTCGTTCCAGAGGTCCGCGAGCGCGGCGACCCGCTCGTACAGGGGCTCGCCGGAGGCGAGTTCGAGGTCCTGCAGGTCCGCGCCACCGGGGTTCGAGGTGCGACAGAGGATGAAGACGCCCTTGTCGGCCCGCGAGAGGAACGGGTCGAGTGAGTCCCGGCCCATGTACGGGTTCACCGTGATGGCGTCGGCGTAGTCCAGCAACTCGGCGTACTGGCGGGTCGTGTTCCCAATGTCGGCGCGCTTGGCGTCCAGGAGGACAGGAACGTCCTTCCCGTGGGCGTAGGCGATAGTCTCTCGCAGGGCGGCCCAGCCGTCACCGTCCTCGTAGAACGCGGCATTGGGCTTGAAACAGGCCGCGTGCTCGTGCGTCGCGTCGATGATGCGGCGGTTGAACGCCCACCGGGGCAGGTCGTGGTCCGCGAGGAAGTCGGGAATCCGGGCCGGGTCGGGGTCCAGGCCGACCGAGACGACCGTGTCCTTGTCCCGAATCCGCTGCCCGACGTGCTCGAAGAAGCTCATTTGATTGGCGTGGGAGTGGGTCGAATAACAAGGTTGCTATCGCGAGTCGCGGCCGGCACCGCAATATGAGCTATCAGCGCCGCGAATATCGGCTTAACCACCGCAGGAGCGTATCCACTGCATGCGACTCGTCCAGGCGCTCATCCCGCACGGAAAGCGAGACGGCGTGCTCGCCGTCCTCGAGCGGGAGGGTATCGATTACGCCCTGTTCGAGGAGACCGGTCGCGGCGACTTCGAGGCGATGGTCCAGTTCCCGGTGCCGACCAACGGGCTCGAACCCGTCCTGAAGAAACTGCGAATCGCGGGCATCCGGGAGGACTCCTACACCATCGTCCTCCCCGTCGAACTGGTCATCTCCCGGCAGTTCGAGGCACTCCGCGGGAAGTACGCCGGGCTCCGCGTCTCGCGGGAAGAACTCAGCGCCCGGGCGTACGACCTCGCCCCCGACAACGAGACGTTCTTCCCGATGCTGTTTCTGAGCACGCTCATCGCTGCGACGGGCTTGCTCCAGAACTCCGCGGCGACCATCATCGGGGCGATGGTGGTCGCCCCGCTGATGGGCCCGGCCATCGCGGCCAGCGTCGGGGCCGTCCTCGAAGACGTTGAACTCGGGAGTCGCGGGATTCACCTCCAGATTACAGGGCTCATCGGGGCCATCGCGCTCGGGTTCCTGGTCGGGGTCGTCGTGCAACAGACGGTTCTCGTCGAGCCGGACCTCTCGATCAGGGAGGTCCCCCAGATCATGGAGCGGGTGCGACCCGGTATCCTGTCGCTGGTGCTCGCCCTGGGCTCCGGGGCAGCCGGGGCCATCAGTATCATGCGGGGGTCCGGGTCGACGCTCGTGGGTGTCGCTATCGCGGTGGCGCTCGTCCCCCCGGCGGCGACCGCCGGTATCGCACTCTCCTACGGCGAGCCGCTCCTGGCATTCGGTGGGGCGGTGCTCGTCGTCGTCAACCTGCTCGCCATCAACCTCTCGGCGCTCATCCTCTTCTGGCTCGCGGGCTACCGGCCGGAGCGGCGACTGGATGCCGAGCGGGCGCGAGCCGCCGTCAGGATGCGGACCACGAAGCTCGTCGTGGCCATCGCCGTCCTCACCGTGCTCCTCGGGGCGGTCACCGTCACGACCCACGAGGTGCAATCGCTGGAGAAGTCGATGATCGCGGACCTCGAAGCGACCTTCGACGCCGGCGAGTACGGTCGGATGGCCTACCTCGACTCCGACATCGAGTACCTGCCTATCGACCACTTCCTGGGGAAGCCCGTCAGAGCGCGTGTGGTCCTCGGCTACCACGTCGACACGCAACCGCCGCCGGGGCTGGCGCACGAACTCGCCGAGCGGCTCGAATCGAAGTACGGTCGGGAGTTCCGGCTGGAGGTCGTGTACGTATCGGGCGAGCGGTCCTGGGTCCCGCGTGAAGGACCTGGGTCGCCGGAGCAGTCCACGCAGTCACAGCTCACCTGGCGCGAGTTCGAGCCAGCCATCGCCACCGCGTGA
The DNA here is from genome assembly GCF_025399835.1 of Haloarchaeobius sp. HME9146. Classification (NCBI taxonomy): domain Archaea; kingdom Methanobacteriati; phylum Methanobacteriota; class Halobacteria; order Halobacteriales; family Halorubellaceae; genus Haloarchaeobius; species Haloarchaeobius sp. HME9146. The sequence continues at coordinate 3,026,800 of NZ_JAODVR010000001.1, forward strand.
CGACCTTTATATCCCAGCCGGCCACCATCTTCGGGTATGACGGTGTACGAGACGGACGTTCCTGGGGTCGGCCGCAAGTTCGAGGTCGAACTCGACGGCGGTGGCCGGCTTGTCGTCCTCATCCACCACGACGGTCGACGTGAGATGTTCCACCGGACGGACCCGGAAGCAGACAGCACTCGAATCGCGAGTCTCTCCGGTGAGCAGGCGCGCCAGCTCGGTGCGATTCTGGGCGGGGCGTACTTCCAGCCCGTCGAGCTCCAGCAGCCACAGGTGCCCCTCGGCGACGCCATCATCGAGTGGGTCACCGTCGACGAAGGGTCGACCCTCGAGGGCCAGACGCTCGAGAGCTGTGGCGTCCGGACCGCGACTGGAGCCTCTATCATGGCCATCCAGCGTAACGACGAGACCGTCGCGAACCCAGACCCGACGTTCGAACTGCGAGGCGGCGATATCCTCGTCGCCATCGGGACGCGGGAGGAACAGGAGAAGCTCCGTTCGTTCGTCCACAAGGACTGACGATGGCCGGGCTACTCCTGGAAGCCGGCATCACGCTCACCGTCCTCGCAGTCGGTGGCGTCCTCGCCCGCCAGCTCCGGCTGTCGGTCATCCCGGCGTACATCGTCGTCGGGTTGCTCATCGGACCGCACGCGCCCATCGCCGACGGCGTCTCCCTGAAACTCATCCAGGACGAGGCGTTCGTCGACCTCCTGGCAGAACTCGGTATCGTCCTCCTCCTCTTCTTCATCGGGATGGAGTTCAGCGTCGACCAGCTGCTGGCCAGACGCGAGAAGCTCTCGCTCATCGGCGGCATCGACCTGGTGGTGAACGCCGGGGTCGGCGTGCTACTGGGGGTCGCGTTCGGCTTCTCCCCCCTGGAGACGGCGTTCCTCGTCGGTATCGTCTACATCTCCTCCAGCGCGATCATCACCAAGACACTCATCGACCTCGGCTGGGTCGCCGACCCCGAGAGCGAGGTCGTTCTGGGGACCCTGGTCGTCGAGGACATCGTCATCGCGGTGTACCTCGCGCTGCTCTCGGCGGTCGCCATCGGCGACGGCGGCTTCGCGGCGGTCCAGTCGGTCGGCGTCGCGCTCGCCGTGCTCACCGCGCTCGTCGTCTTCGCCCGGTTCGGCACGCCGCTCCTCCAGCGCGCGCTCGCCATCGATTCTGACGAACTGCTGTTGCTCGGGCTGCTCGGCGTGACCACGGTCGTCGCCGCGATGGCCCTCGACCTCGGGGTCAGCGAGGCCGTCGCGGCGTTCTTCGTCGGGACGGCTGTCAGCGAGACCGACGCCGTCCATCGGGTCGAACGGGTCATGGCCCCCGCGAGGGACCTGTTCGCGGCGGCGTTCTTCTTCGCCATCGGCCTCCAGACCGACGTGAGCCAGCTCCAGGGGACCGCACTCGCGCTCCTCGGCGTGGCCGTGGTCGTCACCACCGTGAGCAAGCTCGTCAGTGGCTACTGGAGCGGGAAGCGCTACGGGCTGAGCGAGCGCCGCTCGTTGCGCGTCGCGGTCGGGCTGGTGGCTCGCGGGGAGTTCTCGCTGGTGCTCGCCGCGCTGGCGACCTCGGTCGGAACCGGCGCGCTCGCGGACGTGATTCCGGCCTTCGCCGTCGGCTACGTGCTCGTGATGAGCGTGCTCGGGACGGGTCTGATGCGGGCCTCGCCGTTGCTCGAGAAGTACGTCATCAGAGAATCGTCGAGTGGGACCAGCGCCTGAGTCGCTCCGCGACCGGTCACCGACTCACAGCCTCACCGACTCACTCGCTCTCTGCCGCCTGACTCGCCGCGTCGACCACGTCGGTCGCGCGCTTGACCTCGGCCCCGTCCTCGACGAAGACGAGCGTCTTCGGGGGCTGGGTCGCCTTCGGACGGACCCGGAGGCCGACCTGCTTCGCTTTCTCGACCGCGGCATCGAGTCCGACTTCGAGTTCGATGCGGATGCGGTCGGGCTGGACGAACACGACCGCGAACGGCTCCCCGTCTCGGGTCACCTCGTAGGCGCGGGCCCCATCGTCGGTCGGCTCCACATCGCGGTCGGCGTTCTCGACCGCGAAGCGGGCGAACTCGCCGTCCTCGCGCCCGTCGAGTTCGGAGGAGAGCAACTGCGCGAGGCGGACGCCGTCGGTGGTCCTGTCTTCGACCATCTCAGGCCTCCGTGAGTTCCTGTCGCGCCTTCGTCCGTGCCTCGGAGACGTCGAGGCCCTGCTGGCGCGCGTACACCAGCGCGGCGGCCGCGATGGTCACGTCGAGCTCCTGCTGGAGCTGGTTGATGGCTCCGACCGCCTCGTGTTTCTCGTGGCCCGCGGCGACGAGGTCGTCGAGTACCTGTTCGAACGCCGAGCGCTCGGTGAGCACGTCGTCACCGGGGACGAACTCCTCGGGTATCTCGACCTCGTTCGGGTCGAACGTACACCGGAGGTTCCCGTCGACCTGTTCGAGCAACCCTTCACCCGTCGCCACATCCACCAGCCGCTTGGCCTGGTCCGGCGAGAACCAGTCGCGGTCGAGCGAGAGCGCGACGACGAACTCGTTCTGCTCGAGTTCGCGCTTCCCGCGCTGGCGGAACGGCGCGGCGACGGCCACACGTAGACTCATATTCACGTCGGTCGGCCGACGCGGGCCTAAACGCTACGATGTGGCTGCCCGAGAATGCCAGCTCCTCGCACGGCCCGAGGGCCGGCCGCACACGGCACAGGGGCACGAGACCCCGCTTCAAGTCGAGCGATTCAAGTAGCTGCTGGAACTGCTTCCGGGTATGCAAGACCAGGGACGCTCCACGCGCAAGCGTACTGGCGGACGACTCCGCCCGATCCGTAACCGAAAGAAGCACCAGCTCGGCCGTCTCCCGACGGAGACGCAGGTCGGCGAACAGCGCTTCCGCGTCATCGAGACGCGCGGGAACACGACGAAGACCCGTGCCCTCGCGACCGACGTCGCGAACGTGAACAAGGGCGGCGAGACCGTCCACGCCACCATCGAGGACGTCGTCGAGAACGACGCCAACCCGAACTACGTGCGCCGGAACATCATCACGAAGGGCGCCGTCATCGAGACCGACGCCGGCACGGCCCGCGTCACCTCCCGCCCCGGCCAGAACGGGCAGGTCAACGCGGTCATCGTCGACGACGAGTAATCACCTTCTCATCTCCGTTCTCACCCCCTCACAGCGACGGCTCTGCTGGGAGAGAACAGCAGGAAGAGACATCGCTGAACCGGGTGCTGCTTACGGGCTCGGGGCCGCCTTCTGCAGTGCCGTCTCGGCGATGTTGCCGGCGTAGTCCGCGCTCCGCGAGAGCGAGTCGACGACCAGCCCGAGGGCCTGGGCAGCCTGCGGTTCGCGCTCGCGCAGGAGTTCGTCGATGGTGCGGGTGTGCTCGTCGATCTGGCGAACCGACTCGCGGGCGGTGTTTGCGAGCTGTGTCGCCTCCTCCGGGTCGTCCGCGAACAGCGCGTCCATCGCCTTCTCCAGCACCTCGGCCGAGTCGTCGTGGAGCTCCTGGAGCGCCTCGGCCACGTCGTCGTCTATCTCGTCGAGTTCGACGGCGATGTTGGCGATCTTCGCGGCGTGGTCGCCGATGCGTTCGAGCTGGCGGGCGCTGGAGTGGTAGTCGAAACAGACCTCCCGGGGGACACCGAGTTCCTCGGCGGCGCGGGGCGAGCGCAGCGTCGCCCGGAAGATACGGGAGACGACGTACCAGAGACGGTCGACGTCGTCGTCGCGTTCGCGCACGTCGCGGGCCATGTCCTCGTCGTTCTCCAGCAGTGCCGTGACGGCGTCCGAGAGCATCGACTGCGCGATGAGGCGCATGCGCGTGACGGCGTTGTGGATGCTGAGCTCGGAGGAGTCCAGCAGGTCCTGGATGACGACGCTGTCGCTCGTCTCCTCTAAGACCTCCACACCGACGAGGCTCTGGGTCGCCGACCGGATGGCGCGGCGCTGGTCGGTCGTGATGCGGCTCGCCTCCAGCGAGATGATGTCGAACCCGGAGACGTACATGGTCATGACCGCGCGCGTGAGACGCTGCCCATCGAGGTCGGACACGTCGAGTGTGCCCTCGGTCCGTTTCGTCTCGCTCTTCGGTGTGAGCAACAGCGAGTTCTCTTCGGGATAGAACTCGACGGTCGTCCCGGCGGAGACGCCGTTGTCCGTCGCCCACGACTTCGGCAGCGAGACGGTGAAGGTGGACCCACCCGTCACTTGCACCTTGCGCGTTTCCATATCGGGCAATGAGGTCAGGGAGAAAATAAATGTGCTTGTTTCTATATAGAGCCCGGTCCGGTGAGAAGAACGAATTCGTCACTCCGGAGACCAATGTGACTCTCGACCGACGGGGGGACGAAATCGTGGGTTCAGGCCCCGGAAACCGATGATTTAGACACGAACCTGTCCGGAATATTCGATTCGGTGCCCCGTTCGGTGCCGTCGACCCCCGAAACGTTGTGACTCGGTATCACGAACCGAGGTAGTCTATTGCGTTATTTACGAATATATAGCTATCATAGCGAGGTATTTATTCATATCACCATGACGTTCACTCGATGACGGAGAAAAGCGACACACGGTTCGAGGACGTCTCCAGACGGAAGTTCATGACAACTGCCGGTGCTGTGGGACTCGCCGGTCTCGCTGGTTGCCAGCAGCGGACGAGTGGTGGCGAGGGCGAGAACACCGAGGACGGCGACTCCCTCTCGGGCAACATCGACATCTACGGGAGCTCGACCGTCTTCCCGCTCGCGACGGCCATCAAGGAGGGCTTCGAGGAAGAGCACCCCGAAGTGAAGATCTCGATCAGTTCGACCGGCTCCGGTGGCGGCTTCTCCAACTACTTCTGCAAGGGCGACTCCGACTTCAACAACGCGTCCCGCCCCATCAAGGAGACCGAGCAACAGGAGTGCTCTGACAACGACGTGGACTGGGTCGAACTCCAGGTCGCTATCGACGCACTCACCGTCGTCGTGAACAAGGAGGCCGACTGGGTCGACTGCATCACCGTCGACGAACTCAAGCAGATCTGGGAGCCCGACGGCGCCCAGAAGTGGAGCGACATCCGCTCGGAGTGGCCCGACAAGGAGCTCGAACTGTACGGCCCGACCTCCGCGTCCGGCACCTTCGACTACTTCACCGAGGCCGTCATCGGTGAGGAGGACAGCCACCGTCAGGACTACTCCGCGACCGAGCAGGACCGCCAGATCATCACCGGCGTCAAGGGTTCCTCCGGTGCGATGGGCTACCTCGGCTTCGCGTACTACAGCGAGAACAAGGACGAAATCAAGGCGCTCGCCATCGACGACGGTGACGGCACGTGTGTCAAGCCCTCGCTCGAGAACGCGAAGGCCGGCGAGTACACGCCGCTCTCGCGCCCGCTGTTCACGTACCCGCGCGTCCAGTCGCTCGAGGAGAAAGAGCAGGTCCGCGCGTTCGCCGAGTACTTCGTCGAGCAGTCCGGCAAGCGCGAACTCGTCGCCGACAAGGTCGGCTACGTCCCCAACGACGAGGAGACGCTGCAGGCGCAGATGGACAAGCTCTCCGAGTACCTCGAGTAGACTCCCACGAGCACACACCGGTGACGAACCAGAGTAGAAGCGCTTTTCGGCGCGTCTAATTACCTATCTATAGAGACCGACTTCCATGAGCACGGACAGGGTGACACAGGACATCACAGAGACAGCCAGCGATACGCCGGAGGAGAAGGTGATGAACGCCTTCTTCTTCGCGTGTGCGTTGCTCTCCGTGATAACGACCGTAAGTATCGTTCTCCTGCTGGCGTCGGAGACGGTGAAGTTCTTCGACCTGACGGCAGGACTCGTCGGATACGAGGGAGATGTCATCGGCATCGCCGACTTCTTCCTCGGAACCAACTGGGCAGCAGGATTCAAACCGTACGCGTTCGGTGTGGTCCCGCTGGTGTTCAACACGCTCGTCATCACCATCGGGGCGGCCGTCGTCGCGATGCCACTCGGGCTCGCGACCGCCATCTACCTGAGCGAGTACGCGAGCAAGCGAAAGCGCGCCGTGTTGAAGCCCGCACTGGAGATTCTCGCCGGGATTCCAACCGTCGTCTACGGGTTCTTCGCGCTCGTGTACGTGACGCCGTTCCTCGACGGGCTATTCACGTTCCTGAACAACGACGTGCCGGGGCTCTCGGGGACCGTCTTCAACTTCCCCGAACTCGGGACGTTCAACGCCCTCTCGGCCAGCATCATCGTCGGCATCATGATCATCCCGATGGTCTCCTCCATCAGTGAGGACGCGATGAGCGCGGTCCCGGCGGACCTGCGCCGTGCAGGGTACGGGATGGGCGCGACCAAGTTCGACGTCTCCGTCGGCATCGTCGTTCCCGCGGCCGTCTCCGGCATCGCGTCGTCGTTCATCCTCGCGCTCTCGCGCGCCATCGGTGAGACGATGATCGTCGCCATCGCCGCGGGGTCGACCCCGACCATGCCCGCCTTCGGGCAGCTCTCGGTCCTGGGAACCCAGATCCCGTTCCCGAACTTCGGGACCCTCGCCGTCTACTTCGAGCCGGTGATGCCCATGACCTCCGCGATGGTCAACATCGCGACCGGCGACATGCCGACGAGCGGGGTCGCCTACCACAGCCTCTTCGCCGTCGGGTTCACCCTGTTCGCGATGACGCTCGTCATGAACGTCATCAGTGACTTCATCGCCAGCCGCTACCGGGAGGAGTACGAATAATGGCAACCGAACGAAAACACATCGAGAGCTTCGGCGAGGTCAGCCGCACCGTCGGGACCGTCTTCCGGTACCTGCTGCTGGCCGCGACGCTCACCGGTATCGTCGCACTGGGTGCATTGTTGCTGTACGTCGGCATCCAGGCGATCCAGCCGTTCACCGCCGACCCCGCGTGGTACGTGTTCGTCGCGGCGACGTTCGTCGTGCCGACGCTCGGGTCCGCAGGATGGGTCTGGTTCAGGCACAACGACGCGGTCGGCACCGGCCTCGCGGCCCTCGGCATCCCGTTCGGTGGGTTGTTCCTCGGGGCAGCTATCGTCATGCTGTTCCTCGACGTGTTCGAACCCGAGGTCTGGCTCGGCTACTGGGCCGCACTCGCCCTCGCGGGCGGCGCGCTCGTACTGTACCGTCGCCAGCGCCGGGCCGGCTTCCTCGAGGAGACCGTCGTCACCCTCGTCGCGTTCGCCATCTTCGCCGTCGTCGTCCCCCGGGCCGTCGCGGCGTTCCCGTTCTACCTGCTCCCGTGGTCCATCATGTGGGTCACGTTCACGCTACCGATGGCTGCCGGGGTCGCCTGGTTCGTCGGTGGCCAGCTGGAGGACCAGCGCACCGGCCGCATCGCGGGTGGCGCGGCCGCCGCACTCGGGCTGCTGGCCGCGTTCGTCGGCCCGTACCTGTGGTTCTTCCCGATGCCGAGCGTCGTGCTCGCGACGTTCGTCGTCATCCCGACCGCGGCCTACGCCGCCGTCGTCGTCCAGAACCGGCCGACCCAGGTTCCCGGCCTCGTCTTCGCCGCGGCGTTCATCGGTGGCGTGCTCGCCATCCGGTACCTCGCCCCCGTGCTCGGCCTCGCCGGACCCGATTCCTGGGTCGACTGGCAGTTCCTGATCAGCAACCACTCCAACACGGCGGCCGACGCCGGCCTCTACCCGGCCATCATCGGCTCCGTGTTGCTGATGCTGGTCGTCACGCTGCTGTCGTTCCCGGTCGGCGTCGGTGCCGCGGTCTACCTCGAAGAGTACGCTCCGAACAACCGCCTGACCCATCTCATCCAGGTCAACATCTCCAACCTGGCAGGCGTCCCCTCCGTCGTCTACGGCCTCCTCGGCTACGGTGTGTTCATCAACACGCTCGCGCTTCCCGTCGGTTCGGTCCTCGTCGGGGGGATGACGCTCGCACTGCTCATCCTCCCCATCGTCATCATCTCCGCACAGGAAGCCATCCGCTCGGTTCCGGACTCCACGCGCCAGGCCTCCTTCGGGCTCGGCGGCACGAAGTGGCAGACCGTCCGGCGGGTCGTCCTCCCCCGCGCCATGCCCGGCATCTTCACCGGGACCATCCTCGCACTCGGCCGCGCCATCGGTGAGACCGCCCCTCTCATCTTCATCGGTTACTCGATGGTCGCACCGGTGCCCGGCGGCTTCACCTCCAAGGGGAGCGCCATGCCCATGCAGCTGTACTCGTGGGCGACCCAGTTCGCCAGCGAGGAGTTCTACACGACGGCGCTCGCCGCGGGCGTCGTGGTGTCGCTCGTGGTGCTCCTGACGATGAACGGTATCGCAATCGTACTGCGCAACAGGTATCAGCGAGAGGCGTGACCAATGACACAAGAGATGAGCAACGAACAGGCTGAATCGACATCGACCACCGACCCCGTCAGCGACGACGACGGTTCGGTTCTCCAGACCGACGTGACCGCAGGACTCGACGACGAGGACGACACCGACGCCGGTGGCGTCGAGCAGACCATCGTCGAGGCACGGAACGTCGACGTCTGGTACAACGATGACCAGGCACTCCAGGACATCTCGCTGCAGGTGCCGGAGAACAAGGTCACCGCGATGATCGGCCCCTCGGGCTGTGGCAAGTCGACGTTCCTGCGCTGCATCAACCGCATGAACGACCTCATCGAAGCCGCCCGCGTCGAGGGCGAGCTCTACCTCGGTGACAAGAACGTCTACGACGACGACGTCGACCCGGTCGCACTCCGCCGCCGTGTCGGGATGGTGTTCCAGAAGCCGAACCCGTTCCCCAAGAGCATCTACGACAACGTCGCCTACGGCCTCGAGATACAGAACAAGGAGGGCGACTACGACGAGATCGTCGAGGAGTCGCTCAAGCGGGCCGCGCTGTGGGACGAGGTCAAGGACCGGCTCGACGAGTCCGGCCTCGAACTCTCCGGTGGCCAGCAACAGCGGCTCTGCATCGCACGGGCCATCGCGCCCGACCCGGAGGTCCTGCTGATGGACGAGCCGGCGTCGGCACTCGACCCCGTCGCGACCTCCCAGATCGAGGACCTCATCGACGAGCTCGCCGAGGACTACACCGTCATCATCGTCACGCACAACATGCAGCAGGCGGCCCGTATCTCCGACAAGACGGCCGTCTTCCTCACCGGTGGCGAACTCGTCGAGTTCGGTGACACCAAACAGATCTTCGAGAACCCCGAGAACCAGCGGGTCGAGGATTACATCACCGGCAAGTTCGGGTAATCCAGACGATTCAATCGATAGACAAAACCCTTTCAAAGCGCCCACGATTCCACTCACCAATGGCACGTCAGAGCTATCAATCGAAACTCGACTCCCTCGAGGACGACGTCCTCTACATGGGGGAGATCGTTCTCGACCGGCTGCGAGACACCCTCGTCGCCCTCGAGAACAAGGACGAAGAGACCGCTGAACGCATCATCCAGACCGACGACGAGGTGAACCAGCTCTACCTGGACATCGAACAGCAGTGTATCGACCTGTTCGCGCTCCAGCAGCCCGTCGCGGGCGACCTCCGGTTCATCGCCGCGTCGTTCAAGATAATCACCGACCTCGAACGCATCGGTGACCTCGCGACCAACCTCGCGCAGTACACGCTCGACGCCGACCGCGACGTGTTCCCCGAGGTCGACATCCAGGACATCGGCGACCTGACCATCGCGATGGTCGAGGACGCACTCGACGCCTACGACGAGTGGGACGCCGAGGCCTGCTTCGAGATCGCCGACCGGGACGACGAGGTCGACAACCGGTGTACGCAGGCGAGCCAGGTCGTCGTCCGGGACCTCGTCGAGGCCGAACACGAGGCCGACAACGAGGAGGTCTTCAACGACGTCTCCCGGCTCCTGCTGACGGTTCGCGACCTCGAACGTGTCGGGGACCACGCGGTCAACATCGCCGCGCGCGCCCTCTACATGATCGAGAACGACGACGCGCTCATCGAGTAATTCTCCCGTTTTCGACGACCGGACACGCCCGACCGAACCGAACACAACACCGATAGGTCAGCGGGCGAAACGTTCGACCATGCCCCGCGAGAGCTTCCAGCAGAAACTCGATTCGCTGGAGACGGACGTCGTGTACATGAGTGACATCGTGGTCGACCGGCTCAGAACGGCCCTCTCGGCGATGGAGGCGGGGGACGAATCGGTCGCCTGGCAGGTCGTCAACGGCGACGGCGAGGTGAACCAGCTCTACCTGGACATCGAACAGCAGTGCATCGACGTGCTCGCCCTCCAGCAGCCCGTCGCGAGCGACCTCCGGTTCGTCGCCGCCTCGTTCAAGATACTCACCGACCTCGAACGCATCGGCGACCTCGCGACCAACCTCGCGCAGTACACCATCAACGCGGAGAGGGACGCCTACCCGGAGGTCGACGTGCAAGCGATCGGCACCGAGACGATCAAGATGGTCGAGTGGGCGATGGAGGCCTACGCCGAGCGCGACGTCGAGGCCTGTTACGACCTCGCGGCGTACGACGACGAGGTAGACGCGAAGTGCGAGCACGCGAGCCAGGTCGTCGTCAGGGACCTGCTCGAATCGGAGGCCGGCGACGAGACGGACGTAGATGCAGCACTCGATGCCGTCTCCCGGTTACTCCTCACCGTCCGCGACCTCGAACGCGTCGGGGACCACGCGGTCAACATCGCCGCGCGCACCCTCTACATGGTCGAGAACGACGACGAACTCATCTACTGAGCGTCGAACCGCCAGACCGTCGCTGCGTCGTCGGTCGTTCGAGATACCCCTGGCAGGCACGCGAGTCGCTCGTCGACCATCGCCCACCACTTCTCCTCGTCGGTGTACCCCGCAGAGTGCGCAGGATAGACCGACGAGACGAGTTCTGTCGTGGTCGTCTCTCCCTCTTCGCAGAGGAACTCGTAGGACGCACGGACCGCATCGCGTCGCCAGTCCCGCATCATCTCGCTCGCGCCGGGGACCGACAGCGACGCGATGACCCGCTCTGCCCGTGCCTCGGGTGAGGTCTCCTCCCCCTCGGCAGGCCGGTACCAGACCGTGAGGCTCGTCTCCCGCGACCGGAGTTCCTTTCGGCGCAGGTCCCCGCGCTCGACGAGGTCCGAACAGAGCGAGCGGGCCTCCTCCTCGCTGATGCCGACCGCCTCGGCGAGTTCAGCCGTCGTCCCCGGTTCCCCGACCGCCAACTGTTCGAGGACGAGTACCGCCGGGACCGCCGCCCCGTCACGTCCGACCGAACGAGTGTCATTCACGCCCATACCATGACTTCGCTCTCCAGACACATCATCGTTTCTCACAACACCTGTTACAATAAAAGACATATTGGGGTGCTGTTTACTAAGTTTTAGATAGGGTGGGCCCGTGATTTAGGCCGATGCCAACTGCGAGCCGACGCGAGAGACGGTCAAGAGTGTGGGACCTGACAACGGAACTGGGTGTGTGTCGATGAGTTCCATAACCATCGAGGTCGACGACCCGGAGAAGGCGTACGAGAGCGTCCTCGAACTGTTCGAGGCCGCACCCGTGGACTTCTCGCAGGTCACCTCCGTCAGGCTGGAGATCGAGTACGACACCGAGGAGGGCTCCGACGACTCGGACAGTCAGCCGACCGAGACCGACGAGACCGGCACGACGGACGACGAGCCGGAATCGGGTCCCTCCATCACCGACGCCGAGGGCAAGTCCCTGTCGAGTACGTTCGACCCCGCGCCACAGGACGCCGCCGACCCTAACACCGACGGGTTCGACGAGATCACGTTCGGCGAGGACCCGAACGACCAGGGCGACGACGACCCGTTCGCCGAGTCCTCCGAACCCGACGACTCCATCTTCGAGGCCGACGAGGCGACCGAGACCCCCGACCAGCCCACGGACGACTCCATCTTCGCGGCCTCGACCGACGACACCCCCGAGCAGTCCGCGACGGTGACCGACCCGGACGGTCTGAACGGCGTGACCTTCGACGACCCGGCCCCGGCCGACTCCACCCGAGGCGAGACCGACACCGCACACGCAGCATCGCAGTCGACAGAGGACGACGACCAGCCGACACCCTCGCCGCGCACCTACAACAAGGTGATGCGACTCCTCCAGAACCGCGACTTCCCCATCGAACGCTCCCAGATAGAGACGGTCGCCGCCGGTGCCTACGACGTCGACCCCGACGAGTGCCGCACCATCGTCGACGCAGCCATCGAGAAAGGTCTCGTCGCAGAGCAGGGCTCGAAACTCGTCGACCCCACCGAGTGAGACGGCGTCTCTCGGCTCCTCGCACGCGATAGCTCGTACGCTTTTCCGAAACCGACGACGAGGCCAGTCGCTCGAACTCCCTCGTGACTTCGTCATGAAGTAGTGGCCGGGGCGGGCTCCGAACATCGGTCACTCCACTCGCTACGCTCGCTTCGCTCCCTTTCGCCGGCTCACATTCGTTCGCCGGCGATTCAATCAGAGACGAGCTCTGACAGCCTCCCGCTCACTGCGTTCGCGGGAGCCGTAAACGGGTTCGTCACGTCTACCGGCACATTTCTGCCGGCGTCGTCACTCACTATCGTTCGTTCCTCGCAGCAGAAATGGCCGGGGCGGGCTCCGAACCCGCGATCTCCGCATGACCCAGGTCCGAGACTTGGCGGGTCCCGTGGGGGCATGCATGAGCCTTCCCAGGCAGTTACCGCACCGAATCTCTAAACCCTATGAGTGCGGCGCTATGTCCAGCTAAGCCACCCGGCCTCACTCATCGCTTGTCCAGTGTGAAACTTAAACCTTCTCAACTGTCCCCGCCCTGTCTGGGAGTCTCACCCTGTGCCGTCGGTCGTTCGACCAGCCCCACGGATTTATACCGTGGGGTAGTAAAGCAGTGAGCATGGACGTTCCGGGCATCGTAGAGTCGACACTCGCAGGCGAAGACGTCGCGGCCGAAGTCTCCCTGGGTGGGGAGAACGTGCTCTACGTCACGCCGACTCGGACCCTCATCTACCAGTCCGAGGGCTTTCTGAGCGACGAATCCGTCGACGAGTACCCACACGAAGCAGAACGATTGACCGTCAAAGAAGGCCGGCGAAAGACACGCATCACGCTGGAGTACTCCCTCGACGGCGAGAGGGATTTCACCGTTCCGGCCAACGTCTCCGAGTCGGTCGTCCACCCCGTCCTCGCAGGTGTGCTCAACGCCAGCGGGGTGACGAACCCAGGCGAGACGGTGACGCAGACGTTCCGGTTCTCGGAGCTCACCGTCGTCATCACCTCCGAGCGCCTCGTCAAACACGTCGGTGGCGCGGTCTGGGACGAGGACTACGAGGAGTACCACTTCGCGGACGTGACCGGCCTCAGCTTCGAGGACGGCAGCGTCGCGACCCAGGTCGTCCTCGAGGTGGACGGCCGGCCAGAGCGCATCAAGATCGCCAACGACCGCGCCGCCGAGGTGAAGGAGTACCTCCAGCAGTCACTCTTTGCATACTACGACGTGCGCTCGCTGGACGCGCTCAACGACGCGGTCCGCCCGGAGGAGGTCGACGAGGACGAACGCCCCTCGCCCATCGACTTCGGCGAAGGTGTCGACCCGCTCGACGCCGGGAACACGGTCCAGCCGGACGAGGTCGACGTTCCCGCAGAGCCGCCTGCGGAGTCGGCAGAGGAACTGCTCGAGGAGACCCAGCACGCGCAGGCACAGGACACCACACCGGAGCCACAGGCGCAGCAAGAGCACGCCCAGCAGTCACCGCCGAGCGGGCAGACTGCCGAGACCGGGCAACAGGACGCCCAGCAGGCGGACCCACTCGCCGGTGGGGCCAACACGTCGACCGACGCTGGATCTGAGCAGTACGACCAGTCGTCAGCACCGCGGTCCCAGCAGCAGGACACCCAGCCGCCGCGACAGGAGCAGCGACCGTCGCAGCAACAGCAACACGACACGCAGCCCGCCCAGGAGACGCACACGCAAGAGACACGCACGCAAGAAACGCGGGACAAGCAGCCGGCCGGGCAGCGACGAACCGGTCAGGAGCAAGCCCAAAGTCAGGATGCACCCGCGGCGTCCGACCAGGAGCCACGGGCCGACGCCCGCGCCGACACCGAGTCGGCCGCGACGAGCCAGACCGAACCTGTCTCTGAACCAGTGACCGACGAAGCGACCGCCGAGCCCGAGTCCGAACCGGCCGACGCTGGCGCGGACGACGACGCAACCCCGTTCGAAGCGGCGGGCTTCCAGCCCGCGACGGCCGACGGGACCGACGACGCCGTGCTGGAGCGACTCGACACGCTCGAACAGCAGGTCGAGAAGCAGAACGAGTTACTCGAGCGACAGGGTGTACTCATCCAGCAGTTGATCGACGAACTCAGTCGCAGCCGGTGACGTCGCGCCCAGCCCTCTTCACTCGCGCCCGGTGACCTTCCGGACACAGGACGACCCGAACGGTCCCAGTTCTCCCGCCTCGAGTTGGATGAAGTGACCCGTCGAGATACCGGTCCCACAGCGGCGGCAGTCGAAGTCCCCCTCCCGGGTGACCACGTCGCTGGTCTGGCTGACGAAGCCACTGCCCGCCGTCTGGACGACGCCGTCCTCGCGCTCGATGACGCCGCGCATCACGGCGGTGTCGAGTATCTCTCGGACCGCCGCCGGGTCACGGGTGACGACCTCGATACGGTCCATCGCGTCCGCCAGCGACAGCTCCGGGTCCTCGAGCTTCGAGAGGAGTTCCACGCCGAGTTCGATACGGTCGTCCTGTCCGTCCATCGCTCAAGCCTCCTCCGGCCAGTCGATTAAGCCTTGCGCGGTCGGTCGTCCCTCGGCACCGAAAAGCGGTTATCGTCTCGCCAGCGAGGTGTGGACGATGCGAGCCGACCTGACACCGCGTTCCCTCGTCGGGGGTGCCCTCCTCGTCCTCGTGGTGGTCGCGAGCCTGCTCACCTCGCCAGACGCGGTGCTCGTCCACGTCGAGGGACTCGCCGCGGACCCACTGTGGTTCGGGCTGGCGCTCGTCGCCCTCTACTCCTTGCGACCCTTGGTCGCGTGGCCGACCACGCTCGTCGCGGTCGTCGTCGGCTACGGCTACGGCGTCGCACTGGGCGTCCCCATCGGGCTCGCGGGTGCCGTGTTCACGTCGATGCCGCCCTTCTTCGCCGCGAAGTGGGTCGACGACGGTGGCTCTCTCCCCGTGCTCGACCAGCTCTCGGCAGTCGGTCGGTTCCGGTCGTCCGCAGAACGCTACTTCGACACCGCAGGTGGGTTCCGTGGGGTCACCGCGGCGCGTCTGGCCCCTATCCCGGCCGATGCGGTCACCTGTACGGCCTCGGTCAGTGGTGTCTCACTTCGAACGTTCGTCGCGGGCACGCTCGTCGGCGAACTCCCGTGGACCGTCGCGGCCGTGGTCGTCGGGAGTTCCGCGAACACGCTCACGACGCACGGGCTGGGCGCGCTCGGGCTCCCGCTCGCGGTCGCGATGGTCGTCTCGGCGACGGTCCTCCTGGCCGGCCCGGCGTACGAGACGTTCGCTCACTCGTCGGAGTAGAGTTCGGACAGCTTCTCCTCGGCCGCTTCGGCCTCGGCGGCGAGTTCGTCACCGATGTCTTTCAGCTGGTCTTCGAGTTGCTGGTACTCGTCGGTGTTCGAGAGGTCGTCGAAGTCGAGTTCGTCGTCGAGCGTCTCCATCTTGTTCGTTATCTCCTCGTGCTTGCGGCGGTCACCGTCGAACCGGTTCTTGACCCGCAGGGACTCGATGAGGCGCGTGAGCTGGCTCTGGGAGACGGGCTTCGTGAGGTAGTCGTGGATGTCCATCTCGATGATGTCGAGGCCGGGGTCGACCGCGGTCACCATGACGACCCAGCAGTCGTAGCCGTCGGCTCTGATGCGTTCGAGGACCTCGTCGCCCGAGAGGTCGGGCATGTGCCGGTCGAGTAGGACGATGTCGACCGAGTGGTCGATGCGTTCTATCGCGGACCGGCCGTCGTAGGCGGTCCGTGTCTCGTACTCGTCGCCGACCCAGGTCGCGTAGAGGTCGGCGAGGCTCTGCTCGTCGTCGACTACGAGTATCGTCGGTTCCTGCATGAGTGACCAGGGTACTTCCCCAACCCACGGGTGGGGTCGTCCTATGGCTTTCGGCCACCTGGCCGGAACGCTGATATGTGGTCAGTTGAACGGGTCGGAGCAGTCGTAGACGACGCCGTGCTGTTCACAGACGTACTTGCAGTGGCGCTTGTAGAGCGGTTCCCCGCACATCGGACACGGTCGTCCCCCGTGGTCGACCGCGGTCTCGCTCTCGGCAGCGCTCGATTCGTCGCCCTCGCTGGCCATACCTGGCCTTGCGTGTCGACCCTCCTAACGGTGTCGAGCGAGAATATATCACGGTGGCCGACGTGTTCCGGCGTATGCACGGCGACCGATACCCTTCCGACCTCGACGACCGAACCACCGCCATCCTCCGGCGGAGCAACCAGCGAGCCTACAACGCGCTTCGGCTCGTGTTGCTCGGGCTGCTCGTCGGCCGACTCGTCCGCGACCGCGAACTCGACCGCGGACTGCTCGGCGCGCTCCTCGCGAGCACCGTCATCGACGCGCTCTACCAGCTGTACTACCAGGTCGGTGGCTACGAGCACGACCGCACGGAGCTGTCCACGGACGCGGTCGAGGTCACGGTCGAGTAGTCAGCGGTCGGCCGCGAGGAACACCACGGCCAGTTCGTGCAACGCCGGATGTGGCATCGCGACCGGACGGGCCTGCTGGACGAGTCCGAGCGCCTCACGGAACCGTCGCCCCTCTTTTGCCGCGAGCATCGTCGCCAGGACCGCACTGCTTCGAGAGACACCCGCCCTGCAGTGGACCAGCAGTGAGCCCTGGCGGTGGGACAGTTCTCGGGCGGTCTCGACCGCGTCACGGAACGCACGCCACTCGTTCCCCCGCCCGTCCCGGAGCGGCCGGTGATGCGTCGTCGAGGGGTGTGAATCGGCCGTCAGCGAGAGGACGAACGCGAACGCCCGGTCGTGGGCCTCGTGGTCTGCGGCGGCCGCGTTCCCGAGGTACAACTCGCGCTCGCCGAGCCGGCGGATGACGGGGAACGGTTCGACGTAGCCCTTCGGTCTGACGAGAACCTCTGAATCGCCCCAGCTGTCGCTCATAGGGCGGCGAGAGAGAAGAGAGGGAGAGAGTCAGCGACCGTCAGTCGGCCTGTTCAGCACTCCGACCAGCCACAGGACTCGCAGGTCTTGCAGCCTTCGGAGTAGTACAGCGAGAGCGAGCCACAGTCGGGGCACTCGGGGCTCTCACCGGCCGCGATGAGGTCGTCCACCGCGTCGGAGGTGTGACCCGCATCGCTACCCGGCGTCTCTGCAGTCGTGGAGCCGCCGTCGGGCTCGTGGGACTGGGCCTTGCGCTGCTGCTCGGCCGCGGTCTCGTCGAGCGTCTTCTGCTGCGGGTAGGTGCGGTCGATCTCGTCGTCGAGGTAGCGCCGGAGGGCGGTCCCGAAGGCGTCCGGGATGGAGTTGATCTGTTCGCCCTTGTCCCAGGCGACCTTCGGCGAGCGGATGCCCTGGAGCTTGTCGACGACCTCGTTCGGGTCGACACCGGAGCGCAGCGCGATGGAGATGGTCTTCGCGAGCGCGTCGGTGAAGGAGTTCGTGAAGCCACCGGAGTGGCCGGTGTTCGCGAACAGCTCGAACGGTTCGGCCGTCTGCGGGTCCTCGTTGATGGTGACGTAGAGCTTGCCGTAGCCGGTGTCGATGCGCTGGGTGACACCGTGGAGCTGGTCCGGGCGCTCCTTCTTCTTGGCGTAGGAGCGCTCGCCACCGCCGACGATGTCTGCGACGTCGGCTTCGAGCTTCGCGCGGACGTCCTCGCTGTCGAGGAAGCCCTCGATGCCGCCGAAGGCCGCCTCTATCTGGTCGATGATGACCTCGGCCGCCTCGGCCTCGTCGGCGAAGTCGGCGTTGTCCGCGCGGGTCGTGAGGACCTGCTTCGAGCGGGTCCCGTCGCGGTAGACGGTGACGCCCTTGCCGCCGTTCTCGTAGATGTAGCGGTACACCTCGTCCATGTCCTCCATCGACGCGGAGTTCGGGAAGTTACAGGTCTTCGAGATGGCGGAGTCGACGCCCTCCTGGCAGGCACACTGGACGGCAGCGTGTTGCTTGCCGGTGAGGTCCTGCGTGACGACGAACAGTTCACCGATGGCGTTCGGGACGGTGTCGAGCCCTTCGACGCCGTCGAACTCGTTGGCTGCCATCTGCTCCTGTGCCTCTGCCTTGACGGCGTCGACGTCGATGTCGTTGGCCTCCAGGGTGCGCAGGAAGTAGTCGTCGAACTCGACGAGCATCTCGTCGCCCTGCACGTCGTCGGAGACGTTCTTGTAGTAGGCGACGTTGTAGATGGGCTCACAGCCACCCGTGGTGTTGCCGACCATCGAGGTCGTCCCGGTCGGGGCGATGGTGGTCGTGTTGTGGTTGCGGATGGTGAAGCCGTCGGCCCACTCCTCGGGGTCGAGCCCGGTGTGGTGCTCGAACCAGTCGGGGTACTGCGTCGGGTTGGCGTACTTCGAGTCGTCCCAGTCGTTGAACGCGCCACGTTCCTCGGCGAGTTCGTGGGAGGTCCACTTCGACTCGTGGTTGATGTGGCGCATGAGCTGGCGGGCGACCTCGTTGCCCTCCTCGGAGCCGTACTTGATACCGAGCTGGATGTAGAGCTGGGCGAGGCCCATGACGCCGAGGCCGATCTTGCGCATGTCCCGGACCTTCTCCTCGATCTTCTTGACCGGGAAGTCCGACATCGTGACGACGTTCTCGAGGAAGCGCGTCCCGCGGTCGATGCGGTAGTCGAACTCCTCGAAGTCGATGGCCTCCTCGAGGAAGGCGGAGACGGCCTCTTCGTGAGAGTCGTACTCGTCGGCGTGCTCGGCGGACCAGACGCGCCAGTCGGGTGCGTCGAGGTCGGCCAGCGTGGAGAGGTTGATGTGGCCCAGGTTACAGGCCTCGTACTCTTCGAGGGGCTGCTCGCCGCAGGGGTTCGTGGCGAGGATGCGGTGGTCGGGGTGCTCCTCCACGTCGAAGGAGTGCTGCTTGTTCACGCGCTCGAGGTAGATGACGCCCGGTTCACCGTTCTCGTGGGCACCCTCGACGATGTCCTCCCAGATGACCTCGGCGGGCATCGACAGGACCTCGCCGACCTCGACGTACTCGCCGAGGCCGAACATCTCGTAGAGTTCCTTGGTCTCGGGCGTCGCGACGTGGGGTTCCTCGGTGCGCGGGTTGGTGAAGGTGAACTCCTCGTCGTTCTGGAGCGCCTCCATGAAGTCGTCCGTGACACCGACGGAGATGTTGAAGTTCGAGAGGTGACCTTCGACGGCGTTGCGGAGGTGCTTTGGCACCTTGCCTTCGTCGTCGATGAGTTCGCGGGCCTCTTCGAGGGCGTCAGCGAAGGAGGTGTGGGTGTAGTCGTCCGGGTCGTTCAGGCGGAGGGTCTGGGCGAGGGAGACGTCCTTGTTCTTCGCGTGGATGAACTGGATGACGTCGGGGTGCGAGATGCGCATGACGCCCATCTGTGCACCGCGCCGGGCCCCACCCTGCGCGATGGTCTCGCACATCTGGTCGAAGGTGCGCATGAACGTGATGGGGCCGGAGGCGATGCCACCCGTGCTGCCCACCGCGTCACCGTAGGGGCGGAGTCGCCAGAAGGCGTACCCCATGCCACCGCCGGACTGGAACACCTGGGCGGCCTCCTTGGCCGTCTGGTGGATGTCGTCGATGTCGTCGTCGGGCGAGTCGACGAAACAGGCCGAGAGCTGCTGGAGCTCGTCGCCGGCGTTCATCAGGGTCGGCGAGTTCGGCATGAAGTCGAGGTTCGACATCATGTCCTGGAACTCCTGGGAGACGGACTCGACGTGCTCGCGGATGTCCGCGGGCAGTTCGGGCACGACGGTGTCGTACGCGAACTTGTTCACGTTGTAGACGCTGAGTTCCGTTTCGGCGTCGTCAGCGAGCGAGGTCCCCATCCCGAAGACCTCCTCCGCGAGCTCGTCGCGGCGCGGGTGGTCCGGTTTGAGCTGGTCGGGCGTGACGGTGATGCTCACGTCCTGTTTCTCGGCCTCGTACACCGCCTCGGCGAGTGCGATGTTCTTGCCGACGCGCACGAAGAGGTCCTCCTGGGACTCGACGAGTTCGCCGTCGGCGTCCTTGCGGAGGTAGCGCGCGGGCAGAATGTTGTTGTACGCGTTGCTCGTGAGGCGGTCGGCGAGCGTCTCCCCGTCGGTCCGCTTGATGGGCAGCTGCAGGTCGTCGGCGGACA
Source organism: Haloarchaeobius sp. HME9146 (assembly GCF_025399835.1). Classification (NCBI taxonomy): domain Archaea; kingdom Methanobacteriati; phylum Methanobacteriota; class Halobacteria; order Halobacteriales; family Halorubellaceae; genus Haloarchaeobius; species Haloarchaeobius sp. HME9146. The sequence continues at coordinate 3,047,004 of NZ_JAODVR010000001.1, forward strand.
GCTGGTGTTCGCTCATGCGGTCCCCTCCTCGCCCGCAGCAGGCTGCTGGCGGGCGATTTCGTCGTCGAAGCGTCGTGTCGATGTCATCGGTAGTAGCGGAGTTTTGTTACTCTATGGTCCTTCATAAATGGACGGGTTACGGATTTCTTGGACTAATTCAACCGTACTTGTGTTACAGCATTGCCACTTTTCGAATGTATCACGTACCCGTGATGTAGCGGCACAGTCGGCAGGATGTCCTAATGGTTCGGTCGTTATAACCTCACTCAAACCAGAGTGAAAGTGTAAATTCGAGAACCGCATCCGGAAGCGACTCCCGTCCCAATCAGTTTCGCCCACAGGCTTATGCCCCCATCGTGCGCCGTGTACTGCATGTTGGAACTTCCAGGACTGGTCCCGATGCAACTTGGTGTAGAGACCATCGGGGGGATCGTCCTCCTCATCATCGCGCTCGTGGTCGTCTACAAGGTCATCAACCTCGCGTTCAGCATCGCGATCAAGGTGCTCGTCATCGCCATCGCCGCTCTCGTCGTCCTGTGGGGACTCTCGCTCGTCGGCTTCAACCCGCTCGGGCTCCCCTTCCCGGGGTCGATCGCGGTCCCGGCGGAGACGGTCCTGCTCGGATAGCAAAGGCGGTTACAGGTTTTCGAGGAAGTTGTCGATGATGTCGTGCCCACACGCCGTGAGCACCGACTCCGGGTGGAACTGCACGCACTCGATGGGGTACTCGCGGTGGCGCACGCCCATGACGAGCGGTTCGGCCCCGCCGTCGGTCGCCGCGGTGTCGACGCTGGCCGCGCCGACCGCGTGGTCCGCCGTGGCCGAAACCTCGAAGCAGTCGGGCACTTTCGTCGCGACGAGCGAGTGGTACCGGCCCGCCGAGAAGCCCTGTTCTATGCCAGTGAACACGCCGCGCCCGTCGTGGTCGATGGGCCAGGCCTTGCCGTGAACCGGCTCGGGTGCCCGACCGATCTCCCCGCCGTAGGCGTACACCGCGGCTTCGAGGCCGAGGCAGACCCCCAGCGTCGGAATCTCGGTACTGAGTTCGCGGAACACGTCGAGGGTGACGCCCACGTCGCGCGGGTTCGCCGGATGGCCCGGGCCGGGCGAGACCACGATGGCGTCGGGCTCGAAGTCGCGAATCTCGTCCAGGCTCGCCGTGTTGCGCACGACCTTCGTCTCGGGGTCGTGGCCGCTCTCGATGAGCGACGATTCGACGTACTCGACCAGGTTGTAGGTGAACGAGTCGAAGTTGTCGACGAACAGGATGCGGGTCATCGCGACACCTCCTGGGAGACCTGCACCTCGACCTGCCGGAGGGCTTCGAGCACCCCGTCCATCTTCTTCTCGGTCTCCTCGTACTCGCTGGTCGGGTCGCTGTCGGCCACGATGCCGGCACCGGCCCGGACCGTCACACGGTCCTTACCGCCCGAAATCGCGCCCTTCTCGACCGTCGCGGTCCGGATGACGATGGCGAAGTCGGCGTCGCCGGTCCACGAGTAGTAGCCGACGCCGCCGCCGTAGAGGCCGCGCGGTTCGTCTTCGAGGTCGTCGATTATCTCCATGGCGCGGATCTTCGGTGCGCCGGTGAGCGTCCCGGCCGGGAAGGCGGCGCGGGTCGCGTCGAAGGCGTCGTACTCCGCGGCCATCGTGCCGGTGACCGTGGACTCGATGTGCTGGACGTGGCTGTACTTGAGGACGTTCATGAACTCCTCGACGCGGACACTGCCGGGTTCGGAGACCCGGCGAACGTCGTTGCGCGCGAGGTCGACCAGCATGGTGTGTTCGGCGCGCTCCTTCTCGTCGGCGAGCATCTCGCCGGCGAGCCGACGGTCCTCGACGGGGCTGTCCCCGCGTGGGCACGTGCCCGCGATGGGGTTCGAGACGACGCGCTGGCCGCTCACGGAGACCAGAGTCTCCGGGCTGGCCCCGACGACGTGGAAGTCGCCGTGCTGGAGCAGGTACATGTACGGTGAGGGATTGACCTCGCGCAGGGCCGCGTAGAGCCCCATCGGGTCGCAGTCGCCGACGAGGTCGCGGGTCCGCGAGATGACGCCCTGGTAGATGTCGCCGTCGAGGACGTGTTCTTTCGTCCGGGCGACCGCGTCCTCGTAGTCCGCCTGCGAGCCCGCAGTGGCCGACTCGCGGACGAAGCCGCCGGGCTCGGGGTCGGCCGCGTCGGTGAGAAGCTCCTCGACTCGGGCAGCCTCGCCGACGAGGACGTCGTACACGGCACCGGCGTCTTCGCCGTCGCGGATGACCGGCGTGAACACGAGCGACAGCTCGTCGGCGTGGTGGTCGAAGACGAGGGTCTTCGTGGCCAGCACGAATTCGGCATCGGGGAACCGTGAGTCGGGTCGGTCGACGCCGACCTCGTCGAGGAACAGGTCGTACACCGCGTCGTAGCAGAGGAACCCGACGAGCCCGCCGTCGAGATGCTGGCGGCCCGTCTCGGGGAAGCCGACGGGGGTGGCGTCGGGCATCGCCGACCGGAGCGTATCGAGGGTGTCACCCTCGACCGGGTCGACCAGTCCGGCATAGCGGTCGTCACAGAGCTCGACGCTGGCACCCTCGGGGCCGACCGTCACGACCGCGGCGGGGTCGTAGCCGACGAAGGAGTACCGGGCGTGGCGGTCCGCGTCGGTCCCGGCGCTGAAGGCACCGGCCGGGTCGCTGGAGGCCGTCTTCTCCGCGCTCTCGAGCAGGAATGCGTGGTCGGACTCCGTCGCACCGGAGAGCGCGGCGTACGCCCCCAGCGGGGTCGTCGTGTCGTCGAGGTCGAGCGTGGCCTCGACGCGGACCACTGCGGGATTGTCGGGGGCGGTCGCGTCCGCGACGAGCTGGACGAACGTCTCGCGGTCGGGGGCGAGCGTCGGTGCAGCGTTCGGCTGTTCGGGGGTCGACTGTTCGGCGTTCGACTGTTCCTCGTCCGGCTGTTCGTCGCTCATGCCTGGAGCGACCTCCGGCGCTCGGTCGCGGCGACGACGAACCGCCGAATCGCGTCGTGGTCCTTGACCCCGCCGCTCGATTCGACGCCGGAGGCCACGTCGACCGCGAACGGTTCGACGGTCACGACGGCCTCGGCGACGTTCTCCGGCGTGAGCCCCCCGGCGAGGATGACGGGCACATCGATGTCGGCGAGCGCCTCGCGGGTCTGCTCCCAGTCGTGGGTCCGGCCCGTCCCACCTGCGCCCTCCTCGTCTACCGAATCGACCAGCACCGCGTCGGCCACGTCGGCGTACCGGCGAGCATCGGCGGGGTTCGCCGCGTCGACGTGCTTGATGACCGGCACGTCGAGGTTCGACTGGAGGTAGGCCACGTCGCCCGGTGTGAGGTCGCTGTGGACCTGGAGCGCGTCGGGGCCGAGTTCGCGGACGAGTTCGATGGCCTCGCCCGGCGTCTCGGGCATCGTCACGACCACGGTCGTCACGAAGGGTGGAACCCGGTCGATGAGTTCGGCGGCGCGCTCGACCGTGACCTCCCGCGGGGTGTCGACGGGCACGTCCACGACGAAGCCGAGCGCGTCGGCTCCGGCCGCGACGGCCGCGTCGACGTCCTCCTCGCGGGTCAGCCCGCAGATCTTCACGCGCGTCATTTCGCGAGTACCGAGCTGAGGTCGTCGAGCTTCGCGGCGGCCGCGCCGGAGTCGATGGCCTCGCGAGCTTTCTCGACGCCTGCCTGCAGGCTGTCGGCCCCACCGGCGATGTAGATGGCCGCGCCCGCGTTCGCGAGGATGATGTCGCGCTTCGGGCCGGTGACCTCGCCCCGGAGGATGCCGGTCATGTCCGCGGCGTTCTCCTCGGGGGTGCCACCAGCCACGTCCTCGACGGGGGCGCGCTCCAGCCCGAGGTCCTCGGGCGTGAGCGTATACTCCTCGATTTCGTCGCCGTCGACCTCCGCGACGACCGTCTCGCCGTGAATGCAGATCTCGTCCATGCCGGAGCCGTGGACGACGAGTGCTCTCTCGACGTTCATGCGTGCGAGTGCGCGAGCGAGCACGGGAACGAGTTCGGGGTCGTACACCCCGACGACCTGCGCGTCGGCCCCGGCCGGGTTGGTCAGCGGGCCGAGCACGTTGAACAGCGTCCGCATCCCGAGTTCCTTGCGCGGGCCGATGACGGCCTTCATCGCGGGGTGGAACACCGTCGCGAGCATGAAGCCGATGCCGTCCTGTTCGATGCGGTCCTGGACCGCCGGCGGTTCCGCGTCGACCTGCACCCCGGCGACCTCCAGCACGTCGGCACTCCCCGAAGAAGAAGAGACGGAGTAGTTGCCGTGCTTGGCGACCGCGATGCCAGCCCCTGCCGCGACCATCGCGCTCGTGGTCGAGACGTTGATGGTGTCGTAGTCGTCGCCACCCGTCCCACAGGTGTCGACCATGGGTTTCCGGTTCGGTTCGATGGTCCGGGCTGCGTCGCGCATCCCCTGTGCGAACCCGGCTATCTCGGCCTCCGTCTCGCCCTTCGCCCGGAGGGCCGCGAGCAGGGCACCGATCTGTGCCTCGGTTGCCTCCTCGAAGATCATTCGTGCCGCCTCTCTCGCCTCGTCCTGTGTGAGGTCACCGCCGTCGGTGACACGCTCGATATAGTCCTGCATTGTGAACACCAATGTATTGTTCCGTCTTACGATGTACAAATTCGTACATCGACTTAAGATTGTCGTCGGTGCTGGGGAATTTCGTGTGAAATAGTAGCACGGATTGGAGTGGGGGCGATCCGCCCCGACGCTGCCCCGGAATCGTGGTCCCGGTCCCCGTGGTTGGAATCGCCACACCGCTGTCGATTCGAAACCCTTTTTTATACCACCGGCCAACGAGGGAATGCAGGCAGAGGAAGACCGGAACGCCACCGGGTTGGTGGTCTAGTCTGGTTATGACACCTCCTTGACATGGAGGAGGCCGGCAGTTCAAATCTGCCCCAACCCACTTCTTCGGAACACAACACCTTCGAGCGAAGCGTAGCGAGCGAGAAGGTCGTGTTCCGAGAATGAGTAACGGAAAGATTTGAACCAGCGAGCATCGCGAAGCGATGCGAGTGAGGTTCAACATCTGCCCCAACCCGCTTCTTCGGAACACAGCACCGACGAGTGATCCGTGAGCATCTGCCACACCGAATCGGTCAGCAGCATCCAAGAAACCGGCTCGTGTGCTGGTCAGGGAGCGACGCTATCACGGTTCGGACCCCACCTAGCACATGGCACTCAGCGCCCGAAACCGAATCCACGGCACCGTCAGATCAGTCGAGACCTCAGGCCTGATGGCCGAGGTCGTCGTGGAGACACCGGACGGCCAGTCCGTCACGGCCATCATCACCAGCGGGTCGGTCGACCGGCTAGGCATCGCAGAGGGTGACGAGGTCGACGCCGTGGTGAAGGCGACCGAAGTGATGATAGAGAAGGCGTAGGACCGCCGACCGACCACGACTCCACACGTTCTTTACCGTCCAGCCGCGACGCAGAGGCAACCAATGGCCAAGCGACTCGAATGCATCATCCCCGGCTGTGACGCCACGATAGACGGACTGACCGAGGAGCAGGTGCTCGCGCAGGTCGAGACCCACATCGCGCGGGACCATCCGGACCTCGAACTCGACGCACAGGCGACCGACTCGATGCGCTCGAACATCCAGGATATCTGAGCGGCTCGACTACCAGGGACCACCCGCAGCACAAGACATTTTCCGCAGACTGTCGGAGATTTGCCTATGTTCGACACCGACCAGCTCACCAGACGGCGGGCCATCGCGCTCGGAGCCGGAGCGCTCGCGGTCGGCGGGTTCGCCTGGCAGTCGTACGACCGTGGGGTCCGCATCGGCGACCTCGTCCTCCACAACCGGGACGACCGACCCCACACCCTCTCGGTCCGCCTCGAACGCGGGGGGTCGATATTACACGATGGGACACACCAGCTCGGTGTCGACGACGGGACCCCGAGGACGAAGCTGGTCCAGACCGACTGGGACGTTCGACTGGCACCACACACGTTCACCTGGCAGGTCGACGACGGGCTCACCGAGTCGTTCACGTACGATGGCAGCGGGGAGAGCGAGCAGTGCCTCTCGACCGAACTCGTGGTCGAAGAGACGACCGACGGTGACCCCCCGAACGTCCTGCTGTCGAGCAATCCGGCGTCGAAACTTGAGGGACAGGACTGCCAGGGAGCGACGAAGGAAGCGACGGAGTAAGGCCGACGACACCGCGGCCCGAGGAAAGACCACTCACGTCACGGCGTGTTCGGGTCGTCGTCGAACTGTCCTTCCAGCGCGGTCTCGCCGCCGAGCAGTCCGCTGAGCCGGCGGGTCAACACGTCGAACACGACGACGATGGGGAGCAGCGCCAGTTCGACCAGATACAGCGGGCGGGCGACTCGGCGTGCCCAGTTTCGGGCGTTCCCGAGGCCGTAGGACTTCGGGACGATCTCCCCGAACACCAGGACGACCGAACTCGCGACCAGCGTGGCGACCGTGACGGCGGCACCCGCCGAAACCGTCTCGACCAGCGCGACGGTGATGACGCTGGAGATGGCCATGTTCACGATGTTGTTCCCGACGAGGAGCGTCACCAGCAGGCGATGGGGGTCCTCGCGGAGTTCCGTGAGGCGGACCGCGTTCCGGTCGCCGCTGGCAGCCTCGGCCTCGATGGCGTCGGCCGGGACGGAGAAGATGGCGGTCTCGCTGCTGGAGAAGAAGGCGCTCAACCCGAGGAGGACGACGACGGCGGCAGCGCTGACCCACAGGATGGTTTCCATGGTCTGGGGCTCACGCGCGAGCGTGAAGAAAGTCCGTATCGGCATCCGTCTCCGTGCGCCTCGAATTATCGGGACGCCTCGAACGGGCGGGGATAGTCGCAGTCGCACCGACGATGGATAGTGGCGACGAGCAGGTCACTCGCGCCGATGGCAGTGGAAACCGCACCCGCCCCGCACAGCACTGCACCCACACCCTCCCCAGCCGACTCCCTCCGCTTCGTTTCACTTCGCTCCAGTCGTCCCTCGCGCGACGTCGACGACGCCCTCGCTACCGCTCGGACCGTCGTCAGCGCGCGCCACAGCAGAAAATCAGCCTCAGTCGAACCTGCTCAGTTCAGGATCTCGACGCCGTCCTCGGTGACTTCCACGTCGATGAGGCTCTTGACGGGGTAGTCCATCTCGACGCTCTCGGACTCCATCCGCCGGATGACCGTCACCACGTCGGCGACGTTCGCGCCCACGTCGTCCAGGGCTTCGGTGATGGCGGCGATGGAGACGCCGGTGTTCGTCAGGTCGTCGAGCACGAGCACGTCGTCGCCCGGACTCACGTCGTTGAGGTAGTAGTCCTCGCCGTCGAGGTCGAACGGGACCTCGTCGTCGAAGCCGTACTCGCGGTTCCGGATGACGACGAGCGGGATGTCCGCGACCAGCGAGACGGCGGTCGCGACGTGCACGCCCATGGTCACGGGCGTGACGATGACGTCCACGTCGGCCAGGTCGGCCACGCGGCAGATGCCGTTGACGACCTCGCGCATGAGGTGGGGGTCGAGTGTCGGGATGCCGTTGCTGATGGGGTGGACGAGGTAGTGGTAGCCGTCGTCCTCGATGAGGGGAGCCTCGTGAACCGAGCGTCGAAGCGCGTCCATACGTGGTCTCTGACCGACCGACGCGAAAAGGGGCCCGGTTTCAGGCGATGTCCCGACTGGTGTCGACCCGCACCTCGTCGGTGAGCTGGAGCTTCACGGGTTCGCGGAAGGCCCGGCCGCCGCGGAACTTGGTGACGGCGAGGCGGTTCTCGATGGCGTAGGTGGTCACCCGGAGGTCGAGGTTCCAGACGAGGTCGGCGAACGCGAGGGTGGTCGCGCGCTGGGGTGTCGCGTCGTTGCTCCCGGTGCAGTTGAAGACGCCGATGCTGTTGGCGTCGACCAGCCGGCGAGAGAGGGCGTTGAGCATCGAGACGTACTCGCGGCGGCCGGCGAACTCCAGCGGGTCGGGCTGGTCCACCACGACGACGGCGTTCTCGGGGACGTGCGGAAGCGCGTTGGTGAGGTCCTCGGGGGTCGGGTTCGGGCCCAGGAACACGACCTGGGTGTTCCCGGCGGCGTCGCCGAGCGTCCGCTGGACCGCCTCCTTCGACCGGGTCGTCGAGAGGTAGAGTGTCTGGTGACGCTCGATGAGCTGCTGGACGAGTAGCTCCGCCTGGCTCTCTGCCGGCGCGAGCAGGACCAGCAGGCTGCCGGCCGGAATACCACCCTCGTGGAGCCGGTCGAGGGACTCCATCCCCGTCGTGAACCGTCGTGTCATAGCTCTATAATTCGCGGTCTGGGGGGTTACCCTTTGCGCTCGCGTCGGTATTAGTACCGGTCCCGTCCGATGAGACCGGTCGCTCGGGACCTCCGTGCAGCAGTTCGTGGACGCCGATGACGAGCGAGGGAACCACGACGATGAAGATGTGCTCCTCGATGGGGATGCCGAGGAGCTCGACGCCGGTCCGCATCGGGATGGCGAACACGCCGACCTCGAGGGTGTACCAGTCCCAGACGTACGCGACCGGGTAGAGCGCGAGGACGGTCTTGCCGGCCCGGCGGAGGGCGTCGGCTCGCCAGAGCAAGAGGAACGCGGCGGTCCCGAAGACGACCTCGGTCGCGAGGTAGGTCCAGGGACCGAGTACCGTGATGTCCGGCAGCACGTGCAGGGGTTGGTGTGGGTGACGCAAAATCCTACTGGGCTGAGATTGGCGGTATCTTGAAGACCGATGCGGGAGAACTCCTACGTTGTACTATGGATATTTCTGATATCGCGACTACGGAGTTCATCGAAGTCGATGTCGGCGAGCGCCTCGGGAAGGTTCGCTCGGTGTTCGAGAACGAGAACCCGAAAGGGATCATCGTGACCCGGGACGGCGAGTACGAGGGTGTGCTCTCCGAGCGCGTGCTGCTCCAGTCGCACGTCGAGGACGACGCCAAGGTCAAGGCCCTGGTGAAGCCCAGCCGGAACGCGCCGGCACCGAAGGTCGACCGGCACGAGGACGTCCGGGAGACGGCACGCGTCCTCGTCGAGGGCGGGGTGAAGGTCGCTCCCGTGTTCGAGGGAGACAACCTGTGGGGCATCGTCACGGCCGACGATATCCTCGACGCGGTGTTGCACAACCTCGACGCGCTCACCGTCGAGCAGATCTACTCCGACGACCCCGTCACCCTCGGTGAGCAGGACAGCCTCGGGAAGGTCATCAACCTGCTCCGCGAACACGGCATCTCGCGGCTGCCCGTCGTCAACGAGGGCGGCTACCTCTCGGGCGTCGTGACCCGACACGACATCGCAGACGTGGTCATCCGCGACATGAACAAGGCGACCACGGGCGAGCGCGCGGGCGACACCGACCGCGTCCTCGACATGCCCGTCTACGACATCATGACCAGCCCGGTCATGACGACCACCGTCGACGCCTCCGTCGAGGAGGCCGTCTCGACCATGCTGGAGAACGACCTCGGCGGGCTCGTCGTGGTGAACGACGACGACGACCGACTCGTCACCGGTGTCGTCACCAAGACCGACGTGCTCCGTGCCCTGACGTTCACCGAGGAGGAGCACATGGACGTCCAGATCACCAACATCAACCTGCTCGACACGCTCTCCCGCGAGGAAATCCGCCAGTCGCTGGAGGAGGTCGTCGACAAGTACCAGAAGATGGACGTGCTCCACGTCCACGTCCGCTTCCAGGAGCACAAGGAGAAGCTCCGCGGGACGCCCCTCATCTACAGCCAGATCCGTGTCCGGACGACCAACGGTCAGGTCGCCGGCTCCGGTGAGGGCTACGGTGCCGAGTCCGCCTTCCGCGTCGCACTCGACAAGCTCGAGCGCAACGTCCTGGAGATGAAGAACTACCGTTCGGACGAGCAGTACCGTGGCCAGCTGCTCCGCAAGCTCGACGAGCTGTAAGCGGAGGACGACCACCCCACGGGACACCGGGACCCTCCCCGGCGGTCCGGTTCGACCCGTCCTCAGACGTCAGCTGCAGCGATACCGGAATCCGTTATCTTGAACTGAATCGACTCACCGGCGGGTTTCGCTCGATGCTTCTCCAGCGTCGCGCGCCGGTTCCCGCCCCGGAACCGGTCGATGCGGACGACACTTCCCATCCAGTGTTCCAGCGTGTTGCCCCCGAGCGCCCGCGTCCGGTCGCTGTCGATGTCGGAGAACACCTGGTTCGTGAGCAACACCGCGAACTCGTGTTTGCGGGCGAGCGAGAGCAGGTGGGTGACCTGTCTGCCGACCTTTCGCAGGGCCTCGCCACCCTTCGAGTCCTCGCCGCGTTCGAGCCGGTAGAAGCCGGTCGCGGAGTCGACGACGACGAGGTCGGCCCGGTCGGCGAACCCGTCAACGTCGCGGACCGCCTCCTCCTGTTCCTGGAAGTCGAGCGCCTCCTCGACGATGATGCGGCCGGTGATGTCCTCGACGGACTCCGCCGAGCGCGAGGCCCGCGCGTTCGCGATCTGTTCGAAGCGGTCGAGCGACAGCCCTTCCGTGTCGATGTAGACGACGGTCCCCCCACGGGCGGCGGTCTCGACGGCGGAGACGAGCGCCACGTTGGTCTTGCCGGCGGCCGGCGGCCCGTACACCTGCGTGACGGTGCCTCGCTCGAACCCGCCCCCGAGGAGGTCGTCGAGGTCCGCACACCCCGTCTCGATGTTCCCTTGCACGTTCCCCCGTGGGTCGGACCCGGATAAAAAATCTCGGAAAGGCCGGGCACAGATTGACTTTAAGCCGGTCGGCTCGAAAGGACAGGGAGTGATAGTCGTCGCCACCGCCGACTTCGAGGTCTACCACGGCGTCGTCAACGAACTACGCGACCGTGGTGTGACGTTCACGACCATCGAGCCCGATGACGAGTTGCCCGAGCAGACAGCCGTCGTCATCACGGGCGAGGACGAGGAGGTCGAGGGACCGCGCGTGGTCCACGCCGACCCGGACGACCCGCGGCGCGCGGTCGACGCCGCGCTGACCCATCTCCGTGGAGAGGGTGGCCAGACCATCGTCGGGGTGGACCCCGGTCGCCGCCCCGGCATCGCGGTGCTCGCCGGTGACACGGTCGTCGCGGCGTTCCAGGTGCCGGCCGACGACGCGGTCGCCGTCATCGAGCGCGAGGTCGCGGACGCGGTCGACCCCATCGTCCGCGTCGGTGACGGGGCGCGCCTCGAAGGGGCCAGCATCGTGAACGCGCTCGACGACGTGCGGGTCGAGCTCGTCGACGAGACGGGGACGACGCCGTACCTCGGGACCGGCGCGCGCGGGATGGGCGACGTGCTCGCGGCGGCGAACATCGCCCGCATCGAGGGCGAGGTCATCGAGAACCGCGACATCGAGCCGACGGCCGGGGAGTTACAGGTCATCAAGAACCGCTCGCGCGAACAGTCCGGCGAGAACCGGGCCATCGACGAGGACCTGGCCCGGCGGGTCGCCGCCGGCGAGTTGAGCATCGAGGAGGCACTGGCGCTGCATCGTGGTGAGGACCCCGCGCTCACCGGGGACGATTCGGACGACGAGGAGTAGCCGGACGATACAGCAGCTCCGTTACGAGAGTGGTTCAGAAAGAAGCGAGGCCGCGGCGAGACGTGTCTCCAGGCGTCTCGTGCGGGTTATCTGGCGGCCCAGTCGCAGTCGGTACAGGCCGGGACGCCCTGGACGTTGACGAGTGAGCCATCACAGTTCGGACAGGCCATCGTGATCGCGACGCCGCCGTCCGCGACGACCGTCTTCTTCTCCGGTTCGGTTTCGCCGCTCTCCTCGGTCGCGTCGTTCTCGTCCGTCACGGGCTCAGAATGCCGCCACATCCCGAACGTGAACGGATGGTCCTGGTAGATCGATTCACGCGTTTCTTCGTCCTCGCTGACACTCTCCTCCCCAGGGGCTGTGTTGGTGGCAGTCATCGTCGGTCGCTACTGGAAAATTCGGACGCATATCATATAAGGCTAGGTGCGGATGTGTATCGTGGACTAAGGTATCTTAATACAATATAAGGCAGAGTGCCGTTCTGCACGCGACCTACGAGTGACTTAGTATCTCTGGGTTTCTACATACGCACGTTGGATGAACACACGAACTGAACCGCCGGGAGGACGTCGTCATCGGCATCAGGCGTCACTGTCAGGCCGGTAGGCCTTTGTATGTCTCAGAACCAACTTTAAGTGTTAACACACGACATGGGACTGACGGCGAATCGACCGCGGACCCCCGGGACCAAAAACCCTATCGGCACGCGAGACGCATTTCAGACCATCCCCGTAGCCCAACAATCATGAACGAAGTTCAACTAGAGGTCGCCAAGGCGTACCCGAACGATTCGGGACGCGGTATCGCCAGGCTCGACCCGGATACGCTGTTGCATCTGAAGCTCAGCCCGGGCGATATCATCGAAATCGAAGGTGCAGATACGACCGCCGCGAAGGTGTGGCGCGCAGACCGACAGGACTGGAACACAGACACCGTCCGCATCGACGGGTTCACCCGCCAGAACGCCGACGTGGGCATCGGCGAGCGGGTGACCATCAGAAAAGCAGAGGCCACCAAGGCGGACACGCTCGTCCTCGCACCCCCCGAGGAGGCGTCGGTCCAGTTCGGCTCCGACGCCGCCGGCATGGTGAAACGACAGATCCTGAAGCGCCCAGTCGTCGAACGCGACATCGTCCCGGTCATGTCGAGCACGAACCACCCGTTCATGCGCTCGCCGGGACAGGCCATCCCCCTCATCGCGGTCGAGACCGAGCCCGACGGCGTCGTCCTCATCACAGAGGACACCGAGGTCGAGCTCCGTGAGGAGCCCATCTCCGGCTTCGAGAAGACCGGCGGTGGCATAACCTACGAAGACATCGGTGGCCTCCAGGGCGAGATCCAGCGGGTGCGCGAGATGGTCGAGCTCCCGATGAAGCACCCGCAGATATTCAAGAAGCTCGGCATCGAGCCCCCGCAGGGTGTCCTCCTGCACGGCCCACCGGGCACGGGTAAGACCTTGCTGGCGAAGGCGGTCGCCAACGAGACCTCTGCGAGTTTCTTCTCTATCGCTGGGCCGGAGATCATCTCGAAGTACTACGGTGAGTCCGAACAACAGCTCCGCGAGATATTCGAGGACGCTGCCGAGGAGTCACCGGCTATCATCTTCATCGACGAGCTCGACTCCATCGCGCCCAAGCGCGAGGACGTGACCGGCGAGGTCGAACGCCGTGTCGTCGCCCAGCTCCTGACGATGATGGACGGGCTCGAAGCCCGCGGCCAGGTCATCGTCATCGCGGCGACCAACCGCGTGGACTCGGTCGACCCGGCACTGCGCCGCCCCGGTCGCTTCGACCGCGAGATCGAGATCGGCGTGCCCGACGAGGAGGGCCGCGAGGAGATACTGCAGATCCACACCCGCGGCATGCCGCTGTCGGACGACGTGAGCCTGGACCACCTCGCACACGAGACCCACGGCTTCGTCGGTGCCGACATCGAGAGCCTCACGAAGGAGGCCGCGATGAAGGCGCTTCGCCGGTACCTCCCCGAGATAGACCTCGACGAGGAGGACATCCCGCCGAGCCTCATCGACCGGATGATCGTCAAGCGCACGGACTTCAGCGGCGCGCTCAACGAGGTCGAACCGAGCGCGATGCGCGAGGTGCTCGTCGAGCTCCCGAAGATATCCTGGGACGACGTCGGTGGCCTGGAGACGGCCAAGCAGAACATCCAGGAGTCCATCGAGTGGCCGCTGAACAACCCCGAGAAGTTCGAGCGGATGGGTATCGACCCGCCGGCCGGCGTGTTGCTCTACGGCCCGCCGGGCACCGGGAAGACGCTGATGGCGAAAGCCGTCGCCAACGAGACGAACGCGAACTTCATCTCGGTGCGTGGCCCGCAGCTGCTCTCGAAGTGGGTCGGTGAGTCCGAGAAGGCCATCCGGCAGACGTTCCGGAAGGCCCGCCAGGTGGCCCCGACGGTCATCTTCTTCGACGAGCTCGACTCGCTCGCCCCGAGCCGGGGTGGCGAGATGGGTTCGAACGTCTCCGAACGGGTCGTCAACCAGCTCCTGACCGAGCTCGACGGCCTCGAGGAGATGGGCGAAGTGATGGTCATCGGCGCGACCAACCGGCCAGACATGATCGACCCGGCGCTCATCCGCTCGGGTCGGTTCGACCGGCTCGTCATGATCGGCCAGCCCGACGTCGAGGGTCGCGAGCAGATCCTCCACATCCACACGGAGAACATCCCGATGGCCCCGGACGTGAGCCTGCGCGAACTCGCAGAGCTCACCGACGGCTACGTCGGGTCCGACCTGGAGTCCATCGCGCGTGAGGCCGCCATCGAGGCCCTGCGCGAGGACGAGGACTGCGAGGTCGTCGAGATGCGCCACTTCCGCAAGGCGATGGAGTCGGTCCGGCCGACCATCACCGAGGACATCCTCGACTACTACGAGCAGATGAAAGAGGACTTCAAGGGCGGGACGGCCGACGTGGGCCACGACCGCCAGAGCAGTCGTATCGGCTTCCAGTAAGCGGGTCGCTGCGGGCGTCCTCCCGCATCGTCGCCACATCGTCCGGCGAACGCTTTTAAGTCTATGCGGGTTACACCTCCACTCGAATAGCGAATGCCGTCGGACCCCCCTGCAGGCCCACCAGCGCCCGAGCCCGCGAGCACGCGGAGCGACGGCACCTACCGCCCACTCCGGGACCCGCAGGTCATCCTCCTGATACTCATCGTCCTGGGCACGTTCGCGGTGATGGCCGGCGGGCTCGGAACCGGGCCGCCGTTCGGCGACGACGACGAGTCGAGCGGCCCGGTGTTCCCGGTCTTCGATTACGACGGGGAGGACCGACCGGAAGCGGAGACGCTCACGCTGGCGGCGAACCGGACCGTCGTCGACCCCGCGGGCGCTGTGAAGTTCACCGTGACCGCGTCGAACAAGCCGGTCGCGAACGTCTCGCTGCGGGTCGACGGCCGGAGCGCCGAGACCGACCAGAACGGCACGTCCGTCCTCACCTTCGACAGCCCAGGCTCCTACGAGGTGGTGCTGGTCCCGACGAACACCGACAACACCAGCACCGAGAGCGTCACCGTCAGGGTGCGCCGATACGAGGTCGACCTGGCGGCGTCGGTCCCCACCTCGGATCCGGTCACCGGACAGAACGTGACCGTCGCGGTGACCCGTGCCGACACGGGCGCGGCCGTCGCCGGCACGGTCGTCGCGGGTGGCCGGACGGTGAAGACCGGCGACGACGGCCGGGCGAACGTGACGTTCTCGACCGCCGGCACCCACACCGTAACGGTCCGGGCCCCACAGACCGAGACCGAGCGCTTCACCGACGCAGAGACGACCGTCGTCGTCGACCGACGGGTCGTCGGGCTGAACCTCGTGCTCGGCACGACCGAGACGCGGGTCGACGACCCCGTCCAGGCAACCGTGACCCGGGCGGACACGGGTGCCCCGGTGAACGCGACGGTCACCGTCGGGAATTCGACGACCACGACCGGGGCCGACGGCCAGACCAACCTCTCCTTCCCGACCAGTGGCACGTACGCGGTCACGGTCGAGGCACCACAGACCTCCGCCGTCAGGTTCGACTCGGCGACCACCGAGTTGTCGGTCGAACCGAAGCTGGTCGACCTGCGACTGGCCGTGAACCGGTCGACGGTGCCGGTCGGTGAGCGCGTGACGTTCACGCTCCGCCGAACGGACACCGGCGAGCCCGTCGCGGGGACCGTCGACCT
Organism: Haloarchaeobius sp. HME9146; assembly: GCF_025399835.1. Taxonomy (NCBI): domain Archaea; kingdom Methanobacteriati; phylum Methanobacteriota; class Halobacteria; order Halobacteriales; family Halorubellaceae; genus Haloarchaeobius; species Haloarchaeobius sp. HME9146. The sequence goes on from NZ_JAODVR010000001.1 coordinate 3,062,704, forward strand.
GTTCGGGACGCCGTACCGGACCGGCGAGGACGGTCGGCTCCGGGTCGCCTTCCAGCGGGGAGCAGTCGTGACCGCAGTCGGAGACGCAGCCGAGACCGACACGACGCGGTTCGTCTCGTCGAGCCGGAAGCTCACCGTCCTCGGGCCGGACTGGGCGGTCATCGACCTGCAGGCCCCCGACGCTGTCCAGCGGAACGAGTCGGTCACGGTCACCGCCACGGTCCGGAACGACGGGACGGCCAGTGCGACCGAAGAGGTCGCGTACCGCATCGGTGACCGGACGCTGGCGACTCGCACGGTGTCGGTCGACGCCGGCGAGACGACCGAGGTCCAGTTCACCGTCGACGCGGTCGACCTCCCTGCCGGGAACTACACCCAGGCGGTGTCCATCCGCTGGGCAACCGCCGGGGCGGACCTGACCGTCACCGCGAACCGGAGCGAGCCCAGCGAGCGCGTGACCGACGACCGCCCGAGGCGCGAGCTCACCGCGGACATGACAGCCGGCTCGAACCGGTCGTTAGCTCGCGCCGAACACACGGTTCGCCAGTGGTAATCCGGATAGGTCAGCTCGGTTTCCTCGGTCGATTTTACCGCCCGAGCAGTGCCGATAAAACGTCTCGGGCGTGCTGCATCCGTCGTGAAACGATTAGGACACCCGTATATTTCTGTGAAACGTCGAGAAATAAAACAAACGCTCGTCCGGGTATAAGACCCCTGCTAGCGTAGTACTGTATGTCGCATGGCAAGTTCTCCACTCGAACAGATTTCGAACCGCCCCGCCGACGGGACCGGGTTCCAGCCCGTCCAGATGTTGAGCTTCTGGGCTGCCGTCTCGCTCCCGTTCGTGAACGTCGCTCTCCTCACCGTCGGTCTCGACACACCGACGAAGACCGCGGCATTCCTCTCGCTGTTGCTGTTGAACCTGCTCGCACTGGCGCTGGGTCGGACCTACCAGCCCTGAAAACGGACGCCCGCGAGTCTTACGATTCTTGCCGTCCCGTCGTTCTGATGTCTTCGACCTCCGCCGCGAGCGCCCGCCGTTTGACCACGGCGAAGCCGGCGAAGATTATCACGAAGCCGACGACGGTGTAGACGTCGACGGTATCGCCGAGGACCGCCCACCCCGAGAGCGCCGCGAACACCGGCGCCACGTACGACACCATGTTTATCTCGACCGGGCCGAGCCGGTCGAGCAGGTCGAAGTAGATGAGGAAGCCGAGGGCGCTGGCGAAGATGGAGAGGTACACCAGCGAGGCGATCGCCCGCGGCGTCCACTGGATGAGCGCGAACGATTCGCTCGGCATGGCGATGCTCACGGCGTGCATCAACAGCGCACCGAGGAGCATCGACCACGCCTCCATCGCCTCGATGGAGATGTCGCTGTCGATTCTACGGGTGAGCACGCTCCCCAGCGCGAAGGCGGCCGCAGCCCCGAACACGAGGAGCTTCGAGACCACCGCATCGGAGAGCAATGCGTCCGGGTCGGGGTGGACGAGCACCGCGACGCCGACCAGCGCGAGGAACATCCCCAGCCACGTCTCCGGGGTCACCGGTTCGTCGGGGAGCAGCAGGCGAGCGAACGCGGTCGTCAGGACCGGTGAGAGCGCGACGAGGACGGCGGCGGCCCCACTGCTCACGGGGCCGGTCTCGCCGACGAACAGCAGCGCGTGGTAGGCGGCGATCATGAACACGCCCCCGATGACGACCTCCAGCCAGCCGGCCCGGGAACGGGGCAGCCAGTCGTCGACGGCGTAGACGGCGTAGCCGAGCATCAGGACACCCGCGATGTCGTACCGGAGGGCCGCGAACAGGACCGGCGGGATGTCGGCGACCCCCGCCTTGATGGCCATGAACGCGCTCCCCCAGACGGCCGCGAGAACGAGAAAGAGCGAGACGTTCCGGTATCTGGTCACGGCCGAGACGAGCGGACCGACGATAAGGAAACTTTCTATCCCGGCCCGCGACGCCGGTTTAGGTCGGTTATTTCACGACTTCTGGCCGCTGTCGCGCACCCTGTTGTTCACTTTCACCCCGGGGCGTACCGTTTATATTCATGCTCGTATAATCTCAGGTATGGCCGCTCATGGCCGTCCCGCCTTGCGGGATCTGTTCGACGAGTCGCCGACGCCGCACATCGCACACCCGCCTACGACTCACCACCGCGATTTCTACGTCGCCACAGACGGTTCCTACCGAGCCTCTGGTGAGGGCGGACTCGGTGTCGTCATCGAGACCCGAGACGGCACCCGTGTCACACGCGTGTCGACCGGTGACTCGCCCCCGGACAACAACGTCGCCGAGTACCGCGCACTGCACCTCGGCCTCGACGTGCTCGCCGCTCGTGCGCCCGCGGATGCCCGCGTCGGCATCCTCGTGGACCACAACGACCTCGCGGCGAACGTCAACAACGCGGTACTCGCTACTCGACACCCGGACTGGCAACCGACCAAACCGTTCGTCGTCCCGCGGGCCAGCGAGAACCACTGGCGCGGCATCCGCGCCCGTCTCTGTGGCTTCGGCGAGGTGCGCGCCGCGCGCATCCGGTCCGACGACAACCCGGCGCACCCGCTGGCGAACGCGCCGAACCGCTACGCGCACGTCAACGACGAACCGGAACGGTGTGTCTTGCCCGAACCGCTCGGTCCGGCCGAGCCGGCAGGACCGCAGTACCCGCCGCCGTCGCGGGCCGACCGCCACGCGTCGGACTAGGCGGTGTCAGTACCGGTATTCGAGGGCGTACCTAGGGACGGCTCTCGCACTCCAGAACGAGTGTTCGACGATTCTTCTGTCCTACTCCACGAGTCTGCGCCGGTCGACGATCACGACCGTCGTCGCGTCGCGGATGCCGAGGACGACGCGTTCCCCAGCAGCCACCTCGTCCTCGTACACCAGGTCACCGTCGATGGAGATGTCGACGAGGTAGTCGGTGTCGGTGTCGAACTGCCCACTCAGGTAGATACGTTCGGCGTAGCTGAGCTCGCGCTCGCGGTTGTAGATGGTCGTCAGGTCTTCCAGGCGCGTGAGCCGAACCGAGACGTCGAGCAGGCCCGAGGCCGTCGAGATGACTTCGAGTTCCGGGGCGGGCTTCTCGGGAGCTGCAGTGGTCGTCGCGGCGGGCTCGGCCGTGGCGGTCGCTTCTGTGGGAGAAGTGATCGGGTCCCGTGTCTCGGGCTCGGCACGGGATTCGCGGAGGGACCGACCGAGGAAGCCGGTCGCTCCGGCGGCCGCGGTCAGCGTGAGGAACCGGCGACGGTTCATACTCGATGCTAGACGTGGGGCAGTAAAAGGGCACAGAAAACACAAACAGTCGTTTGAGATACCGCGCTTTGATATCGAGATGACAGGTCCCGGAAAACCCGGGACGTGTTCCCCCCGAGATTACTCGTTCTGCTGGGCGTCCACGACCGCCACACCTGCGAGGTTGACGATGTCCTTGACCTCGTCACCGCGCTGGAGCACGTGGACCGGCTTGTCCATGCCGACGAGCATCGGGCCGATGGCCTCCGCGCCGCCGAGGCGCTGGAGCAGCTTGTAGCCGATGTTGCCGGCCTCGAGGTTCGGGAAGACGAGCACGTTCGCGGGCTCGTCGAACTCGGCGAAGTCGTAGGTGCCTTCGAGGATCTCCTCGACGACGGCGGTGTCGGCCTGCATCTCGCCGTCGACCGGGAAGTCGACCTTCGGGTCGTCCCGGAGCATGTTGGCCGCGCGGCGCGGCTTGCGCGTCCCGGGGTTGTCGACCGAGCCGAAGTTGGAGTACGAAAGCATCGCGACGCGCGGGTCGACGTTGAACCGGCGGGCGAGGTCGGCGGTGTGTTCGGCGACCTCGGCCAGCACCTTCGCGTCGGGGTCCTGGTTGACGGTGGTGTCGGCACAGAAGATGACGCGGTTCTTGAACGTCAGCATGTACACACCGGCCGCGTAGTTGGCGTCCTCGCGGGTGCCGATGACCTGCAGGGGCGGGCGCAGTGCGGAGGGGTAGTGGTGGGTCAGGCCGGTCAGCATCGCGTCGGCGTCGCCACACTCGACCATCACGCTGCCGAAGTAGTTGGTGTCGCGGCGGATCATGTCGACCGCCTCGCTCTTGGTCAGGCCCTTGCGCTTCCTGATGCGGTAGAGGCGGTCGGCGTAGTCCTCGTACTCGCCGTCGGCTTCACGCGGGTTGGCGATCTCGGGGTCGAACTCCAGCCCGAGTCGGTCTTTCGTCTTCTCGATGCGGTTCGGGTTCCCGATGAGGATGGGCTCGGCGATACCCTGCTCTGCGAGCTGGTAGGCCGCCCGAATCATCTTCTCGTCGTTCCCCTCCGCGAGCGCGATGCGCTTGGGGTCGGACTTCGCCTTGTTGAGGACGACGCGCATCATCTCGCGGGACTTCCCGAGGCGTGCCTCCAGGCGCTCCTCGTACTCATCCAGGTCGAGCTCCTTGCGGGCGCAGCCGGAGTCCATCGCGGCGTCGGCGACGGCCGGCGCGACCTCGAACAGCACACGGGGGTCGAGCGGCTTCGGGATGATGTAGTCCGCGCCGAACTGCAGGGGCTGGTCGCCGTAGGCCTTGACGACCGCGTCCGGCACGTCCTGTTTCGCGAGGTCGGCCAGCGCCTTCGCGGCGGCGACCTTCATCTCCTCGTTGATCTCGGTCGCGCGAACGTCGAGCGCGCCACGGAAGATGAACGGGAACCCGAGGACGTTGTTGACCTGGTTCGGATAGTCAGAGCGCCCGGTGGCCATGATGACGGTGTCGTCGCGGGCCTCCTTGGCCGCCTCGTAGCCGATCTCGGGGTCCGGGTTCGCCATCGCGAACACGATGGGGTTGTCGGCCATCGACTGGACCATCTCCTGGGAGACGAGGCCGCCGATGGAGAGTCCGACGAACACGTCGGCATCTTCCATCGCGTCGGCGAGGTCCCCGCCGGGGACGTCCCGGGCGAACTCGCGCTTGTACTTGTTCACGTCGCCTGCCTCGGCGCGCTCCTGCGTGATGATACCCGAGGAGTCACACATCGTGATGTTCTCGCGCGTGGCACCGAGAGAGACGTAGAAGCGGGCGGTTGCGAGCGCGGACGCGCCAGCGCCGGAGAAGACGATGTCGAGCTCGCCGATGTCCTTGCCGGCGATCTCGCAGGCGTTGACGAGGGCGGCACCCGAGATGATGGCGGTGCCGTGCTGGTCGTCGTGGAAGACGGGGATGTCCATCTCCTCTCGGAGCGTCTCCTCGATGGTGAAACACTCCGGCGCGGAGATGTCTTCGAGGTTGATGCCCCCGAACGTCGGCTCCATCGAGCGGACGGAGTCGATTATCTTCTCGGGGTCGGCCTCGTCGAGCTCGATGTCGAACACGTCGATGTCGGCGAAGCGCTTGAACAGGACGCCCTTCCCCTCCATGACGGGCTTCGAGGCCTGCGCGCCGATGTCGCCGAGGCCGAGGACGGCGCTCCCGTTCGAGACGACGCCCACGAGATTGCCCTTCGCGGTGTACTTGTAGGCGTCGTCGGGGTTCGCCGCGATCTCGTTACAGGGGGCAGCGACACCCGGCGAATACGCCAGCGAGAGGTCTCGCTGTGTGTTGGTCGGCTTCGTCGTCGATATCTCCAGTTTCCCGGGTGGGTCCTCCGCGTGATACTCGAGTGAATCCTCGTCGATTCCCATACTCGGACCCACCACCGCCCCCGACAAAAAGCTAATCGAAAGAACAGTCCGACAATCGTCGAAATCAGGGTGACAGCACGGCTGGAATCGAGTACGTCTCGTCGGAACCGACGGCCGAGGCCCGCTGGATGGGCCACCCACCCGTGTCGGTCAGCCGGTCGACCATCCCGTCGGCCGTGACGAGGGTCGTATCTTCCCGGCGAACACCCGGCAGCGACGGCGTCCACGCGTAGGCCATCGGTCCCTGCAGGAGCACGTCGGACTCGGGCGTCGCCAGCCACTCCCGGCGGGAATAGCCCGTCGCCCCTCCCTGCGGATGCGCCTGCCAGCGGTCGGGCGACCCGACCGCGTCGTAGGCCGACTGGATGGCCGCGAACACGTCACCCACGGTGCCAGCCCCCTCCCCGGTGACCCCCGAAGCGGTCGCCGCGTAGGCCGTCGCCTCGACCCGGGCCGCAGCCTCGTGGCGTGCTTCGAGCCACTCTGGTGCGTCGAACGCGACCGTCCGGGTGCAGCCCGCGTGGAGGCCGTCGCGCCGCCCCGTGACCGAGACCACCACGTAGTCGCCGAGTTCGAGGGCGGTCGGCCTCGGCCGGACGAACCGCTGGGCGCGCGCTGCCCCGCCGACGAAGATGCTCACCGGCTCGATGTCACGCGCCGCCAGCGCGATGCGCACCGCGGAGCCGACCTCGTGCTCGGAGTCACCGGACTGGAGTTCCCGACAGACCGCCTCGACCGCGCCCGCCACGTCCTGTCCGAGCTGGTCGTATCGCTCGATGTCGCCGTCGACGAGTGGCTGTCGGAGCGCGTACGCGTCGACCGTCGCCAGCCCGTCCAGTGCCAGGTCGGCCGCCGCGTCCTCGCTGGCCCGGGCCACCACCGCCGCTTCGAGAGAGGACTCGTACCACGCGAACGTCTCGACGGCCACGTCGTCGTCGAGCTCCTCGGTCTGGAGCCGGTCGGCGTCCGGGCCCGCGAGGACGGTGACGCCATCGCCGTCGTAGCATGCCGCCGCGACACCGACCGCGTCGCTGGCGTCGATGCGGGTATCTGCCCCCGTGAGCCAGGCGACGTTCGCGGGGTCGAGGAACCACAGTTCGTCGTATCCCTGCTCGTCGAGGAAGGCGTCGAGACGGGTCTGTATCATGGCTTGACGGCTCTCGTGTCGAGGCTTGAAACCTGCGGACCAGCACGGGAACCGGCAGCCCGTTCCCACGTGCTGGGCGCTTCCGCACATCTTCCTGCGGAACCGGCAGCCCGTTCCCACGTGCTGGGCGCTTCCGCACAGTTGATATGGCCCGATTCCTGAGACACAGAGTATGCAAGCGCTCAGCAGGCGCGGCGTCCGCATCCTCGCCGTCGTCACGACCGTTCTGACGGGACTGCTCATCCTGCTCGGGGTTTACACCGCAGCGACAGGGACAGGGCTCACGTGCCAGGGCCGCTGGCCGCTGTGTGGCGGGCCGGTGTTCGGCCTGCTCCCGCCGAACTACGCCTCGATTCCGGAGTGGACCCACCGGTTCGTCGCGTCCATCACCGGCTTCTTCATCCTCGGGACGGCCTACGGCGCGTGGAAGGTGTTCGACCAGCGTCGCATCCACATCGCGCTCGCCGTGGCGATCCTCGTCCTGCCGGTCCAGATCCTGCTCGGCCGCGAGACCGTCGTCACCTACACCGCACTGGTCCAGACGCTGCACCACGCGGCCGCCCTCGTCATCTTCGGCGGCTTCGTCAGTGGGACCGCCTGGATGTTCGACGGGACCGAGACGCGCCACGAGTCCGCCAGCGCGACCGGCCACGGCGTGAACGCCGACGACTGACGGCGTAGCGGGCCCCTCGCTTCTGTCTGAACCGCCGACATTTATGCATAAGTTTCTTTTGGCAGTAGTGTGCCACACGGGAACATGGCACTCGAACAGATAGACGCAGGTGCATGGTCGGTCGTCCCGGCACTCGTGGCTATCGCGACGGCGTGGTACACGCGTGAAGCCCTCATCGGGTTGTTCCTCGGGGTACTCACCACCGGGAGTATCTACGGTGCGCTGCAGCCAACCGCCGTGGGTGTCCCGGCCGACATCGCGAACGGGTCGCCCGCGCTCGGGTCGGTACTCGGGACCGTCTTCGGGCTGAAGACCATCCCGACGCTGGTGGCGACCGCGCCGCTGTTCGGCAGCGAGTGGTACATCAAGAACGTCCTCATCGCCCTGTTCGCCATCGGTGGCACCATCGGGTTGATGATACGCGCCGGGGCGCTGCAGGGCGTCCTGCAGGCACTCGCGAAACGGGCCGAGGACGCCGGAGACGCCGAGAAAGCGGCCTTTCTGGCAGGCGTCGCCATCCACATCGACGACTACTTCAACTGCCTCGTGGTCGGCTCGATGATGCGCCCGCTGACGGACAAGTACAACGTCTCGCGGGCGAAGCTGGCCTACTACGTCGACAGCGCCGGCTCCCCCGCAGCCCGCCTCGCGTTCTACTCGACGTGGGGCGTCGCCCTCATCGGCTTCATCGGCGCGGGCCTCACCGCGGCGAAGACCCAGGGGACGCTCCCGCCGGGCATGAGCGAGATGGTCACCGGCTCCGGCGAGAACGCCAGCGCCGTCACCAGCGAGGTGTGGCCGCTGTTCCTCAACACCCTGTTCACCGGCTTCTACTCGTGGATCGCGCTGGTCATCGCAGCGCTGGTCGCCTGGCAGGTCATCCCGAACTTCGGGCCGATGGCCCGCGAGGAGAAGCGCGCCCGTCAGGAGGGCAAGGTCGTCGGCGAGGACCAGGACCCGATGCTCTCGCGCGAGATGGATGAGTACGAGATGGCCGAGACCGCCGAGCCGCGCTGGCAGAACTTCGCCATCCCCATCGGTGCGATGATCCTCGTCGCACTCGGCTCGATGTTCTGGACGTCGTCGCCGTTCGTCACCGCCGACCAGTACGACACGCTGTTCAGCATCGGCGGGTACAGTCTGCTCCTGCCCGCCGGCGGCGAGGTGGGCTTCGCACCCGGTTCGTTCGAACTCGGGCTCGCGGCGACCACGGCCCTCATCCTCTCGTTCGTCCTCTACCGGCTCCGCGGTGACATCCCCACGAACGACGACGCCACGAACGCGATGGTCCGCGGGTTCAAGGGCATCTTCCTCGCCGCGGCCATCCTCATGATGGCCTCGAGCATCCAGAACTCGGTGACGACGCTCGGTATCGCCGCGTTCGTCACGCAGTGGTTCCAGGGCGTCCCGGCGTTCATCGTGCCCCTCATCGTGTTCCTCGTGACCGCGTTCGTGAGCTTCTCCGACGGCTCCTCGTGGTCGACCTACGGCATCATGTTCCCCATCGCCATCCCGGTCGCACTGACCACCGGCGCGAACCTCCCCATCGTCATCGGGGCGGTGTTCTCCGGTGGCATCTTCGGCGATCACACCTCCCCCATCTCCGATACGACGGTGCTGGCGTCCTCGACCAGTGGCTCCGACCACATGGTCCACGTCCGGACGCAGATTCCGTACGCGCTCCTGACGGCTGGCATCACCGCACTGGTGCTCCTGATTGCGGGCTTCGTCGTGCCCGAAGGCTTCCAGATAATCCCGTACTGACCGGGCCACCAATTTTCGACGGCCTGTTCGAGGGAGACGGGGGCTACGAGTTCAGCGTGGCAGTCGGTGAGTCGCTGTCCAAGAACTACACGTGGGAGTTACGGACGGAGGAGAACTACCGCTACATCGATCTCCACGAGATCAACATCAAGTACGTTACCTGGCCCTGAGAGCCCGTTCAATCCACCGGAGGGGTTTCGCCCCTGGGACGTGGGACTGGCTGTCAATGTCGGCGTCGAGATACTCCCACCGTGACCGAATTATCCAATTTTCTACGCGCATCCGTGTGTAAACGTAGGATTTCCATCGAACCGTTTATTATGGACGGCACGAACCCGCATGGCATGGATAGACGCAATTACCTCAAGACGAGCGGTGCAGCAATCGCAGGAATGGGCCTCGCTGGCTGTCTGGGCTCGCTGACCGGTGGCAGCGGCGAGACCATCACCATCGGCTCCGACATCCCGTACAAGCCGTTCGAGTACCGTGAGGCAGACGGTGACCTCACCGGGTTCGACGTGGAGATCGCCGAGGCCGTCTTCGGCGACGAGATGGGCCGTGACTACGAGTTCAAGCAGACGAGCTTCGACGGTATCATCAACTCCCTGAACAACGGGAACTTCCGCGTCATCATGAGCGCGATGACCATCAACGACGAACGCGCACAGGAGGTCGACTTCTCTGACCCGTACTTCACGGCGTACCAGACCGTCCTCGTCCTCAAGGACGGCAACATCTCCGCGAAGGAGGACCTGAAGGGCAAGAACGTCGGCGTGCAGAAGGGGACGACCGGCGAGGCCGCAGCAGAACAGCTCAAAGAGGAGTTCGGTGGCGACCTGACCCTCAAGAGCTACGACCAGATTACGGGCGCGTTCGACGCGCTGACCAACAACCAGGTGTCGGCCGTCATCAACGACAACACGGTCAGCGCCGAATTCGCGAACGAGAACGACGCCGTGGTATTCCTCGAGGGCGACGGAGCCGCCGTCGAGGCTGGGCAGGAGGCACCGCCGTACCTCACCCTCACCGTCGAGAACTACGGTATCGCGTTCCGGCAGGACGACGACGACTTCCGTTCGGAGGTCAACGACGCCATCGCCGCCATCAAGGAGAACGGAACGTACGACGACATCTACAGCAACTACTTCCAGGGCTAATCCGTAGCCATGTCCAGCGCAACAGCGGAAACGGACGCAGGCAGTGAGGGGACGGCCAGTTCCCTGCTCATGCGGGACCGGCTGGTCCGTCGCGTCGGTGAAGTACTGGCAGCCACGTTCGTCGTGGTCGTCCTGACGATGGTCGGGTACATCGTGTCCACACAGGTGGACACCGAACTGCTCCAGGTCGTATTCCCGCGGTTCGTCGAAGCGTTCCTGCTCGTCGTCCAGATCGTCGGGATCTCCAGCGTGCTGTCGGTTTCACTCGGCGTCCTCGTCGGACTCGCGCGCATCTCCACCTCGCCCATCACGGGGCGAATCGCCAAGGGCTACGTGGAGTTCTTCCGTGGGACGCCGTTGCTGTTCCAGCTGTTCCTCATCTACTTCGGTATCCCGAGCCTCTGGGCAACCGGCACCTTCCCCATCCAGAACTGGGAGATACCTGCTGCCATCATCGGCCTGACGCTGAACCACGGTGCGTACGTCGGTGAAGCTGTCCGTGGCGGTATCGAAGCCGTCCCGGAAGGGCAGATGGAGGCCGCGCGCTCGCTCGGGATGTCCCGCGTGATGGCACTCCGGCAGGTCGTCCTCCCGCAGGCGTGGCGCAACGCGCTCGCTGCCATCGGGAACGACCAGATCATCCTGGTCAAGGACACCTCGCTCCTGACGGTCATCGCCGTCCCCGAGATAATGAGCCTGTTCCGGAACATCAACTCCAACCAGCTCGACGCGTGGACGCCGCTGGTCTGGGTGTGCCTGTTCTACCTCGCCATCACGATGTCGATGAGCTACCTCGTCAGCGTGCTCGAAGAGCGCGCCGACTGGGGCAGTGGTGAGAGCGACTCGAAGACTGCACAGCTCAAGCGGATGTTCATGGGCAGCCGAGGTGACATGTCGTGAGCGACCAGCATTCCCTCGTCGAGTTCGATGGCGTGAACAAGTACTTCGGCGAGAACCACGTCCTCAAGGACGTCGATCTCGCCGTCGAAGAACGCGAAGTGGTCGTCGTCATCGGCCCCTCGGGCTCCGGGAAGTCGACGCTGCTTCGCTGTACGAACCGACTCGAAGAGATCCAGTCGGGAGAGATTCGCCTCGACGGCGAACCCATCTCGGACCCGGAGGCGGACATCAACCGACTCCGCCAGCGTATCGGGATGGTGTTCCAGAGCTTCAACCTCTTCCCGCACAAGACCGCCATCGAGAACGTCGCCCTCGCACCCATCGAGGTGAAAGGACAGGACGAAGGCGAGTCGATGGTCCAGGCGGGGGACCTGCTCAAGCAGGTCGGTCTCTCGGGCAAGGACGAGTCCTACCCGAACGAACTCTCCGGCGGCCAGCAACAGCGCGTCGCCATCGCCCGGGCACTCGCGATGAACCCGCAGGTGATGCTGTTCGACGAGGTCACGAGCGCACTCGACCCCGAACTCGTGGGTGAAGTGCTCGAGGTCATGCGCGACCTCGCCTCGGAGGGCATGACCATGCTCGTGGTCACCCACGAGATGGACTTCGCGAAGGAGGTCGGTGACCGCATCGTGCTGATGGCCGAGGGTGAGATCGTCGAGGTGACACCTGCAGACGAGTTCTTCGAGGAACCCGAGACGGAGCGCGGACAGCGGTTCCTCGGTCGGCTGTTATAGCACCTGCAGCCAACACGCCTTCTTTCTCGAACCGCGGTTTCTCCTCGCCGGCACCGCTATCCCCCGTTGCGACCAACTGATACCATGGCATCGACTGATAAGACCAGGGGAGGCGGCGTCGCCGATGCGGCCGGACAGCTCTACCGCTGGACGCTCGGTATCGGGCACGAACGGAACATCGGCGGGATAGAGCGAACGGTCCGGTACACGCTCGGAATCGTGTTCGTACTGGCGGCACTCGCCGTCCTCGTCGTGCCCGTCCTGTCCGGACTCACGAACCTCGCACTGGCGGTCGTCCTGTTCGTTTGCGGCGCGTTCTCCATCTACGAGGCGCGGGTGCAGTACTGCCCGCTGAACGACACCCTCGGACGGAGCACGTACCGGGAGTGACGAGCCAGCGGCTCGCGGGTGCGGAAGCCGGCGAAAACGGAATGTGTTGAAGGGTATCGACGGGATGTCGATTGGGTTCAGTCCTTGACGGCGGCCTCGACGTCGACGAAGCCAGCGCCGTGGTACGGCTTGTCGCCCACGTCACGCGCGGTGCGGCGGAGCACGTTGCGGACCTTGTTGGCGTTGGAACTGCTCATCTGGCTGGCGACGAGTGCGGCTGCGCCCGCGACGTTCGGGGCGGCCATCGAGGTGCCAGCGACCCAGCTGTAGGTGTGCTGGGCACCGAGGTAGGACCCATCGTCGCCGAAGACCGGCAGCGAGATGGCGTTGAGGACGAGGTCGTAGTACCAGCCGGGGACGTCGTTGGCGGCTGCCTCGGGGTCGTAGTTGCCACCGGGTGCGGAGACGTCGATGGCGTTGGTACCGTAGTTCGTGTAGACGGCGGGCGTCTCGGGCGGCTGCTCGAAGCCGTCGTCGCCCCAGCCGAAGCCGACCGGGCCGGTCGCCGAGATGCTCATCACGTTGGAGGCCTCGTTCGGCAGCGAGATGACGCCACCGTCGTGCTGGAGGTCCGCGGCGTCGTTGCCGGCGGAGATGACGTAGAGGGTGCCCTGGCGGCGACCGTACGCCATCACGCTGTTGACGACCTTGCCGTAGAACGAGCCGAGTTCCTTGCGGGAGATCGGGTACGCGCCGATGCTCATGTTGGCGACGTCACAGCCGATGGCCGCGGAGTACACGGCGGCCGCGAGGATGTCGGCGAAGCTCGCCAGTGCGCTGGGCGAGAAGACCCGGCAGTCGACGATCTCGGTCGCCGGGGCCGTGCCCGCGACGCCTGCTTCGTTCTGGTCGTTCGAGGCGATGATACCTGCGACGTGGGTGCCGTGGTAGCCGCCAGCGGGCTTTGCAGCACCGTAGCCGTCGCCGGTGAAGTCCTGCGAGAGGTCCGTGTTCACGGCGTGTGCGAGGTCCGGATGGCCGGCGGCGACGCCTGTGTCGATGACGGCGACGCGGGTACCCTCACCGCGGGAGACCTCGTGGGCCTCGGGCACGTTCTGTGCCTCTTTGCCCCACTGGAGACCGTAGAGCGGTTCGTCTTCGAGTTCGGCACCGACGTCCTGCTTCATCGTCGGCCTGTCGAGCTGGATCTCGACGTCGGGCGCGTAGTCGAAGCCGGCCGATTCGAGCGCGGACTCCGGGCCTTCGACGACCGTGAAGTCGACGGGGTCCATGGCGTGGACGACCGAGAGGTCGCTGCCGAGGTCCTCGGCGTTCGCTTTGACGATGAATCGGTCCGTCGATTCGGCCGCGGTTACGGTCGAGCCGACCGCGATGCCACCGAGTAGTCCCCCACTGAGCTTGAGAACGTCACGTCTGGTGTGGTCCACCATGTCATCAACCGAGGGCCAGCATGACTTAATATTTGCTACTTGAGTCTCTAAATTACTGTTGAACATCGATATAATAGCCACTATTATGAAACCCAAAAAATCGCTGTAGCAGTCCTGACTCGCCATACTTGCATCACAACTACACCCGATGACCGATAGCGACAGCCGACCCGACCCCAAGGATTATCAACTCGTCAACCGAGCGCTAGGATGTGGTTTACGAGACAGGAAACAGGACGGTCGACGACGCCGTCGAACGGGTGGTCGCGGGCGAGACGCTCGACCGGACGGACGGGCTCGCGCTCGTCGCCCAGCCGGTCGCTGACCTCGCACCGGCCGCGGACTACGTCCGGTCGGAGTTCGGCGACGACACCGTCGATGCCTGCTCCATCGTGAACGCGAAAGCCGGCAACTGCGCCGAGGACTGTGGCTTCTGTGCCCAGTCGGTCCACTTCGACACCGGCATCGAGAACTACGGCTTCCTCGGGCCCGAGAAGGTCCTCGAGGCCGCAAAGCGCGCCGAACGCGACGGCGCGCAGCGATTCGGTATCGTGGTCGCCGAACGCGGTGTCTCGAAGGAGCAGCGCCCCGAGGAGTGGGCGGAGGTCATCGAGGCCATCCGCCTGGTCCGCGACGAATGCGACCTCGACGTGGACGCCTCGCTCGGCATCCTCACCGAAGAGGAGGCCGCCATCCTCGCCGACGAGGGCATCGAGCACTACAACCACAACATCGAGACCTCGCCGCGGTACTTCCCGGAGATCGTCGGCACCCACGACTTCGCGGACCGCGTGCACACGCTCGAGGTGGCCAAGTCGGCCGGGATGGACCTCTGTGCCGGCGTCATCCTCGGCATGGGCGAGACGCCGACCGACCGGGTCGACGCGGCCATCGCCCTGCAGGACATCGGCGTCTCCTCGCTCCCGGTCAACATCCTCAACCCGGTCGCCGGCACCGAGTTGGGCGGCACGGACTCGGCCGACATCACCACCGAGGAGATACTGAAGACCATCGCCGTCTACCGGTTGCTCCACCCGCACGCCCGGGTGCGCCTGACCGGCGGGCGCGAGGTCAACCTCGCGATGGACGAGCAACACCTGCCCTTCGAGGCGGGTGCCGACGGCATCCTCACCGGTGACTACCTCACGACCGAGGGCCAGACACCCGGCGACGACATCCGCGTCATCGAGCGGGCCGGCCTGGAGCCGAACATGGAGACGAACGAGTTCGACGCGGACGCGGTGAAGTCGGGAGCCAGCGAGGACCCCGACCTCGGCACCGCGGCCGGGTCCGCAACGAGCACCGCCAGCCAGACGACCGACGACTGACCCCGACTTCCCTACCCAGCTATGGACGACATCACCTTCGCCGTACTCGGCACCGGTGGCATCGGCCGACGAACACTCGACGTGGCACAGCACAAGGAGGGCGTGACCCCGGTCGCGGCCTGCGACCGCAACGGTATCGCGGTCGACCACGACGGCCTCGACGTGGCGGAACTCCTCGACGCGACCGAGGGGAACATCGCGAGCGCCCCCGGGGACGACGACGACGCGCGCACCGACGGCGGCACGACCGCTGTCAAACAGCACGGGGAAGACGCCGGCGTCGTCGCCTCCGCACAGGGCGAGCCGACCGAGACACCCATCCAGGACGTCATCGACGAAGCCGTCTCGGAGAACATCGACGCGGTCCTCATGGCGCTCCCGAACCTCACCCACGACTTCATCCCACAGACGGCCGAACGCTTCGCGGAGGCGGGCTACGAGGGCGTCCTCGTGGACGTGCTCAAGCGCTCGCGTGTCATCGGCATGCTAGACGAGCGCGAGGAGACCTTCGTCGAGTCGGGCATGACCTTCGTCTGCGGCGCGGGCGCGACCCCCGGCTTCCTGACCGGTGCGGCCGCACTCGCCGCCCAGTCGTTCGTCGAGGTCGAGGCGGTGGAGATCTGGTGGGGCGTCGGCCTCAAGTCGGGCTACGAGGACAACCGCGGGACCGTCCGTGAGGACATCGCCCACCTCGACGGCTACGACATCGGGACCGCCCGGGACATGAGCGAGGCGGAGATCGAGGAGCTCATCGACGAGCACGACGGCGTCCTGGAGTTCCACGACATGGAGCACGCCGACGACGTGTTGCTCGAACGCGCCGGTATCTGCGACGCCGAGGACGTGACCGTCGGTGGCGTCCTCGACGTCCGGCAGGACGAGAAGCCGACGACCACGACCGTCAGCGTCACCGGGACGACCTTCGACGGCGAGACGGGCACGAACACCTTCCAGCTCGACGACTGCACGAGCATGGAGGCGAACGTGAACGGGCCTGCACTCGGTTACATGAAAGCCGGCGTCCGGATGAACCGTGACGGTCGCTACGGCGTCTTCGGGCCCGCAGAGCTCATGCCCGGGTTCTGAGAGGCCCGCGACCCGTCGGGACGCGCCTCAGCCGAGTGGACACTCTCTTCTGCAAGAACCTGTATCGGGATTCCGAACCGTTCAAGATGCGATGTGCAAACAGTGAACCAGATGAGTAACCGCGGGTTCGACCTGGCAGGACGGGTCGCCGACCGTCGAGACGCCGCGCTCTACCGCGACCTCGAGCCGGTGGACAGGGTCGCAGAACGGTGCTACTTCGCCCCCGACCCCGGCGCAGCCCTCCCAGTCCTTGACGGGACACAGCACCTCGTGTTCGCGTCGAACAACTACCTCGGCCTGACACAGCACGACCGCGTCCAGCAGGCCGCCGCCGACGCCGCCGACGTGGTCGGAACCGGTGCCGGCGCGAGCCGGCTCGTGACCGGCGATACCCTGGTCCACCGCGACCTGGAGATGCAGCTCTCGGAGGTCAAGGGAACCGAGCGCGCGCTCGCCTTCTCCTCGGGCTACGCCGCCAACGTGGGCACCATCGCCGCCCTCTCGCCCGACGTGGTGTTCTCCGACGAACTGAACCACGCCAGCATCATCGACGGCTGTCGGCTCGCCGACGCTGATGTCGTCGTGTACGACCACTGCGATGCCGATTCGCTCCACGAGGAGCTGACCCACCGCGCCGAGACCAGACCGGGCGACGAGTCGTGGCTCGTCCTCACCGACTCCGTGTTCAGTATGGACGGGACGGTCGCTCCCCTCGCGGACATCTGCGACGCCGCCGAGGAGTTCGATGCGTGGGTGATGGTCGACGAGGCGCACGCGACCGGCCTGTACGACCACGGCGGCGGCATCGTCCAGCGCGACGGGCTCGAAGACCGCGTCCACGTCCAGATGGGCACGCTCTCGAAGGCGCTTGCGAGCCAGGGCGGCTACGTCGCCGGGAGCGAGACGCTCGTGGAGTACCTCGTGAACACCGCCCGGTCGTTCGTGTTCTCGACCGGGCTGGCCCCGCCGGCCGCAGCCGCCGCCAGCGAGGCCCTCCACATCACCCGCCACGGGGAGTGCCGCGACCGGCTCTGGAGCAACGCTGCTCACCTCCGGACCGGGCTGGAGGACCTCGGCTACCAGGTGTGGGGCGATTCGCAGATACTCCCCGTGGTCGTCGGCGACCGGGCCGACGCGCTTGCGCTCGCCGACGCAGTCCGCGAGGCCGGCGTGGTCGCACCGGCAATCAGACCACCCACGGTCCCCGAGGGGACGAGCCGCCTCCGCGTCGTCCCGATGGCGACCCACTCGAAGACCGACATCGAGGACTGCATCGAGGCGTTCCGCGTCGCCGGCGAGGAGGTGGGCCTGCTGTGAGCCGCCGGCTGGCCGTCGTCGGGACCGGCACCGGCGTCGGCAAGACCGTCGTCACCGCTGGGCTGACCGGCTGGCTCCGCGAGACGGGGCTCGATGCCCGGGCGGTCAAACCCTGCCAGACCGGCTACCCGCCGGACGACGACGCCGGGTTCGTGCAGGCCGCCTGTGGTGACCCGGCCGCCGCGACCTGTCTCGACCGACTGGAACCGCCGCTCGCGCCCCGCGTGGCGGCCGAACAGGAGGGCGTTGACCTCCAGTATTCGGACGTCCGCGACCGGGCGGCAGCCGCCCTCGACGAGCCCGCGGTCGGCATCCTCGAAGGCGTCGGCGGCCTCCGGGTCCCGCTGGCCGGCGAGCACGAGATACTCGACCTCGTGGCCGACCTCGACCCGACCACGGTTCTCGTGGCACGGTCCGGGCTGGGGACGCTCAATCACACCGCGCTCTCGGTCGACGCGCTCCGGGCACGTGGTGTCGACGTCCACTGCATCGTGCTGAACGAGTACGCGGGTGAGACGGTCGCAGAGCGGACCAACCCCGGAGAACTCGAACGCATGACGGGCCTGCCGGTGTACACGCTCCCCGAACTCGCGCTCGATTCGCCGGGTGACGCGGTAACTGGGGTCCGGGACAACCTGCCGGACGACGTGTTGCCGGGTATCGAGAGGTAGTAGCGGTCCGGTGTCTCGGCAGGAAGAGAACAGGGAGAAGAATCGCGGCTGGTCGGGGTGCCCTCGCTCTACGCGACGACCCGGGTCGCGGCCTGCTGGTCGACGACGACGCGGGTATCCTCGCCGTCGTCGTCCGCCTGCACGCTACCGGCCTGCTTGGAGTCGGTCATCGTGATGGTGACGTGGGAGTTGTTCCCCGTCGCGGTGGCCTGGGTCACGAAGTTCTCGTGACCGGCCAGGATGACGACCGTCTCGGAGTCGATGTCGACCATACGGTAGTTGTGCTCTTCGTCCATGGCGTAGACGCCGTTCTGCTCGGTGCCACGGTTGTCGAGCCACTGCTGGTAGATGTCGACGAACTCCTCCTTCTCGGAGGCGTTGTCGAAGCGGACCGTCCAGCCGTAGCCGTACTTGTAGCTCTCGGCGTAGCTGGTGTTCTGGAACTGCATCAGGCGGTCCGCGCCCCAGCCCTCGGCCCCGGCGGCGGCGAGCTCACCGGAGACCTCGGCGCGGAGCGACGAGCGCAGGAACAGCTCGCCCTTGGTGGACTTGGAGTACTGGTTCCAGACCGAATCCGACCCCTGCTCGACGGTGAGGTTCTTCGGGAGGTCCTCGTCGGGCATCTTGTTGTGCATTATCTGCTCCATCGTGACCGCGGGGTTGTCGTAGAGCTTCTCGAACTCGGCGGTGGAGTTGACGCGGAACTTGGTGTAGCGCTCGCCCATCACGTACGGGCCGAGCGTGTACATCGAGAACGCAGAGGAGTTCGCCCACGACTCGACCGAGCGGGAGGCGGCCTCCTTGCCCATGTACCGCTCCTGGTACTCGCTCTCGAAGTAGACCGCGCTGCCCTCGATGAGGGAGGTCTCGACGTTCGCGAGGTTCACGCCGTCACTGCGGAGGTTCGAGGCGAGGCGATCCTGGCTGCCCTGGTAGAACTGGACGGCGTGCAGGAACTCGTGGGCCGCGGTGACCTCGGCCTCGGAGGCGTTCTGCGTGCGGCCCGGGGCGGGCGAGCCGTCCTGCTTCGCGATGTAGCGCATGACGACGTTGACCTCGACGCCACCGTCGGGGTTCATCTGCGGCTGGGCGTAGCCAGCGACGTACACGCTGGGCGTGCCCTCGGGGGCGATGCCCATGACGGCCTGGAACGACTGGTTGCTGAAGCCGAACTGGTCGAAGGTGTACGGCGTGGTCTGCTCGGGGCTCTTCGACTGGATGGAGGGGCCCTGCGTGACGTTCGAGCCGGTCATCTCCAGGATGTTGCGGTACACCTGGTCGGCGTCGAAGCCGAGGCAGACGCCGCTCTCCTGGACGATGTCGTCGTCACCCTGGCCGGAGTACTCGCAGGACTCCTTGGCCGGTTCGGACGTGGTCGTCTGCGTCGCGGTCGGCGTCTGTGTCGCCGTGGTCGTCGTCTGTACGGTCGTAGCGGTGGACGTCGCTGCCTCGGTGTCCTCGATGGTCGTCGAGGTGTCCTGTGTGGCGGTGTTGCAGCCAGCCACGAGGAGCATGAGGGCCAACGTCAGTGCGAGAAGCGGGCGTTTCATCGGAAAACTACACGAAAAACAGGAGTCGTGAAACTTGAGCCTTCCGATATTTTTTCACAGCCAAACAGGTAAGAAGTTTAACCTTGAGAGAAATTCACATCCAGTCGTCGAGTCCGGACTGGCCGTCGTCCGTCTCGGCCTCCTCATCTGCCGATTCCTCGGCTTGTTCGGTCGTGTCAGCGCTGTCCCCGCCACCGAGGGTCTGCTGGTCGTCGTCCGAGCCGGACTCCTCGCTCTTGCCCCCGTCGGCTGCCGATTCCGCGGCGGCCCCGCCCCGCGTCGAATCGCTCGCGAAGCCCTCGAACGCGCCACCGGAGTGTTCGACGGCCTCGGTCTCGCGCAGCTCCTCGGCGTCCGCGACGATGTCCTGGACCTTGTTCGTGCTCTCACCGCTCCCCGTGATGAACGACACCTCGGCGGCGTCGAACTCGTAGACTGCGGCCATCTGGACGGTCAGGTCGCGGGGCTTGCAGTGGTGGGTCATCGTCGCCAGGAACGGCATCACGTCCCGGCGGGCCGTCGCGATGCTGAAGCCGCCCTTCTCGGCGATCTTGCGGGCGATGGCGTCGCGCTTCTTCCGGGTGCCCTTCGACCGTCCGAGCTTCGACCAGTAGCTCGGCGGGCCGTACCGGGTCCAGCCGCCGTGGTCGTGCTGGCGCGAGGCCGCGACGCCCGCGGCCACGTTGTCGGTGACGTAGCGCCAGAACGAGTAGTCCTGCGTCGAGCGCACCCGGCCGAGCCAGGTGTCGCCCCGCGCGATGTAGCCGTAGGCGTCGGCGAGTTCGTCGCCCCGGTAGTCCTTCGGCATGTTGTCCTCGACCCAGTTCAGCAGGTCGTCGGGCGTCTCGTCCACGTCGTAGGCCGCATACAGCGCCTCCTGTGCGCCCTTGTGCTTGATGACGTCGTCGAGGAAGTCGAAGATGCCCTCCGTCTTGTCCCGCTCGCCCATCACCACGTCGTCGACGGTGAGTCGCTGGCCCTGTTCGGCGAGCGCCTGCAGGTCGTTGACGGCCGAGCGCAGGTCGCCGCTCGTGTTCTCGGCGATCTTCTCCAGCGCGTCCTGTTCGTACTCGATATCCTCCTTGCGGCAGAGGTCTCGGAGGACGGGCACGATGGAGCGCTTCGAGACGTCGCGGAACTGGATGTCCTTGCAGGCGTTCCGGAGGCTGTTGCTCATGTCGTAGAACTCGTTCGCGATGAGCACGATGGGCTGGTTCGCCTCCTTGACGATGCGGGTCACCTCGCGCGAGCCGCCGTAGTCGCTGTTCCCGTGGAAGTTGTCGGCCTCGTCCACGATGAGCAGCTGGCGGCCGCCGCTGCCGCCGCCGAGCGTCTGGTTCTGCGAGGCGCGCCCGGCGAAGCGCTTGATGTCGTCGGCAGTCCGCGAGTCGCTCGCGTTCAGCTCCATCACCGGCCAGCCCATGTCGTTGGCCAGCGCGTGCGCCGCAGAGGTCTTTCCGACCCCCGGCGAGCCGTGGATGATGGCGGCCTGCCGGTGGTCGTCCCACGTGTCGGCCCACTGCTTGAACTGCTTGCGGGCCTTGTCGTTCCCCCGGACCTCCGACAGGGTTCTCGGGCGATACTTTTCGGTCCAGTCAGCCATTGCACGGTGGTTGGTGTGAGCCGCGTTTAGTGGTTGCGGAGCGGCCATCGCGGCCACGGGAGCCCGAGGCAGTTGTTGTTAATAATCGGCCAAGAAGTTAACAAGAGCTATTAACTAGCGTGTTTTCGTTAGCAACATGGAACGAACGACGCGCCGGAGCGTCCTTCTCGGGAGCGCGGCAACGACAGCGGCACTCGCCGGCTGTCTCGGGTCCATCACAACCGGGTCCGAGGGCGGCGAGGGCGAGACGACGGTCCAGACCTCCTTCTTCGTGGTCTCGGACTTCGCGAGCGCCGTGGCAGGTGACGACCTCGCCGTGAACAACCTGATCCCGTTCGGCCAGCACGGCCACGGCTGGGAACCGGGCCCCGACGTCCAGCGGAAGGTCCACGGGGCCGACGGGTTCGTTTACGTCGGCGAGGGGTTCCAGCCCTGGGCAGACAAACTCGTCCGGAACGTCCGCGACGACGGGGCGGACGTCCACGTCATCGAGGCCTGGGAGGGCATCGACCTGCTGCCGGCCGACGGCGGGCACGAGGAAGAACACCACGACGAATCGGGTCACGACGACGAGCACCACGAAGAGGAGGAACACGACGACCACGGCGCGGTGGACCCCCACTTCTGGCTCGATTCGGACCGGGCGACCCGGGCGGTCCGGACCATCGCCGACGGCCTCGCGAGCGTCGACCCGGACAACGAGGCGGCCTACGCCGAGAACGCGGACGCGTTCACCGACCGCCTCGCGGCCATGGACGCGACGTTCGAGGAGCGACTGACCGACCGGACGACCGACACCGTCCTCGTCGCGGGCCACAACTCCTTCCAGTACCTCGGGAACCGCTACGACTTCCACGTCGAGGCGCTGACCGGGATCGCGCCGGACGCGACTCCCACGCCGAAGGACATCACGCGGGCGCAGGCCGTCATCGACGAGCACGACATCGAGTACCTGCTCGCGCCGGTATTCGAGTCCGACCGGGCCGCGACCCAGCTCGTCGCCGAGACCGACGCGACCGAGGTCCTGCCCCTGACGCCGGTCCCGAGCCTCACCGACGAGTGGCACGAGCGGGGCTGGGGCTACGTCGACGTGATGGAGAACGTGAACTTGCCGTCGCTGGCGACGGCCCTGGGGGCCGAATGAGCGTCGTCGAGCTCACCGACGTGACCTTCGGGTACGGCGGGCAGCCCGCAGTCGAGGACGTCTCGCTTGCCGTGGAGGCAGGCGACTTCCTCGGGCTCGTCGGCCCGAACGGGTCGGGGAAGACGACCCTGCTCCGGCTCATGCTCGGGCTGGTCCGCCCCGACAGCGGCGAGGTCCGACTCTTCGACGAGCCCGCACGCCGGTTCTCCGATGGGACGAAGGTCGGCTACGTCGCCCAGGAGACCACCGGGACCGCGAGCGGGATGCCCATCACGGTCCACGAGGTCGTCAGGATGGGCCGGTACCCCCACGTCGGCCTCGGGCGGTTCGGGACCGACGACCGCGAGGCGGTCGCCGAGGCCATGGCGCGCGTCGGCGTCACCGACCTGCAGGACCGCCGCATCTCGGCGCTCTCGGGCGGGCAGCGCCAGCGGGTGTTCATCGCCCGGGCGCTCGCCGCCGAGGCGGACCTGCTCGCACTCGACGAGCCGACCGTCGGGGTCGACGCCGAGTCCCGCGAGGAGTTCTACGACCTGCTCCGGGACCTGAACGCCGAGGGGCTCACCATCGTCCTCGTCGAGCACGACATCGGCGTCGTCACGGCCTACACCTCGACGGTCGCCTGCATCAACCGGAGGCTCTTCTTCCACGGGGACTCGCTCGACTTCTCCGAGAGCGACGCCCTCACCGATGCCTACGGAGCGAACCAGCGACTGCTCGACCACCACCATCACCACCACTGACCATGTCCACGCTCACCCTCTCTGTCGCGTCACTCTCCAGCACATCCCCCTTCCAGCCCACCTTCCTCGGGTTCCTCGCCGAGATGCTCGGCTACCCCTTCATGCAACGCGCGTTCATCGCAGGGGTCTGTATCGCCGTCGTCGCCCCGCTGGTCGGGTCGTTCCTCATCCACCGCCAGCTGTCGATGATCGGCGACACGCTCGCCCACACCGCCTTCGCCGGGGTCGCCGTCGGCCTGTTCCTCGGCGAGACGGTCGGCCTCGGCGTCTCGCCGTACCTCACCGCCCTCGTGGTCGCCGTGCTCGCCGCGTTGCTCGTCCAGCTCCTCTCGGAGCACACCGAGGTGTACAACGACGTGTCGATGGCCATCGTCCTCACCGGCGGGTTCGCCCTCGGGACCGTCCTCATCAGCCTCACCAGCGGCGGCATCGCGGTCGGCATCGGTCAGTACCTCTTCGGGAGCCTGTCGACGCTGACGCGCCCCGCCGTAGAGCGACTGGTGGTCCTCAGCGCGGTCGTCGCGCTCGTGGTCGCGCTCGCGTACCGGCAGCTGCTCTACGTCACCTTCGACGAGGCGGCGGCCCACACCGCGGGCATGCGCGTCGACTGGTTGAACCGGCTGCTCGTCGTCCTCACCGCACTGGTCGTCGTCGGCGCGATGCAGATGATGGGCGTCATCCTCGTCGCCGCGTTGCTGGTCGTCCCGGTCGCGACCGCCATGCAGGTCGCCGGGAGCTTCCGGCAGTCCCTCGTGTTCGCCATCGTCGCCGCCCAGGTCGCGGTGCTCTCGGGGACGACGCTCTCGTACACCTACGGTATCGCCGCCGGCGGCACCATCGTCCTCGTCGCAATCGGGGGCTACCTGCTGGCGGCCGCGGTCGGGGGACTCGGACTCGCAGGAGCGCGGTGAAGCGGTCCCGGAACGGTGGGTCGGGCCGGACGGTCGTGGTGTCCGTATCAGTCCCGAAACTACTTTACTTAACAGTTCTTCCCGCAGAATTATGTGGGGCTTTCAAGCGCGTGGACGGGCGGTCGACCGGCGCACAGTCCTGGCGGGTCTGGGACTGTCGCTCGGGTCGGGCTGTCTCCGTCTCGAGGAGGCGAACGCGACGGGCGAGCCGGGGACCGGAGCGACGGGGACCCGACGGCGCACGACGCAGGGGACGCAGACCGCCAGTGCGACTGCCACCGACACCGAAACGGCGACTGCCGAACCGACGGACACGGCCGAACCGACGGACACCGAGACCGAGACGGAGACGGAGACCGACCCCGGTCCATCGCTCCAGCTGCGGTGGGAAGACCGGCGTCGAACGAAATACGGCGTCGCAGATGACGGACTCCTCATCAACGCCTGGGATCACGGGGTGCAGGCGACGGAAGTCTCGTCGGGAGACACCCGCTGGGAACAGCGGTCGCTCGCGCGAATCGGGACGGACTGCGTTCCACTACTGACAGACGACTACGTGTTCGCTGCCGGCCGGAACGAAGACGAATCGGGGAATCTCGTCCTGAAGATCGACCGTCGCAGCGGTGCGATTGTGGCCCAGAACACCATCGAACGGATAACCCCGTTCATCGGGCAGCCACACCTCGCCGACGGCACCCTCGTCCTCGGTATCGAGACGTACAACGACAACGATACCCTGTACACCCTCGACGCCGATACCCTCGAAGTGACGTGGTCCGGCCAGCCGACCACGGAGCGATTCATCGGTGCGGCCGTCGTCGACGGATTGATCTACACGAACTTCTTCAACTTCGACGCCCTGTTCTCGTTTCCCGACTTCTCCCTGCTCTGGGAAGACGATGGTGCAGGCCTCGGCAGCCCGCCGGTGGCCCACGACGGGCTCCTCTATGTGCCGGGGGACTCCTGCGTTCGGTGTCTGGACCCGGCCACCAGGGAGACGCGGTGGAAATCGATGCGGTTCGGGCGGGCGGAGGCGATCCGGGTCGTCGAGGATACGGTCTTCGTCGGCAGTTCGACCTACGCCACGGCGTTCGACAGGGCGACCGGGGAGCTGCGCTGGCAGACCTCGGTCGGCCAGGACACCTCGAATGGGCTTTCGCCCAACCGATTCGCCGTCGAAGCGGACCAGGGTCTCGTCTGGGGGCTCGGGAAGTACAACGTCACTGGCATCGATAGCACGACCGGAGAGGTCGTCGGCCGGGGCGAAGTCGGTGAGTGGGCTGACTGGCTCGCGGCCGACGGCGACCGCGTGGTCGCCGGAAACGTCGACGGCAGGAAGTGCTATCAGGTGCCATGAACGGCCACATCGCACTGGCGCATCCGAGAGACGACCGGCGGAACAGTCGGTATGAAGACACCAGATGGGTGAGAGGAGGTGTGAGATGACGCGACGACGCACCGTCGTCTGTGGCCTCGCGTCGCTTCTCAGCGCCGGCTGCCTCCGGCTCCAAGACACCACCGAGGAGGCCGGGCCGGCCAGGGAGCCGTCGACGACGGGCGAACCCAGCAGTGTGAAGGCCGAGTCGACGACAAGTGTGAAGACCGAGTCGACGACGACCGACGTGACGCCGAAGGTGAAGGAGGTGTGGGAAGAGTCCCGGTACGGGCAGGCCGGGGTCGCCGATGGCACCGACCTCGTCACGACCCGGCGCGTCGGCGTCCAGGTGGCCGCCGTGTCCGACGGGAGCAGGAAGTGGAACCAATCGGTCCCCGGTGACATCGAAGCTGCCTGTCTCCCGGTCGTGACGGACGAGTTCGTGTACGTCGCTGGCCAGGAGCGAGGGGCATCGACGAGCACGGTCAAGAAGTTCCGCCGGGACGGTGGTGCGCTGGCAGCCCAGGCCACGGTCGAACACTCCGAGAACTTCCACGGGGAACCGCAGCTCGTCGACGACCTGCTGGTCGTCGGCGCAGACCCCGGGCACGGTAGTGACCAGGACACGCTGTTCGCGTTCGACGCGGAGACCCTCGACCTCGTCTGGTCCGGCCAGCCCGTCAACGACCAGTTCGTCGGTGCGGTCGTGGTCGACGACACCCTGTTCGCCGGGTTCCACGGCTACGTCGGCGCGTTCTCGCTCCCCGACTTCGAACGCGTGTGGGAGCAGGACCGCAGCGGCGCGACGGGCCCGCCAGTGGCACACGAGGGGACCGTGTACCTGCCGGCAGATACCGAGGTCCAGGCCATCGACGCGGCCAGCCGCGAGACCAGCTGGCGGACACCGATAAACGAACGGACCAGACACGCCCAGGCCGTCGGCGACACGCTGCTCGTCGGTGGAAGGTCGAACCTGTACGCGCTCGATACCGGCACGGGGTCTGTTCGCTGGCGGGGGCACATCGCCTCGGCGACGGACGATTCGAGCACCGCCGCCGGCCCGGAAGGTGTGGCAGTCCAGCCAGCGGCCGGCGTCGTCTGGGGCACCAGTGGTGCGACCGTCACTGGCATCGACATCGAAACCGGAGCCGTCTTCGGGACCATCGAGTTCCCCGAGCGCGCCCGGTGGGTGACCGCGGTCGGCAAGCGTCTCGCGGCTGGAACCGCCGAGCGAACGGCCGGCTACGTCGTCGAGTGAGGCCTGTTCGGGCGCGAGTCGCGACCGAGGACCGCACGGAGGTCACCGGTACCTGCCGGCGGCCAGTCCGTTACTGGGCGTGACGCGATACCTGCCGGTCACGCCGTGACCCTGACGAGTCTGAGCTCGAAGAACGCGTTGACCGGCACGAGGAGCAACCACGAGAGGATACCGAACGTTGGATTCACGAACGCGAGGAGCGCCGCGAGCGTGAAGACCGTCGGCGTCGCCAGGAACCGGGCCGCCTGGAGCAGGACGGTGGGCGAGGTGAGCCCCTCCGCGATGAGATGCCTGCGCGCGGCGTGGACCCACAGGAGCGCGAGGCAGAGGCCCGTCATGGCCTGGACGACCGAGTAGAAGACGACGCCGAACCGGGTCGTCGGATAGGCCGTGAACAGGGCGGTCGCGAAGGGGAGGAACGCCACGAACAGCAGGAAGACGAGGTTGAGCCACAGCACCTTGCGGTCGTGCCCGGTGACGTAGATGAAGACCCGCCGGTGGAGCACCCAGTAGAGGCCGATGACCAGGAAGCTGAGCACGTAGCCGAACAGTTCGTGCCCCTGCTCGAACACCAGTTCGGTGAGGGCACGGTCGGTTGCGCCACCGGTGACGGTCGGGACGGTGAGGTCCAGTACCAGCAGCGTGATGGCGATGGCGATGACGCCGTCACTCAGGGCGACCAGTCGTGCGGTCTCCTCACTCTCGGACTCGTACGCCTTCGCCATACCTTGGTATAGGCCACGGTCACAGAAAGCGCGCACCCCCACCCGGCCAGCGAGTCGTTCCCACCGGGAGAGAATCTGAGACGACTATTCGGTCCGATACGTCGAATCTCTACGTGGTGACAGACACATGGCCGATTTCCTCGTGTGCTACGGGACCGGTGAAGGACAGACAGCGAAGGTAGCCGCCGCCATCGAGGCGGACCTCGCGGCACGCGGCCACGAGGTCACGACGGTCGACCTGACCGAGTTGCCGCCCACACTCGACGTGACGGCCTTCGACGCGGTGCTCGTCGGTGCGTCCATCCACATGGGGACCCACCAGAAGCACGTCGCCGCGTTCGTCCGGGAGAACCGGCGCGAACTCGCGTCGCGCCCGTCCGGGTTCTTCCAGGTCTGCCTGTCGAGCGCGGTCGAGGACGAGGCCAGACAGCTCGAGGCCGCCCGCTACGTCGAGGAGTTCGTCGAGAAGACGAGCTGGCATCCCGACCGGGTGGCCAGCTTCGCGGGGGCCATCCGTTACTCCGAGTACGGCCTGCTCAAGCGCGTCATGATGAAGAAGATCGCCAGCGAGGCGACCGGCGACACGGACACGTCCCGCGATTACGAGTACACCGACTGGGACGCGGTGGACGAGTTCGCCGTCGGGTTCGCCGAGTTCGTCGAGGGCGAGTCGGCGGCCGGCGAACCGGACGCGGCCACCGCGAGGTAGCGCGATGGGCACATCCTCTCTCGCGCTGCCACGCCGGCTCCTGGCCGCCTCGCTCGTGACGCTCGTTCTGGCGACGCTCGCCGCCGGTGCGGGCCTGCTCGTGCCGTCGCTCTACCGCGATTCGGACCCGCTCCTCCCGCAGCTCTACGGCCAGGACTTCCTGACGCTGACGGTGGCGGTCCCGGCGCTGGCCGTCGCGCTCCTCCTGGCGGCACGCGGGTCGGTCCGGGGGTACGTCGCCTGGCTCGGCGTCACCGGCTACCTGCTGTACACCTACGCCTCCTACGCGGTGATGACGGCGTTCAACCCGCTCTATCTCGTGTACGTTGCACTGTTCGGGCTGGCGCTGTTCACGCTCGCCGCGGGGGTCGCACGACTCGACCCCGACGTGGTGCGCCGGCAGGTCGGCGACGGGCCGGTCCGGGCGGCCGTCGCCTACCAGGTCGTCGTGGCGCTGCTGGTCGGCGTGCTCTGGCTGGCCGACGTGGTACCCGCGAGCATCTCGGGGACCATCCCGGCGGCCATCGAGAACACCGGCCTGGTCACGCCCGTCATCCAGTCGCTCGACCTCGCGGTGCTCCTGCCCGCGTTCGCGCTGTCGGCGTACTGGCTGTGGCGGGGGCGCGCCTGGGGGTACGCCTTCACTGCCGTCCTGCTCGTGAAGGCGACGACGCTCGGGCTCGCGGTCCTGGCGATGGTCGCCGTGATGCTCCGGGACGGGCAGCCGGTTTCGGCGCCACAGATAGTCGTCTTCGTCCTCCTGAGTGTGGCTGGGTTGGCCGTGACCGGCTGGTTCCTCCGTGCCATCGGCCCGGACAGCGACGCGACCCGGACCGCGACGGTCACGGCCGACTCACCCGGCCACTGACCCGGAATCGAGTTTGCGAGACGACCTTTTCCCCCTCCGTACCGTACACACCCCATGAGAGACCTCTCGGATACCGTCGCGCTCGTGACCGGGGCGAGTCGCGGCGTCGGTCGAGGCATCGCCGAAGAACTCGGGGCGGCCGGCGCAACGGTGTACGTCACCGGGCGAAGCGTCGCGGAGGACACGACGGAGGACATGCCCGGGACGGTGACGGAGACGGCCACACTCGTCACCGAGGCCGGTGGCGAGGGCATCGCCGTCGAGTGCGACCACACGGACGATTCGGCGGTCGAGACGCTGTTCGACCGTATCGAGAGCGACCACGGCGGCCTCGACCTGCTCGTGAACAACGTCTGGGGTGGCTACGAGGGCCACGACGAGACGTTCGGCTACCCGTTCTGGAAGCAACCCATCGACCGCTGGGACCGCATGTTCGACGCCGGCGTCCGGGCGCACTTCACGACCAGCCAGCTCGCGGCCCCGCTGATGCGTGCCCAGCAAGACGGCCTCATCGTCGGTATCTCGGCGGGTGACGGCGAGAAGTTCCGCGGCAGCGTCCCCTACGACGTGGCCAAGACCGCGGTCGACCGCCTGCATCAGGGGATGGCGTACGAACTCGAACCCGACGGGGTGACCTCACTCGTGGTCTATCCCGGCTTCACCCGGACCGAACGAGTCGTCTCGTCGTTCGATTCGGTCGGCGAGGAGCTGCCCGAAGGCACCCACTCGCCCGAGTTCGTCGGCCGGGCCGTGGTCGCGCTGGCGGCCGACGAGGACGTGTTCTCGAAGACCGGCGGCATCTTCAAAGTGGGCGACCTCGCCCGCGAGTACGACTTCACGGACACCGACGGGAGCCAGCCCGAGCCGTACGACCTCCCGACGGACCCGGTCTGAGCAGGCAGCGGTGGCCGGTCGGGCCACGCTGGTGACACGAGCAGGCGTCACCGAGACGAACTGAGACACGACCACCGCGGCCCTCACCGCTTCTCCGGGGGTCCTCTCGAAGTTCGTCCCTCGGTAGCACGTCACAGGAACCGGCAACGTCGTCGTCCATCTCGGTGACGCGACAGGTATGGCCGGGACGGGGAGGTACAACCCCGCAACCGGCGTGTATGTGATTACCTAGCGCGGCAACGCGCAGCTCTACTCATGAATACGGTCGAACGCTGGAAACAGGAGAAGCACCCGCTCGACGTGCTCGACGACGTGCGGGAGTACGCCGCCGAAGGCCTCTCGTTCGCGGATATCGAGGAACGGGCCGGCGACGGCGAGTGGGAACGGCTGAAGTGGGCCGGGCTGTACGCCCACGGCAACCATCGCGGCTACTTCATGCTGCGGACGAAGGTCCCCGGCGGCCGACTCACACCCGAACAGGCCAGGGTCATCGGCGAGGTCGCCACCGAGTACGCGACCGCCCCGCCCGAACACGGTGGGAGCGACCAGAATCCCGTGTGGGGCGACGCCTACCTCGATATCACGACCAGACAGGACGTGCAGATGCACTGGATCCGCATCGAGGACCTCCCCGAGATATGGGACCGCTACGACGAGGTCGGCCTGACGACGGTCCAGGGCTGTGGCGACTCCGCCCGGAACGTGCTGGGTTGTCCCGCGGCCGGACTGGACCACCACGAGTGCTTCGACGCCCAGCCGGTGGTCGACGCAGTCTCTGACTTCTTCACCGGGAATCGCGAGTACGCCAACCTGCCCCGGAAGTTCAAACTCACCATCACGGGCTGCCGGCACGACTGCGCGCAGTCCCAGATAAACGACCTCGGGCTCGTTCCGGCTCGCAGCGTCGTGGACGGTGAGGACTTCTACGGCTTTCACGTCCGGGTCGGCGGCGGTCTCTCCGACGGCCCGCGGATGGCCTCGGACCTCGACGTGTTCGTCCGACCCGAGGACGTAGTCGAGTTCTGTCGCGCCGTCGCCCAGACGTTCAAGGAGTTAGGCGACCGCCACAACCGCGGCGTCTGCCGGATGCGCTACCTCGTCCAGCAACTCGGTCCCGAGACGTTCGAGCAGGCGGTCCGGGACCGCTGCACGGTCGACCTCCCCGGCAGGGGCACCGACCTGACCGAGGGCTACCGCGGCGACCACGTCGGCGTCCACACGCAGAAAGACGACTCGCTCAGGTACGTCGGGTTCAACGTCGTCGCGGGCCGTATCGGCGGCGAAGAGTTCGCCGCGGCCGCCCGCGCCGCCCAGGCGTACGGCACCGAGGACGCGACCGTCAGACTCGCCACCGACCAGAACTTCCTCGTGAGTCACATCCCCGAAGACAGGGTCGACGACCTGCTCGCCGAACCGTTTGCGGCGGACTACCAGCCAGACCCCGGCCCGTTCTCTCGCGGCGCGGTCGGCTGCACCGGCAGCGAGTTCTGCAACTACGGCATCATCGAGACCAAGCTCCGCATCCGCCGGTGGGCGAAGGCACTCGACGAACAGGTCGTCGTCCCGGATGACGTGGACGTGGTCAGGCTGCATCTGTCCGGCTGTTCCGCCTCCTGTGCCCAGCCCCAGATTGCGGACGTCGGCTTCCGCGGCGAGACCGTCAAGATCGACCGCGGCGGCGAGGGTGACGACATCGTCGAGGGTGTCGACTTCGGCCTCGGCGGGAGTCTCGGCAGCGACAACGAGTTCCTCGACTGGGTCGAGACCGCGGTGCCTGCGGACGCGGTGGTTCCCGCACTGGAACAGCTCCTGCAGGCGTTCGTGACCGACCGCGAGGCCGGCGAGCGCTTCTACCAGTGGTGCCGCCGGGTCGGCAACGACCGGCTTCGGCAGGTCATGCAACGGGCCGACGCGAACGTCTCGGGAGGTGTCGCACATGGCGACTGAGGACGAGGAGCGGGGCGACGCCCCGGAGCAGTACGAGTCCGTGATTCCGGCCGACGTGGCCCCGGAGTTGACCGAACCGGGTGACGGCAAGCGAGAGCGTGACCCGGCCCCCGTCCCACACGTCCCCGAGACCGACCGGGACGCCGGGAACCCGACAGTCCCGACCGTTTCGACCAGTTCGTCAGGGGGTGACGCTGGCTGCTCCGGCGACACCTGCACCTGCGGCGACGCTGCCCCCGTCACCGACGGCGGCAGTCGCCCCGTGAACGTCGATGCCGACGGGAGCCTCGGCGACCTCTCGTTCACCCGACCTGCCGAGAACACCAGCCAGAACGTCGACGACGGCGACCCCGCCACCCGGGTCCAGTTGCCGGACGGTGCAAGTCTGGAGACGCCACCCGCCGCCATCAGGAGCGAGATGAACGACATCGAGACGCCGGACGGGAAGACCTGGTTCATGGAGCTCGACGAGGCCGTCATCGACGAGGGGCGGTGCATCCAGTGTGGCACCTGCGTCGCGGCCTGTCCCTCGGACTCCATCGGCATCGGCGACGACGACCTCCCCGAACTCGTGAAGATGTGCACCGGCTGCTCGCTGTGCTGGGACTTCTGCCCCCGGGGCGGCCTGCGGTACGAGCGCCAGTGGACGATCACCGGCGGCGAGGACAACGTGACGGGGGCGGGCGACCCAATCACCGAGTTCTCCGCCCGCGTCGACGAGGACTGGCGCGAGGGCGCACAGGACGGCGGCGTGGTCACCTCGGTGCTGAGCCACCTGCTCGCGGCGGGCGAGATAGACGGCGCACTCATCGCGACCGAGAGCGACGACGAGGAGTGGAAGGCCGAACCCTTCCTCGCGACCAGCCACGAGGACCTGGTCGCGAATTCGGGGAGCTTCTACAACCAGACGATGGCACTGGGCAGTCTGGATCCCGAGCAGTGGGCCGACCAGCTTCCGGACAAAGACCCCGAAGACCTCTCGCTCGCACTGGTCGGGACGCCCTGCGAGATAGAGGGCATCCGCGCCCTGCAGGACTTCGAGTGGGAGTACGGCGCACAGGAGGCCGGGGTGCGCGCCATCGACTACACCATCGCGCTGATGTGCACGAAGAATTTCAATTACTACTCCCTCATCGGCGAGCAACTGGCGGAGAAACGCGGCATCAGTCCTGCAGACATCGGGAAACTCGACGTGCTCCACGGGAAACTGCTGGCGTACGACCACGACGGTGACCTGCTCGTCGAGGAGGACGTGAAGAACTTCCACGATGCCGCACTCAAGGGCTGTAGCGAGTGCGCCGACTTCACCGGCTACTGCGCCGACCTCACCGTCGGCTCCGTCGGGTCGAGCGACGAGTTCTCCAGCGTCATCGTCCGGACCGAGCAGGGGCTGAAGGCGTGGGAACTGACCGAACCCGACCTGGTGTCCCACGACCTCGAGGACCGTTCCGCCATCGGAAAGTTACAGTCATGGGACAAGAAACAGGCGTTCGAGGCCCTGCAACGCCCCTTCGACCCGGACGCTCCGCGGTTCATCGAGTACACCGAACACGCCGAGTACTACGGGACGAGCCTAAATCCACACGAGCACGGGCACTGACGCTGGGGGGACCTCGCCGAGGTCTTTCGAGTATCGAGATTCTGACGAACACTTTTCTGCGCTGACGTGCTATCATTCCCCATGGAAGACATCCGCTCCGTACAGATGGACGAAGAGATGCGAAACGAGTTCCTCGGACGGGGCGGGACAGGGGTCCTCTCGCTCTCGTCGGGGAAGGAGCAGGCCCCGTACTCCATCCCCATCTCCTACGGTTTCGACGCCGAGGAGGAGACGTTCTACTTCCGGCTCGCGTTCGGCACCGACAGCACGAAGGCCGACCTGCTCGAGCGCGACAGCCACGTCTCCTTCGTCACCCACGAACACACCGACGACGGCTGGAAGAGCATCGTCGCGGCCGGCCAGCTCTCCCCGATAACCGAGGGGACCGTCGGGACGGAGATCCTCGACCGGATGCGCCGCATCCACATCCCGCTGGTCGATACGTTCGACCGCGACCCACAGGAACTCACCTTCGAGTTCTTCCGGATGAAACCGTACGAATTCACGGGCAAACGGGAAGCACACACCGAGGACTGAGCGGGCGAACAGGATTTAATCTCCTCCCAATCCTAGAAAAATTAATATACACTTACTCTGTTTTATATCTCGTGTTTCCCGACGAGATAAACACGCCGCGCCTGCAGTTGACGCCAGTCCGACCCGAATCGGTCGACGTCGCCACCCTCCACGAACGGCTGTTCGACGCCAGCCGGCCGACGGTCGAGACCGAACTCCGATGGCTCCCCTGGGAGCCACATCACACGCTGAAGGAGACGTACGACTACATCCACGACTGCGGGCACCAGTGGGACGAGCGGGAACGCGCGACCTACTGCATCCGGCTGGGTGACGGGTTCGACGACGCCGGAGCCAGCATCGGCATCACCTACCTCGACTGCTTCTGGCCGCGCCGGACCGCGGAGATGGTGATGTGGACCCGGAAGGACCACTGGAACCAGGGGTTCATGACCGAGTACGGGAAGGCGATTCACGACCTCGGCTTCTGTGACCTCGGGTTCGACCTGATGATCGCGGACGCCATCGACGGGAACGACCACGCCTACAACATCTTCGAGCACATGACCGAGGCGTTCGACGGCCAGTACGATGGCCTGTTGCGAAACTGGCTCCCCGACGGTCAGACGGTCCACGACGTCCACCGGTTCAGTATCACCCGACAGCAGTACCGGGCCGCGATGGGCTACGTGGACGAGGCGGCGGTCGAGACGGAGCCGGAGACGCACCCGGCCACCCTGGACTGACCGGCGCGACGCACGGAGCCACCGGTCAGGTCGTGCCACAGGCGCGCGTGCTCGGACGGAGCCATTAAGCATCGGCACGCGGAATCGCCGGTATGCCAATCGACACCGGCTGGGACCTCCCGGCGACGACCGCCGTGTCGTTCGACCCGCCGGCCGCAGCCATCGGCGTGAGCGACGCCGACGCGTTTCGTGACGCCTATGCAGTCTTCTTCCGGCGCGAGCTCGCGACCAACCTCGAGCGCGACCTCGACAACGACGCGCTCCACCGCATCGCGAACCGACTCAAGACGCTCTCGTGGCGGCCCGCGTTCGCGCAGTACGACCACCCGAACAGCGCCGACGAGCTGACCGACCTCACCCGTCTCGTGCAGGCGTACGCCAGGGCGGGAGCCGACCTTCGCCCGTCGGCACGACCGGACTACTGGGCGCACGACGACACCCGCGACTGGGTCGAGGAGACCGTCACCGACTGCGAACACTGCGAACAGCGCGAGCTGTCCGTCGTGACCGGCGAGGCTCTCGCCTACCACGTCTGCGAGGGACACCACCGCGAGGCCATGCAGCGATTCGTCGAGGCCACCCGCACCACGGCAGAGCCGCCCCATCCCGACGAACCGTTCGACCTCGCGGAGCGACTCGACGCCGAGGAGTTACCCACAGATGCGGCGCAACGACTCGCCGAGATCGGGGCGTACGACCCGCACGCCGTCCGACCGGTCACCGAGAGCCTGCTCCGGGCGTTCGAGTCCCAGCGTGGGGCCGTCGTGGTCTCCCGCGAGTTCCTCCACCCGGTGACGACCACGCTGACCCACCTCGGCACCATCGACGGGCAGGTCCGCGAGCGATTCGTCGCCTCCCTCGCGGACGACGACGCACCGATTCGACAGGCGAGCGCCGCCGCGGTCGCCTCCCTCGCCTGGGAGCGCCCGGACGCGCTGCTGGCGGTCGACGACAGCGTGGTCGTGCCCCGTCTCGTCGCCATGCTCGACGAGGACGACCCCGATTCGCGGGCGCTCGCGCTCTCGGCCCTGCGCGAGTTCGCCCGGTCCCA
Organism: Haloarchaeobius sp. HME9146; assembly: GCF_025399835.1. Taxonomy (NCBI): domain Archaea; kingdom Methanobacteriati; phylum Methanobacteriota; class Halobacteria; order Halobacteriales; family Halorubellaceae; genus Haloarchaeobius; species Haloarchaeobius sp. HME9146. Next base: position 3,098,548 of record NZ_JAODVR010000001.1, read on the forward strand.
CGCCCACGTCGTCGAACCGTACACCAGCCGCGTGGCGGCTGTGCTGGACTCCGATGCCGGCCCCGCGGTCCGGTTCCTCGCGGGTATCACCCTCGCGAACCTGACGCTGGGCTCCCCCGTCCTGGGTGCGCGCCGGGCCGACCGCTTCGAGAGCCTGGCCTGCGGGACGGGTGCTGGCGTCCTGGCCGGCCTCGTCGGCCTCTACTACCTCGACGCCGCGGGCTACGACGTGCAGGCATCGCTCCAGGCAGCAGCCGAGGCCGCGGAGGGAACCCCAGAACCGGTTCCCGACCCACTGGCCGACCCGGCCGCCGTCGTCCGGTGGTACGCCGACCCGACGCGGCACGACCGCCGAACCGTCCGCGAGGCGGTGTACGCGCTGGGCCACCTCGGCGGCCCGGGCGAACTGGACTACCTCGACTGGGTGGACGCCTGCGCCCGCGACGACGCGCTCCGGACCGCCTGCGAGACCGCGCGGGATCGGCTGTTCGTGACGTAGCGTGGCTGGAAGCCACGACAAAAAGCGTGGCTGGCGGCCGCCCAAACCGTGGGCGAGCCATGACCTGTCACACCCCGAGAACGCTTTTTGTACTCCCACGAGAACCCGCCAGGCATGCACCTGTTCCCCACCGCGTTCGAGACCGAACGCCTCCGCTACGAGCGCCTCGACCAGTCCGTCGACGTGTTCGAGCTGTACGACGTGATGAGCCAGCCGGGGTTCGGCGACACCGTCGAGCACATCTCGAAGTCTCAGCACCACACGCCGAAGGACACCTTCGACTACCTCGGCGAGAGCGCGGAGAAGTGGGAGGAGGCCGACCGGGCGAACTGGGCGATGTTCCCGAAAGACGGCGAGGAGGGCACGGGGGAGTTCGCCGGCGTCGCCTCGCTCATCCCGCTGTGGGACCGCCGGACTGCCCGCCTGGGCGTCTGGCTCCGCGAGGAGTTCTGGGGCCGTGGCTACTCCGGCGAGCGCGCCGACGCCCTGGTCAACCTCGCGTTCGACCGCTTCGACCTCGACCTCGTCGCGGCCGCCCACACCGACGAGAACGACGCCTCGAAGCGCGCCATCGAGAAGTACGTGGAACGCTGGGGCGGCCAGTACGACGGCATCCTCCGGAACTGGGTCGTCCTCGACGACGAGCCGCGTGACCTGCATCGGTACACCATCACCCGCGAGCAGTACGACGCGGCCGATGTCGCGGTCGAGGTGACGGTCCACGAGGGCGGGGAATAGCGATGGCCGACCTGTTCCCTGACAGCTTCGAGACCGACCGCCTGCGCTTCGAGCGCGTCGGGCTCGACACCGTCGACACCCTCGACGTCTACCCCTACTACTCCACCGAGGAGGGTATCGAGCAGGCGACGCAGTACATGACCTGGGAGCCCCACCAGACGCCGAAGGAGACGTGGGAGTTCGTCCGGGCGATGGGTGACCGTGCCGATGCGGGCGACGGGAAACTGTACGCCCTGTACCCGAAGGCCGGCCAGAACGGGGCGGGCGAGTTCGCCGGTACTGCGGGCCTCCACCCCGACTGGGACCGCCGGAGCGTCACCTTCGGGATGTGGCTCCGCAAGCCCTTCTGGGGCCGGGGCTACTCCGGCGAGCGCGCCGACGCCTTCGTCACGCTCGCGTTCGACCGCCTCGACCTCGACCTCGTCGCCGCGACGGTCCTCGACGAGAACGAGCAGTCGAAACGAGCCATCGAGAAGTACGTGGGCAGGTGGGGTGGCCAGCACGACGGCTACTTCCGCAACCTGCAGACCCACGGCGACGACCCCGCGAGCGTCCACCGCTACAGCATCACCCGCGAGCAGTACGAGGAATCGGACGTGGACGTTGCGCTGACCATCCAGGACTGACCATGACCGACCTCTTCCCCGACCGAATCGAGACCGAGCGCCTGACCCTGGTCCACGAGTCGCCCGACTCGACGGACGTGTTCGAACGATACGAGCCGATGAACACCGAGAACGCGAGTCCCGACGCGTTCGAGCACATCCCCATCGAGCCCTTCGACCACCCCCAGGAGGCCCGCGAGTTCCTCGCCTCGCGGAACGACCGCTGGGCCAGCGGGAACGCCGGGACCTACGTCGTCCGTCCGAAACCGGGCGAAGACGGTGCCGGGGAGCCAGCCGGCGAGGCCGAGCTGTTCGCCCTCTGGGACCGCCGGACCGCGTACTTCACCTTCGGCCTGCGCAAGCCCTTCTGGGGTCGTGGCTACTCCGGCGAACGCGCCGACGCCTTCGTCGTCCTGACCTTCGAGCGCCTCGACCTCGAGATGGTGTCGGTGTCCCACACGGTCGCGAACGAGCAGTCGAAGCGAGCCATCGGGAAGTACATCGACCGCTGGAACGGCCAGCGCGACGCCGTACTCCGGAACGGGCACGTCATCGACGGCGAGCCACACGACGTGGTCCAGTACAGCATCACCCGCGAGGATTACGAGGCGAGTGACGTCGACCCTGACGTGCGATTTTTCGGGTGAGAACAGGGGATGACTGCCCGCCGGGACGACCGCGTGTGATGCCCACGGCGTCGATTCGGCGGGTTGGCGGCTGGAAATCGAGAGATGCGATAGCGGGCCGAAGCGTGGTCGGACCTTATTCGAAGGCGGCGACGGCGTCCTCGTACCGGCTGCTCGGCTCGCGCCAGTCGACGACCTCGAAGAAGGCATCCACGAAGTCGCCGCGGGCCGGGCCGTAGTCGTGGTAGTACGAGTGCTCCCAGACGTCGAGCGCGAGGATGGGCTGGGCACCCCACAGCGCGCCCTGGTCGTGCTTGTCCACGACGACGTTTCGGAGCTGGTTGCTGAACGAGTCGTAGACGAGCAGCGCCCAGCCACCGGCGTTCCCGGCGGCGGCACGGAACTCGCCCTCCCAGGCGTCGTACGAGCCGAAATCGGCCTCGATTCGGTCACGGAGGTCGCCGTCGGGCTCGTCGCCACCCTCGGGGCTCATGCTCTGCCAGAACAGGTCGTGGAGGACGTGTCCGGAACCGTTGTGGGTGACACTGCGGATTGCACCCGGGGAGTCACCGAACTCACCGGCCTCGCGGTTCGCGGCGAGCGTGTCCTCGGCCGCGTTCCAGCCGTTCACGTAGCCCTGATGGTGGGTGTCGTGGTGCCACGTCAGCACCTGTTCGGAGATGTGCGGTTCGAGTGCGTCGTAGTCGTACGGGAGTGGCGGCAGTTCGTAGTCGGTCATGGTACGTTCGGATGCAGGCCCCGGACCCTGTTAACCGTAATCTGAAGCGTATTCCAGTAGTGAGAGTGACAGGTCGGGGGCCGTCGAACCTAGTGGTTTCGGTTCGCCCCCACTTCAACGACGACCCTACGTATCTTATCTTGTTTGTGATAAATGTAATCGATACTTACAACAAAGTCGCGGTTTACACAATGTCTTTACCGGATGCGCCGGAAGCCGGAACTATCATGTCGACCGACAATAGTCTGTCCGCGACGTTCGGTGACGAGGGCGCGACGCTCGACGCGACGACGGTGGCACGGAGCGCCGCCGCCGGCGTCGGCGCGTTCGTCGCGAGCTATCTGCTGGCGTTCGTCCTGTGGACGCAGACCCAGCTGCCACAGCCCGATTCGCTGGGGCAGGCGCTCGAACAGGCCTTCATCAGTGCCATCCGTGACGGTGTCGCGACGTGGAAGGCCGCAGGGATGGTGCTGTTCAACGGGCACTTCGTCCAGCTAGCCTACGAGGGCCCGCTCGCCAGCGGGTCGTTCAACCTCATCGACCTCGCCGGCGGCGGGCTCGTGCAGGTGACCTACGTCGTGGTCCCGCTGGCGCTCCTGGCCGCGGGCTTCCTCGCGGCGCGCACGAGTGGCCTCGCCGGCGACATCGCCGATTCGGCCGTCGCGGGCGCACTCGTCGCCGTGGGCTACCTCGTGCTGTCGGCCCTCGGCTCGGTCCTGTTCGCGGCCTCGGGTGACGGCACGTCGCTGTCGGTCCCGCTGGTCAACGCGGTGGTCGTCGCCGGCATCGTCTACCCGGTCATCTGTGGCGGGCTGGGTGGCGTCATCGCCCACCTGGCGGACTGACGCCGACCGACAGACCCTACAGCTGTCGGGCGACCATCTCGCCCCAGTGGTCGAACCCGTGGCGGTCGTAGAAGGACTTCGCACGCTCGTTCTCCCGGTCGACGTCCAGCACCAGCCGGTCGAGCGGGAGGTCCTGGTCACGGGCGAGCGCGACCGCGGCGGCCATCAGGTCGTCTGCGACCCCGGTGCCGCGGTACTCGGGTCGGACGTAGAGCTCGTTGAGGACCGCGGCGTCCCAGATGAACGCGAATCGTGACGGAAGGACGAACACGTAACCGGCGATGGTTCCGTCGTCGTCTTCGGCGAGCGTCACACAGCGGTCGTCCTCGTCGACACATCGCTGGACCCAGTCGAGCCACTCCTCGCGATAGTCGTCGTCCAGCTTGTCCTCGTACTTCGCCTGCTTCTCGTCGCCGCCCGTCCCGGAGCCGAGCCCGAGCTCGAAGCCGCGCTTCAGTTCCCAGAGCGTCTCCGCGTCGCTGTCGGGGTCGTACGGTCTGGTCATGGTCACAGTTCAGCAGGGGCCCACCTCACCGTTTCGTTCGCGGACTGGCACGCCGGTCATCGCTCCTCCCACAGCCGCGCCGCCGAGACGAACCCCCCGGTGAGGACGAGCAGGAGCTGGACGCCGGAGTCGACCAGCGGGAAGATGCGCTCCCGGGTGACCGGTTCCCCGGTGCGGTCCGGGTTGGTGTCGACGCCGGTGTAGTACTGGAACTCCCTGGTGGAGCCCTTGGCGACCTTCTTCGTCGGTTCGCCGTTCTCGAACTCGACGAAGGTCTGGATGATGCCCTCCTGGTTCGAGAGGTGGAGCTTGCCGGTCAGGGCGTAGAACTGGTCGTGGAGCGGCCAGAACACGTTCACGCCGTTGGTCATCAGGTCTGGTCCGATGGCACCGAACACTGCCCCCACGACGGCGACACCGGCGATCCGGGGAGCGTGCGGGCCGAACCGCGCGGCGAGTTTCGAGGGGCGGTCGGCGAGCAGGTCGAACGCGAGGATGCCCGCGAGGGCCGCGGGAAACAGCAGCGTGTGGAACGCGGCCCGGTGGGCACCGACGAGGACGAACCCCAGGAACACGTCGAGGTCGACGAACGCGGTCAGGCCCATCACGACGAGGAGTGCGCGGCCGGAGAAGGCTGGCCCGAGGAGGGCACAGCCGATGATGGCGGCGAGGGCGACGTGGACGACGGTCGAGGGCATAGGAGACGGTATCGGTACCCATGGTGAAATCCCTCGTGGTTCGTCGTCTGTCGAGGTGCGGTTTCGATACGCTTTTGCCCGGGGTCGCACCATTCCGTGACGATGAGTGACAGTCCACGGCGCAACCTGGCGACGAAGATCGCCGGCGAGGTGACCCTCTCGGACGACCCCGGCGCGACCCTCCGGAAGTGGCGCACCGACTTCGGGGTCTCCCAGACCGACATCGCAGCCCACCTCGACGTCTCTTCGTCGGTCATCTCCGACTACGAGAGCGGACGCCGCGAGAACCCCGGAATCGGGGTCGTGAGCCGGATGGTGAACGCGCTCCTCGACATCGACGAGGCACGTGGCGGCGACCACATCCGGCAGTACGCCCGTGTCCTCTCGGCCGGCTTCGAGAGCGACATCGTCCGCGACCTGCGCGAGTACCCGACGACCATCCCGCTGTCGCGCTTCTACGACGCCATCGACGCCACCGAGATACACGCTGCCGAGGAGCGCAACATCTCGGGCCACACCGTCATCAACTCCATCGCGGCCATCACCCGTCTCTCCTCGGAGGAATTCTACCGGCTCTACGGGCAGTCGACCTCGCGGGCGCTCGTCTTCACCGACATCACCCGCGGGGAGTCCCCGCTGGTGGCGATGCGGGTCGTCACGCCGACCCCGAACGCGGTGGTCCTCCACGGTATCGAGGAGGAGGACCTCTGGCGTCACGCCTCGAAACTCGCGCGTGCCGACGGCTTCTCGCTCGCGATAACGAAGAAACCCGTCGACGAGATGGTCGACGCGCTGCGCGAACTGCCGTAGGAGAATCAGGCTGCGGGCCGAGCCGTCTTCTTCTCTTCACGCTCGGCCAGCCAGTGTGCGACCGAGTACTTCCCGGGGTCAGTGAACACGAGCGACACCGACGCGAGCAGGACGAGCAAGGCGAACTCGTAGCCACCGTTCGAGACGACGAAACCGTTCGGCAGGTGGACGAGCAGGATGGCCCCCGTCATGACGACCGCGATGGCAGCCGCGCCAATCCGGCTGAATAGCCCGACGAGCACGAGCAGCCCGCCGATGGTCTCGGCGAATCCGACGAGCCACGCGGTCAGCACGGGTGCGGGGACCCCGAGGCTGACGAGGGCGGCAGCGAATCCCTCGATTCCTGAGCCTGCGGGGCCGGCCCCGGTGAGCTTCCCGAGCCCGTGGACCAGCATGATGAGGCCAACGCCGAGGCGCACGGCCAGGACGCTCACGTCCGTGTTCGACACCCGGTCCAGGTCGAGCCGCCCGGTTACTGTAGACATACCCGGAAAGACGGGGCGCAGAGACATTTGTGCTATTCTCGTCCGCTGGGGAAAGAAACCCTCAGAACCCGAGACATCGGCCGATAGAGGTATGTAGGCACGTCTCGCCCGGCCGTAGTGTTTACATCGGCCACCGACCGATTCGAACTCGACATGCGAGGTCGACTCCTACTGACCGTCGCCGTGCTGGTGATGCTCGCGGGCTGCAGCGCGACGGGCTTCGGCGTGGGACCCACCCCAGCCCCTGCTGACGCCGTGGTCCCCGACAGCGACGACCCGGTTTCGAGCACGCAGACCTCGGGGGACTCGACGGCAGGCGCTGGCGATGAACCGTCGCGCCCGGTCGGCCCCGCGGCCACTCCCGACCCGCCCCGGACGATTCGACACGAGGGCGACCTCGTCGTGACCAACCGGACGAGCTACGAGTCGGTCCGGCTCGTCGTGACCGGTGACGTCGTCGTCGCCGACGGCGGCTCGCTGGTCCTCGAAGAGTCGGTCCTCGAGCTCGGCGATGGTGCCAGTGCTGACGACCCAGCACTCACGGTCCGTGGCCAGGGTAGTCTCACCGCGAAGACGGTCGCGTTCGCCACCGAGCCAGCGGCGACCCTCGCCTACGACGACCACGCGACGGTCGACCTGCGGAACGTCTCCCACCGGAACGGGAGCGCCGTCCACCGCGTCAGCGACGACGCCCACCTCTCCGTCACGGACAGTCAGCTCGCCGTGATTGGAGCAAACGAGGCGACCGTCGACGTGGAGACCTGCGACTGTCGCATCACCGTTCCCCTCCCCGGAGAGTCCGGATCGTTCGCCTTCCCGGACGGATTCACCGCCGACTACCGGTTCGTGGTGTCGAACGAGAACACCGCGGTCACGGTCCACGTGACGGAGTCGGTCATCAGGACGGAGTCGGTCATCAGGACGGAGTCGGTCATCAGAACCGGAACGTCCGACGCAGACGAATAGACTCAGTTCTCTGTCGTGGTCTCCTGTCCCGTGCAGAGCCGGTAGTAGTAGCCGTGGTTCGCGTCGGGGAAGACGAAGCCCGTCTCGTTCAGCCGAGTCCGGGTCGGTTCCGAGAGGAAGTCCCGCGGCCCGTCCCGCTCGCCGGACAGCCAGCCCGCGCCGGTGTGGCCGTCCTCACCGACCCGCCCGGCGACATTGTGGAGCAACTCGTGCGTGATGACGCCCGAGACGCCCGTCCCGTTGTGGGCGTACCACGGCGCGTCACGGTGGACGACGCTGGCGTAGCCCGGCGCGTCACCCAGCCCGAGGTACCGGCCCGCGTCGAGTTCGCCGACGGTGACGCCGTAGTAGGTGCACAAGCCGCCGTCGAGTCGCTCGCGGGTGTAGTGCCCGCGGACCGCCTCGGCGTCGACGGATTCGACCGTCACCGCGTGGTCCAGCCGGTCTGCTCTGACGATGTGGAGGTCGATACCCGTCGAACCGTCGGGGTTCGACACCGGCATCTCCGCCCAGATGCGTTTCAATCGTATCTTCTCGCCCTGGGTCAGTCGCTCGACGTTCGAGCCGTAGCTCAGGTAGACGTAGATGTCCTTCCGGTCCGGGTCAGCGCCCGGAAGTGGTGTTCCGTCGGGCAACTCGCCGGCGCGCTCCCACGAGTCCGCGAGCAGGTCGCCGTCGCGGTCCGGGGCGGGACGGTCGGGCGTGCCACCGATGCTCCCGTCCCCGAGCAGCAGGCCGTCGCGAATCTTCGTCATCGTCTCGCTGCCGACCAAGCCGAGGTCCCGCGCCAGGTCCTCGCCACCTTCGAGGATTCCCGTATCGTCGTCGTCCGCGACGACCACGACGGTCACACTCGTCAGTACACCCACCAGCAAAGCGACGGCGACGAGGACACCCAGGCCTCGTCGCGTCGGTCGAGCCACCATCTGCCCGAGGTTACGCCGGGGTATCGGTATAGGTTGCGTATGGTATCAGCCACCGACCGGGCGGAAGAAAAGACGAACCGCGACTATTCGACGTACCGGTACTTGCGCTCGCCCATGCGGCCCCAGCCGTCGAAGGCGAACTCGTTCTGCGGCGCGGTGAACTCCTCGAGTTCCTTGTCCTTCTCGTGGTTGTGGCGGTCGTGGACCTCCTCGTACTCCTCCCAGGAGAGGTCGTAGCGGGCGTCGATCTGCTCGTCGACGTCGAGCGCCTCGACCTCCTCGAGCCAGTTCTCGGAGACGGTCTCGGCGTGAATCTCGGCCTGTGCACCGGAGCCGTAGGAGCCGACGAGGAGCTTCTTCCCGGCGAGGTCCTCGCCCTTCTCGGCGGCGTGCATGAGCGCGGAGAGGCGAGCGATGTGGACCGAGCCGGTGTACCAGTTCCCGACCTCGCGGGAGATGCCCAGGGTGGGCTCGATGGTGCGGCCGTACCAGTCCTGGTACTGTTCGGTGCCCTTCAGGGCGTCCATGTACTCGCGCAGTGCCTCGGTGAATTCCTCGTCGTCGTCGAACGCCTCCTGGCGGGGCTGGCGGCCGATCTCGTCGGCGAGCTCGTCCTCGACCTCGGTGTCGCGGATGATGTGGCGGTACGCGAGCAGGGCGGCCTTGCGGACCATGCCCGGGAACGGCGTGTGGAACGGGCCGTAGGCGAAGTCGTCGGGGTGGATCTTGCCCGCGACGGACTCGTAGTCCTCCAGGGCTTCGCGCATGCGGGCGAGGTACACCTTCACCGAGCGCTTGCCGTCGACGCTCGGGAACTGCTGGTTCGGCTTGAGGAAGTCGGTCTCGTCGGCGGAGCCGTAGCCCTGCTCCATCGAGAGTTCCACGAGGTCCGGGTCTTCGTCGATGAGCATCGCGACCGCGCCCGCGCCCTGGGTCGCCTCGCCGGCGTCGCCCCGGGCGTACAGCGCGGTGTCGGTCGCGATGACGAGCGCGGCACGGCCGCGGTTGCGCCCCGCGCGAATCCAGTTGTAGGCGTCGTCGATGGACTGGGTGCCCGCGATGCAGGCGAACTTGCGCTCGCCCTTGTTCGCGTGGTGGAAGTCACCCTCGTACACCTGTTCGAGACAGCCTGCGATGTACGTCGAAATCGGCTTCGAGTTGTCGAAGCTGGACTCCGTGGCCACGTCGATTCGGCCGATGTCGTCCGGTTCGAGGCCCTTTCGGTCCATCAGCTTCTTCGCGGCGTTGGCCCCCATCGTCACGATGTCCTCGTAGGAATCGGGGAACGACGACGCGTTCAGCCCGAGGCCCTTCGTGTACTTCGCGGGGTCCTCGCCCTTCTCCGGGGCGAACGTGTTGGGCAGGTCCAGTTTGAGCTTTCCTGTCCAGATCTCCATGGCGTCGATTCCGACGGTGGTCATGATACCAGTGATTGCGTGTCGGTTCTATATGATATTGTCGACTGCGAGTTCGACAGGTGTCGAATTACTAGGGGACGTTCACCCGAGGCGAACGCAAGCAGAATACCCCGCCAATCTGTACCGTGACGGCACGCTCAAGCATTACAGCCTGTTTTAATTATCAAATAAATAGATCTATTGTCGATTTTGCGGTGGTGGAAATCATAGGTGGCAGAAGATAGAAACTTACTATCGAGCCCCGTTCATCAAGCAACCCCTAAGACCGAAGGAGCATTTCACGCTTCACTGAAAGACGAATATTCGTCGTATCGCTGCCGTCTGCCTTCTGCGTATCACTCTGAGAACTCTGGTTGTTCGCGGCGTCGATTACGGTAATCGTGATTGTGTAGTCCTCGTTCTTCCGCAACTTGGTGTCTTCCACAGTCGTCTGGCCCGAGGCGGTCGTCCCGCTGACGGCGATGGTCTTGTTCGCCACCACGCCATCCTTCACGTTACTCAGCGTGATACGGACCGTCTGTAGGTCTTGGTTATCGGAGACGGACCAGTTGACCTGGAAGGATGCCCTCTGGTTCGGACCGCTGGTCGTACTCTGGTCAGTCACACTGAACGTATCGATGGTCGGTGCCGTCGAGTCGCCACTCCCACCAGTATCCTGTACGGTCACCGTCGTCGTATCCGTGCTCGTCGACCCGTTGTCGTCGGTGACCGTCAACTGGACGGTCATGTCGGTGTCAGACCCGACGTTGGCAGGCGCGTTGTAGGTCGCAGTTGGCGTCGTGTTGTCGGTGTTCGTGATGCTCCCCGAGCCACTGATGACCTGCCAGTCGTAGGTCTCGATTGTGCCGTCACTGTCGCTGCTCGCGCTCCCATCGAGCGTGGTACTGTTCCCTTCGTCGACCGTGTACGGCCCACCGGCATCTGCGACTGGCGGGTTGTTCGCCCCACCGCCACCGCCGCTCCCGATGACCTTCAGCGTCATCGTCTCGGGGTCCTCGACCGCGGACGCGAGCAGCCGAAGCGTGCCCGTCGGATCACCGTTCTCGAACGACAGCGTGGTCGTCCGGTAGCCGCTCCCGTCGGTTGCGCCCTCGGACGGGTTGAACGCCTTCACGATGGTGCTGTCGTTGTGACCGAAGTCGACGAACACCTCGGAGGTCGCTGGCGTCGTGTTGACGCGCATGTCGAGGTTGTCGTTGGTCGTCTGGCTGATGTTGTAGACGCAGGTCTCGTTGGCGGTGTAGCACTGGGTGTAGGTGTTCTGGGCTTCGATGTAGTCGAAATCCCACATCATGTCGTAGTTGCCAGCGCCGCCGCCACCACTGCCGTCAGAGTTCCGTATCTCGACGGTCGCCGAGACGTTCTCCGGGGCACTGGCGTCGATACTGGTCGTCGAGGTGTTCACCGTGAAGCTCGCATTGACGGTGTCCGTGTTGTCGCTCCCATCCACGTCGCTCGGAGCCTGATAGGAGAACTCGACCTGACCGTTCGCGGCGGTCGTCTGCGGGTTCGAACTCGTGATAGTACCGCTCGACGCGCTCGCGTTCACGGTTATTCCACTGACTGGGTTGTCGTACTGGTCGCGGACCTCGAACGTCACCGTGCCCGTCTCGCCCTCGCTGACCTGTGGGTCGCCGACGAGGGTGAGATACGTCGCGTTCGTCCTGTCTACCCCACTCGTCTCGCCGACCCCGATCCGGGCGAGGTCGAGTTCGTAGGTCACGTCCTGTTCGAACTCCAGCGTGACGAGGTTGAACTGCTGTCCGGGGACCGGTTGGTAGCTCACACTGTGGACGTAGGCGTCGTTGCTGGTGTTCCCGGTCCCGTCGACCTCGTCACCCATGACGTCCAGCCACTGGGTCTGGTTGAGGTACGTCGGGAACGTGATGGTGAGGTTCGTGCCGGTCTCGTTCGTCAGTTCGACCGTGTTCTCGGAGGTGCTCAGGCTGGTCACGTCGACAGTTTCGGTTCCACCAGAGTTCGCCTGGAGTTCACCACCCAGAGCGACCAGGGTTATCTCCGTCCCGTCGACCATGCCTTGCCCTGCGACGGTGATGTTCGCCGACCGGTAGACGTTGTAGAGGAGCGAGTTCTCGTACACCGTCGTCGGCCCGTTCTCGTAGACGTTGTAGTTCGGCTGGTAGACGAGTGCACCCGTCGAAAAGTTCCGGGCCGTGCCGTCCCAGTAGTCGTCTATCTCGGCGTCGACCGCGGTCCCGTTGGCCACGGAGACGTTGATACTGGTGTTCTGCGTGCCGACGGTTCGCAAGGACCCTGCTGGTGGTCCAGGGTTGACGAAGATGGTCCGCGAAGGATAGGTCGTCCCGAGGCTCACCGTCTGGGGTGTCGCTCGCCCGGTCGCCGCAGCGGTGACGATGCTGTTTCGGACCTCCTGCAACTGCGTTTGGACCTGCTGGTTGTGGTTGTACTCGACCTGGGAGTTCTGCTGGGGGACGACCTGCGCCTGGTAGGTCGCGATGGCGATGACGACGAACGCGAGCAAGATGACTGCGCCTACCTGCACGGTCACGGCGCGCTCGTCCCCGCAGCTATCCATTTGTCTGTCCTATCCCGCGTGAGACTAAAACCCTTGTTGCCAACCGGGGTTACTCGTCGTCTTCTTCGACGACTTCTGGGTCTTCCATGGCGGACTGGAGGCTCGCGAGGCCGTTGAGCCATTCGGCGACCGGGCCGTACTCGAGGTCCTTGCCGAGTTCGGGCGAGAGGTTCTCGCCGTCGATGATGAGCGTCCCGGCCTTGACGAGGAAGCCGCGGGCGCTCTCGATGTCCTCTTCCTCCTCGGCGTCGGCGGCGGCGGCGACGTACTCTTCGATGCTCGCCTCTTCGGCAGCGCCGGCATGGATGTACTCCATGCAGGCGTGGAGGACGATGCTCAGACTCTCCTGGACGCTCCCGACGAGGAACACCTTGTCCTCGTCGTCGAAATCGGGTTCGGAGAAGACGATGTCGCCGATCTCGTTGATCTTCTCGGAGGCACCCTCTTCGTCGAGGTCGCCGTCGTCGAAGCTGGAGACGATCTTGGCGGCCGCGATGGCCGCGTCGTCCTGCATGAGGTCGAAGACGCGCATGGAGTCCTCGTCTTCGGCGTCTATCTCTTCCTCGCGGATGCGGTCCACCCAGTTCTGCCAACGTTCGGCCGAGTAGTACTCGGTCGGGGGCGTGCTCATACGTGAACCTACCCCGGCGTAGTCAAATGCCTTTCTCTACTTGGGCCCCGTGGGGACGGTGCACATCCGGTCCGAGCGTGACACGTGGCCTCGGCCAGTCGGTCACAGGGTCGCTTCGGTGTCGATGTCGTACACCAGCCGGGGCGTCTCGACGTGGGCCCGGTGGACCGCTTCGTCGTAGCCCTCCTCGAGCAGCCAGCGGACCCGGCGGGGGACGGTCTTCGGGCCGAGGACCGCACCCGGGCGGTCGGGGTCGTCGACGAAGTCGGTCTCCATCAGGAAGTGGTCGTCGCGCTCGGCCGCCAGCTCGAGGCGGTCCTTCTCGCTCATCACGCTCGGGATCGGGCCAGCGAGTTTGCCACCTGCGTAGTGCTTCACCACGTGCGTGCGGTCGAGGCCAGCCGCTTCGGCCCACTCGGCGACCTCGGTGAGGTCGTCGGAGCCCTCGGTGTGGAGCTGGACGGCGCACTTCTCGCGAGCGCCGAGCCTGAAGGCGTGGCGCATCACGTCGTTGGACGCATCCCAGACCGCGTCGGAGACCTCGTAGTGGGGACGGCCGGACTTCAGCGCGAGTGCCTTGCCGTCGTCGACGTACTCGGCGGCGAGGTCCAGTCCGGCCTGCATGAGGTCGCGGGCGTCTGTCGGGGAGTGCCCCGCGTCGACGAGTTTGGAGACGAGCCCGGGGTGGACGCCGAGGACGGGCCACGCCCTGCCGGGGAGTTCGGTGGTCGCGTCGGCGACCACGTCGATGGTCGTCTCGAAGACGTGCCGGAAGTCCGAGCGCTCGGCCGGGAGGTCGCCGAGGTGCCACGACGGCTTGTTCACCACGAGCAGGTGGGTGCCGCCGACGCGCGCGAAGTCTTTCACGGCCTCGATGCCGCGCCCGTGCGCCGGGTCGAGGTGCATGTGGTTGTCCAGTACCGGCGTGTCGAGTTCGGCCATTGCTGGTCGTGCGTGCGCGTGGGCGAGTGAAAAATTTGTCCCCAGCGGTCGCTCGCCCTGCGAGACCGCCGCGACGCCGGCGCACAGTTTCTCTACGATTCAATCTGTAAACTAGTGTAACTCAGAATTGATTTATAGCAATATTTGGCAAAATATAAGTGGTAATCACCATTCGACAGTGGTAGGCATGGCAGACGATAGCAACCAGCCGTCCCCAAGCCGACGTACGTTCCTACAAGCAACCGGTATCGCCGCAGGTGCGGCAGCCCTCCCCGGCCTGACCGCCGCAACGCCGGGACGCTCCCCCGGACCGAAGGAGGACGAACTCCTCGTGGGCGTCGCCGCGAGTGCGAGCGTGGCCGACGCGAAGGCAGCTATCACAAGCGACCTCCCCGCGAACGCGGACGTCGTTCACGAGAACGACGAGCTCGGCTACATGGCCGTCAAGCTCCCCGACCAGGCCGCCGCGCAGGCGAACTCCTCCGTCGCAGAGGCGATGAAACAGAAGCCCGGCGTGAAGTACGTCGAGGAGAACAAGACGCACTACGCGCTCGGGACCCCGAACGACCCCAAGTTCGACGGGCAGTACGCGCCCCAGCAGGTGCGCGCACCGACCGCCTGGGACACGACCCAGGGGAGCTCGGACGTGACCATCGCCGTCGTCGACCAGGGCGTCATGTACGACCACCCCGACCTCTCCGCTCGCTTCGGCTCGGACAAGGGTCAGGACTTCGTCGACTCCGATTCGGACCCGTACCCGGACTCGATGAGCGACGAGTACCACGGTACCCACGTCGCCGGCATCTGCGCGGGCACCATCGACAACGGCACGGGCATCGCCGGCATGTCGAACTCCACGCTGCTCTCCGGGCGCTCGCTCAGCGAGGAGGGCTCCGGGTCGACGGCCGACATCGCGGACGCGGTCCAGTGGGCCGCAGACCAGGGCGCGGACATCATCAACATGAGCCTCGGTGGCGGCGGCTACACGGACACGATGAAGAACGCAGTCAGCTACGCCGTCAACAACGGCGCGCTGCCCATCTGTGCCGCCGGGAACGCGGGCGAGGGCTCCGTCGACTACCCCGCCGCGTACAACGAGTGTGTCGCGGTCTCCGCCGTCGACGAGAACGAGGACCTCGCGAGCTTCTCGAACTACGGCAGCAAGATCGACGTGGCTGCACCCGGCGTCGACATCCTCTCGTGCTGGACGAACGACGACGGGCAGCGCTCGGCAGACATCCCGGGCAAGTACGCCCGTATCTCGGGCACCTCGATGGCCTGTCCGGCCGCCGCGGGTGTCGCCGCACTCGGCCTCGCGGCCGACCCGGGCCTCACCGTGTCGGAACTCCGTTCGAAGCTCAAGAGCACGGCGGTCGACATCGGCCTCTCCTCGGACGAACAGGGCGCGGGCCGCGTCGACGCCGCGAACATCGTCGGCGGCGGTGGCGGCGGTGGCGGTAACTCCGGCCCGACCGCGGACATCGCGGGCGGTTCGCGCACGGTCACGGTCGGTGACTCCGTCTCCTTCGACGGCTCCGGCTCCTCTGACTCCGACGGCTCCATCAGCTCCTACGAGTGGGACTTCGGTGACGGCTCGTCCGCCACGGGCGCGACGACCTCGCACTCCTACGGGAGTTCGGGCGACTACACCGTCAGCCTCACCGTGACCGACGACGACGGCGCGAGTTCGTCGACCTCGGTGACCGTCACGGTCGAGTCCGACGGCGGCAGTGGCTCGTGCGGCGACACGTCCTCCGGTGGCTCCGCCGACGGCTCGCTCTCGGGCTACTGGGACAGTGACAGCTACTCGTACACGGCCGACCTCGCCGACCCGTGCCAGGTCACGGTGACCCTCGACGGGCCGTACGACGCCGACTTCGACCTGTACGTGACCAAAGACGGGCGCACCCCGAGCACCAGCGACTACGACGAGCGCTCGATCACCCAGGACAGCAACGAGCAGATCGTCATCGACACCGTGAGCTCCGGGCAGGAGTTCGGCATCCTCGTCGACTCCTACTCCGGCTCCGGCAGTTACACCGTCTCCGTCGAGGAGCTCGGCAAGTAACGACGGCTGCCCGAATCGCGTCACGCCACCAGCGAATCCCCCGCCGCTTTTTTCTCGCAGTATCGCACGACGAACACGAGTCGCCGAGCCGTGGGTGTCGCTGTCAACCACGGCGCGAGACGCCGAGGTGCCGGATATCGAACAACCAGCGCTCCGTTCACAATAGTTTCTATCTGCGACGGCACACAATTTTATCCGAAATTATTCGGAAATAGCCTCAATCTACTATAAATTTAGCTCAGTTTTGTAAAAATATAAGTAGTGGCGGTACATCTGCTGGCGTGTGTCATGACAGACGATAACAGTCAATCGTGGGCACGGCGTACCTTCCTGAAAGCGACGGGTGCAGCGGGCGCAGCCGCTGTTCTCGCAGGCGTCACATCGGCGACGCCCGGTCGCGACCCCGGACCGAAAGAGGACGAACTCCTCGTGGGTATCTCGGCATCGACCAGCATGTCGACCGCCCAGTCGCGCGTCCAGGACGCGCTCCCCAGCAACGCACAGGTCGTTCACCGGAACGACGGCCTCGGCTACATGGCCGTTCGACTCCCCGACCAGGCCGCTGCACAGGCCGACTCCGCCGTCGCCAAGGCGATGAAGAAGAAGGCGGGCGTGAAGTACGTCGAGGAGAACAAGACGCACTACGCGTTCGCGACCCCGAACGACCCCGACTTCGGTGACCAGTACGCACCGCAGCAGGTCCGTGCCCCCCAGGCGTGGGACACGACCCTGGGAAGCTCGGACGTGACCATCGCGGTCGTCGACCAGGGCGTCATGTACGACCACCCCGACCTCTCGGCCGCCTTCGGCTCCGACAAGGGCCAGGACTTCGTCGACTCCGATTCCGACCCGTACCCGGACTCGATGAGCGACGAGTACCACGGCACCCACGTCGCCGGCATCTGTGCCGCGACCACCGACAACAGCACCGGTATCGCCGGCATGTCGAACTCCTCGCTCCTCTCCGGGCGCGCACTCAGCGAGCAGGGCTCCGGGTCGACGGCCGACATCGCCGACGCCGTCAAGTGGGCAGCCGACCAGGGCGCGGACATCATCAACATGAGCCTCGGTGGCGGCGGCTACACGGACACGATGAAGAACGCCGTCAGCTACGCCGCAGACGCGGGCGTCACCATCATCTGTGCGTCCGGGAACGACGGCTCCAGCTCGGTGTCGTACCCGGCGGCCTACGACGAGTGTATGGCCATCGGTGCAGTCGACGAGAACGAGGACCTCGCGAGCTTCTCGCAGTACGGTCCCAACCAGAGCGTCGTCGCCCCCGGTGTGGACATCCTCTCGACGTGGACCGAGAACGTCTCGCAGTACGGCGGCAAGTACAACAAGATCTCCGGCACCTCGATGGCGTGCCCGGCCGCCGCCGGTGTCGCCGCGCTCGGCCTCGCCGCGAACCCCGACTGGACGAACACCCAGCTCCGTTCGAAGCTGAAGGAGACGGCCGTCGACATCGGTCTCTCCTCGGACAAGCAGGGTGCCGGTCGCGTCGACGCCGCGAACCTCGTCGACGCAGGCGGCGACGGTGGCGGTGGCGGCGACGGCAACACGGCCCCGACCGTCGACATCAGCGCGTCCTCCGCGACTGTCACGGTCGGCCAGGACGTCACCTTCGACGGCTCCGGCTCCTCGGACTCCGACGGGTCCATCAGCTCCTACGAGTGGGCCTTCGGTGACGGCGCGACCGCGACCGGCGCGACCGCGACCCACGCCTACGACACCGCCGGTGACTACACGGCGACGCTGACCGTCACGGACGACGACGGCGCGAGCTCGTCCGACTCCGTCGCCATCACCGTCGAGTCCAGCAGCGGTGGCTCCTGTGGCGACGCCACCTCCGGCGGCTCCGCCGACGGCTACCTCTACGGCTACTACGACTCCGACTCCTACACGTACGACCTCGACCTCGCCGACCCGTGCCAGGTCACCATCTCGCTGAACGGTGGCAACTGGTCCGACTTCGACCTGTACGTGACCAAAGACGGGCGCACCCCGAGCACCTACGACTACGACAAGCGCTCGATCACCCAGGACAGCAACGAGCAGATCACCCTGGACGACGTGAGTGCTGGACAGACCATCGGCATCCTCGTCGACTCCTACTCCGGCTCCGGCAGTTACACCGTCTCCGTCGAGGAGCTCGGCAAGTAACGGCTCCGGACGCCACTCGGTCTCCCACCCACCACGACTGCGCGGGTAGCGCCCCTTCGCCGGTGTCGACTGGCGCGGCTCCCGCGCGTTCTTTCTGCCCGATCTGAGAGAAACAGCGACGGCACCGCCCGAGACGGTCGCTACTGCAGGACGATAGCGTCGTTCGCGGCGTTCTGGAGCGCATCCGACCGGCCGTACTCGCCCGGCGCGATAGCCAGCGTGCGCAGGCCGTGTCGGCCCGCGGTCTCCAGGACCGGTTTGAAGTCGGTGTCTCGCGAGACGATGGCGAGGGTGTCGATCGCCTCGGTCACCGCGGCTTCGGTGGCGTCGATGGCGAGTTTCACGTCGACGTCGCCACTCGTCACGATCACTTCGTAGCCCCGGGCTTCGGCCGCCTGGATGAGCCCCGGCGTGGCGTGCTCGTCGAGGTAGAGTCGCGTCACGACGAGGTCGCCCTCGGCTCGAGCGGCCTCGCGCACGTCGTCGAGGTCCACGTCGAACTCGTCACGGAGCACGTTCGGCCCGTCCACGAACAGGCCGATTCGTGCACGAGGATGGGGCTCGGTGCCCGGCAGGAGCCGTCTGAACCGCTCGTTCATGCCCCAGAGTATCGGGGTCGCGCTCAAAGCCATGGCGGTTTCTGTCGTCGCTGTCGGCGACCGCGCGCCACCGCATCCAAACAGTGTTTCGTGAAATAATAAATAAAATTAAGACTAAGACATATTTGAATTAGATTCTGTCCCTGCTGAGGCGGCGATATATTTTTATATCTATTGGAAATAGCCATCGGAAATCGGACATTTATTGCAGGCATTTCGTAACAGTTTAATAGTATCTCTCGGGACGGTATCTCGTCTCATGGCAGATGATGACACCCCACAATTCGGGCGGCGACAGTTCGTCAAAGCAACCGGTGCAGTCGCAGGCGCTGCCGCACTCGGCGGCGTGGTGAGTGCAACTCCCGGACGCAAACCGGGTCCGAAAGAGGACGAGGTCCTCGTCGGCGTCTCGGCAGGCGTCGACCGGCGTGCCACCGTCGAACAGGCGGTCCCCGGCAACGCCGAGATCGTCCACGAGAACGACACACTCAGCTACGTCGCGGTGAAGTTCCCGAGTACGGCCAGTGACGCGGCTCGTGAGAACTTCATCGAGGCGGTCACGAAGAAAGACGGCGTGAAGTACGCCGAACCGAACACGACCCACACGACGATGCTGTCGCCGAACGACCCGCAGTTCGGCGACCAGTACGCCCCCCAGCAGGTCAAGTCCGACCAGGCGTGGGACACCACGCTCGGTGATTCCTCGGTCACCATCGCGGTGATAGACACGGGCGCACAGTACGACCACCCAGACCTCGCGGGCAACTACAAGTCCAACCCCGGCAGGGACTTCGCCGACGGCGACTCCGACCCGTACCCGGACGTCCCCTCCGACGAGTACCACGGCACCCACGTCTCCGGCTGTGCCGCAGCCGTCGTCGACAACGGCACCGGCGTCGCCGGGCAGGGCAACTCCTCGCTCATCAACGGCCGCTCGCTCGACGAGAGCGGGAGCGGTTCCACCAGCGACATCGCGGACGCGGTCCAGTGGGCAGCCGACCAGGGCGCAGACGTCATCAACATGTCCCTCGGTGGCGGCGGCTACACGAGCACGATGAAGAACGCGGTGAGCTACGCCCAGAACAACGGCTCGCTCATCATCGCCGCCGCAGGAAACGACGGCTCCAGCTCGGTGTCGTACCCGGCGGCCTACAGCGAATGTATGGCCATCTCGGCGGTCGACTCCAACGAGAACCTCGCCAGCTTCAGCCAGTACGGGGACAGCGTCGAACTGTGCGCCCCCGGCGTGGACGTCCTCTCGACGACCACCGAGGCCCGCGGCAGCTACGAGAGGCTCTCGGGCACCTCGATGGCGACGCCGGTCACCTCCGGTGTGGCCGGGCTCACCCTCGCGAAGTGGTCGAGCCTCGCCAACAACGAGCTCCGGAGCCACCTGAAGAACACGGCCGAGGACATCGGTCTCTCCTCGAGTCAACAGGGTAGCGGCCAGGTCGACGCCTACGCCGCAGTCACGACCGACCCGTCCGATGGCGGCGACGGCGGTGGCGGCGGCGGTGGCGGTGGTGGCGACTCGACCACCGCGACCGTCAGCGACTCCCTCGCGGGCTACTGGGACTACGACGACTGGTCCTACGCGTGGGAGTACAGCGACCCGAGCCAGGTCGTCGTCGAACTCGACGGGCCGGCCGACGCCGACTTCGACCTCTACATCAACACGGGGACGACGACGAACGCCAGTCCCTCGAACTACGACTACGCCTCCTACAGCACCGACAGCCAGGAGTCCATCACCATCGACGCGCCCGACGACTCGACCGACATGCAGATCGACGTGGACTCCTACTCCGGCTCCGGCAGCTACGACCTGACCATCACGGAGTACCAGTAAGACAGGACACACCCCACTGAGCCACACTCCCGTCGACGCTCGCCGGGTGCCCGACTCCCACTCGACCCGGCAGCGCCGACACCGCGTCGACACCACACTGTCGACACACTCCCTGCCACCATGCCAGCCTCCCACACGGGCTGGCATCGCTGACTGCTTTCTTTAACTCTTTACGTCATCACCGAGATGCCCCCCACATGAGCAAACCACACATCCTGATACTCGGTGCGCCCGGGGCAGGTAAGGGCACGCAGTCCAAGCACATCGTCGAGACGTTCGGCGTCGAGCACGTCACCACCGGCGACGCGCTCCGCGGGAACAAGGACATGGACATCAGCGACATGGACACGGAGTACGACACCCCGCGAGAGTACATGGAGCAGGGCGACCTCGTCCCCGACGAAGTCGTCAACGCCATCGTCGAGGAGGCGCTCTCCAGCGCCGACGGCTACGTCCTCGACGGCTACCCGCGTAACCTCGAACAGGCCGAGGAGCTCGCCGAGATGACCGACCTCGACGTCATCCTCCACCTCGACGTGGACCGCAGCGAACTCACCGACCGCCTCACCGGTCGCCGCGTCTGTACGGAGTGCAAGACGAACTACCACGTCAAGTACAACCAGCCCGAGGAAGCGGGCGTCTGCGACGAGTGCGGTGGCGACCTGCACCAGCGCGACGACGACACCGAGGAGGCCGTCGCGAACCGCCTCGACGTGTTCGAGGAGAACACCGTGCCTGTCATCGAGTTCTACGAGGGCCGCGACGAGTTCGCCGCCATCGACGGGAACCAGGCACCCGACGCCGTCTGGGCTGACGTGAAGGCCGCCATCGAAGCGCGCGCAGAGTAAAAGCTTCTTACCCATCCGTTCCTAACACGTCTCCATATGGCGTGGACAGCGGACAAGGTAGCCTCCTTCATCGAGGACAACCCCGAGATGGCCGAGGCGCTCACCGTCCTCATGGACGCGAGCGACGACGGCGACAGGGCCCTCGAATGGAAGGACGTCAAGGACACGAACGGGATGGACAGCGGCCGGTGGGGTCGACTCATCCAGACCGACCTGCTCGTCGACAGCGACGACGGGTTCAAGATCGCCGACCCCGAGGCCGTCCAGACGGCCCTCGACGGGGACCTCACGGTCAGCTCCAGTAGCGTCGAACTCGACGAGACGAGCAGCGGGTCGAGCTGGCGCACCGAGGACAAGGTCGCCGGGGTCGTCGCGCTCGCGATGATGGCCGGGTACTACTACACCCCCATCCGGAACGTCGTCGGCAGCACCATCGACGTGGTGTTCCAGCCGCTGAACAACGTACTCCCGTTCTACGCGGTCATCCTCGCGATCGCCCTGCTCACGGGGCTCTACTCGACGCTCCTGCAGGCGAACATGGTCGACCAGAGCAAGGTCAAGGGCATCCAGAAGAAGATGCAGGACATCAACGAGCGCGAGAAGGCCGCCAAGGAGCGCGGCGACGACGACGCGCTCGACAAGATCCAGGAGGAGAAGATGGACGCGCTCGGCGACCAGGGCGAGATGATGAAGGAGAACTTCCGCCCGATGGCGTGGATCATGCTCCTCACCATCCCCGCGTTCCTCTGGATGTACTGGATGATCCGTGACGGCCACCTCGACACGGCCATCGAGGGCGGCATGGTCATGCCCATCTTCGGCGAGCACGGCTGGCAGGAGGGCGTCGGCCCGATGCCGGCGTGGATTATCTGGTACTTCCTCTGCTCGATGGGCTTCACGCAGCTCATCCGGAAGACGCTCGACCTCGACGCGACGCCGACGTAATCGTCCGCGCTCCCTCTTTTTCGCCTTTGTTTCGGCCCTGTCGAGAGTGACAAGTTTTGTAATGGGCGGTTTCAAAACTGTCGCCAGATGACCACTACAGTCGGAACGACCATCAGGGAGAATCCCGGCCTGGCTGCCGCCCTCGAGGCCATCATGGACGAAAGCGACGATGGCGAGGAGACGGTCGAGTGGAAAGACATCAAGGACAGGGACGCGATAGACAGCGGGCAGTGGGGTCGACTCATCCAGACCGACGCGCTGGTCGAACGGGAGAACGGGTTCGCAATTGCCGACCCAGATGCAGTTGCCGAGGCACTCGAATCGGACGCCACGGCTGGCTCCAGTAGCGCCGACCTCGACGAAAGCAGCGGGTCAAGCTGGCGAACCGCCGACAAGGTCGCTGGGCTGGTCTCACTGACGCTGATGACGGGGTACTACTTCTCTCCGATTCGGACCGTCGTCGGAGGGGCGGTCGACGTGGTGTTCCAGCCCCTCAACGACGTGCTCCCGTTCTACGCGGTCATCCTCTCACTCGCACTCGTCACTGGTCTCTTCACGTCCCTGCTACAGGCGAAGATGGTCGACCAGAGCAAGGTCAAGGGCATCCAGCAGAAGATGCAGGACATCAACGAGCGCGAGCAGGCCGCCAAGGAACGCGGCGACGACGACGCCCTCGAGCAGATCCAGCAGGAGAAGATGGACGCAATCGGGGACCAGGGCGAGATGATGAAGGAGAACTTCCGCCCGATGGCCTGGATCATGCTCCTCACCATCCCCGCGTTCCTCTGGATGTACTGGATGATTCGCGACGGCCATCTCGACACCGCCGTCGAGGGCGGAATGATCCTTCCCTTCGTCGGTGAAACCGGCTGGCGAGAGGGTGTCGCCGGGCCGATGCCGGCGTGGATCGTCTGGTACTTCCTCTGCTCGATGGGGTTCAGCCAGCTCATCCGGAAGCCACTCGACCTCAACGCGACCCCGACGTAACTCGTCACTCCGCGTCTCGAACCGCCACACCCAGCCGTGACACGCCCCCGCGTGCCCGGCTGAAGTCACAATCTCTTTTACAGGCACGCTCCGAGGATGGATATGTTACTGACCGTCTCCGGACCGCCGGGAACAGGCAAGAGCACCACGGCTGCCGGGCTGGCCGAGGCCTTCGACCTGGAACACATCTCCGGCGGCGACATCTTCCGCGAACTCGCCGCCGAGCGGGACATGACGCCCCTGGAGTTCAACAAGCTCGCCGAGGAGGACGAGCAGATAGACATCGACCTCGACCGACGACTGCGAGAGATCGCCCACGAGCGCGACGGCGTCGTCCTCGAATCCCGCCTCGCGGGCTGGCTCGCCGGCGACACCGCGGACTTCCGCTTCTGGCTCGACGCCCCGCTCTCGGTCCGCGGCGAGCGCATCGCCGACCGCGAGGAGAAGTCGCCCGAGACCGCCGCCGAGGAGACCCAGGCCCGCGAGGCCAGCGAGGCCAAGCGCTACCAGGAGTACTACGGCATCGACATCGGCGACCGTTCTATCTACGACGTCTGTCTCAACACCGCCCGCTGGGACGCCGACACCGTCGTCGACATCCTCGTCGGAGCCGTCGACGCCCACGACGGTGACACCGACGAAGGCAAGAGCGCGGTCGAGTTCGACTACGAGTTCTAAGCATGAGTCTTCGCGCACCGCCCGACGACCGTTCGCCCGAGGAACTGCTCGAATTCGGCGTCGTCAACCTCGACAAACCGCCGGGACCCTCCGCACACCAGGTCGCCGCGTGGGTCCGTGACGAGGCCGGCGTCGAGCAGGCCGCCCACTCCGGCACGCTCGACCCGAAGGTGACGGGCTGCCTGCCGATGCTGCTCGGCGACGCCACCCGCATGGCACAGGTGTTCCTCGAAGGCTCGAAGGAGTACGTCAGTGTACTCGAACTCCACGGGACCGCCCCCGGGGACTTCGAGGCCACTGTCGCCGAGTTCGAGGCACCCATCTACCAGAAGCCGCCGCGCAAGAGCGCGGTCTCGCGTCGCCTGCGCGTGCGCGAGGTGTACGACCTCGACGTGCTCGAGATCGAGGACCGCAAGGCACTCCTCCGCATCGAGTGCGAGTCCGGCACCTACATCCGCAAGCTCTGCCACGACATCGGGCTCGCCGCGGGCACCGGCGGCCACATGGGCCACCTCCGGCGCACCGCGACCGACCCCTTCGACGACTCGACGCTCGTGACGCTGGAAGACCTCTGGGACGCCCTCGCGTTCTACCGCGAGGAGGACGACGAGTCCTGGCTCCGCGACGTGGTCCAGCCCGCCGAGCGGGCACTGGAACACCTCCCACACGTGACCATCGCACCGAACGCTGCCGAGCAGGTCGCGAACGGCGCACCGGTGTACGCCCCGGGCGTCATCGACGTGGACGACGATGCCGAGTCCGGTGACCTCGTTGCCTGCTTCGCCCCGCAGGGAACCGCGGTGTGTCTCGGACGGTTCGTGGGCGAGAAAGGAGCAGACTCCGGCGTCGTCGTCGAGCTGGAGCGCGTCCTCGTCTGAGTGGCTGTACCTCTCACGGTGCCAACGAAACGACACCCTTAAACGGCAGACGGGCATCGGTCAAAGTACAGGGACCGTGGGGTAGTGGTATCCTCTGCGGATGGGGTCCGTAGGACCCGAGTTCAATTCTCGGCGGTCCCATTTTCTGCAACGAAACGGAGCGATAGCGGAGTGTAGTGGAAGAAAATGGGAGCAGGTTGCGAGCGTAGCGAGCAACCGTGGTCCCACTTTCGACCCTTGTGAAAAGATGGACCAGGTCGCGAGCAACCGTGGTCCCATTCTCGAGCTTCGTGAGGAAGCCCTGCCCGGAGTGAGCAGTCGTGGTCCCTCTCCCAGCACGAACGATCACGACCAGCACGGCAGTTGGCTCGGTAACGGTCGTGCCGGAAGAATTGCGACCGTGTCTTCACAGCTGGCAGTCAGTAACGAGTGACTCGACCACGACCACCTCGTGACTGCAGCGAAGATCTCGGGTCGTCACCCTCGGCCTGCGGCATGTGCCTGTGGTTGTCACTGTTGGTGATGTCTTTCAATTGCAACTCCATACAGGCCATACGACACGTTCCTTTCCGGCATTCTCTGTCAGATTTCAACGTCAGACAGGGTCGGCACGAAAGCGCGCGTGAGAGAATTGCCGGGACCGCACTCGAACTTATAAATAAGGTTGTCGGCCAACACCGGGTAGTTCTCTGGAAGTTACCTTTCACAGACGCTGGAGAAATCAGCTTTGATAATCATTCGGTTTCTGGGGATATGAACTATCTTAGTCGGTTTCAATGGGGCCTTGACGGGTTACAACCCACTGCTGAAGGCGGTTCCTAACTACCCATTAAGATAAGAAATATTTCATATTGAGATAGGTTTATCCCATCCCAATGACCTTCCATCCGATAACACCTGACGGCACCGGCGGGCTACCCACCTGCCGCGTTCCCCTGGCAGGCGCTCGCCGGCTGTCGCACGGTGTGGGATACAACACGCAAACATGGAACTGAAAAACCTCTTTACAGACGACGACGCGGTCTCGCCGGTTATCGGCGTCATCCTGATGGTCGCCATCACGGTGATTCTGGCCGCAGTTATCGGCGCATTCGTACTGAACATCGGTGGATCGCAGGAGAAGGTGCCCCAGGCGAGCTTCTCCTATGCCAACAACAGCGGTAACATCACCATCACGCACGATGGTGGAGACGATATTGAACTCTCTCAGCTTGAGGTCACGAACGGTTCGGCCACGAACTCCAGCCTCAGTCTGTCCGGTGGTGCAACCACTTGGAGTGGTGGTATGAGCATGGACAATGCTACGTACAGCAGCGGGTCCGAGACCGTCCGTATCGTCTGGAATAGCCCGAGCGGTGGGAGCAGCAACGTGATCAGCGAGCACCAGTTCTAACAATGAATCTTAAAAACCTCTTCACAGACGACGACGCAGTCTCGCCGGTCATCGGCGTGATCCTCATGGTCGCGATTACGGTCATTCTCGCGGCTGTGATCGGTGCGTTCGTTCTGAATATTGGCGGCAATCAAGAGAAAACACCCCAGGCAACGTTCTCGTGGGAAAACGGTGCAAGCTCCAACCTGAACATCACTCATGAGGGAGGTGACACTCTGGACCCGACAACGCTCTCACTTGCTGGTGCGGGCTTCAGTCAGGACTTGGACAGTGTTGGCAGTTTCTCGAGTGGTGCATCTGAGTGGACTGCTGGTGAAACGTATTCGTCGACGAACACTGGCAACTCTGGTGAAACGGTGCGACTCGTTTGGTCCTCCCCCAGCGGTGGAAGTAGCAACGTCATTGCAGAGTACACGCTCCCGTAATCCAGGAGCCCATTTTATTTATTTGCAGTGAATAGCGGCTGCTATTCTAGAGATGTTAGACACCCCGTCAATACCCTCTTAGTCTATCTAATGAACGGGTTCCGACGTCCTTGAACAGGGTGTTCAGAAATAGAATCTCCAAAGCCGGATGCTGGACTTCCGGGAGGGTAAATAGTCACTGCGGTGGATAACCTTAGCTCCTTACCGCCACACCACTTACCACCACGCACTCGAAACACCCCTCACAGTGCCCCGCGACGAACCCCACCAACTCCTCACAGACCTCGTCGCCCTCGCCTTCATCCCCCTCACACTAGCAACAATCCACTTCCTAGCCCCAACAGCCCGCCAATCACTAGCCCTCAACCACAGCAACCCGACCCTCCTCACCCTCTGGTCCTCCGCCTTCGTCCACGTCAACCTCGCACACCTCCTCTCCAACCTCATCGGCTACTTCCTCGCGATCATCCCGACGTACCTGCTCTACCTGCACTGGAACCGCCGCAGACTCTTCTGGCACAGTCTCGCTCTCTCGCTCCTGCTAGTCCCACCGCTCGTCAACCTCGGGAGCTTCGTCTACTTCACGTCGCAGGGAGTGGCCGACGAAACGATCTCCAGGGGCTTCTCCGGTGTCGTCGGTGCCTTCGCCGGGATGGGCCTTGCCTCGGTCGTCGCCTTCGTCGCAGAGGTGTACGGCCTCCGGCGGGCGTACTGGCTGGCGCAGGCGCTCGTCCTCGCAGCGGGCGGCGTCATCCTGGTCGGGCTGGTCGGCGGGCTCGAACCGCTGCACGCTGGGCTCGTCGCGCTGGGAATCGTCCTCTCCGTGACGGGGCTCGTCCGTCAGGAACCCGAACCACTGCGGAACCTCCGCGAGCACGCCACCACCCTGCTCGTCCTCGGGTATGCGACCGCCATGTCGCTCGTCGTGGTCTATATGCTGTTCCCCTCGGAGGTCGTCACCGACGGGGGCGTGACGAACGTGGTGGCGCACGCCGTGGGCATCGTCGTCGGGAGCGTGCTGCCCGGCATGGCCCGGATGGTCACGGGCGCGGCGGTCCTCCTCGAATAGCCACCGTCACAGGAACGCCGACAGGGCGGCGTCCCGGCGCTCGTGGAGGTAGTTCGTGATGTCGTCGCGGTCCCAGCCGAGGGGGGAGACGATACTCTCGGTGGCGCGCATCGCGAGGTCGGCGTAGTAGTCGGCATCGTAGTCCGTGCACGCCTCGAAGTCGAGGCGGACGCGCTCGGCGTTCCGGGCAGCATCGGCCACCACGACGTAGTTGACGGGCTGGCCGGGGTGGCGGTCGACGCCGTGGCGGTCGTAGCGCTGGAGCGCCGCGACGGTGTGGGTGCGCTGGTCGTAGTCCGCGAGGCGCTTGCCGACGCGCTTGCTGATGACGAGGTCGGCGGGGTCGACCCGGCCGGCGCGGAGGTCGCAGAGCCAGACTCGGAGGCGGTCGACGACCGGCTCGGGTTCGCGGTGTTCGTCGAGCACGGCCAGCAGGTCGCGCTGGAGGTCGTCGATCCAGTCCGGGGTGGAGCGCTGGCGGGCCTCGACGCCCCGGAGCTTGTAGTCCCCGTCCTCCGACTTCCCGAAGTACTTCATCAGCGCGCCGGCCTGGGTGCCACGCCGGGGGACGAAACAGACCCAGTCGTAGGCGGCCTCGTGTTCGAGGGTGATGCCGGCCCGGTCCGAGATCTCGGCCGCGAGTTCGTCGAGGGGCGCTTGCTCGCGGCCCTCGCAGGCGGTGACCCACAGCGAGTCGACGATACCGTGGACGACGCGCCAGCCGCCGGCTTCGAGGATGCGCTTGGCCGCCATGAACACGTCCCGGGCGACCGCGTTGATGGCCTCGTGGCACTCGATGCGGCCGAACTTCGCGTTGCGGTAGCCCTGGTAGCCGAAGCAGGAGACGAGCACCCACTTGATGGCCGCCGAGATGGACTCGGGTTCGCTGGTGTCCGCGTCGGCGTCGGCCGCCCTGATGCGGCGCTTCAGCTCGGCCCGGTCGTCCAGCAGGGGCTGGAGCACGTCGGGGAGAAACCCCGGTTCGTCACAGATGCTGTAGCCGAGTGTGGGCACGTCCTCGCGGTCGGCGTGGCAGGCACAGCCGACGGTCTCGGGGCTGATGTTGTGCCGGCAGATGACGTTCGGGTAGAGCGACGCGAAGTCGAGTTCGTGGACGTCCTCGTGCAGGCCGACCTCGGGCGAGAGCGTGACCCCGCCGCGGTCCGCGGCGTGGAGCGTCCGGGCGTCCTTGAACGTCTCGGGCTCCCACTTGTTCCAGGGGACGAGCACGCCCCGTGAGAGCGCCTCGCGGGTCTGCATCGCGGTCAGCACCGTCCCGATGCTGGCCCAGCCGGTCTCCTGGATGGGCCGCCAGGAGCGCTCGACCATGTACTCCAGGCCGGCGAGGCTGGACTCGTGCCAGAGGAAGCTGTTGTTCGTCGCGACGATGGCCCGCCCGGGCACGTCGTACCGGGCCGGCGAGTGCCCGACCCGGCCGTAGCTCTCGTACGTGTTCGAACCCGCGAGCCGGGTCCAGCCGGGCCGCCGACCGAGTTCGAGGTCGACGTCGTGGTCGCTCGCGGCCTCGTACAGCAGCGGGACGAGGTCGCCGTGGCTCAACAGGAGCACGTCGGGGTCGACCCGGTCAAGCCGGCGGGCGAGCGTCCGCAGGGCCGCATCGGCATGCTCACCGGCAGGCTCGCCTTCGACGTGGAGTGAATCCACCTCGCCGTCGGCCAGCGACTTCTCGTCGAGGCCGACCCGGAGCGACCGGAGGTCGTGGGCGGGAACGGGAGAGGTGTCGGTCTCGACGCAGTACCGGAACCCCGGCGCGAGGTCGACGTTGAACAACCTGAGCGTTCCTGGGGGGTAGGACCCGCGCTCGTGGTGGTGGCGAATCTCCCGGGCGAGCGTCCGGACCTCGTCGACCCGGGCGCAGTCGATTCGCAGGACCGGTTCTGGCTCGGCGGCGTGGAGGTCGAGGTGCCACTGGTCGTGGACCGTCATCGTCTCGACCACCTTCGGGTCCGCGTCGAGCGCCTCGCGCAGGTCGACTCGCGCCTCGGCCGGGCCGGCGACGTAGATGGTCGGGTGGTAGTCCTCGCGTTCGACCGTCCTGACGCCGTCTTCGGTCCGGTGCCACTCCACGACCGCCTCGTCGAGGAAGTCGACCGCGAACATCAGTCCGGCACCTCCGTGGGTGTCGTCGTGCGTTCCGGTCCGTCCTCGGGTTCGCCCTCGCCTTCGGCGACCGCGAGGCGCTCACGCAACTCCCGAAGCTCGGCCTCGTGGGCGACCAGCATCGACAGCAGGGCCGCCACCTCGGGGTCGGTCGCGTTCTGGTAGCCGGCGGCGTGGGCGTGGGCGTCGGCGCGCTCGAACAACCGGTCGAAGTCTGCCTGGTGGCGTCGCCGGAGTGCGCGCCGGAACGGGCTATAGCGGTCCTCGAACGACCGCAGACAGTCTCGGTAGGTGGGGTTCGTCCGTCCCATGGTCAGGCCCTCGCGAGCAGGTCGGCGACGGTCGGGTCGGTGTCCACGGCGATACCGGCGTCGGTGACGGCCCCGAACAGGTCGACCCAGTACGGGATGGTCGTCTGCCAGCCGCCGGGAACCGGGTACGCCGCGGTCTCGAAGTCCTCGCCCTCGTACCGGAAGCCCATCCGGGTCCGGGTGCAGTCCAGTTCCCGGTCGGCCACGGCCGCGACCTGTTCTGCGGCGTCGTCCCGGGCCGTCACGAGCACCGGGACGTCGCAGGCCCGGGCGAGGTCGGCGAGCACGGCCACCGACCCCTCCAGCAGGTCTGCGGCCTCCGCGTCGGGCACGTCGGGGTCGCGGTAGAGCGCCCCGAGGTTCGGACAGACG
Source organism: Haloarchaeobius sp. HME9146 (assembly GCF_025399835.1). Taxonomy (NCBI): domain Archaea; kingdom Methanobacteriati; phylum Methanobacteriota; class Halobacteria; order Halobacteriales; family Halorubellaceae; genus Haloarchaeobius; species Haloarchaeobius sp. HME9146. Next base: position 3,129,244 of record NZ_JAODVR010000001.1, read on the forward strand.
ACCATCGCGGTCCGGCCGTCGACCCGCCGGACGAGCTCGCGAACGAGTTCGTGGTGCTGGTAGGCGGTGAACGCCCGGGCGACCTGTATCCGGTCGAGCAGCCGGTCGCTGTCGGCGAGTTCGGCCAGGACGTACGTCGCCGCGGTGTTCCGGGCGTCGACCCAGTAGGTGGTTCCAGCTTCGCCGGCGAGCGTCCGGACGACGAGCCGGTGCAGCGCGGTCGAGCGTGCGTCGGGCGTGTCGAGGAGCGTGAGCCCCGCGTCGAGCGTCGGTTGGGTGTCCATACGAGGACAGAGGAACACCTATCACAAAAGTTACAGAGTGTGCGTTCCGGAAGTTCCGGAAGTCGTCGGTTCGGTCGAAAACGGTCGTTTCGATGCCTCTGAATCCGGAATAGCACCGTTCCGGAAAGGGGCCGGAAGTCGTTCCGGAAGCGTTCCGGAAGTGGTCCGGATGGGTTGCTGGGGAGTGACGCGGGTCCAGCCGACGGGTCGGGACGAGTCGTCCGAGCCGTCACCGAGGGTCAGGCTCGGTCGTCATCGAGCGCCCGGGGCTGCGGCTGGGGCTGTGGTTGTGGCTGTGGCTGTGGTTGTGGCTGCGGTTGGGGCTGTGGGCGGGGCTGTGGCTGCGGTTGGGGCTGTGGGCGGGGCTGTGGCTGCGGTTGGGGCTGCGGTCGCTGGGGCTCCGGCTCGGGGCCGGAATATGGCTGGGCCGGTTGGGTCTGCTTGCTGGTACAGACGTACGCGTTGTACACGTGGCTGTACTTGCACCGGTAGTTCATCCGCGCCCAGTAGCTGGTCGGATAGTTACGGCAGATGTACGCGCCCAGTTCACGGCTGTACTGGCAGTTCGGCTGTGCGGAGCCGCCGCCAGCCGTCCGGCAGATGTACGCGTTCAACTCGCGGTTGTACCGGCACTGGAGCCCCGAGGCTGCGGGGTCTACCGGGCGGCGAAGGCAGACGAACGCGCCCAGCCCACGGTTGTACTGGCAGCTGAACGTTGTGGTCCAGCTTCGGGGAGCGCTCTGCCGTGAGACAGCGCCGCCAGCGGCGTCAGCCGCGGCGATGCCACTCCCGAGCCCGAGACAGATACCCCCGATACCGATGCTCCGGACGAGGTCGCGCCTCGTCACTCCTCGGTCTGGTTCTCTCATGGTTGGTGAGGTAGAGATGGTTCCCCCTCAGAGAGACGGAGACGATTGCCGGGGATAGCCTCGCGGCGAAGTGAACGTAACCCGGCAACCACCGGGTTTCCACGTGATATGTGATTTCCGGTCGGTTAGTCACCGAGCGCAACAACACCCAAAATCGGTTCAAGCCGGTCGCCGGGACAGTCCCGGTCGCCAGCGGTTCACGGTCCCGCAGCAGCAGGCAGGTCAGTACGACCCGCCCGAGTCCCCACCGAGGGGCTGGTTCTCACCGAACGGGCTGGGCCGCGGCCGTGGGCGTGGCCGTGGCCGCGGAAGCTCGTCGTCCCCGAACGGGTCAGGCCAGGGGCCAGGGCGGGGCCGGGGGCGCGGGCGTGGCCGCGGCAGGTCGTCCTCGTCGAACGGACGACCCGGGCGGAGCCGGCGGCGGCAGATGTACGCGTTGAACCGGCGGCTGTACCGGCAGCGGAACGACCGCGCCCAGTAGCCAGTGGGCCGGCGACGGCAGACGTAGGCGTCCAGCCGGCGGTTGTACCGGCAGTACCGCGGCACGAAGTCGGGCCGGTCGGGCCTGATGCGGCGGCAGACGTACGCGTTGAACCGGCGGCTGTACCGGCACCGGTAGCCGGCGAATCCGGGGTCTATCGGCCGGCGGCGGCAGATGTACGCGTCCAGCCGGCGGTTGTACCGGCATCCTCGCAGGCCGGGACGGGGACGTCTTCGACGACGGTCGCGGTCGTCGCGACCGTCACGCTGTGGGGAGAACGGCACGCCACCGGAGACGGTGTCCGCGGCGGCGACGCCGCTCCCGAGGCCGAGGCAGATGCTCCCGACCCCGATCGTTCGGACGAGGTCGCGCCTCGTCACCCCTCGTATTGGTCCTCTCATGGTTGGTGAAGGAGGTATCTTCCCCCTCACCGAAACGGAGGCGATAGGCGAGAATAGCCTCGCGGCGAACCCGGCGTAACCCGGCAACCACCGAGTTTCCTCGCACCACGTGATTTCGCGTCGGTTAGTCACCCCAAGAAACAGCACGGCGGCGCGCCAGTGAGCCGGCCGTAGACCGAACTAGCCCGGAGCAGGCCCCGAAAGCGGCCGGATGGCCCCGGGTGCTGGCTCAGTTCTCGTCGTCGTCAGCGTCGGCTCTGCGTCCCCGGCGTCCGTCACCCGGGCGCGTCCCACGACCACCGTAGGGCGAGTCGTCGAACGGGCCACGTCCGCGGCCGCCGTCGAATGGGCCCCGTCCGCGGCCATCGTCGAACGGCCAGCGTCCGCCCGGCCGCCCACCGCGCCGTCCCTCACGGCAGATGAAGGCGTTGAACCGGCGGCTGTACCGGCACCGGAACCGCGGGCGTCGCGGTGGCCGCCGGCAGATGTACGCGTTCAGCCGGCGGTTGTACCGGCAGCCGCGGGGACCTGGTCGGCCGTCACCGTCGCGTCGACGGCAGACGAAGGCGTTGAACCGGCGGCTGTACCGGCACCGGAACCGCGGGTTCCGTGGCGGGCGACGGCAGATGTACGCGTCTATCCGCTCGCTGTACCGGCAGCGGCGTGGGCCCGGTCCCGGGCGGTCCGAGTCGTCGTCGACCCGGCGGCAGATGTACACGTTGAACCGCTCGTTGTACCGGCAGCGGATGAGGCCGGTCGTTATCGGGCGTTCCCGGCAGATGTACGCGTCTATCCGCTCGTTGTACCGGCACCCGCGCAGGCCGTACCGTGGGCCGCGGCCATCGTCGTCCCGGCCTCGGCCCCGTCCTCGGCCGGGACCGTCGTACTGTCGTGCGAGCGCGTCACGAGGTGCTGCGGCGGCGGTGCCGCTCGCGAGGCCGAGACAGATGCTCCCGACCCCGATCTTTCGGACGAGGTCGCGCCTCGTCACGCTTCGGTCTGGTCTTCTCATGATGGTGAGGTGGAGATGGTTCCCCCCTACAGAGACGGAGAAGATGGACGCGAATAGGCTCGCGGCGAAGTCGACGTAACCCGGCAACCACCGAGTTTCCTCGCACCACGTGATTTCGCGCCGGTTAGTCACCGCGGGAGACAGGAATCGGGGCCGCCACCGCGTCGCTACACCGCACCCGCCGGGACCGTCCCGGTCGCGTACAGCGTGAGGTTCCCGCCGACCCAGAGCACGACGATGAGGAGGACGAGCTGTGCGTGCGAGAGGTCGAGCCCGGCCCAGCGGAGCAGCCGGCGGCGCGTCAGCGGAACCGAGACCAGTCCCGCCGCGGTCGCGAGTATCCCCGAGAGGAGGATGCCCACGTTGACCTCGGCGACCGCGAGGAAGAGGACGCCCATGCCCGAGAGCAGCGCGAGGAGGCCGAACGCCCACGCGACGATGGTCGAGATGATGCCGAACACACCCCGAGACGTGCTCGATGCCGTGGGACCGTCCCAGTCGTCGGCCCAGGCGTCGGCCGCTTCACGGACCTCTCGAATGGGCGCGAGGTCGGTGCCGCCGCAGTTCGGGCAGACGTCCTTCTGGTCGGGATAGCGCGCTCCACACGCCTTGCAGAGGTGTTCGACCGACGGGGCCACCGACTGCTGCTGGGCGGTCGCGTTCCGGTCACGGGACGCCGGTTCGGACCGGTCGCCAGTGCCGCCCCAGTCGTCGTCTATCCAGTGGTCGGCGTCGGTGCCCGTCGAGGCGTTGTTCCCGGTCTCGGCCCACTCGAACTCGTCCGTCGACTCGTCGGTCGTGGCCGCGTCGTCCCCCCCATCGTCGGCCTCGTCGCCGACGCGAACGAGGGTCTCGCCGGCACAGTACATGCAGGGCGGGTTGTACGACTCGTGGGTGCGCCCACAACTGGCACAGCGCCATCGGTCGTCGCCAGCAGTGTCCATGCCGCATAGGTGTCACCCCGTGACGACAAAGGTTCCGCCTGCGGCGACACGGACACGCCCTGCTCAGAGGTTCGGCGCGGGCTCGACGACCCGGTAGGTCCGCGCCCGCCCCTCGCCCTCCTTCGCGAGCAGGTCGTACTCACAGAGCTTGTGGAGGTGTTTCCGGCGGGTCCGGCGGACGTGTGGCTCCTCGACCCGCTCCTCGTAGGCGTCGTGGAGGGTTGCCGAGGAGACCTCGCCGCGCTCGCGGACGATCTCGTACAGGACGCGCTGGTGTGCCGAGAGCTTCGAGAGGGTGCTCCGGCGCATGTCGTGTTCGGCTTCCGGAATCGCGCTCGTGACGTGGTCCGCCGCCAGCGTGTCCGAGCCCTCCTCCTGGGCGGCCTGGGCGGCCGTCCGGAGGATACCGATGGCGAGCCGGGCGTCACCTGCCGCCGCGTCCGCGATGCGTTCGAGCTGGGCCGTCGCGACCGAATCGGGTTCGAATCCCAGGCGGACGCGGTCCGAGAGGATGGAGACGAGCTGGTCGGTCGCGTAGGGCGTCATCCGGATGGACGTGCAGGTCCGGAGGCGACTCTGCAGCCGCGGGTCGAGGTTCGCCAGGAACTCCTCCTCGTCGTTGGCGATGAGGACGACCGCCACGTCGGGTATCTGGTAGAGGTCGTACAGCACGTCGGTGTCCCGGAGCACGTCTACCTCGTCGAGGACGACGACGTAGGGCTCGCCGTGGTCGCGCAGCCGGCGGACCAGTTCGTCCGCGGGCGTCGACTGCCGGTGGATGTCGCCGACCGCGCCGAGGTTCTCCAGCAGGCGTTCGAGCACCGCGAATCGGGTGGAGTCGCTCCAGCAGTTGACGTACTGGTGGGCCACGTCGCGGACCTCGCGACAGAACTGCTCGACGATGTACTGGGCACAGCAGGTCTTGCCCGCGCCGGGCGGCCCGTACAGGAACGCGCTCCCCGGTCGGTCGTCGCCCGCGACGGGCCGCAGCGCCGTCGAGAGCTGGTTCAACTCGGCGTTGCGGTGGCGGACCTCGGACGGCACCCATTCCTCGCGAAGCACCCGCGGGTCCGTTATCATTGCCCGGTCGTTCACACCGGGGCGACGTAAGTGACACGGGGCCGGCACCGGGTCGCACCCGACCCGGACCCACCCAGCACCAGCTACTTGCCCGCAGGCCGTGAGATTTCGACCATGCGAGCAGACAGTGCGACGGCCCACGTCGATTCGGGCGTCGGCGTGAACGAGGACGTGGCGACGGTGACCAACGGCGCAGCCTGGGTCCTCGACGGTGCGACCGGCCTCGGTGGGGAGAGCCACACCCCGGGCGCGACCGACGCGACCTGGTACGTCGGCCGGGTCGACTGCTACCTGCGCGAGCACGTCCACGACGACGTCCCCCTCGAAACCGTGTTGCGGCGGTGTGTCCAGTCGGTCGCCGCCGAGTTCCACGAGCTGGCTGGCGACGTTGACCCCGCGAACGAACCCTCGGCCGCCGTCGCCGTGGCACGCTGGCGCGAGGACAGTGACGCGGTCGAGTACGCGGTTCTTGGAGATGCGAGCGTCGTGTTCCGGTTCCCCAGCGGCGACGTGGAGACGGTTCACGGGCACGGCCCGCGCGAGCACGACGCCGCGGCCGTGGCCGAACTCGGCCGACTGAAGCGCGAGGAGGGCCTGAGCCACGAGGACGCGTTCGAGGCACTGCTTCCTCGATTGCGCGAGATCCGCGCCGTGAAGAACACGCCGGAGGGCTACTGGGTCCTGAGCCTCGACCCCGACGCGACCGACCAGGCGACCACCGGGACCGTCGAAGGGGTCACCGGCGCGAACCTGTTCACCGACGGGGTCGAACCGCTGGTCGAGTCCTACGAGGTGTTCGGCGACTGGGCGGAGGCGACCAGCTTCCTCCACGAACGCGGCCCGGCCGCGGCGGTCGAACACCTCCGCGAGTTCGAGCGCGCCGACGCCGACTGCGAGACCCACCCGCGATTCAAACAGCACGACGACGCGGGCATCGCCCTCGTCACGTTCGCCGACGAGACTGTCAGACCTACCGATAGTGCTAAGTGAGTGAATCGTCAGTTATTGCATGAATCCTAACGGGCAGAACCGTGTCTGGCACATTATCCGATATCCTCCCGGACGACGCGTTGTCGCGTCACCGGGACTTGCTCGTCGCCGGCCCGAGTCGTGAGACCGTCTGGCCGGTCCCGAGCCACATCCTCGCCAGCGCGGTCGCCCCCGACGACGGGCTGGCCGTCGTGACGACACGCACCGCCGCCCGAACGATGGTCGACCGACTCGTCCGCGACGTCCCCGCGCTCGAGCGCGACAACACGGGCGTCGTCGACGGTACCCCCACGCACGACGAGGTCCGGGTGGACCCGCGAGAGCGCTACTGGAGCGTCCCCTCACCGGTCGACCTGACCGGCACGAGCATGGCCGTCCACGACTGCATGGAGACGCTGTGGGAGCAAGGCGTCGCGGACCGCCACATGCTGTTCGACTCGCTGTCGAACGTCCTCATGTCGACGGACTCCGAGACCGTCACGCGCTACGCCCACCAGCTCCTCCTGCTCGCGAACGCGACCAGCGCGGTGTCGGTGTTCCCCATCTACACGAACGTGACCGACGGGACCGACTTCGAGCGACTCAAGCACCTCTTCGACGGCATGGTCCGCGTCCGTCGCCGGAACGGCACCAGAGAGGTCCGCTGTGTCGGCATCGACGGCGCGGCGACGGGCTGGGTCAGACTCGGCGATTCCGAGGCTGTCTCGGGAGCCGAAGCCGATTAACGACGAATCGAGTGCGCCGTCCATCGCAACGCAGTCCGCCGGTTTTCCCCGTCGAATCGGCGCACTGAGGGACGCTTCGTCTTATCACGGAGTCTCGCCTAGGTAATTACATGGTCGAAATCGAGACCGAAGAGCAAAAGACACGGGCGGAGATCGCCGCCTGCCTCCGCATCCTCGCCGACCAGTTCGAGCGAGACGGTGAGGTGAAGGTCCGCATCGGGGGCGAGAACGTGACCTTCGACCCGGCCGACACGGTGAACGTCAGGCTGGAGACGGAGTCGGAACTATCGCCCGAGTCCGTCCGGATGTACCGCCGCGTTGGGTTCGATATCGAGTGGTTGCAGCCCTTGCCACTGCGCTCGGGCCCGGTCGACAGTCACACCGACTGACCCGTAGTCGCTGCCTCGTTTCTCCGCGTCTGCCTCGCCAGTGCCGACTGCCGCCGTCTCCTCCTGGACGGCCACGACGACGACGCCCTCGTTCTCGTACACGACGGTGTAGCGGTCGCTCTCGACCAGTGAGTCGCGCATCGAGGGGGACTGCTGGTGGTGCATGCCCCGAACGGTGTAGCCGTCTTTCGGCACGTAGACGTACTCCGGCGACTGCGAGCCCGATTCGAGGAACCGGGTGAGGCAGGCGGCATCGTCACAGGTCGAGCTGTCACGGAAGGTGTTCAGCTGGTGTTCGTACCTGGCTGGCGTGGTCCACTCGACGCCCCAGGGGCCGATGAGGATGCTGCGACCGGTCTGCTGGGGGAACCACTCCGCGGCGTCGCCCAGTACGACGAAGTCGGCCGACTGGGCCGTGTTCGCCTCGGCCCACTGCATCGCCTCGACGTCGTGCGAGTCGACGAAGGCGGGCTGTGACGGGTCGCCGTGGTGGCTGTCGACCATTCCGCCCGCGTAAGCGACGCCCACGCCGACCGCCGAGAGCGACAGGAGCGCAACGGTCAGGACCGACGCGGTCCGTCGCCAGCCGGGGGCGGTCCCCGCGTCGAGGCGGGCCACGAGCGCGGGAACGACCGCGAAGACGAACTGGGCGACGAGGATGCCGCCTGCGATGAACTGGAACCGGGTCTTGCCGAGGACCCACGCCGAGACGAACAGCCACGCGGGCACGAGGAACCGCCGCTTCCAGAGGGCGTAGAGCCCTGCCGCGTACGTGACGACGAAGAAGGGCGTGACCGCGTCGGCCACGACGATGGGCTGGACGAACTCGTCGTACAGTCGCCCGGTCCCACCACCGAGCCCGGAGTGCGTTCCGGCGGCACCGAAGAACACGTCGAACCCGTGGTGGGACGCGACGGTCAGCCACCAGGGCGCGGTCACGAGAACCCCACCGACGGCCACGATCGCGCCGGAGACCAGCCCCATCGGCGACCGGTCGAAGGCGGCGTACAGCACGAGGTAGTTCAGGCCGAAACAGACCGCGTACAGCGGATGGGTGAGGATGGTCAGTGCGAACAGGACCAGCCCCGGGGCGAGCCAGCGCCGGTCGCCGTGGCGGAACAGTCGCAGCCCGGCGAACAGCCCGGTGACGACGAAGAAGAACGCCGGGGCACGGTTGATGCCACCGGCCGAGAGGTGCCACTGCAGGACCGGCGGTGCGACCGCGAACACCAGCGACGCGAACGCGGCCCGGCGAGGCGTCCCGAGGAACTCCTGTGCCACGTAGAAGTACGGGACGACGGTCGCGAGCACGACCAGTCCGGGGAGCAGGCGGCTCAACAGGAACGCGTCGACCCCGGTCAGGTCACGGACGGCCGCCACCACGTAGAACATGAGTGGCGGGTACGCCAGTGGGACGCCCTCGGCGGTGTAGCCGGGGACGGTCGGCGGGAGCCCGTACCCGTGGGCGCTGATGGTGTCCGCGATCTGGACGTAGAGGCCGGCCCCGTACGCGGGATACTGGTGCGTGAGGAGGTAGCTGACGTAGACGAGCAGGCCCGCGGTCAGCGCGAGGCCGAGCCAGAGTCGTTCGTCGAACTGGCCGGTGGCCAGTCGGGTCGCGATGCGGCTGGTGGTCGAGTCGCGAGAGGTGGTGTGTTCCATGCGTGGGGACAGACGCGAGGGCGGTCAGTCGCGTTCCAGTTCGAGTGGCTGGTGAACGGACACGGAGTAGGGTGTCCAGCGGAGTTCGAGGGCGGTCCAGACGAGCAGCGAGGCGACACCCGCGAGGGCGGCGAACACCTCCAGCGGGCCCATCCAGAGCGGTTTGACGTACATCACCGCGTTGAGCACCCGGCCGGGGAGGAGGCCCTTGGCCGTGAGCCAGAGGGAGCCGAGGAGGCCGTCGTCGCTGGCCGTGCTCCCGTTGGTACCAGCGTCGCCGCCGGTGCCCGGGGTCTGCTCGGTCCCGTCGCCGCCGGTGCTCGATTCGCCACCGAGAGCCTGCATGCTCTGGCCGCCCGAACTCTCGTCACCGGTGCCGAGGCGCTCGGCCTCGTACGGGAAGGCGACGTCGACGCTCCAGACGACCTCGCCCTGCGCGTTCACCTCGAACACGCGGTTCCCGTTCGAGTCGGTGATGAGGGTGTTCCCGTTCGGGAGCCGGTCGGCGTCACGGGGCCACTGGGCCCGGGCGTCGCTGTATCGCCACGACTCGGTCCAGTTCCCGTCGTCGGTCCGCTGGTACTCGACGACCCGGTTGTTCTCCGAGTCGGCGACGAGCACCGCCGGGCCGCCGTTCTCGGCAGGGATGTAGTCCGGGTTGTGCTGCTCGTAGATGGTGTCGTGGTCGCCGTCGCTTCCCAGCGTCCAGTTCTCGACGAGACCGGTCTCGCGGTCGAGGAAGACGACCTGGTCCTGGTTGCGCAGGCTCACCATGAACTGGCCGTCCCTGACGACCTCGACGTCGTTGACGTGGGTCCAGTCGGAGGGGTAGGGGCCCCCGCTGGAGCGCGGGTACTCGCTCTGGGCGTCCCACGACCACTCGACCAGCTCGGTGCTGGTGTTCACGACGAAGACGCGGTCCTTCGCGATGTCGGCGACGACGTACCGGGTGTCGGAGAGCCGGTCACCGTCGTGCCAGCGGGTCGAATGCTTGCCGGGCGTGACCCTGGAGTAGACGTCGGTGACGGTCCCCGTGGTGAGGTTTACGCGTTCGATCCCGTTTCGCGTACAGACCGTCTCGCTGTTGCACTCCTCGGCGGAGAGGTGGTCGGCGTAGAGGTACTCGACGGTCGCGTTCGTCCCCTCGACGGGGTCGACGTCCCAGTAGCGGGTGTGGGTGTCGTTGTAGTACAGCGTGCTCCCGTCGGCGGCGAAGGCGACGAGTTCGGCGTTAGAGCGCGGGCCCTCGTCGGCCGAGCCGAGCCAGGTGTTCGAGTCGGTCGCGATGACCGTGATTCCGTCGCGGGGCGGAACGGACTGCGTGTCGGCGTCGGCGTCGGTGTCGTCGAAGTCGGTCGTCCGGTCGGCCGTGACCAGTCCGAACGACAGGGTCAGAACCGAGAACAGGACGACGACTCCCAGCGCGACGCGGTACGCTCGTCTCGTGAGCATCTACCGGCACGACGATGCTCGGGTGGTTTACTATAGAGTCGTTAAGTGCGGGTCGTGAACGTTCCTCATCCCTCCGGGACGGTCGGTATGGAACGCCGGTTAGGGGGTGTGTAACGGTTAACTCGTCCATAATAATCCCCTTCGAGGATGTACGCAGGTGACGAATGGGACGTGTCTCGCGCAGCCGACTGTTGCTCGTGGTCGCACTCGTGGCCACCGTGGCCATGGTCGGGTTCGATGCCCAGCCACGGGCAGGGACGGAGCCCGCGGCTCCGAAGTCCGCCGACGAGGTGAAACTCCGCCCCGTCGCGCAGGACGGGTCGACCGCCCTGTGGCCCTACACGAGCCGCGAGACGCGGTTCGAGACACTCACACTCCCCATCAACGTCGTCATCCGCGAGGACCCGGCTATCGTCCGGGCGATGTTGACCCGCGAAATCGCCGACGAGGGCCTCGACAGCGACGGGAGGCAACGCGTCCTGCCCGAGCTGGGCGGCGACGTGTGGGGACAGACCCACGGCGCGACTCGCTACACCTACGTCCACGACCGGGTCGGTGACGACGGGACCTGGCAGACCGAATACGCCCAGTTGCACGTCGGCTCGTACCTCGGGAGTCGCCAGCACGTCCGACTGTACGAGGTCCCCGGCGACGACGGGCGGGCGACGGCCATCCAGGCCCATCACGAACACTGGGACTGGTTCCGCCTGCGCCACACCGTGGGGAGCACCGCCGCCGGGCAGGTGTACCTCGAACAGCACTTCTACGGCGTGCCGGCGGTGAAGCAGGTGAGCCGCGAGCGCTACGCGAACGGCGGCATCCTCGACGCCGACGGCTGGGTGACGGTCGTCGACGTCCGCGACCGACAGGCGGTTCCCCCAGGGGGCGCAGGCGGGACCGGGACACCCGCCTCGATGCCTGGCGACCTGCCGGGCGGGTCGATGCTCGACACGACGCTCGTCGGGCTCGCTGGACTGGCCATCGCCGGCACGCTCGCGACGGACGAACTGGACGAGGTCCGTCAGGAGGCCGAGGATGCTCTCGAGCAGTTCCGCGAGGACCTGAACGTGACCCGGGGCCACGTCCTGCTGTTCGGGAGTCTCGCGACCATCCCCCTGTGCGTCCGCGTCGGCGGTGTCACGGTCGAACGCCTCGGACTCGTGACGAACCCGAAACTCGTCGTGGCCGCGTTCTACCCGGTGCTGGTCGTCGGGCTCCCGCTGTGTGCCTACGGTTTCGCCGCCGGTCTCGGATTCGCCGAGAGCGCCCTCGTAGCGGTTCTCGGGCTCCTGACCGGCGTCATCCTCGATTACACGTACCTCGGCATCGAGGTCATTCCCCGGTACGTGCTCGTCCAGCGTGCCCTCCTCCTCGGTGCCATCGCCGTGGTTGCCGCCGCCGGGACCGTCCGTGCCGACCGGCGGTGGCGCCACAACGAACTCCTCGCCGTCGGCGTCGTCTGCTGGCTGCTCGCCGTGGCGTGGCCGCTTCTGGACCTCCTCTAACGATGACGAACTCCCCTGACCCCCCGCAGACAGCTGAATCGACACGCGACCCAAACCGACCACGCGACGACGGCCCGAGCCTCGACCGCCGTACCCTGCTCGGTGGGCTGGCGAGCGCCGGGATGGCCGCCACCGCCGGGTGTGCCAAGAAGGCACACTCGATGCTCAACCGGTCGAACCCGGAGCAGGTGTCGCTCTCCATCAAGACGGTCCCGGCCGACGACGACCCGGTCGCGACCCGCATCGCTCGCTCCCTCGCCACGCGCCTCAAACAGGTCGGCATCGACGCGACGGTCGAGTTGCTCCGCCGCGAGAACCTGCTCATCGACGTGCTGTTCAAGCAGTCGTTCGACCTGTACGTCTGGCAGCTACCGCCGCTCACCGACCCCGACGCGCTTCGGTCCCTGGTCCACTCCCGCTTCGTCGTCGAACCGGGCTGGCAGAACCCGTTCGGGTACGCCAACCTCGGTGTCGACGACCTGCTCGAACGACAGCGACGGCTCCCCGGTTCGCGTCGGCAGGACGTGCTCTCGACGCTGCAAGAGCGCCTCGCACAGACGCTCCCGTTCGTCACCATCGCCTTCCCGAGCCAGGTCCGGGCGGTCCGGAACGAGACGGTCTCGTTCCAGGGCGGCCCGGAGATACACTCGCCGGTCGGCTACTGTACGCTCGACGCCGTGGGCGGAACCGGAACGACCGGGAACGAGACGGCGACCACGACCGCGGCCGAGCCCCGGACGCTGACGGCGACCCTCAGCGACCCGCGCCAGACAGAGAACCTGAACCCGCTGGCCACGGAGTACCGCGACGGCTGGACCATCCCGGGGCTACTGTACGACCCGCTCGCGCGGGCAGTCGACGGCGAGATTCGCCCGTGGCTGGCACGGAACCTCGACTGGGGACAGGACGACGGGCGAGACGGACCGGTCGCGACGGTCACCCTCCGCGAGGACGCCACGTGGCACGACGGGACGCCCATCACGGCCGACGACGTGGCGTTCACCTACCGCTTCCTCTCGGATACGTCGCTGGGTCGCATGGAGAGTCCGCTCCCGGCACCCGCGTTCCGTGGGCAGTCCACCCTGGTCGAGTCGGCGATGCCACTGGACGACCAGCGCATCCGTCTCTCGTTCGTCCCGTGCACCCGGGACGTGGCCTGGCGGGCCCTGACCGTCCCCGTCCTGCCCCGGCACGACTGGGAGCAGGCCAGCAAGCAGGCGAACGTCCCGGGCGTGCAGAACGGCCCGGTCACACGGGCCCTCGTCCGTGACAACATCGCGCCGGTGGGGAGTGGCCCCCTGCGATACGAGTCGCGAGCGGTCCGCAACTCGCTCACGCTGGTCCGCAACGACGACCACTTCCTGCACCGGGGGGACACCGAGGGCCTGCCGTCGTGGGTCGACGGCTTCGACTTCGACGAACTCACCTTCCGGGTGGTCCCGTCGGCCGCGGTCGCCCGCGACCTCGTGCTCGCGGGTGACGCGGACGTGTCTGCGAGCCCCCTGCGGCCGGGGGCGGTACAGGAGGTGGGAGCGTCGAGCGACGTGACCCTGCACGTCAGGGACTCGTCCGCACCCTACCACCTCGGGTTCAACGTCCGGGCCGCGCCGCTCAGCAACACGCGGTTCCGCCAGGCCCTCGCCACGTTGCTCGACCGGGAGCACCTCGTCGACGAGGTCTTCGACGGGTTCGCCCGGCCCGCGGTGAGCCCGCTGGCCGCGACCGACAGCGTCCCGGCGACCCTGCAGTGGGCCGGGTCGGATCCGCTGTTCCCCTTCCCGGGCGAGGACGGTGAACTGGACGCCGACCGCGCGAGACAGGCGTTCATCGACGCCGGGTACCGCTACACCAACGATGGGAGGTTGCTCGCCCGATGACTCCCATGGAGGTGCCCTGAGATGAGCGTCCTCGCCGTCGCCGGCAGCGTGCTGGCCATGGACCTGTTGCTGTTCGTGGTCGCCGGAGCCGTGCTGTTCGACCGGCCGGCGCTGGGTGGCGCACGCGGGCGGGTCGGGTCGCGACTCCGCGAGATATCCCCGTACCTCGTCGTACTGGCCGTGGTCCTGCTTGTCAACCGGGTCGCCCGGGACGCCGGCCCGGACCTCTCGTGGGTCATCGGCTGGAACATCACCGACGAGCTGTACGCCATCGAAGGGACGCTTGTCGCGACCATCCAGTCCGTCCAGTCGCCCCTGCTGACGCAGTACTTCTCGTTCGTCTACCTGCCGGGGTACGTGTTCCTGCTGACGTTCCCCCCGGTGCTGTACTTCTGCTGCCGGGACCCGCGTCCGCTGAAGGAGACCATCCTGGCGTTCACGCTGAACTACTCGCTCGGGCTGGTCTGCTACGTGCTGTTCATCTCGTACGGGCCCCGGAACCTGCTCCCGGAGGCCGTCGAGCCCCTGCTGTACTCGACGTATCCGGATACGCAGGTGCTGACCGGCGAGGTGAACTCGAACTCGAACGTGTTCCCGTCGCTGCACACCTCGCTGTCGGTCACGACGGCGACGCTGGCAGTTCGCCACCACGACGCCTACCCGAAGTGGACGCCGGTCGCCATCTGGGGTGCCGTCAGCGTCTGTCTGGCGACGATGTATCTGGGGATTCACTGGGGGACCGACGTCGCTGCGGGTATCGTACTCGGCGTCGGGAGCGTGTGGCTGGCCGGGCAGGTGGTGGACTGGGAGGAAGGGCGTTAGGCGTCGTCTCGCCAGGGGGCTTTCGGGTCGCACTGGGTCTGGGTGGTACTGTGCCCGTAGCCGAGACTGCCGTCCGGTTCGACCGAGACGGATGCCTGGACGCACCCGTTCTTGGCGACCAGTTGCTCGCTCGTGAACGCGGTGACGGTCGGGTCGTCGTCGAGTCGGACGCGAATCTCCCAGTGACCCGGCGCTGGGTCGAAGTCCGGTGGAGCGACGAGCGCATTGTAGAGTCGCTGGTCGGTCCGCCCACGGATCGGAATCGACTCCTGGAACTGCCGGGATTCGTCGCGCCACAGGTCGAGATGGAACGTGTGTGGCTCGGGGCGCTCGTTCTTCAGGTAGACCGCGACCAATCTCGCCGGGTCGTCGGCACCGTTTGCGCTGAAACAACCCGCGAACGCACCAGCCACCCCTGCCGAGACGCTTCCGAGGAGGGTTCGGCGTGACACCGGCCGCATGATACCGTACAGGAGGACGAGCGCGAGTATAACTGGCGTACTTGCTATGTTGGCTGTCCGCCCACCTGTCGCACACGCCTGTCAGGGTCGAGAACGAGGGAGTGGAGCCAGAAGCGACGAGAAGAGACGAGATAGCCGTCGCACAGCCGGTTCAGGGTCAGATTCGGCTCCGGAAGGAGGGATGTGAATGCAGGGAGAGGCAGATACTGAGAGACCAGAATGGGAGTTCGACGGGTGCGAGGACGGGTCGTCGTGAGGCGGCTGGATTCGGGTGTTTCGCCGGGATCGACACCGGCTCATCGACCGGCGAACGACCGAGTACCAGCAGGGGAAATCGCAAGACTACACCCGTGTCTGAAGATATCCGGGATGGACAGCAGCTGTCGCAGTCGGCTCCCGGATTGCGGTTTCCCTACTGTGACGGCCTCTACCTGTCGAATACGGATATCTGAACGGTCCTCGATTGCATCAACACTGGCCGTCTCTGTCCCGTCGCCTCACCTAGTTAACGTACCACCTCATCGCGACGCCACCTTCCGGAGGACAGACCGAGTCTGAACGAACACAGAACCGAGGAGACGGCCAGCCGGCGTCGCTCGATGGCTCGATTCCCGCGATACCAGGTCTGTGCCACCGCGAGAACACTGGCCGAGACTGGAGGGGTTACACCGGCTGCTCTCGGTGGCCGGTCGCAAAGCGGCCGGCTTCTGTCAGTTCCCTCACTCCCGCTTCGCGCCGGGGTTGCTCACCGCGCCGTTCGCGGCGGAGCCGAAGTCGCGGCAGTACTTCGCGAGCACGCCGGTCGTGTACGACGGTTCCGGCTCCTCGCGCGCGTCGAGCCGTTCCTGAATCTCCTCGTCGGAGACGTCCACGGAGAGTTCGCGGTTCGGGATGTCGACGGTCACGACGTCACCGTCTTCGAGCGCACCGATGGGGCCGCCGGCGTAGGACTCGGGGGCGACGTGGCCGATCATCGGGCCGCGGGTCGCGCCGGAGAAGCGGCCGTCGGTGAGCAGCGCCACGTCGTCTTCGTGGCCCGCGCCGACCACCGCGGCGGTGACGCCGAGCATCTCGCGCATGCCGGGGCCGCCCTGTGGGCCTTCGTTCCGAATCGCAATCACGTCGCCCGATTCGATGTGGCCCTCCTGGACGTACCGCATCGCGTCCTCCTCGCTCTCGAAGACGCGGACGGGGCCCTCGTGGTAGAAGTTGTCCTCGCCGGTGACCTTCAGGACCGCGCCGTCGGGTGCGAGGTTGCCAGTCAGAATCTTGATGGCACCCTCCTCGTGGAGCGGCTCGTCGACCGGGTAGAGGAAGTCCACGTCGATGTCCGCGTCGTCGGGAAGGTCGCCTTCGGCTTCGAGGTGGGCGATCTCCTCGGCCATCGTTCTCCCAGTCACGGTCATGGCATCGCCGTGGAGGTAGCCGCCCTCCAGCAGGCGACGGAACACGACCGGGACGCCCCCGACCTCGTGCAGGTCGTTCATGACCCTGGTGCCGCCGGGCTGGAGGTCGGCGATCTTCGGCGTGCGCTTCGATATCTCGTCGAACTCCTCGATGGAGAGGTCGATGCCCGCCTCGGCGGCGAGCGCGAGCAGGTGGAGCACCGCGTTGGTGGAGCCGCCGATGGCGACCTGCAGGGCGATGGCGTTCTCGAAGGACTCCTTCGTGAGGATGTCCGAGGGACGGCGGTCCTCCTCGACCACTTCGAGGGCGAGTTCGCCCGCGCGGCGGGCGACCTCGTAGCGTTCCTCGTCTTCGGCGGGCGGACTTGCGGAGCCGAGGGGGGCCATCCCGAGCGCCTCGGAGATGGAGGCCATCGTGTTCGCGGTGAACATCCCGCCACAGGAGCCCGCGCCGGGGCAAGCGTGGCGTTCGAGGTCGTCCAGCTCCTCCTCGGTCATGTCGCCGGAGGCCACTGCCCCGACGCCCTCGAAGACGTTCTGGACCGTGACCTCGCGGCCCTCGTGCTCGCCGGGCATGATGGAACCGCCGTAGAGGAAGACGGAGGGCAGGTCGGTGCGGATGGATGCCATCAGCATCCCGGGGAGGTTCTTGTCACAGCCCGCGACGGTGACGAGTGCGTCCATGCGCTCGCCGAAGGAGACCAGCTCGACGGAGTCCGCGATGACCTCGCGCGAGATGAGCGAGGCCTTCATCCCTTCAGTTCCCATCGAGATGGCGTCCGAGATGGTGATGGTGCCGAACTCGATGGGCATGCCCTCGGCGTTCTCGACGCCCTCGATGGCGGCGTCGGCCACGTCGTCGAGGTGGACGTTACACGGTGTGATGTCGGCGGCGGGGTTCGCCACACCGACCATCGGGGAGGAGAGGTCGGCGTCGTCGTACCCCATCGCACGGAACATCGCCCGGTGGGGGGCGCGTTCCGGTCCCTCCGTGACCTCGCGGCTTCGGAGGTGCTCTGGTTTGTCCGGTCGGTCGTTCATGCTCGGGTGGTAGCCACGAGACGCCTTAAGTCCCGCCGACGGGACAGATGTTGCTGTCGAAGGCGGGGGTGGTGCCGGTGATTCGACCCGGCGAGACGCCATCCCGGTCGGTGTCCTGCGCTGACTCCGCAACAACACCAATAGTTTGTAACTAATCCGGAATAACCTTAATCTATATTCGAGTGAAAATCTAGTGGGTTTATCTATTATGTACTATTACTTCGCAGATGCATGTCAGAGGAAGACAGCCACACCACTGCGACGCACACTCACGACCAACCCACGACGACACGGCGTGGGGCGCTCCGCGGCATCGGCGCGGCCATCCTCGGGACCGTCGGCGGCGCAGCCGCCCTTTCGGCAAACAGCGAACCCGTCAGCGCCGCCGCTGGCGAGGACGCAGTCCTCCAGTACTACCACACTCCGTGGACCGAGATCACCGGGAACATGAGCAAAGTGGCGGACGCGGGCTACGCGGCCATCCAGGTCCCGCCGCCACAGAAGAGCAAACTGAGCTGGGACGACCAGGACGAGAACAACCACCCGCCGCTGGGCTACCAGCCCATCGACAACGACTCCTTCGACAGCGCGTTCGGGACCGAGGCCGAGTACCGCGAAATGATCTCGACCGCCCACCAGCACGGCGTCGAGGTGTACGCCGACATCGTCCTCAACCACATGGCGTACATCGGCGACGGCGAGTTCGACTTCCCCGAGTTCTCCCGACCGGACTTCCACGACTGCCGCTCCATCGACGACTGGGACGACCAGTGGCAGGTCGAGAACTGCGACCTGCTCGGCCTCAAAGACCTGGAACAGGAGTCCTCGTACGTCCGCGGCGAGCTCAAGGAGTACATGGGCAAGATCGCCGACTGCGGGGCCGATGGCCTGCGCTACGACGCGGCCAAGCACGTGCCCAAGTGGTTCTGGCGCGACTACGCCAACCAGTGGGCCGACGAGTTCGGCCTCGACTACCGCGTCGCCGAGGTTTTCCACAGCGACCTGAACTACGTCGAACCCTACGCCGACACCGGCATGAGCGTCACCGACTACCCGCTGTACAACGCCATCCAGGGCGCGTTCAGCGACGGCGGCAGCTTCACCAACCTCGACGGCGCTGGTGTCGTCAACCAGAACCCGTTCGCCGCCCAGACGTTCGTGGCGAACCACGACAGCGGGTTCCCACAGTACACCGACCTCGCGCGCGCCTTCGTCCTGACCTACGAGGGCTATCCGCGCCTGTACAAGGCCGGCCTCGACGACAGCTACGTCAACCAGCTGCTCTGGATCCGTAACAACCTCTGCGGCGGGCCCGCCTACACCCGGTACGTCGACGACGACCTCTACATCTACGAGCGCTACCAGAACGTGCTCGTCGGCCTCAACAAGACCGACCAGTGGCGCGGCGAGTGGGTGTACACCGGCTGGACGGACACCACCCTCAAAGACTACTCGGGCAGCGCTGCCGACGAGACCGTCAACAGCGACGGCTGGGTCCAGGTCTGGTTCCCGCCGAAGGGCTACGCCGCGTTCGCACCGTACTGACCCCGCGACAACGACGGCCGGGCCGTCGTGCCCCACGACAGGCCGTCATCCCGACTCCATCGCCCGCACACCACACCCGTCAGCCACTGCGTGTCCCCTTCCCGACGTATCGGGCCGTGCCGTCCCGTGGCGCAGGCTCCCGGACAGGAACAGGTTAGGGGACTGTCGTCTCGGATTTCAAAACCTTCTTGCGCGCCGCAAGTAGATGAACCGATATGGACCCCGTCGTCGCCGTCGCCCACTATCCCGAAGGAGCCGGCCACGCCACACGCATGCTCGCGGTGGCACAGGCCCTCGAAGCCCGCGGGGCAGCAGTCCACCTCGCCGGTGGTGGCCCCGGCCAGGAGTTCGTCGAGTGCCAGGGCTACGACGAGTTCGTCCCCGCCAACGTCGACTACATCGGGGACTACCAGAACGGTGGAAACCTCCTCCGCGTGCTCACCCACAGCGTCCCGATGAGCGGCAAGCGCGTCCTCGACTACGCGGGCTGGCTCCGCCGGCTCGACCCGGACGCCATCGTCACCGACGACATGTTCGCCGCGATGGCCGCCACCCTGACCGGCACGCCGCTGCACGTCCTCACGCACAACTCGCCGCACTTCTACGATGCGGTCGTCGAGGAGGTGTTCACCTGGCTCCTGACGAAGTACCAGATCAGCTCCGGCGAACAGTTCCTCTACCCGTCGGTGTGGCCGGCCTGCAACGCCGACCCGAAGGGCGTCACCCACATCCCGCCGATCGCACTGGAGGGCGACGGCGAGGCCGACCCGGACCCGATGGACGCGATTCTCGTCCCCAGCTACTACTCCCACGGGTTCGACGCGCTGGAGCGGACGCTCACCGAACAGGGCCACGACGTGACCCGGGTCGGCAGCGACGACTGGGAGTCGGTCCCCGCGATGCTCCCCTACCTCGAAGCCGCCGACGTGGTCGTCTGCTCGGGCTACTCGACCGTGATGGAGGCTGCCGTCGCCGGCACACCGTGTGTCATCTGGCCCTTCACCGACGAACAACACGGCGTCTCCCGCGTCATCGAGAAGACCGGCGTCGCCGGCTTCCAGGTGGAACACTCCATCCCACACGTCGCGCGAGCGGTGCGCCAGCCCCCAGAAGAGCCCGACTTCGAGAACGGCGACGACACCGCCGCAGAGCACGTCCTCCGGGCGCTCTGAGCGGAACGTCCCACCCCACGCCGACACCGGATACCGTTGCCACCGCCGCAACCGTTTCTCACCTCCCCCCGTAGGTGTGGGTATGGCAGTCGTCTCGACCGGCGCGCGTCTCCACTTCGGCTTCCAGAACCTCTCGCTGGCACACGAACGGCTCTATGGAGGACTGGGCGTCGGACTCGCGGAGCCGCGGGCTCGCATCGAGGCGACACGTGCGGACTCGCTCCGCTGTGACGACCCGGACGTCGAACGCTACGCGGAGCGGGTGTTGACGGTGCTCGACCTCCCCGGGGCCGAGGTCCACGTCGAGGACAGCCTCCCGCGCCACGTCGGGCTCGGAAGCGGGACCCAGCTCGCGCTCGCGACGCTCGTCGCGGTCGCAACAGCGTACGGCCGCGAGGTCGACGTCCGGGCGCTTGCGCCACAGCTCGGGCGTGGCGGTCGCTCCGGTGTCGGCGTGGCGACGTTCGAATCCGGCGGCTTCGTCGCCGATGCCGGGCATCCGACGACGCGGTTCACGAGCGCGCCACCCGCCGACGGAGAGTGGACCGTCCCCGCGGTGGCGACCCGGCACGAACTCCCGGGGAGCTGGCGCTTCGTCCTCACCGTCCCCGACGTCCCTGCCGGTCGCAGTGGCTCGCGAGAGAACGAGAGCATGCGCGCCGTGGTCGAGCGTGCCGACGCCGCGGTCGCCGACGAGATCGCGGGCATCGTCACGCGGCAGTTGCTCCCCGCGGCTGCGGAGGGTCGCCTCGACGCCTTCGGCACCGCCGTGAGCGAAATCGGCCGGCTCAACGGCGCGTGGTACGCCGACGAGCAGGGCGGCGTGTTCCGGCCCCCGGTCGGGACCATCGTCAGCGAACTCACCGAGTCGGAGTCACTGACTGGCGTCGGTCAGTCGTCGTGGGGGCCGACGGTGTACGGCCTGACGGACCGCGCCCGGGTCGAGGACGCCCGTGCCGCGGCGGAGCGGGCGCTCGACGCGGCCGACGTGGAGGGGCAGATCCTCGTCTGTCGGCCCGGCAACACGGGAGCCTGGGTCGACACCGGGTCGCGCGCCGACCCCGAAGTTCGGTGAGCGTGGCCGGGGGGAGTCGGGCTGCTGGCGAACAGACGGCTTTTGCTCCTCTGGAACACGCGACGGCTAACCGTGCAACCGCAGCCCGCCGCGTGGTGGCTCGTCAGGACATGGCTCGTCTGGTCCCGTGTTCGTATTTGAACGGTGGGATTGGCAGCCGTGTCTTCGATATCGTGCTGGCTAGTTCGGGAAGCAGTTCACTCGCGCTGGCGTCCGTGACCGCCCTGCACCGCACCGCAACCACGCCCTCCCCAGCCGATTCTGTTCCTCGCTCCGCGCTGCTCCGCTCCGGTACTCATCCCTCGCGCGCTTCCGCCACCGGCCCTCACGGTCGTTCGGTCCGGCGGCCGCGCGCGCCGCCTGGACATTTCGAACACAGGTCGCCAGCCAACCCGCCGTAACCGTTACTTGTACCCGTCACGACTGCCGGGGTATGGAGCGGCTGCCGATGGGCATCTCGCGGCTGGATTCGATGATTGGCGGGGGCGCGCCCCCGGGGAGTGTCGTGCTCCTCGCGGGCGAGGTGGGGGCGGGTGCACGTGAGTTCGTCTACACGAGCATCGCGATGAACGGGCTGGCCCGGGAGAACCCCGAGCTGTTCGACCTCTACTACGGAAGCCTGCACAGTCAGGCGACCGTCCCCGAGGAGATACACTACGTCTCGTTCACCGCGGATCGCGACGCGCTCGTCGAGGAGATGGGATACACGATGGACAGTGAACTCGTCGAGGCGGGCACCGACCCCGTCGACTTCGCCGACCTCTCCCAGCATTACTTCCAGCTCTCGCAGGTGCCACGGGAGTGGTACTCCGACGCGACCAGCGACATCGCCTCGCTGGGTGACCGCGACCGCCGGAGCACGCTCGACGCCGTCGGCGAGTACCTCAACCGGAACGCGGCGGGCAGCCTGGTCGTCATCGACTCGGTGACTGACCTGCTGAGTGCGGCCGAAGAGCAGATGGACTGGAACCAGATCACCCTGCTGATGAAGGGGCTGAAGAAGGCGTCCTACCGGTGGGGCGGGCTCATCCTCCTGCTGGTCAACATCGAGGCCCTCTCCGAGCGCCAGCTCGGCCGGCTGATGGACGCGGTCGATGGGTCGCTCGTGTTCCGGTGGGAGTCCGGCGGGTCCGAGCGCGCCCGGACTCTCGTCGTCAAGCAGTTCCGGGGGGTGCTCTCCCGGCTGGAGGACGAGAACATCATCCAGTTCGAGACCGAGATTCACGACGGCGGATTCGACATCAGCGACGTGCGCAAAATCCGGTGAGGAGATGGTTTCATCGGCGACAATCCTTAAGAGTATCCCCACCTAAATCCGGCTGAATGGCGAGCGAGGAGCAGGTCGACCTCTCTGTGCAGCTTCCGCCGGAACTCGGCGAGTGGTTGCACGAGCAGGCCACCGCGCAGGACACCGACGCGGATGAACTCCTCCAGCAGTTGCTTTCGGCGTACCGGACGGTCACCGAACTGGACGAGGACCGTCCCGACTACGACCTTCCCGAACTCCTCGACGCACAGAGCGAGGAGCTCGACGCGCGCTTCGACGCCCAGCACGAGGAGTTCATGGAACTCGTCGAGGACGTCAGAGAGCGCGTCATCCAGGTCAAACACGAGACCGACGGGAAGGCCCCGGTAGACCACACCCACGAGGCCCTCGAGGAGCGTCTGGCCCGGGTCGACGAACTGGCCGAGACCGTCGAAGAACTCGACGGTCGGCTGGAGACGGTTCGAGCCGACCTCGACGCCGGCTTCGAGAACTACGAGGACATCCTCGAGTACCTGGTGGCGACGACCGACGACATCGACGCGAAGCTCCTGAAACTCGCCCGCGTGACCGTCGACGTCCGGGCGGAAGTGACCCGGCTCGCGGCCGCCGAATCCCGCCGCGCCGGGGCTGACGCCCTCAAACTCGCGGCCAACCGCGAGGGTATCGAGCGCGGGAAGTGCGAAGAGTGTGACTCGACGGTGACGCTGTCGCTCCTGACCGAGGCCGAGTGCCCGCACTGTGCGAGTTCGTTCAGCGACGTCGAGCGAGGCAGCACGTTCGGCCCGTTCGGCTCGCACCGGCTGGTGACGGGCGACCCGCCCGCGCTGCCGGAGAGCGACGTTTCGCGCGTCGACGACGATCTCGTCGAGGACTTCCTGGACGACGACGGCGAGGACGCCCCCGAGTTCCAGACCGGTGGTGAGACCGATGAGTGACGACGGCGACGATGCCCCGCTGTCCGACCTCCGCGACGAGGTCGTCGACGACGGGGACGACGACGCAGCCGATGAGACCGAGACCGAGGTCCGGGCCGAACTCGTCGACGGCGACGGGGACGACGAATCGACGCCCGCGATTCCGGGCGAGAGCCTCGACACCGACGACGGGCCCACGGTTCGCTCCGGGCCGCTCAGCGACATGGCCGAGGACCTGGAGGAGCGACGCCGTGACGGCGACGCTGCCGACGACGACCTGTTCGAGTCGGTCGACGTCGGCGAGGTCGACGCCGACGAACTGTGGGACCAGGTCGACACCGACGGTCCGACCATCGACCCGGAACCCGACCGTGAGGAGGTCCGGACCATCAAGAAGAGCAAGTACTGCCAGCGTTGCGAGTACTTCGCGGACCCCCCGGAGGTCGCCTGTCACCACGAGGGGACGACCATCCGCAAGGAAGCGGACATGGAACACTTTGAAGTAGCGGACTGCCCGAAGGTTCTCGAAGACGAGCGACTCGAGAACGCCTGAGATACTATGCAATTCTGTGATGACTGCGGTTCGATGATGAAGGCACAGGGCGACGAATGGGTCTGTTCGAGCTGCGGCGCGACCGAGGCTCGCAACCGCGACGACGAGGCCGACTTCGTGAGCACCGAAGCACAGACCGACAGCGAGGTCATCGAGACCGAAGAGAACGCCGAGTTCGAGGGGAAACCCACCGCGACCGACGTGACCTGTGACAACTGTGGCACGCAGAAGGCGTGGTACTACATCCAGCAGACCGCGTCGGCCGACGAGCCGCCGACGCGCTTCTTCAAGTGTACGGAGTGCGGGAAGAAGTGGCGCGGCTACAACTGAGCCACCGACTATAACGATTATTTACTCCGCACCGAGTGGCAATTTTCTCTTGAGACTTGGCCATTATAGGGGGTGGTCCCGTATCGCATGATATGACCTTGCACGACAGGGACGTGCGACAGGACGTCAGGGAGCTTGGGGCCCTCCTCGGCGACGTACTCGAAGCGCAGGCCTCTCGAGGCGCGTTCGAGACGGTCGAATCGATCCGCGAACAGGCCATCGACTACCGACGAGACGAACTCGACAGCCGCGACGAACTCGAACGGGAGCTCGACACGCTCACGCCGGAACTGGAGAGCGTCGTCGCCCGTGCGTTCACGACGTATTTCGAGCTCATCAACCTCGCAGAGGAGCGCGAGCGCGTCCGGGCGGTCCGCCGGGCCAGCCAGGACGGCGTGCCCGCAGACGGTATCGAGGACGCCGTCCAGCAACTCGCCGACGCCGACCCCGAGACGGTCCAGCAGGTGCTCGACGACGTGCTCATCGAGCCGACGTTCACCGCGCACCCGACCGAGGCGCGCCGGAAGACCGTGAAGGCGAAGCTCCGGTCGGTCGCGGGCCACCTCGAAACCCTCGACGAGCACCGGCTCACCGACGACGACCAGGCCCGTGTCGAGCGCGACCTCGAGGCCGAGGTGACGAGCCTGTGGCAGACGCCGCAGGTCCGCAAGCGTCGCCCGCATCCGACCGACGAGGCCCGCAACGTCCAGTGGTACCTCGAGAACACGCTGTTCGACGTGGTCGGCGAGGTGTACGACGACCTCGAGCAGGCCCTCGGCGAGTCCTTCGAGGACCTCGACGTGGACAAGCTGTTCGAGTTCCGGTCGTGGGCCGGCAGTGACCGCGACGGCAACCCGTTCGTCACGCCCGAGGTGACGACGGACACCCTCGAACGCCAGCGCCGCGTCGTCCTCGACCGCTACCGCCGCGAGCTGAAGTCGTTGTCGGGCATCCTGAGCCAGGACGGGGCCCGGGTCGAGGTGGGGGACCAGTTCGCCGAGTCCCTCGAAGCCGACCGCGAGCGCCTCCCCGGCGTCGCCGACACGGCCGAGGAACGCTACCCGAACGAGCCGTACCGCCAGAAGCTGAAGCTCATGCGCGAGAAGCTCGACCGGGTGACCGACGTCCGCCCCGGCGGCTACGACTCCGCCGACGAACTGGCCGCCGACCTCGACGTGCTCGTCGAGAGCCTCGAGGCGAACGACGCGGACTCCGTCGTCGCCTCCCACCTCGAACCGGTCCGCCGGCAGGTCGCGACCTTCGGCTTCTCGCTGGCGAGCCTCGACCTGCGCGACCACCAGGAGAACCACACCGAGGCCGTCGCCGAGGCCCTGGCCAGGAGCGGCATCGACTACCGTGACAAGAGCGAAGACGAGCGCGTCGAACTGCTCACCGAGGCCGTCCTGCAGGACGAGCCCATCGTCGACGTGACCGACCGCGAGGACGTCTCCGACACCACCGAGCGCGTCCTGCGCCGGTTCGACTGCCTCGCCGACTGGCAGGACGAGTACGGCACCCACGCCATCGACACCTACGCCATCTCGATGACGGACGAGCCCTCGCACGTCCTCGAGGTGCTGTTCCTCGCCGACCAGGCCGGCGTCGTCCAGCTCCCCGAGTACTGCGGACTCGACATCGTCCCGCTGCTGGAGACCGAACGCGCCCTCTCGGGAGCCCGCCGCATCATGGGCACCCTCTACGAGAACGAGGCGTACGAGCAGGTGCTGGAGGCCCGCAACGGCACCCAGGAGATCATGCTCGGCTACTCGGACTCGAACAAGGAGAACGGCTTCCTCGCGGCGAACTGGTCGCTGTACAAGAACCAGCGCCGCCTCGCCGACATCTGCGACGAGTTCGACGTGACGTTACGACTGTTCCACGGCCGTGGCGGCTCCATCTCGCGCGGTGGCGGCCCGATGAACGAGGCGCTGCTCGCGCTGCCGAACCGGACCATCACCGGGCAGGTGAAGTTCACCGAGCAGGGTGAGGCCATCGCCGAGAAGTACGCGAACCGCCGGGTGGCAAAGCGCAACATCGAGCAGATGCTGAACGCCCAGCTCCGGGCCCGCAAGAACGCCATCGAGAATCCCGACGAGTCCATCCCCGAGGAGTGGCTCGCGGCGATGGAGACGATGGCCGATGCGGCCCGCGACGAGTACCGCGGCCTGCTGGAGACCGACGGCTTCGTCCAGTACTTCGAGCAGGCGACGCCCATCACGGTTATCGAGGACCTCAACCTCGGCTCCCGCCCGGCCTCGCGCTCGGGCGAGCGCACGGTCGAGGACCTCCGGGCCATCCCGTGGGTGTTCTCGTGGACCCAGTCCCGGTGCATCCTGCCCGGCTGGTACTCGCTGGCGACCGGTATCGACGCCTACCTCGACCAGGGTGGCGACGTCGAGACGCTCCAGGAGATGTACGACTCCTGGCCGTTCTTCCGGTCCATGCTCGACAACGCCGCACTCGCACTCGCGCGGACCGACCTCGACATCACCGAGCACTACGCCGACCTCGCCGATTCGGAGCTTCGCGAACGCTTCTTCCCGCGCCTCTCCGACGAGCACGAGCGTGCGGTCGACCTCGTGCAGACGGTCGCCGAGCGCGACGAACTGTACGCCCGCGAGTGGTTCGGCGAGAGCCTCGACCGGCGCAACCCCTACGTCGACCCGCTGAACATGCTCCAGACGCGGCTGCTCAAGCAGACCCACCGGACCGAAGAGGAAGAACAGACCCTCCGGCTGACGGTGAAAGGCATCGCTGCCGGGATGAAGAACACCGGGTGAGCTCCCGCGAGAAAACCGGGTGAGCCCCCGCGTATCGACGGGGGACACGCTCTCAGCGACGGGATAAGTAGGTCCAACCCTTACAAGGACCTGCCGACAAGTTCCTCACGAGCGGATCATGGACCCGACAGAGACAGCCCCGGCAGAGACACAGCAGCCGGCCGCAGATTCGTGTGCCATCTGTGGGACCCCGGTGACGACGAGCGAATGGCATCCAGCGGCGACGAAGACGACGGCGACCGGGAAGCTGGTCATCGTCTCGTTCTGCGGGCAGCCCTGTCGTGACGACTGGGCGGACGAACAGTAACGACGAACCGGCGGTTCTGCGGGTTCTCACGCGAATCGACGACTGGAGAGCCGAGACGGACCAGCGGCGGAACCGGGCTGTCGGGGCCGTCGTCAGTGGGACGAAAAGTCACTGACAGCCATGGGTGAGTGGCTGCCTGACACATGGGCGTTGGGGATTCGGGTACCTATGACCAGGATGTGGGCGTCCCGGTAGCGAAGGCAAGGGCGGAATGCGACAAGGGTTCCACCCCTATTCTGTTAGGAGCGGCGTCATTCTACGTCACGGACGTATTCGGCGTTCCCATCGAAGAGGTCGGTGAGGAGCTTCTGTTCGGCCGTTCTGAGGTGTTCGTGGAAGGTCGGCGAGGAGATGCCGAGTGCGGCTGCGATGTCCTCGGCGTCGCTCTGGCGCGGCCACTCGAAGTAGCCGGCATAGAGGGCCGTCTCGATGGCTTCGCGCTGGCGGTCGGTGAGTTCGTCCTCCAGTGCCGACCGGAGTTCGGCGATGCGGCGCTCGGGCCGTTGCTGTTCGCGTTTCGCCCGCATGTCCACGCGCTGGTACAGGTCCTCGAACGACTCGATGATGGACCGGATCGAGGCCGATTGCGGGAGTTCGGCGACCACGCGAGCCGTCGTCCCTTCTATCTCGAGCGTGCGTAACGTCCCGCCGTGGTCGGCCAGCAGCGTCGAGATAGGTGGGTCGACGATGGTCAGCGTGAGGAGCGTCTCGTCGCCGTCCTCGTCGACGATGGAGACCTCCTGGACGGCGTCGGTGTCGGTCGCGCGCTCGGAGATGAGCTCGACGTCGCCGCGTGTCACGGTGAAGTACTCGATGAAGGTGTGGTCGTCCAGTGCACCCGCGCCGTCGAGTTCGAGTCGGGCGTCGGCGTCGTCGACCGCCTGGAAGAACGCCGACTCGCCCGCCTGGATCTCCAGTTCGAGTTCGATGGTCTGGTCCGCGATGAGTGCCGCCCGCCGGTCAGTCGCACTGTACGCGAGGCCGACGACGCTCCGAAGCTGTGAGAGCGCGTCGACGACGCCCTCCGTGAACGCGCCCTGTTCCTCGCTGTAGATGTTGAGAACGCCGAAGAGCGTGTCCTTGTAGACCAGCGGAATCGCCGCGGCCGAACTGAACTCGCGGTCGCGCACCCCGCCACAGCACGGGTCGCTGTCGTCGGTCTCGACGTCGTCGACGACCTGGACCTCGTGGGTTCGGACCGCCGCGTCTGCCAGCGTCTCCCCGTTTGTCGAGGTAATCTGCTCGTCCTCGATAGCCGGGACAGTGGGTCCATCGCCCGCGGCCGCGACCGGTTCCAGCCCGCGGGTGGGTCCCTGGGCCCGTCCCAGCCAGACGTAGTCGAACTGGGGCGATTCGACCAGTTCATCGCAGACGAGTCGCTCGACCGCCTGCTGGCTGGCCGCTTCGACCAGCGCCTCGTTGATACCGTGGACGACCCGGTTCAGCTGGGCGATGCTCTCCAGTTCGGTCCGCTGACGGGCCAGCTCCTGTTCGCGCTCCTTGCGCTCCGTGACGTCCTGGAAGTACACCGAGAGCCCCGTCTCGGAGGGGTACGCCCGTACCGAGAACCACGCTTCGAGGGGCGGGAAGTACTCCTCGAAGGAGACGGACTCCTGGGTCTCCATCGCCTTCTCGTACTGCTGCTGGAACGTGGAGTTGATCGCCTCCGGGAAGCGGTCCCAGACGTTGTCACCGACCACCGCGTCCGGGTCGACGTCGATGAGTTCCGCACCGTGCTCGTTGACGTACCGGAAGTCGAAGTCGGTGTCGAGCGCGAAGAAGGCGTCAGTGACGCGCTCGAAGTGCGATTCGAGTTCGGTCTCGAGTCGCTTTCGCTGCGATATGTCGCGGATGATGCCGGTGTAGTAGGGGCCGTCCTCGTCCGCGAAGGCACCGAACGTCGCGAGCACGGGGACATCGTGGCCGTCAGCGTGCTGGACGTCGAGCTGGGTGGTCTGCCACTGCATCGACGGCTGCGAGCCGCTCGTGCTCGGTGAGAGAACGGCGTCGGAGGCGGCTCTGTCCGGAATCACGAACGAGAGCGGTTCCCCGACGAGTTCCTCGCTCTCGTACCCGAAGAGCGTACAGGCAGCCGGATTCACGTCGGAGATGATGCCGTCGTCGTCGACGGTCACGACGGCGTCACGGGAGTGCTGTGCGAAGACGCCGAACCGGTCGGCCGTCCCGTCCTGGTCGTCCGGCGTGGCGAGGTCGCTGGTCGCCGAGACGTAGGTGGCGAGTTCGCGGAACGGGACCTGCTGGTCGGGCTCGACCGTGTGGACGATACCCTCCGAGAACACGTCCGGCGGAATCTCCTCGCCCTCGTCGGCGAGCAGGATGAACGGGATGTCGCAGAACTCGTCGCGAATCGCATCGAGGACCGACGGGTCGTCGATCTCGGCGGCACCGACGTCCGCGATGACGCAGTCGAACTCGCCCGTATCGAGTCGCTCGCTTACTGCCGACACCGACCGCTCCGTGACGACGGACAGGGGTGGCCCTCCGGTAGTGGGCGGGGACGTGGAGGAACGCCCATCCGTCAGAAATAGAACGCTGAACTCACTGGCCATCTCGTTGGCGGTATTGCGGTCCAGAGAATGTTAAAGGCATCGCGGTAGTGACAGCTAAGAAGCGGTAAATTACGACGGTCCTACCCACGGTTTTACGGGTTCGACGCGCAGTCGTGGCAGATGCCTGAGCAGATTCGGGGACGGGAGGCGGACCGGACCTCTCAGGGCTCCATCTCCGAGGGAGGGAGGAGGTCGATCGGGAGCGCCGCCTCGGTCTCCTCGTCGAGACCGGCCCGGGCGGCCTCGCGCTTGCGCCGGAGTCGGCTCCGGAGTCGCTGCAGCTGGTCGTTCGCGTCGGCGTCCCGGTACTCCAGGCGTTCGAGAACCGTCAGTGTCGAGCGGAGGGCGTAGTACTCGCGGACACGCTCGTCGCCGAGGTCGGCGAGCGCGGCCAGTCGCTCGACCGTTCCGACGACGGTTTCGCGGTCGACCGGCTTCAGGAGGTACTCGTCGAAGGGGACGTCGAGCAGGTCGAACGCCGGGCCGACCGCCGTGACGATGGCAACCGGGCAGGAAGCGTCCCGTGCCTGCAGTTCGCGGGCGACCTCGTCACCGGAGACCGAGGGCATCCGCCGGTCGAGCAACACGACGTCGACCGCTGGTCCGTACCGCTCCAGCGCAGCCTCCCCGTCGTCCACGACCCAGACGTCGTACTCGTTGCCCAACCAGAGTGCGTACGTCTCGGCGAGGTCCTCGTCGTCGTCGACCACGAGGACCGTGGTCTTCCCCTCGGTCGCGTCACTGCTGGGGGAGTCCGTGCATGTCATAGTCGTCGCAGTTACCCTATCGTTTGACACACAGTCCCGAATTACCCCTCCCTATACACCTTGGGAACCCAGACCGCCGCCTCTTTGGGTCCCGAGCACCGAACACAGACGATGAGCGATACCCGGCGCGTCGAGGTCCACCCCGGCTGCGAGGTCGTCGTCGAGTTCGACCCCGAGTTGACGTTCGAGTGTGTCGACGACTGCACCTGGTGTTGTACCCACGGCGTGTTGCTGTACGAGCCGGACTTCTTCGAGCTGGCCGAGCGCGCGAACCTCAGCGAGGCGACCACCGAGTTCCGCGGGCACGACTTCGTCACGACCGAGGAGAAGGACCGTGACGAGCATGTCGACGAGGACGGCCGCGCCTGTTACTTCCTGCGCGACGACGGCCTCTGCTCGCTCCACCTCGACCACGACTGGAAGCCCGCCCGCTGCTCGGTGTTCCCGCTCGCGGTGACCGTCGAGGACGACGGGTTACACGTCGACATCCGGGAGTCGGCCCACGAACACTGCGAGGGCCTCGACGTCTCCGAGCGGAAGGTCATCGACAATCTCGACGCCTTCCTGCCGGAGGTGCTGTGGGAGATCGAGGACCCGACCAGTGACGTGGCGCTGTAGGCAGACGGGAGCCAAACGAACATAGGCCCGACGCACTTCTGGCTCGCGAAGCCACCGTCGCATATGACACGAGACAGCAACAGCGACCCCGCCCCGGACTACGACTGGCCGCTGGACGACCGCCCCCGAGACGACGTGGAACACGTCGGGCTCCTGGAGAAGGGGACGAACGTGTTCTACCAGCCGGCGAACTCGATGTTCTTCACCACGGAGATCGACGAGGAGCGCCGCGCCCACACCTTCGTCGAGGGGTCCGAACGCGAACTGAACCCGGAGGAGACGCCGGCCGAGGCCATCGAATCAATCGGCGAGACGACCGGCTGGGACTCGCTGAGCGAGTGGGCGGAAGAACACCTCGAATCGGGAGAGAAGTAGACGAGAACCAGAAGCGGCTATCCGACCAGCAGCCACGCGACGAAGACGATTCCACCGCCGAGCAGCGTGCTGCCGACGGCGTGGTAGCGAAGATGGTCGAGCAGGTGGTGGGCGTTGTCCGACACCTGCGCGACCTCGTACACCTCCCCGCCGATCTCACACTTCGGCAGGAAGTCCATGGCGACGTGGAGGAACACGCCGGCGGCGAAGCCGAAGACGGCCGCAGTCACGAGGGGGTCGCCCGAGAGGTCGAGGAAACTGGCCGGGATGGCCGTGAGGCCGACGCCCGTCGCGGGCAGGAGGAGGACGGTCGCCGACTTCCCGTTGGCGGCGAGTCGCCGGGCCGCAGCATATCCTGCCGGGCCCTTGTGCGAGACGATAGCGAGGCCGAGCCCGATACCGAGGGCGGGCATCGTCCCGTAGACGATACCGATGATGACGCCCGCCGCGAGGGCGTGCGCGGAGAGTTCGACCGCGGTGTGGTCGAAGCCGAGGTCGAGGTGCCCGAAGCGATGAGCGATGGTGTGCGAGCCGAACCCGGTGAGCAGGCCTGCCGCGACGCCCACTCCCGCGTATTTCATCCCGACGGCAGGGTTCGCAGCACCCTGTGCGAGCCCGAACGCCTGCGGGAGCAGGAACATCGCGGCGCTGACGACCATCGCCCCGGAGGCGAGGCCGTACCCCCAGACGAGCGTCTTGGCGTGCTGGTCCTTCGCACGGACCCCCAGTGGGATGGCGAGTGCCATCGCGAAGAACGCGACCCAGGCGATTCCGACCGGTTTGAGCGCGGACGTCGAGTCCGCGACGTAGACCGCGCCCGCAGAGAACGCGACGAGCAGACCGACGGCACCGAGGCCGACCGACGCCCCGGTCCGGCCTGCTTTGTTAACGAGAGACTGCGTGCTGCCCATGATATTACTAACTACGAGAAAGTGATTAATAACACGTTCGATTGGCCGTCTACAGGCTTTGCCGGCCCGTCAGCGCGTCGCCGACTTCCACTCCCGCAACCCGACGACCTGCCCCGCGAGGTCCTCCGCCGGACACTCGGTGGCGGCCCAGGTGAACATCGGGGCCACCTCTGCCGGGTCGCGCCCGGCCGGGCCAGAGAGGTCGGTCGCGACCTGCCCGGGGTCGACGCAGCCGACGACGTACTCGGTGTCGGCGGCGAACTGGCGGACGACGGCCTCGGCGGCCGCCTTCGAGACGGCGTAGGAGCCGATGCCGGGCTTGGCGTCGCGAGCGATCTTCCCCGTCGGCACGAGCATGCGTGCCCCCTCGTTGAGATGGGGAATCGACTCGTCGAGGGTGGCGAACACGCCCCGGACGTTCGTCCGGAGGTGGTCGTCGAAACCCGCGTACGACTCCTCCTGGATGGGCGTCTCACCGGGCGTCCCGTGGTAGACACCGGCGTTGGCGACGACAACGTCGATGCCGCCGCCGACCCGCGAGGCCGTCTCCATCAGGCGCTCCACGTCGTACTCGTCGCGGACGTCGGCCCGGACCGCGGTCGCGGTTCCCCCGGCGGACTGGATGTCCCCTGCGACCGCGTCGACGTCGTCGCCACCGCGCGCACAGAGCACGACGTGGGCCCCCCGGTCCGCGAACTCGCGTGCGATTGCTTCCCCGATGCCGCGACTCGCGCCGGTGACGACTGCTGTGAGGTCGTTCATACCCACTCGTTGGCACGCCATCCGCAGGAAAGCATCGGTCGCGGTACTCCCTGACATGCCACGGTCGCACCGACCGAACGAGGTCGGCACCGGGTTTATGCCGGTCTCATCACTACAAGAGTACATGACT
Source organism: Haloarchaeobius sp. HME9146 (assembly GCF_025399835.1). Classification (NCBI taxonomy): domain Archaea; kingdom Methanobacteriati; phylum Methanobacteriota; class Halobacteria; order Halobacteriales; family Halorubellaceae; genus Haloarchaeobius; species Haloarchaeobius sp. HME9146. Next base: position 3,162,721 of record NZ_JAODVR010000001.1, read on the forward strand.
TCCCTCTCTGGAACGTCGGTGGTCGTCGTCGGCTCCGGCTTCGGCGGCCTCTCGACGGCCTGCTATCTCGCTGACGCCGGCGCGGACGTGACGGTCCTCGAGAAGAACGAGCAACTCGGGGGGCGCGCCTCCGTGCTGGAGAAAGACGGGTTCCGCTTCGACATGGGCCCGTCGTGGTACCTGATGCCCGACGTGTTCGAGCGCTTCTTCGGGCACTTCGACCGCACGCCCACGGACTACTACGGCCTCGAACGGCTCGACCCGCACTACCGCATCTTCTTCAAAGACGGTGACGAGGTCGACATCACCGCCGACAAGGAGCGCACCAAACAGGTGTTCGAGTCCTACGAGGCAGGTGCTGGCGAGGCCCTCGAACGCTACCTCGACAAATCAGAGGAGAACTACGAGGTCGGGATGGAGCACTTCGTCTACGAGGACCGCTCCTCGCTCAGGGACTTCATCGACCTCGACGTGGCCCGGCAGGCCCGCGGCCTCTCGCTGCTGGGGTCGATGCAGGACCACGTCGAGAAGTACTTCGACCACCCGAAGCTCCAGCAGATCATGCAGTACACGCTGGTGTTCCTCGGCGGCTCGCCGAACAACACGCCGGCGCTGTACAACCTGATGAGCCACGTCGACTTCAACCTCGGCGTCTGGTACCCCGAGAACGGGATGGGCGGCGTCGTCGACGGCATCGTCCAGATGGCCGAGGAACTGGGCGTGGAGTTCCACGTCGACGAGCCCGTCACGGCCATCAAGGGCCGCGGCGGCGGCTTCCTCGTCGAGACCGCCCACGGGAACAAGTTCCCGGCAGACCTCGTGGTCTCCGACGCCGACTACGCCCACACCGAGCAGGAGCTCCTGCCCGAAGAGAAGCGCCAGTACGACGCCGAATACTGGGACTCGCGCACCTATGCGCCCTCGGCGTTCCTCATGTACATGGGCGTCGAGGGTGACGTGGACGAACTCGCCCACCACACCCTCGTGCTCCCGACCGACTGGGAGGAGCACTTCGGCCAGATATTCGACGACCCCGAGTGGCCCGAGAACCCGGCGTACTACCTCTGTGTCCCCTCGGAGACCGACGATTCCGTGGCCCCCGAGGGCCACAGCAACCTGTTCGTGCTCGTCCCCATCGCGCCCGGCCTGGACGACGGCGAGGAGACCCGCGAGTGGTACCGCGACCTCGTCCTCGACGACATCGCCCAGAACACCGGCGTGGACCTCCGCGACCGCCTCGTGGTCGAGGAGACGTTCTCCGTCTCCGAGTTCGGCGAGCGCTACAACTCGATGCAGGGCACCGCCCTCGGCATGGCCCACACGCTGCGCCAGACCGCACTGTTCCGTCCGCCCCACCGCTCGAAGAAGGTCGATGGCCTGTACTTCACCGGGTCGTACACCACCCCCGGAATCGGCGTCCCGATGTGTCTCATCTCGGGTGACCTGACCGCGGACTGCGTCCTGGAGGACCACGCGAACTGATGACCGACGTGGCGACCCGGCTCGCGGCGGCAGTCCCCTCCGAGGAGACGCTTCCGGGCTACCTGCTCCGGCTCTCCCGGCCCAGGTTCTGGTTCTACCTCGCCGGCCCGGTCGTCGTCGGGGTGACCTACGCCGCCACCTCGACTGCCGAGCTGTTCGCCCCCGTCGCCGTCTTGCTGTTCCTCTACTTCACGTTCCCGGCGAACGTCTTCCTCTACGGCGTCAACGACGTGTTCGACCGCGACGTGGACGAGCACAACCCGAAGAAGGAGGACAAGGAGGTCCGGTATCGCGACAGCCCGGCGGTGAACGTCCTGATACTGGCCTCGGGCGTCATCGGGCTCCCGTTCGTGTTCGTCCTGTCGCAGGAGGCCGGCATCGCCATGGCCCTCTACTACGTCCTCGCGGTGCAGTACAGCGCGCCGCCCTTCCGGTTCAAGACGAAGCCCCTGTTCGACTCCCTCTCGAACGGGCTGTACGTCCTCCCCGGCGTGGTCGCCTACGCCACCCTCGCGGGCGAGTTCCCGCCGCTGCTCGCGATTGCAGGCGGCTGGCTCTGGACGATGGGCATGCACACGTTCTCGGCCATCCCGGACATCGAACCCGACCGCGAGGCCGGGATTCTGACCACCGCGACGTTCCTCGGGGAGAGTCGGACCTACGGCTATTGCGGGCTGGTGTGGCTCGCCGCCGCGGGCGCGTTCGCCCTCGTGGACTGGCGACTCGGGCTCCTGCTCGGAATCTACCCGGTGTTCGTCGCAGGTATCGCGCTCTCGGACGTGGCTGTCGACCGGGCCTACTGGTGGTTCCCGTTCGTGAACACCTTCGTGGGTATGCTGCTGACGATGGGCGGCCTGTGGGTGATGCTGTATGGATAGGCTGGGTTCGCGGTCGAACGGACTCGACCGCCGCGGCATCGAAGCCCGCCTCGACGCCCTGGTCCGCGAGCACCGCTTCACCATCGCGGTCGTGTTCCCCGCAGTGGGAGCCGTCTCGCTCGTCGCCAGCGCAGAGGGCCTGCTCCCGGCCTTCCTGACCTACAACGCCCTGTTCATCATGTTCGGGGTCGTCGTCATGCGCCTGCCCCTCGTGGCCGGTGTCCTTCCCGTACTGGGCAAGAAGGGCCTCGCGAGCCTCGGGCTGCTCACCGTCTACGCCTACGGTATCGAGTTAGTCGGGGTCAGGACGGGCTGGCCCTACGGGCACTTCGAGTACGAGATCTCGCTCGGGCCGATGCTGTTCGGCGAGATACCCATCGGGCTCCCCGTGTTCTTCTTCCCGCTGGTCCTGAACGCCTACCTGCTCACACTCCTGTTGCTGGAGGACCGCGCAGAGAACCGCGCCATCCGGCTGCTCGCGACCATCGCGACCGTCCTCGCCATCGACCTCGTGCTCGACCCCGGCGCGGTCGCGGTGAACTTCTGGGAGTACGCGGCCCACCCCGACGGCGTCGGCGGCTACTACGGCGTCCCGGCCTCGAACTACCTCGGCTGGGTGCTCTCTGCCACTGTTGCCGTCGTGCTGTTCGACATCGCCTTCGCGGGTACGAGACTCCGCGAGCGCCTCGACTCCTGTGAGTTCATGCTGGACGACCTCGTGAGCTTCGTGGTGCTGTGGGGCAGCATCAACGCGGTGTACGCCAACTGGATTCCGGCGTTCCTCGCAGTCGGCTTCGGCTTCGGCCTCCTGCAGACCGACCGGTTCGACTTCGAGGTCGGGGACAGCGCGCTGGTTCGCGTCGTCAAAAGAGCGTTCTGAGCGGGACCGTCGCCGCACAAGGGTGGTTCAGTCGGACCCGACCCGCTCGGGGTCGGTGGTCTCGGCTGCCGTCCGGCGGGCCTCGAACGCGAGGCTCCCGACCAGCACAAGAATCATCGAGAACGCGATGAGTGAGAGGTTCGGGATGGTCAGCACCCCGAAGAACTGGTACTGGATCGTTGCACAGAACGACGAGCACATCAGCGAGTCGCCCGCGACCTGGGCGTAGGAGTGGTACGCCGCGATGAGCCAGCCGATGGCCGCGACGGGCAGGACGGTCCGGTAGACTGCGACGCGGTTCTCGACGGCGGCCACGCCGAGGACGATGACCAGCGGGTACATGAAGATACGCTGGAACCAGCAGAGTTCACAGGGGAACAACCCCATGCCGTGTCTGAAATAGAGGCTCCCGGCCGTCGCGACCGCCGCGACGAGGGTAGCTGCAACGAGGACGTGGCGCTGCATACGAGACGTGTTCATCACGTCTAGTTTGCGAGCATCTCGGATAGCCCTTCTATCAGGGCCGTGAGGAGAGGGTCGTGATGCAACCTACTCTGTCAGCCCGTCGTAGTCGCGGTGTTGCCAGCAGAACTCCTGCTCGCTGGTAATCGTCCGTTGACACGGCGTCCCGTCGTCGCATTCCACACCACAGCGATGAACTGTGGTCTCCTCGCTCTCAGACATCAGAGACGGATAGTGGCTGAAACGTAAGAAACCCTATTTTTACTCAAATACTCACAACAGTCTGGACAGGCGAGACTCACGTCTCCGCCTCCACCGGCTCGCCCGCCGTACTCGTCCCCTGTGCCGCCTCGTGCGCCTCGACGAACCGCTCGGTTCCCTTCTTCACCAGGAACGGAAATCGCTGTGCCGCCGCCAGCCCGATTCTGGTGACCCAGTCGGTGAAGATGGTCGGCTTCCGCGACTCTATCTGCCGGGCCAGCTTCCGCCCCACGTCGGCGGGGTCACTCATCTGCGAGGCGGGATAGTCGAGTTCCTTCGCCTGCCTGGTCGCAGCCAGCGTCGGATGCATCACGGTCACCGTGACGTTCGTGTTCTGGAGTTCGAGCCGCAACGACTTCGTGAACGCCTCGATGGCACCCTTGGTCGCCCCGTAGCCGGTCAGACCGGGATTGCCGACCAGTCCGACGCCGGAACTCACGTTGTGGATGATGCCCTCGTTCCGAGCTCGCATGTGCGGGAGGACGGCGTGGATGGTTCGGAGGTAGCCGAAGAAGTTGACCTCGAAGGTCTGTTTCGCGTCCGCGAGCGTCTGGTCCTCGAAGAAGCCGAAGTTCAGGACCGCGGCGTTGTTGACGAGCACGTCTATCTGGCCCCACTCGGCGATGATGGCGTCGACTGCGGCCTCGACGTCCTCGTCACTGGTCACGTCGCACTCGTGGTAGCGCAGGCTCTCGGGATGTGTCTCCTGCAGCGATTCGAGGTTCCGCACGTCGATGTCGAGGCCGACAACTCGGTAGCCGTCGTCGAGGAGGGCCCGCAGCATGTGGTGGCCGATACCCTCGTTCGCACCCGTGACGACGACGACCCGTCCCGCGCCAGAACTACTCATGCTGTAGAGAGAACGCTTGCGAGGGATATGAGGTGAGAGCCGATTCCTGCGAGGTGAGAGCGAGCGAGACGCGAGGCCCGTCGCTCAGACCGTGATGACGACCTTTCCGCGAGCGTGCCCAGTTTCGAGATACCGAATCGCTTCGGGCGTCTCCGACAGCGGATACGTCCGGTCGATGGTCGGCGTGACCGTACCGTCCGCCAGGAGTTCGGCCAGCGTCTCCAGATCCTCGGTGTTCACAGTCGCGAGGAACCCACGGAGTCGCTGGTCCGAGAACCGCCCGACAACGACAGCCCTGGCGAGCGTGCCGAGCGGCCCGAGCACTCGACCGCCCGCGCCACTGCAGAGGACGAGCGTCCCCTCGTCTGTCAGCACGCGCCGAAGCGCCGACAGCGAGTGGTTCCCCGCCAGGTCGAAGACGAGGTCGTATCGCTGCTCGCCCGTCGTGAAGTCCGTCTTCGTGTAGTCGATGACGTGGTCGGCCCCGAGCGACCGGACCAGTTCGACGTTCCGCGTGCTGCACACACCGGTCACGGTCCCGCCGAGCGATTTCGCGAGCGGGACGGCGAACGTCCCGACGCCACCCGACGCACCGTTTATCAGGACGCTCTGTCCGGCCGTCAGCTCGCCGTGGTCGCGCAGCCCCTGCAGGGCGGTGGTCGCCGCGACGGGGACCGCCGCTGCTTCTTCGAAGGAGCAGGTGGCCGGTTTCGCGGCGAACGTGTCGACACTGCCGACGACGTACTCGGCGAACGCGCCGGCTGCCTGCCCGAACACCTCATCGCCCGACTGGAACTCCGTGACGTTCGCGCCTACCGCTTCCACGACCCCGGCCACGTCGACGCCCCGGACGGGGGTCGACGGCCGTCGCAGTCCCGACTGTAGCCGCATGAGATACGGCTCGCCACGCATCATGTGCCAGTCGAGCGGGTTCGTGGCCGCCGCCCGAACACGAACCAGTATCTGGTCGGCCGTGGGGACCGGAACCGGAACCTCGCGATGCTCGAGGACATCCGGAGGCCCGTACACGTCCTGGGTGATGGCCAGCATCGTCTCCTCGCGGACCGCGCCGCGGTGGACGTGTGATGAGCCGGTCGAATCCGCTGTGACGTTGTCGCGAGTGGTCGATGCCATAGTCTCTCTGGGATTGAGACGTCGGCTGCGAGAATAGTTCTTCCGTAGAGAAATCGAAGACTGCTACCGCGTCGGCAGCCAGCGCGTCCAGCCCCGGCTGTGCTCGTGGGTCCCCGCCTCCTCGGTCGCGGGCACCGCGCTCACGCGGTGGAAGATGGCTTCGGGGTCCTTGTTCCAGAGCCAGTGCCAGCGGGTCTTGGCCACCAGCGAGAGCTTGCGGGCCAGCGAGAGGTCGGGCTCGTGGTCGATGGTGTTGTAGTCCACTTCCCGGATAGCCCGGTGGTGTTCGGCGTACAGCACCGACGCCAGAAGGACCGCGAACTGGCAGTCCTCGGGCAGGTACCGGATGCCGGCGACGCCCTCGCGGTAGAGGTCCTCGGCGCGGGAGACCTCCTCGCGGACCGCGTCGCGGAACTCGGGCGAGGAGTCGAGGTTCAGGACCTCCTCGACGTCGACGCCGTGGCGTTCCAGTGTCTCGATGGGGAGATAGACGCGGTCGCGGTCGACCACGTCCTCGCGGACGTCCCGGAGGAAGTTCGAGAGCTGGAACGCCTCGCCGAGCTTGACGGCGTGGGGGAGGGCGCGCTCGTACTCCTCGTCGGAGAGGTCCATGATGTCGGTCATCATGACGCCGACGGCGGCCGCGGAGCCGCGCATGTACTCCTCGAGGTCGGAGTACGTCTCGTAGCGGTCCGTCTCGATGTCGGCGGCCATCGCGTCGACGAACTCGTTCACCCACTCGTCGCTGATGTCGTGCTCGTCGCAGAGCTCACAGAACGCCTGCATGACCGGGTCGTCCGTCGGTTCCTGGCCGAGGGCCTGTGCGCGGAGGGTTTCGAGGCGGGCGGCCTGCTGTTCGGGGGCGTCGCCGTCGGGGTCGTCGACGACCTCGTCGGCGATCCGGAAGAAGCCGTAGAGTACGTACGTCGGGTGGCGGATGCGCTGTGGGAGGAGGCGCGTGGCGATGTGGAACGTCTTCCCCGTCTTGCGCTGGATGGCCTTCCCCGCGTTGACCTGTGTTTTCTTCATATGTAGGTTCGGTGTTCGAAAGACCGGCGAGAGCGTGCTTCCGTGGTAATCGATACGTCAGCGACGGGAATAGCCTGCGTCGGTAACCAGTTAGGTTCCCGCCCTGACAGTGCATGACGGCTCATCGCAGGTACCCCCACGAGAGGAGTTTGTCCCCGTCGTTCACCCAGCGGTCGCCGATGTCGTCGCGGTAGTACATGTTCGGGAGGATGATGTCCTCGATGCGGTCGTACGCCTGTTTCTGGGCGGCTCGCATCGAGGTTCCCTTGCCCGTGACGACCAGCGGGATGCCCGAGGAGCCGGAGACGCGCCACTGGCCGTTGGCCGGGGTGACGCCCTCCGCGGTCCCGTCGGGGCCGACTCGCTTCGCGTCCTCGATGTGGACGCCCGGCGGACGCTCGCCCTCGAACGCCTCGCGGAAGACGATGGCCGCGTTCTTCGAGTTCTCGTCGAAGGTCGCGTCGTCGTTGAACGGGAACGGCGGGAGGCAGACCCGGACACCGACCTGGAAGCCGCGATGCACCTCCAGGCCGGGGTCGTTCCCGTTTGCGATGTCGTAGAACAGCTCCGAGATGGGTGTCTTCATGCCCTCCTCCTGGATGAAGATGCCCGGGTAGCCGAAGCGCGGCGTGAACTCCAGCGGGTAGATACCCCGTCCGTTGACGATGCAGTTCAGGTCGATGTAGCCGACGTAGCCCTCCTCGGCCAGCGTCTCCTCCATCGGGCGGAGGGTGCGCTCGAACAGGCTGGTCGGCTCGGTCCAGAACATCGAGGTGCCCATCTCGCCGGTCGGCGGGCCGACGTTGCCCGGGAACAGCTTCTTGTGCTCGAAGTTGACGTTGACCGGCTCGACGAACTCGTTCCCGTTGAAGAACGCGCCGATGGCCACCTCGACGCCCTCGGCCCGGCGCTGGAGTTCGAACGACTGCATCCGGTGGCCCCAGGCCTTCTTGTACGCCCGGAGCACGTCGACCACGTCGCCGCCGTCGTCGTCCTCGCCGACGTACACCAGCCGCTTGACGTTCTGCACCTCGCCCGAGGGTTTGATGACGTACCGGGCGGGGTTGTCCTGGACGAACGAGACGGCCTCGTCGAAGTCGGTGAACCGCCTGCGAGGCAGGATGTTCACGCCGTGGTCGGCGAGTTCCTCCTGCCCGAAGCCCTTGTCCTCCTCGAGGCGGTCGGTGTACTCGGTGCCGCCGACGACCGCGTGCCCCTCCTCGCGAAGTCGTTCCGCGTGGGTCCCGTGGCCGAACACGTCGTCGAAGACGATGACGTCCGCCCAGGCGACATCGGCTTCCCAGTCGTCTGTCTTCTCGACGAAGCCGTCGGCGATCTCGCGTTCGGACTCGCTCTCGATGTAGTACCGAACGTCGTGGCCCTGCTCGCGGACGCGCCAGGCCACGTCACCGACGAGACCGTCGATAGAGACGAAAAGGAAGTTGCGTCGGTCCATACACAGAACGGGCGCGGAATGGGGGTAAATGTTTGGGAGGTGAGAATCCTCTGTGGCTGAACGGTCACTCCCGCCCGTACACCGTCGTCTCGGGATGGAACGTCAGCCAGGCGAACCAGAACATGGTGGACGTGTCGGTGGCAGAGACGAGCATCTCGCCCTCGTGTGGGCCGTCGACGGCCTCGCCGGTCAGACGGTGCCAGCGCGAGCCGTCCGCCAGGAGGTGTGCGTCGTCCACCGGCTCGAAGGTGTGGGCCTCGCCGTCGATTCGGCGGTCCCACGCCACCATGCTCCCGTCGGCCGAGAGCGTGACGACCACGGGGAGCCCGCCGACCGTCTCGTGGATGGGGCCGTCCCACTCGATCTGCTGACGGGGATACGCCCGCGCCTCGCCGTTGGCCGCGACCCCGAGGACCATGGTCCGCCGGCGGAGGCGGGTGTCCGTCCAGGTGTCCTGCCCGAAGCTGCCCAGCTCGGGGAACTGCTCGGCGAGTTCGTTCTGTCGGCCCGCGATATCGATGTCGTAGTTGTAGCGGACCTCGCCGACGACGGTCCCCGAGAGTGGCGGGGGGAGCAACACCTCGGTGGCGGGATGACGCTCGCGCCACTCGGCCCAGGTGGTCCGACTGACCGGGTGCAGGTCGAGCGTCCTCCCCGTTCGTGGCCCGCGGATGGCCGTCGCGAGCAATTGGCTCCAGAGGCTCTCGGTCTCGTCGTCGTACATCACCAGGTCGGCGTGCCACAGCAGTCCGGAGACCCCGAACGTCGCCGGCGTCCCGTCGACAGTCCGGTCGGCGACGACCCCACTCTGGCAGATGGGACAGAAGGTGACGAGCATGGGTTTCGAGAGCGTGTCGTTGACGACCTCGTGCCAGCGAAGGAGCGTCAGGGGATACGCCCGGACCGTGTCGCCGTCGACGACGCCGAGCACCTCGTCGTCCGTCGAGAGTTCGGGCTCGTAGCGCTCGCTGGTCCCGTCGCGGAAGTGGATGTCGTAGCTGACATCGGTCCAGTCTGGGCCGAAGGCGGGGTCGACGATGGCCGGGATGGCGTCCTTGCCCGCCGACCGGTGCAGGGCGGACTCGGGGACCGGCAGCGACACGTCTTCGGGGGCTGTCACGCCCCGCTGGGTCGCACCGGACTGGGCCGTCCCTGGCGGTGTCGAGCCGGTCCCCGAGGGGGACTCGTCCCCGTCACCTCCGCCAGAGAGCCCGGTACAGCCAGCCAGGCCGAGGGCACTCCCGAGCCCAGCCAGCGAACCGAGATACGCCCGTCGTCGCATAGCTCCGGATAGGCACCCCCATCCTAAAGCGGTCCGCCGCCCGTGCGAACGGACCGCACGACCCGGGAACCGACGCGAGACGCCTTCATCTCGCCCGCACAGACAGTACCGGGACGTGAGAGGAACCAGAGAAATTTAAGTAAGCACGCCCGGGATAGCCAACTAATGCGCCTGATTGCCATCGGAATCGGCCTCCTTCTGCTTCTCGCACCGGTCACGGGTGTCGCTGCCGCCGACGGCAGTACACAGGACGTGGCACTCCGAATCACCGTCGTCACCCAGAACGGGGACGGCGTCGGCAACGCCGAGGTCACCGTCACCTACGACGGCCAGAGCCAGACACGCGAGACCGTCTCGAACGGCGAAGTCCTGTTCGACGTGCCCAAGGGAGCCGACGTGAAGATCGACGTGGAACACCCCTTCCTGGTCCGGAACAACGCCGCCACCGTCACCGACGTCAGCGACGGTGACGAGGTGAGCGTGACGATGTACGAGACGGCCAGCGCGTCGTTCACCGTCGAGGACGGCGACGGCCCGGTCGCCGACGCGAACGTCAAGGTCAGGAAGGCCAACCAGCTCCCCGCGGCCACCGGCACGACCGGGAGCGACGGCAGCTTCGAGACCGGCGAGATAGAGAAGGGCGAGTACACGGTGACGGTCACCAAGCCGGGCTACTTCGACGAGGAGACCACGCTCGCCATCAGCGGGTCGACCACGGAGACCTTCGACCTCGAACAGGGGAGCGCGAACGTCCAGTTCTCCGTCGTCGACAGCCACTTCGAGGACCCGCAGCCGCTGGAAGCGACCATCGCCATCGACGGCGTCGGCTCCTTCCAGACCGACAAGAACGGGAACCGCGGCGTGACCCTCGACGTGAACACCGAGTACACGGTCACGGTGAGCAAGGACGGCTACGATGGCCAGAGCGGGACGCTCACCGTGGGCGAGACCGACAAGCAGCTCACCTACGAGATCTCGCGCACCCCCGAGCTCACGCTCGAACCGGCCAACACGCAGGTCGTCGTCGGCCAGACCGTCCGCGTCACGGTCACCGACGAGTACGGTGAGGCCGTCGAGGGCGCGACCGTCCGTGTCGGCGGGACCGACGCGGCCACGACCGGTGCCGACGGCGGTGCGACCGTCGAGATAGCGTCCGCTGGCGACGTGGAACTCGAAGCGGTGAACGGGTCGGTCACCTCGGATAGCGTCACGGTCGAGGGCGTCCAGGCCGCGACCGACGCACCCGAGCAGACCACGACGACCGGGACGACCGAACAGACCACCTCGGCACAGGCGACGACCGCGGCCGACGAAGGTGGTGACGGCTCGACGCCTGGATTCGGCGTCGGTGCTGCAGTGGTTGCGCTCCTGGGGAGTCTCCTCGTCCTCCAGCGCCGGCGCGCCTGAGACGACGAGCCCTCAGTCGAACAGGTCCTCGTGCCGGGACGCGAGGTCGGTGTAGGCACCCGACGAGTAGGCGTCTGCGATCTCTTCTGGGTCGACGCTCGTCTCCGAGAGCGGGACCACCTGTGCGGGGACGCCCCGGACGAACGACTCCGACGGGATGGTGAACCCATCCGGGACCACCGTCCCGGCGGCGACGATACTCCGTTCGCCGACCGTGACGTTCGAGTTGAGCGTCGCGTTGATGCCCACCAGCGAGCCCGTCGCCACGTCCGCGTCGTTCAGGACGGCACCGTGCCCGACCATCACGCGTTCTTCGACACGGGAGTCGTGGAAGACGGCGTTGTCGCCCACGTGTGAGCTCGCCCCGATACGGACGGGACCGACGTCACCACGGAGGACGACACCCGGCCAGACGCTCGCGTCCTCCTCGACCGTGACGTCGCCGACGAGGGTCGCGTCACGCGCCACGTAGGCGGAGTCGTGAACGTTGGGAGCCGATCCTTCGAACTCGTAGTGACGGCGGTCTACCATGCTGGGTGTCGACACGCGCCACGCTGAAAACCGTTTCCCTGAGTGACAGAGGGCGACGCGACGGGATGTGGTCGCACTCGGGAGGGGTCACGTGGGGGGCCAGACACGGTGTCGACCCGAAGCCCACCCCGTCGCCGACACAGCGCCAGCCGGTCCGGTCTCCCTACCAGCCGTGTGTCTGCGTGTTCTCGGTCCGGACTCGCGTCCCGTTCGACGCTGGTGCCGGGCGGTGTGCCCCGCCCATAACGACGCACTCCTCGGTTCAACCGGGCATAGAAGGACCCGAACGAGCCATTCGAGTGGCCCCACCCACCAATCGCGGCACATGATAACCAATAGCAATTTTTATCATAGTAACATAGTCAAATCCGTCACCCACGTATTGCGTTTTCCCTGATTTTCACCCATTAGAGGACCGTAACGTAACAATCTCGCAAAGCTTTACGTCACTAGCCCGCGTATCGTATCAACATATATTGATGAATCACTATGAGAAAACCGACGAGGGGGAGGACCGCACGGACACCACCGACGGGGGTTGGACGGTGACCGAGAGCGAGTCGACGTCGACCGAGGACGAATCGATGTCGACCGAAGGGGAAGAGTCGGCCGCAACGGGGGCTGGGGACACCGACACCGATGTCGGTCCCGAGTTCGGCCCAGTAGCCGAACAGGACACCGTCGAAGACGTGTCCGAACAGGCGGACGGGGACGCGATGGACGAGGAAGCGGCGGGTGAATCGGCAGACGCGTCCGCCACGGTTACGGAGAGTGACTCACTCGTCCCCACGGAGGAAACAGTAGACGAGCTGGAGCGCCACGAGGCCGCGACCATCCTGGAGGACGAAGAAGCCGACGCCGACGCCGACGCCGACAGCGACGAACCGTCCGAGGAGCTCGTCCGCCGCGAAGACGAGGAAGACCCCGCCGACGAGGGCGAGACGGCCGACGACGCGTCGGACGAACTCGTCGTCCGCGAGGACGACCCCGAACCGGCGGAAGACGAGGACGAGACGGAGGACCCGACCGAACTCGGCACGGAGGAGCTGGTGCTATGGGTCGAACAACAGGAGACCCTCACCAAGGACGACATCATCAAGCTCATCCTCGACGACGTGAAGGCGTACTACGACAGCGTCACGCTCGACGAGAGCTTCGCCGCGCGCCCGACGAACGAGTTCATCGACGAGCGCTGGTTCGACTTCTCGTACCTCGACGACCTCGTCGAGGTCGAGCGCTACTGGGTCAACCGCCCGTACGCGTACGTCTCCATCATGTTCTGTCCGAACCGGAAGGAGTTCCGCTACGAGGTCACGGAGGTCAAACTCGACGGCTTCGAGCGCTACGTCCGGGAGGACCTCACGCGCATCCTGCGCAACAGCCTGATGTACCACGACATCGAGTCAGAGCGCGGCCGCGAGGTCGTCTTCGAGGAGAAGTCGAAGGACATCATCGCCGAGCACGCCGCGACCGTCGAGGACGGCAGTATCTACAAGCTGCTGTACTACCTGCTGCGGGACTTCCTCGACTTCGGGAAGATAGACGCGATGATGCGCGACGAGAACCTCGAGGACATCTCGTGTGACGGTATCGACGTCCCGGTGTTCGTCTACCACGGCGACTACCGAGACCTGCGCTCGAACGTCGTCTTCGACAAGGACCGGCTGAACTCGTTCACGGTCCGGCTCGCCCAGCGCGCCGGCAAGCACATCTCCGTGTCCGACCCGCTCATCGACGCGAGCCTGCCCGACGGGTCACGCATCCAGCTCACGCTGGGCTCGGACATCGCGACCCGCGGGTCGAACTTCACCATCCGCAAGTTCGCGGAGGTGCCGTACACGCCGGTCGACCTCATCAAGTGGAACACGTTCGACGTCCACCAGATGGCGTACTTCTGGCTCGCCATCGAGAACAACAAGTCGCTCGTGTTCGCGGGCGGTACCGGGTCCGGCAAGACGACCTCGATGAACGCCATCGGGTTCTTCATCCCGCCGAACTCGAAGGTCGTCTCCATCGAGGACACCCGCGAGATCACGCTGCCCCACGACAACTGGATCCAGTCCGTCTCGCGCCCCGCCGTCACCGACGGTGGCCGCGGCGAGGTGTCGATGTACGAGCTCCTCCAGGCGTCGCTCCGGCAGCGCCCCGAGTACCTGCTCGTGGGTGAGGTCCGCACCGAACAGCGCGTCGCCCTGACGTTCTTCAACGCCATCGCGACCGGCCACACGTCGTACACGACCATCCACGCCGACTCCGTGGAGGGCGCACTCGCCCGCCTGGAGAACGCGCCGCTGTCGGTCCCGGTCCAGATGATACAGGACCTCGACGTGCTCGCCATCCAGAAGCAGATATTCACCGACGACACCCGCGTCCGCCGCAACCAGGTCATCGCCGAGGTTCACGCCAGCGACGACCTCACCGCGATAGAGACCAACGAGGTGTTCCGCTGGGACCCGCGGAGCGACGAGTACGAACGAGGCGACGAATCGCGGCTCCTCGCGGAGATCGCCGACGAACGCGGCTGGACGGCCGACGAGCTCACCGACGAGCTCGCGGTCCGGACCGAGGTCCTCAGCTTCCTCGTCGACAACGACATCACCGACTACCACGACGTCACCCGGACCATCCACACGTTCCAGCGCGACCGTGACGAGATCCTCGACGCCATCCGCGCCGACCGGCTGGACGGCGTCATCCACGCGGAGGCGCGATGAGTACCCGGGAGAGTGGAGGCGTCCAGACGCCGTTGAGCGAGGGACAGACGCCGTTGCCCGACTACGAGGTCAGCCAGTACTTCCCGCGGTCGCGGGACATGACCCCGGAGGAACGCAGCGAGCTGCGCGACCAGTACGGCGTCATCCGGACGTACTTCAAATCACGCCCCGCGAAGTACCGCGACGTCCAGCGCTGGCTGAACCAGGCCCGTATCGGGACGACCTACGACATCTACCTCACCCACAGCGCCATCCTCGCGATGGTCGGCGGTGCAGTGGGGGCGACCGTCGGGGTCCTCCTGACGTTCTGGCTCGCAAACGCCGGTATCCTCGGCGGCCTCACGTCGCCGGTCACCGCCCCTGGCGGTATCACGTCGCTGGTCTCGTCGAACCGGGTCCTGTTCGCCGGCGGTGCCTCGGCGCTGCTCCTCGGGAGTACGGTCGGAGGGTCCATCTGGGCCTTCCGGTACTACTACCCGCGGAACGTCGTCTCGAACCGCGAACGCTCCATCAACGTGGCACTCCCGCACGCCATCACGTACATGTACGCGATGAGCTACGGCGGCATGAACCTCGTCGAGGTGTTCAAGGCACTCGCGAAGTCGCACGACACCTACGGTGACGTCGCCGACGAGTTCGACATGATCGTCCGCGACATGGAGCTGTTCGGGAACGACCTGTTCACCGCGTTGCGGAACGCCCGCAACCTCACGCCGAGTGACAACCTCGAACAGTTCCTCGACGACCTCGTGAGCGTGCTCGACTCCGGTGGCGAGGTGACCTCGTTCTTCGAGGACCAGTCCAGCCACTACGCCGAGACCGCCAAGGACGAACAGGAGGAGTTCCTGGAGACGCTCTCGGTGCTCTCCGAGATATTCATCGTCGCGTTCGTCGCCGCGCCGCTGTTCATCATCGTGACGCTGATGGTCATCAGCTTCCTCGGCGGCTCGACGCTCACCCAGATGGCCGTCCTCATCTACGTGGGCCTCCCACTCGGGATGGTGGGCTTCCTGCTGCTCATCGACGTGCTCTCGGCCCCGTTCGTCCAGACGAGCGGCGTGAAGCTCGAAGAGAAGCGCGCCAGACCCATCGACACCGAGCCCGTCGAAGACGACGACCGGTTCGGTCCCTACCAGAAGGACCAGCGCCACGAGCGATTCACCGAACTCGCCCGCGACCCACTCGCGGTCGTGAAGGCGACGCCGCTCCTGTCGCTCCTGTTCACCGTCCCGGCCGCACTCGCGTTCACCGCCGCGGTCGTGTTCCAGGGCTTTGCGACCCCGTCGGTCGCCGGCTTCGAGGCCGCACCGGTCGCGGCGACGGCCCTGCTGGTCGTCCTGCCGCTGCTCATCGTGGCGATGCCGCTGTCGTACTTCCACGAACGCAAGCGCCGCCGCGAGAAGATACTCGCCGAGCGCTTCCCCGACACGCTGAACGTGCTCTCGAGTGCGAACTACATGGGCATCCCGCTCATCGACGCGCTCGACATGGTGGCTCGCTGGTCGAAGGGCGTCCTCGCAGACGAGCTCCGGCTCGTCCGCAACGACATCCACTGGAACCACGACCTCACCGAAGCACTGGTCGGTCTCGGGAACCGCCTCAAGGTACCCCACCTGACCCGCACCATCAAGCTCATCGCGGAAGGTGGCCGGTCGTCCGGCGACATGTCGAAGATCCTCGCCATCGCGGCCGAGGACACCCGCAACCGTCACCGCATCGACCGGGCCCGCCAGCGCGCGATGTCGTCGTACATCGCCATCGTGGTCATCGGGTTCCTCGTGTACCTGATGGTCATCGTGCTCATCGACGCGAGCTACTTCGGTGCCATCGCGGAGACGACCGCCGAAACGGAGAACCTCGCGGAGGCCCAGGCGGCTGGATTCGCCTCCCTGAGCAACGTCCCGCTCGACACCTACCGGGCGCTGTTCTTCCACTCCGTCATCATCATGGCGATTGGAAGTGGCATGCTCGCGGGCAAGCTCTCGGACAACGACACCCTCTCGGGGTTGAAGTACAGTATCGGCCTGACGCTCGTCGCCGTCGTGACGTTCGTCCTGGTCTGAACGAAGGGGGAGAATCAATGCAACACAACAACACCAACAATACACTCAAACTGTGGGGGGACGAGCGCGGCGTATCGCCGGTGCTCGGCGGTATCCTCATCTTCGGGCTCGCGCTGTCCCTGCTCGCACTGACGCAGGTCAGCCTCGTCCCCGCGATGAACGGCCAGATAGAGTTCGAACACAACCAGCAGGTCCAGGAGGACTTCGAGCAGCTCAACGCTGGTATCCTCGAGGTCGCCGAAGAGGGGACGCCGACCGATATCGTCATCCAACCCGGCACCCGGTACCCGGCACGGATGTTCCTCGTGAACCCCGGGCCGGCTTCCGGCCGACTCGACTCGACCACGGGAACCGGGATTCGAATCTCGAACGTCGCAGCGGTCGATCCGGACGCTGACGAGTACCTTGCTGGACTCGCGACGAGTCGCGAACTGAGCTACTCGACGAGCACCATCGCGTACACGCCCCGGTACAACAACTACGGGACCGCCCCCACGACCTACCTCGAGAACGGTATCGTGTACAACCGGTTCCCGAACGGTGCGACCACGCTGGTGACCGACGGCGCGTTCATCGACGGGAACCGCATCACCCTCGTCGCCGTCGACAGTGACCTGTCGCTGCAGTCGGTCGACTCGGAGACGCTCCGACTGGAGCCCGTCACTGGTGCAACCCAGCGACTCGCCGTGACGAACAGCGGCGGCGACCTGACCATCAGGCTCGATACGCAGCTCACCCAGACCGAGTGGGACGAACTACTCGCAGAGCCCCTGGCCAGAGGCACCGTCACCGACGTGGATGTCTCTGCTGGAACGGTGACGGTCACCCTCAAGCCGGGGACCTACACCCTGCAGGTCGCTCGCGTCTCGGTCGAGAAGTCGACGGCGAGCGAGCAACCCGCCTACATCATCAACAAGGGCGGGAGCGACCTCTACATGACCGTCGGCGGGTCAGAGACCCTCCGCGTCCAGGTCCGTGACCAGTACCACACCCCCGTCAGTGGCGTGGTCGTGAACGCGACCGACCCGGGTGTCGGCTCACTCGCCGAGAACAGCGCCGTCACCGACGAGGACGGTATCGCGGAGTTCGTCTATGCCGCAGGAGCGTCGGACGGCTCGGCTTCGGTGAACATGAGCTTCGGGGCTACCCCCACGTCTGTGGAATCGACCGAGGTCTCTGTCAAGGTCGGCGAACGCAACGAGGGCATCGGGGGGACCATCAACCCGGGCAGCGCCAACACCGTGAACCTGCAGACGGCCGACATCATCGAGGTGAACACCAGCGATAAGAAGTTCTACGCGGACCTGACGCTGGAGAACCGCGGGTCGGTCGACCGGACCATCGACGAAGTTCGCGTGAACTTCTACTCCGCGCGCCAGATCTCGAACAGCAACAACCGGGACCCACCGCTAGAGTACAGGATCGACGGGACCGGTCCAAGCGGTAGTGCAGCCAACTTCACCATCGGCGGTGACTACGCTGAGCCGGCGAGCACACTCGGAACCATCGCGAAGAACGGCGGCACCGAGACGTTCCGGTTCGAGTTCATCGGCGTGGACAACAAGGGCGACCTCGCGAACTACCAGCTCGAGGAGGGTGACTACTACATCCTCTCCATCATCTACGACGACGGTACCTCGGCGACGTACTTCGTGACGCCGCAGGTGCCCTGACCCGGCCACGAACGGCCACCGATTCGACCCCCGTTTCGAATGCTGATTCTCTCCGGAGTATTAACCACCCAGCCATCCAGCCACTACACGTGCTCACACGGTAATCCCAACCGTCGCGGCTGTTCCCAGGTGGGGCTGGTGCAGTCGACTCACAGCGGCACAGCACTTGTCATAGGTCGAGCGCTGCGGCTCACCGCGCGCTCAGATTCCACACCCGCATCGCACGTTCACGCTATCGTGATGAGCGTCGCACCGACGACGACCAGCAACGCGCCAGCGGCCAGCCCTTTCGTCACCCGTTCCAGATCCCCGAGCAACAGCGCGGTGAACACGGCCACGAACAGCGGCGCAGTCCCAACCAGCGAGGAGACGACGGCCACGTTCCCGCGGTCCAGCGCGGCGAAGAACAGGAACAGCGAGGTGGCGTTGAGGAGACCGGCGACGAGGTAGAACCCGAGCGCCCGACGGGGGATGTCGATAGCGTCCCAGCCGACACGCCCGCCGATGATGGCGACGAGCCAGAGGACGCCCCAGGTCTCGTGGAGGGCAACTGCCTCGAGTGCCGTGACGGGTGTCTCGGTCAGGCCGAAGCGCCGGACCACGTCACTGCCGCCGTAGGCGATGGCCGCGAAGATGGGGAAGACGAGTTCCCACGGCTGCCAGCCGGCGATGTCGCCACCTTTCGAGAGAGTGAGGACGACGAGCCCGACCACGAGCACGACGATGCCGGCGATGGTCAGCTCGTTCACGACCTCGCCGATGAAGAGGAAGGCGAGGCCAGCGGCGAACAGGGGTCGGGTCGAGATGCCGGCGGAGTTCACGCTCGCGCCGACGCGGTCGATGCCGACGAACGAGGACAGTCGCGCGATGGCGGTGCCGACCGTCCCCGAGACGAAGAAGATACCCAGCACGAACGGCGTGATCGGTGGCGTGTGGCTGGTCGTGACGGCGACACCACCGATGACGAGCCAGTAGCAGACCGCGTCCATCGTGGCGACGACCAGCGAGCCCTGCAGCACCGTCCCCCCGGCTGCCAGCCCGCGCTTCTGGAGTGTCATCGAAAGCGCCCAGATGGCGGCGGCCGCGATCGCCAGGGCGGGGACGAGGAGTTCTCCGGTCACTATCGGGCGAATGGGACGGGGGGTCGTGAGCCTACCGGAACCGGCGAATGCGAGTCATCCCTCCCGTTCGGCGATTCGGGAGCCCACGCTCCGCCCGTTCTCGAACGCGAGATGGACCCGTCCCTCGCCGACTACCCAGTCACCGGCGACGAACAGCCCCGCGTCCTCGGCACAGCTCGCCGTCTCCGGGTCGACCGCAGCGTCCGGGAGCGCGTACCGCCAGCCCTGCGAGTCGACCCAGTCCGGTTCGGTGAGTCGGTCGTCGTCGAGCAGGGTGGCGACGAGGGCTGCGGCTTCCGCGGCGGCCTCTTCGGTCGGGTCGTCGTAGTGCTCGACCGACCACTCGGGACTCATCTGTGCGATGAGCAGACTCTCTCCCTCGGGGACGTGCCCCGGCTTGCACTCCTCGCGCGAGAGCCAGCCGACCGGGTGCTCGCGGTCCGGGTTGACGAGCGCGTACCACGGCCGGTCGAGTTCGAACGGGTAGTGCAGGACGAGCGTCCGGATGGTCCGGTACGGAACCGACTCGACCGCCTCGTGAAGCCGCGAGAGACGGCCGTCGGCCCAGTCGGTGGCTGCGAGCAGGTCGGCGGTCTGCGGTGCCGGCGGGGTGAGCACGAGGACGTCGAACGGGCCGTAGGACTCACCGTCGGTGTCGGTGAGGGTCCACGCGTCGTCCTCGTTCGCAATCTGCTCGATTCGAGTCGCCTTGTGGACCGATGCGCCCGCCCGCTCTCGGACGCGCTTGGCGAACTGGGTGATTCCTTCCACATAGGTCCACTTGTGCGACTCGTCGTCGCGGCCCTCGGCGATGGTCCCCTCGGCGTCGTGGGTCCACACCGGCTGCTCGATGTCGGCGAGGCCCTCCGCCCCGAGCTCATCGAGCAGTTCGTCAACCCAGGCGTCCTCACCGGGCTTGAGGTAGTTCGCGCCGTGGTCGTAGCGACAGCCGTGCTTGCGGCGGGTCGCGGCCCGGCCGGAGATGCCTCTCCCCTTGTCGAACAGCGTGACCTCGGTGTCCGTCCCACGGAGCGCGTCCGCGACGCCGACGCCTGCAGCGCCAGCGCCGACGACGGCGACCGTTCGTGTCATACCCTGAAGTCGGGCTTCCACGGGAAAAACCGCCGCGCTCCCCGAGCGGCTTACCGGGAGGTGACCGCATCACCCGACCCGGAACGAACGTTATCCGGCTCGGGGGCCTTTCCTGAGACAGATGAGCGAGATCGAGCCGGTCCTGGCGAGCGTCGTGGCCATCTTCGCCATCGCGTTGCTCGTCAAGCTCCTCGCCGACTGGCGCCCTGAATTCTCCTACGCCAGCGTGCTCGTCGCCGTCGGGGTGCTCGTCTCCGTGCTCGGTCTGGAGTTCGACCTCGTACTCTCCGCAGACCTCATCCTCGCCGTGTTGCTCCCGACCATCGTCTTCGAAGGGACGACCAGTATCGACGTGCGCGAACTCCGCCACAACGCGGTTCTCATCCTCGTTCTGACCCTCGTCGGGCTCCCGGTGGCGGTCCTCACACTCGGGCTGCTCGGGACGGTCGCGTTCGGCTTCCCGCTCATCGTCGCGCTGGTCTTCGCGTCGGTCGTCCTCCCGACGGACCCGGCCGCGGTGCTCTCGGTGTTCGAGCAGTTCGACGTGGGGAAGCGACTCTCGGTCACGATCGAGGGTGAGAGCCTGCTGAACGACGGGGTCGCCATCGTCATCTTCTCCACGCTGGTCGCCGCGTTCCGGCAGGCCGAGAGTGCCAGCGACGCGGTCGCGTCGCTCACGACGTCTGGGCAGGTGGTGTCGTTCGTCCTCAGCATCGCGATCGTCGGCGGCGGTGGCCTGCTCGTCGGCGTGGTCGTCGGCTACCTCGCACACCTGTGCGCTCGTCGGCTTCGGGACCGGCTGGCGGTGATGCTCCTCACGGTCGTCGTGGCATACGGGAGCTTCCTGCTCGCAGAGTGGGGTCTGGGCCTGTCCGGCGTGCTGGCGACCGTCGGGGCGGGTCTGGCGATGGGAGCCCACGAACTGACCCACGAGCACATGTCCGCGCCAGAGTCGTTCGTCCAGCGGGTGTGGAACGTCGCCGCCTTCCTGGTGAGCACGGTGCTGTACGTGCTCATCGGGGCCACCGTCGACGTGGCCCACTTCGTCGAGTACGGCGGATTCGTCCTGCTGGCCGCAGTGCTCGTCGTACTGGTCCGAGCCCTGACCATCTACCCGCTCGTGACACTGACGAACCAGGTGCTGCCCGACCCGCTTCCGGTCGCCTGCCAGCACATCGTGGTGTGGGGCGGCCTGCACACCGTTGTCCCGGTCGGGCTGGCCCTGGCGCTTCCCACGGGGCTTCCGTACCGCGAGGTCGTCCAGACGATGGTGTTCGGCGTGGCCATCATCAGCGTGGTCGCCCAGGGGTTGTTGATGCCGACGGTGCTTCGGCTCACCGGGCACGGCGATGGCCAGTTCGGGAATACGGCGGAGTGAGCAGCTACTCGATGGTGGCGAACAGGCGACACGGGCGAGGAGAAGAACGGAGACGGGCGTGTCGCACAACCGCGGCACCGTCCCCGGCGATGGTCAGACCATGCCGGGGGTGGCCGCGGCTTCGTATTTGAAGTCTCAGCTGGTGGTGACGAGTTCGACGACCTCGCGGTGGTCGAGCTCGGTGTCGCCGCCGATCTGGCGCTTGGTCCGGCAGTTCAGGCCGTGGAGGAGGCCGTCGCCGATGTCGGAGTGGAGGTGGTACGCGAAGTCGGAGGTGGTCGAGCCTTCGGGGAGGAGGAAGCAGTCACGCATGACGCGGCCCTGCTCGTCGCCCATGGCCTCCGCACCGCCGGGGAAGACGGCGATGACGCCGAGTTCGTCGAACAGCGCGGTCTCGATGGCCTGCTGGACGCCGGTGCCGCCGTACTCGGTGACGAACTCGCGAATCTGTTCGAGGCCCTGCTCCTGTTCTTCGGACACGTCGGCGACGATGTCGAAGTCCTCGTCACCGGCGTGGTAGTCGACGATGTCCTGCTCGGCGGCGTTCTTGAGCGCCTTCTCGGCGTGGGCGCTGGCCGCGACGAACGTGAGGTGCTCGTAGTCCGGGTCCGTGGTGATCTCCTCCCAGTTCGCCTGGGCGGCGGGCGTGTCCATCTTGTTCGCCGCGATGACCATCGGCTTGGTGTACTTGCGAATCTCGCGGGCGAGGTCCTCGCGGTCCTGCGCGTCCCACTCCTCGGGCTCGAAGCCGAGGTCGAGTCGGAGGATGAGCTTCTTGACCTCGTCCTTGTTGATGCCGAACGCGGACATCTGCTCGGCGAGTTCGACCTCGATGGCGAGTTCGTCCTGGCCCTGGTAGCGGTTCTGGAACTTCTCGATACCCTTGTCGAGGATGCCGACGTACCACTGGTCGAGTTCGTTCTCGAGGAAGTCGATGTCCTCGCGGGGGTCGTGCCCCTCGGTGTTCTCGCCCTCGATGTCGGTGGTGCCGGAGAAGTCGACGACGTGGACGAGGACGTCGGCCTCGTTCAGGTCGGTGAGGAACTGGTTCCCGAGGCCGCGGCCCTCGTGTGCGCCGGGGACCAGCCCGGCCACGTCGACGAGTTTCGTCGGGACGTAACGTGTCCCCTGCTGGCAGTAGCCGGTATCGGGTGTGCAGGACTCGTCGAACTCCGGGGCCGCACAGTCGACGCGGACGTACGCCTCGCCGACCGAGGGGTCGATGGTCGTGAACGGGTACGCACCCTCGGGCACGTCGTTCATCGTCGCCGCATTGAAGAAGGTGGACTTGCCCACCGAGGGCTTGCCCACGAGACCGATCTTGTAGCTCATTGGAATCGTCAAGCCGGTCGGGCAGTATAAGGCTTGAAATCCGTTTCTGCAGTGGTATGCGGCCCCATACCGTACGATGTCCAGTCCGGGTACAGACGCCAGCCGCTCAGGCTGGCGGCGGCCGGCGAACGTCCGACCCGGGCGCGACGAACCGGACCGGGAACGACTCGACGCCGTAGATGAAGGCGCTTCGGACCGGCGTGAGCCCGTCGGCGGTGGCCACAGCCTCGATGTCGTCGACGCTGTCGAGGAGTGCCGAGAGTGCGAGACGGGTCTCCAACCGGGCCAGCGGCGCGCCCAGGCAGTAGTGGATGCCACGCCCGAACGCGAGGTGCTGGTTCGGCGTCCGGTCGACGACGAACTCCTCGGGGCGCTCGAATGCGTCGGGGTCGCGGTTCGCCGACCCGACCCAGAGGACGACCACGTCACCCTGCCGGATGGTCTGGCCGCCGAGCGTCGTGTCCGTCGTGGCGACCCGCCCGAGGGCCTGGACGGGCGAGCGGTAGCGAAGGACCTCCTCGACGGCCTTGGTCAGCAGAGTCGGCTCGGACTGGAGCCGTTCCAGGGTCTCCGGGTGCTCCGTGAGCGTCCAGACCGCGTTGGTGAGGAGGTTGGTCGTCGTGATGTTCCCGGCGACCAGCAGGAGCACGCAGAACCCGCGCATCTCCTCGGCCGACAGGGGTCGGTGCTCGATCTCGGCGGTGACGACCTTCGAGATGAGGTCGTCGCCGGGGTCGCGCTTGCGCTGGTCGATGAGGTCGTCGAAGTACTCGCGGAGTTCGTCGAGCGTCTGCTGGCGGCGGTCCTCGACCTCGCGGGCGGCAGCCTCGCTCCGCTCGGTCGGTGTCTCGACCAGCGAATCGGACCAGCGCTTGAACGTCTCGCGGTCCTCACTGGGGATGCCCAGCAGCTCGGCGATGACGATGACCGGGAGCGGGTACGCGAGGTCGGCGACCACGTCCATCTCGCCGTCGGCGAGCACGTCGTCGAGGCAGTCTTCGGCTATCTCCTCGATGCGGGGCGCGAGGTCGGCGACGGCCCGCGGCCGGAAGTGTTCCTCGACGACTCCCCGGAGGTGCTCGTGCTTCGGTGGGTCGCTGCCGAGCATGGTCTCCATCTCGACGCCCTCGCTGGCCCGCCGGAACGCCTCGTTGCTCGCGTTCCGTGGGTCCGACGAGAAGGTCTCGGGGTCAGAGAGCACGGCGGAGACGTCGGCGTGCCGGAACACGTCCCAGCACTCGCGGTCGGCGTCCCAGTGGACCGGCTCCGTCTCGCGCATCTCGGCGTACCACCCGAACGGGTCGAGCCACGACTCGGGTGTCGACAGCGCCTCGGGGACGGACAGGACGCCCGGCGGTCGGGCGTTGCTCGGCCGCTCTGGCGGTGTATGTGGGTCTCGTTCGGCCATGTGCATCTCTACGGAGCGATGGCGCAAGTTGCCGCGCTTACGCGGGGGTAACGCTGCACCAGCAGTGACACCTCAGGCGACCGATGACCCAACGGCTAAGCAGCCGCGAGCGAGTCCACGACACATGACGACTCCCCTGGTCCTCGTTCCACACAGTGTCGGTCCCGAACGCGCCGAAGCACTTCGAGAGTCGCTGGAAGCGGCGGTCCCGGCGGCGACGGTTCGAGCGACCACGACACCAGCAGAGACGGCCGAACACCTCCCCGACGCCGACGGCTACGTGGGCTATCACCTGGACGCCGACGCGAGGGCGCGAGCGACGAACCTCCGCTGGATTCACTGCCTGAGTTCGGGTGTCGACCACTACGACCTGGACGCGCTCGCCGAGGAGGGCGTCATGCTGACCAACTCCTCGGGCATCCACGCCGAACCCATCGCCGAGCAGGTGCTCTGGTACCTGCTGACGTTCGAGCGAAAGATGCACGTCGGCCAGCGCCAGCAGGCCGAGGGGCACTGGGAACGCTTCGAGGGAGGCGAGATACACGGGAAGACGCTGGGTATCGTCGGCGTCGGTGCCATCGGTGGCCGGGCGGCCGAACTCGCCAGCGCCCTCGGCATGGACGTCCTCGGACTCAAACGGGACACGAGCGAGGTCCCCGACGGGGTGGACGAACTGTTCGCCCCCGATGGCCTGCACGACCTGCTCCCCCGCGTCGACTACCTCCTGCTGGCCTGCCCGCTCACCGACGAGACGGCGGGACTCATCGGCCGGGAGGAACTCACCCTGCTGGGCAGCGACGCCGTACTCGTGAACATCGCCCGCGGCGAGGTCGTCGACCAGGACGCGCTGGTCAGGGCACTCACCTATCACACCATCGGCGGGGCCGCCCTCGACGTGTTCGAGGAAGAGCCACTACCCGAAGACTCCCCGCTGTGGGACCTCTCGAACGTCGTCATCACGCCCCACATGGCCGGGTCGAACCCGAACAAACTCGACCGCTGGACCGAGATTCTGGCCGAGAACTACCGGAAACTCGCGGCCGGAGAGACGGACCTTCGGAACCGTCTCGTCTGAGCCCACCGCGACCACGGCCTCTTTGCCGATGGCGTCCGTACAGCAGGGCATGAGCGACAGTTCCGCCGACGCGAAACGAGACGTTCCCGAGAGCGACGCCGAGTGGCGCGAGAAGCTCGACGACGAGTCCTACCACGTGCTCCGCGAGCAGGGGACCGAGGCCCGGTTCTCCGGCGAGTACGTCGACCACTTCGAGGACGGCAAGTACCGCTGCAAGGGCTGTGGCGAGGTCCTGTTCGACGCCGAGACCAAGTTCGACCACGGCTGTGGTTGGCCGTCGTTCTACGCCGCGGACGAGGGGAAGATCGAGAAGCGCGAGGACCACAGCCACGGGATGCACCGCATCGAGGTCGTCTGTGCGAACTGCGAGAGCCATCTCGGCCACGTCTTCGACGATGGACCGGCGCCGACCGGAAAGCGATTCTGTATCAACTCGGTGGCGCTGGAGTTCGACGACGAGGAGTGATCGACCACCCCAGGCACCGTTCTTCGACGCCGAGCAGTAAGCGATCACTCGGCCGCGCTTCGATGACGTTCGACCGCCAGTTGCCGATAGTCGGCTGCCACCTGCGGAGAGACGGCCGGCGATATCCCTCCAACCAGTTAGCGCACCTGTTTTCGCTACACTGCCGAAAGCACCCGTTCCAGAGCCCCAAATGCAAGATTAGAAGTGTTATCGTAGATACGTTTATATCCCTGAACGTCCAATATGCTAATGGCTCTGGGGAGAGTCAGGGGAATGAGGGGAGATACACAACACCGGGAGTGCGGAGCATCGGGTAACGAACGATTCGGCGCCGGCCAGTGGGGGATTCAGACGTCGCAGCGTCCTGTTGACAGCCAGCGTGCTGTCACGCCCGTGCTCGCGCTCGTGTTGCTCATGCTGGTCGTCTCGATGAGTGTCGTCGCGGTACTCGTCGGGGGCCAGACCGTCCTGACCGGCTTCCAGTCCGAGGTCGACGTCGACCACGCGTCGGCATCGATGCACGAGCTGGACAGCCAGATCACGGACCTCTCGGTGGGCGACAGCGACGCGACGGTCCTCGCACTCGGGGGAGGCGAGGGTCAGTATTCTGCGTCCTCGACCGCAGGTCGAGTGACCATCACGCATTACAACTACACCGGACTGGGTGACAACCACACCCTGTACGACCTGCCACTGGGCGAGGTCGCCTACCAGAACGGTGACACCGAGCTGGTGATGCAGGGCGGCGGTATCTGGCGGACCGACGGCGCGGGCAGTGTGATGCTCGAATCGCCCGACCTCTACGTCCGCGACGGGACCCTGCACGTCCACCTGCCCCGCATCGCGAGCGACACCACCAGCACGGGTATCACCACCGCGACGGCCACCCGGACCGACCGCTCGCGGGTCTACCCGAGCGCGAACAGCTACCCGAACGGCTACCAGATGGCCAACCCCATCGCGAACGGGAGCATCGCCATCACGGTCCAGAGCGAGTACTACGACGCCTGGGGACGTCACCTCGCGAAGACCACCGGCCGTCCCGTGACGTTCGACCACGCGGCCAAGACCGCGACGGTCGATTTCAGTACCTACACGCGAAACGTCACCCGGACGACCGCGACCGTCTACCCGCCCGGACCCATCCCGGGGAAGCCGCTCGTCATGGGCGCAGTCGTCTCGCCGTTCGACGGCGGGAGCCTCACCCTCAACCACGAGTCGACGGTCGACAGCTACGACTCCTCGCTCGGGAACTACACGACCACCCGGACGACCACCGGTGAGATCTACTACGGCGGGAACGTGACGCTCAGCGGGAACGCCACGGTCGAGGGGAACGTCAACGCGAGCGGGACCGTCGACGTCGGGACCTACTCGTACATCACCGGAGACCTCGCCCACGGGTCGGGCACCGTCTCCAACGCCTCGGTCGGCGGCACCGTCAGCGACACGGGCTCGGTCCCCCTGGTCGAACCAGTCACCGACCTGGTGAACACCGAGGTCGACCGCATCGAGGCGACGAACGACAACGGCGCGACCACGGCCATCTCGGGCACCACGCTCCAGTGTGCCAGTGGCTGCACCCTGACCACCGGGGAGTACTACCTCTCCGAACTCACGCTGAAGCCCGGCGCGACGCTCGTCGTGGACACGACCGGGGGCGACGTGACCCTCGCAGTCGATGGGAACGTCTCGCTCAAGAACAACGCCCACATCGAGGTCGTCGGCTCGAACCAATTCACGGTCTACACGACCGCGAGCGCCATCACCTTCAACAGCGGGACGACCCTCACCGCACCCGAGAACCGGGCCACGCAGGTCTGGCTGTTCGGCCTACCCGGAACCGTCGTCGAGCTGAACCACGCGGGCACCTTCACCGGCGTCATCTACGTCCCCGGTGACGAGGCCAACCCGTCAGACATCCGCCTCAACAACGCCGGTGCCGTCTACGGGGCCATCGTCGGCCGGGTCACCGAGATGAACAGCGACTCGAACCTGCACTTCGACCTCGCGCTGCGTGGCGATATCGGGTCACCCGTGTTCCCCTACACCGTCACGACCACCAACGTGAGCTACGAGTTGCAGGCAGGGGCCGACGTCAGCTCGCTCATCGAGTACGTCCAGTGCACCGACCACGTCGTGACCGTCAGCTTCGACTGACAGCGACCCTACTTCTCCGCCGAGATGAAGACCTCGTGTGACTCCATCTCGCTTTTGCCCGAGAACATCTCCTTCGGCGGGCGGTCTCGGTGTGCCTCGCGGAAGTCCTCGCTCTCGGTCCACGCGTCGAACGCGTCTTCCGATTCCCAGTAGGTCAGGACGACGTACCGGTCGGCCTCGACCGGGCGCAGGACCTCCATCCGGACGAACCCCTCGCGCTGGTCGACCTTCTTGGCGCGCTTCTCGAACCGTGCCTCGAAGTCGTCTTCGTGTCCTTCCGCCACCGGGATGCGGTTCGCTACGACGAACATGAGGGACGAATCACACGAGAACAGTAATAAGATATCGGACAGGCAGCGGCCGTCGATGGGGCGCGATGCCCCGGTCGGTCAGTCCGCGCCGTGGGGCGGGACGTACCCGCAGGTGGGGCAGCGGTCCAGATACGGTTGGTGAACGATTCCGCGGCAGGTGGAACACGAAGTACGCGTCATCAGCACTCTAGGCGCGGTCCGCCAGCATAAGCTTGTCCTGTGACTGATATGTTCCCCCAGTCCACACGCTCGCACTGCCCGCGGGTCGCGGTGCCGGGGCTGGAGATGGTCGATACCGGCGCGGGGCTCACGTTCCCGAAAAGGGTGGGTCCGCTCAGGTCCAGGTGTCCGAGTCGGGACGGTGGGCGACGGCGTTCGAACCGGCAGACTGCTCGTGCATCGGCTGGTCGTCTTCGGTCGCCGTGTCGGTCTCGGCGAGGAGTTCACCGGCCCGTTCGACCCAGATCTTCGCCCGGCTCTTCGAGACGTCGACAGCCTCGGCGACGTGTTCCGGCGTCGACAGCGAGAGCCCCCGGAGCGTCTCGATGCCGACCCCACGGAGTCGGTTGGCGTAGGTCGGCCCGAGACCGTGTATCGCGGTGAGTTCGGAGAA
The DNA here is from genome assembly GCF_025399835.1 of Haloarchaeobius sp. HME9146. NCBI lineage: Archaea > Methanobacteriati > Methanobacteriota > Halobacteria > Halobacteriales > Halorubellaceae > Haloarchaeobius > Haloarchaeobius sp. HME9146. The sequence goes on from NZ_JAODVR010000001.1 coordinate 3,191,779, forward strand.
CGCCGTGGCCCGTTGTTCGTCCGTCATCTCCGACCAGTCGTCCCTGTCGGTCGCCGGTTCGTCGAACTCCATCTCGGGGCGGTCCGTGGCCGTCTCGGACTCCCCGGTCGGGCGGTGCTCGATGTCGATGCCGACGGCCTCGCCCGTCCCCTCGCTCCAGGCGACCTCGTCGTCGGTGAGCGCGTGTGTCGTCGAGACCGGCTCCTCGTGAGCGTCGAGCTGGTCGGCGACGTCGTCGGGGAGGACGAACTGCAGGTCGTCGTACGGGATGAACCCGACCACCTGTTTGCGCTTCTCGTCGGCGGTGAGCACGACGCCTTCGTCGATCGCCTTGAAATTACCACACGATACCGACACGCCGCTCTTGGTTATCGCCTTCATAGCTCTCCCCGGGGACCGAGTCCCCTGCTACGTCGTCTAGAAGCGCCGAACGGGCATGAATTCTACCGCAGAGATGCCAGCAGCCGCGGAGGTCTCGGGCAGGCCACCACCGGAATCGCCCGGCCTCCGGTCAGTCCAGTTCGTCGGGGTCGGGCGGTACCGCCGGTGCCGGCTCCGGCGTGAGGTCGCCGTGAACGAGCTTCGGGAAGACCAACGTCACGAACCGGAGCACCACCACGAGGACCAGCGGGGCGAGGAAGACGCCGTACCAGCCGAATATCGCCGCACCGAGCAGGTACGCGACCAGCATCACGGGCGGGCTGACGGTCTGGCCCGCCAGGTACGGTCTGACCCCGTACCGGATGACCACGTCGAGGCCGAACAGGCCACCGAGGAGGACGAGGACGGGGAACCAGAGGTAGCCGATTTCGACGAGCAACGCCTGCACCCCGACGTACAGCGTGAGCGGGACGTACACGATGGAGCGACCGATGAGGGGGATGAACGACCCGACACCCGTGAGCAGCCCCATGAGAAGTGGGAACGGGATGGCGACGCCCGGCGGCGCGACCGCGTTCAGCAGCGAGTAGAACAGCCACCCGAGCACCATGACCGCGAAGATGGTGAGCATCTGGCCGAAGTATATCTTCTCGAGCTCCCTGTCGACGCTCTCGAAGTAGTCGTAGGCGACCGACTCGCCGTCCGCGAGGTTGGTGCGAACCCAGCGACCGATGGCTTTGTCCTTGCGCAACAGCAGCGAGACGATGACGAAAAGCAGCGTGACGTGGAAGAAGAACTGCGTGAACGCCCCCGCCGCCCCCGTCGCCACGTCGATGGTCGAGGAGACCAGTTCGCCTCGCGGCTGGCTCTCGACGAAGGTCACGACCCTGTCGACGAGTTGCTGCACCGAGGTCACCTCGGTGACGGAGCCGAACTCCGCGAGGAGTTCGTCGACCCAGTCGAACCCGCCCTCGCTCAACTGGAGCACCTGCCCGGCGAGGACGACCACGAACACGACCAGGATGAGGACGAACGGGGCCATGATGGCGAAGACGGTGAGCGTCGTCGCCAGGTCGACGCTGACGTGTGTCTCCAGGCGACGGCGAATCGGCCTGCCGAAGTAGTACAGGAACAGCGCGAACGAGAGGAGGCCGAGGAACCGGTACGAGACGTACAACAATAACCCGGCGACGAACAGACCGAACGTCCACCAGCCGAGGTGGATTCGAGCGAGCAACGAGTCGCTGTCACTCGGTTGACCCGGTGCAGTACTCATGGAGGAACTACTCTGTCAGGCAGAATAAGTGGTGTCGGCGGTCCGCTGGTGATTCGGTGGGTGTGGGCGACCGACAGACACTGCCGGGACTCACGACTGCCGCGAGTCGAACTCCTGGTAGATGATGTGGCCGCAGGCCTTGCAGTGGGACGCGTCCGGGTCGTGGTACGAGAGGCCGCAGGAGTCACAGGTGACCGAGACCTTGTCGGTCGTCCACTCGCGGACGATACGGCCCGCCTGCCACGGGATGAGGACGATGCCGGAGATGATGGCCGCCGTGGTCACGAATCGTCCCGCTCCCGTGACCGGGGTGATGTCGCCGAACCCGACGGTCGTCAGGGTGACGACGGTGAAGTAGAACGCGTCGTTGAAGTTCCCGACCTGCGGGTTCGCGGTGTGCTCGACGGCGTAGAACACGCCCGCCGAGACGAAGAAGATGGTGAGAACGGTCAACAGCAGCTTCAGGATGCGTAGCTCGTGGGCGGAGATGGAGCCGAAGAAGAACTCCTCGTCCCGCGTGAACCGGTAAAAGCGCATGAATCGGACGACCCGGAACGCCCGCAGGAAGCCGATATCCAGCGCGAACACCGACAGCCCCGGGACCAGCAATACCGCGGCGGTCGGCAGGATAGCGAGCAGGTCGACCATCGTGTAGAAGTCGGTCACCTCCTGAAGGCGGTCCGGGGCACCGTACAGTCGGAGCACGTACTCGACGAAGAACACGGCCGCGATAGCGACCTCGATGCCCCACATGAGCCGTCGGGTCTCTGTCGAGATGTCGTACGTCTCCAGGACGAAGATGCCGACGAACACGAGGTTCAACACCAGCAGTGCGATGTCGATGGCCTTGCCCAGCAGCGTCCGGTGGTCCAGCAGGTAGAACTCGACCAGCTCCCTCGGCCCAGCGCCGGTCGGACGCACGTCACGGTTGCCCATACTGTCACACGGAAGCCGCAACAACATGTAGCCGTTGGGGTGTGTTCGCCTGCCAGACAGTCGGTCACTCGACGACGACGACGTCGCCGAACTCGAGGCGAACCCCGCCGTTTCCATCCTCCGTGCGCGTCATCGTCCAGCCGTTCGCGGTCACCATTCGACCGACCGCGCGCAGGCCATCGAGGCTCCGGTGACTCCGGGTGGCGACGCTGTGTGCGGCGGCCCCTTCGTCTTCGGTCTCCCAGTCGACGGCGACGACGAACCCCTCAGGCTCCTCCTGGTGCGAGAGGCTGACCACGCACTCGCCATCCCCTCCCGTGGTTACGGCCTCGAAGAGCGACTCGAAGAGCTGTTCGACCGCGCGTCGGTTCGCCTCGACGACGAGGGAGCCGTCGGTGACCACGAGCCGGTCGGTTGGCTGGTCGAGGTCCGACCAGACCGTGCGGGCGAGCGCGCCGAGGTCGACGCGCTCGGTCTCGCTGGCCGTCATCGACAGGGCGAGCGTGAGCGCCTCGTCGAGGAGCGCCTCGGACCGTTCCAGCGCCTGGGTGGCCGCCTCCAGCGAGGGCAGGTCTTCCTGCTGACGGGCCTCCTCGGTGTGTGCCTGCGCGTCGCGCACCGGTACCGCGATGCGCTCGGAGAGCAGTTCGGCGAGCTCGTGAGCGACGGCGTCGCGACGGTCCAGTTCCGTCTCGTAGCGCGACTCGGCGAGTTCGTGCCCGAGCCAGTTGGCCAGCAACTCCACCATCGAACACCGGTCTTCGGTGAGTTCGGTCGGCGTCTCGGACTCGTCGAGGAAGCAGACGACGCCCCACAGCGACTCCTCTACGTAGACGGGGGCACCGACGTACGAACCGATCGACGGCGCGGCGGACGGGATGCCGCCGTTCGATTCGGCCAGCTCTGTCGCGTACGTCGCGACGACGCGTTCGTCCGCAATCACCTGTTCGCAGAGCGTGTCTCCGAGCGGCACCGTCGTGCCGACCGGCGGCGGGTTCACGTCCCCCAGCGAAACCACGATCTCGTGCGTCTCGGCGGTCTGGTCGACGCGACAGAGCTGCGCACTGGTCGCTTCGAGCGAGTCGTGGAGCGTCTGGATGAGGAGTTCGATGCGCTCCGTCGAGGAGAGGCTCGCGTCCGTCATCGTGTCGTGGAACGCGTCGAGCAGGTCGTCGACCGCCGCGCGGTCCGTCACGTCCCGGCTGATGCCGATGATGCCGACGAGTCGGCCCGCGTCGTCGTAGTGGGGGTACTTCTCGCTCTCGAAGACGTGTTCGCGGCCGTCGATGATGTGTCGCTCCACCTCGGCCCTCGGCTCCTCGTGTTCGAGGATCCAGCGGTCGATGTCCAGCAGGTCCTCGTCGAGGTCGAACAGTTCCCTGTCGGTCCGGCCGACGACCGCCGTCGGTGCGAGTTCGAAGTACCGCGCACCGGCGTCGTTGATGAACTCGTACCGCCCCTCGAGGTCCTTGATGTAGATGGCGTCCTGCGTCCGTTCTGCGATGGCCTGCAGTTGCCACGTCTGTCGGCGCTGTGCCGTTATGTCCTGGACGAACGAGAGGACGCTCACCGTCTCCCCGTTCTCGTCGAGGATGGCCCGGTTGTGCCACTCGCAGTCTATCTCCGCACCGCTTTTCGTCACGTTCCGGTTGACGATGTGCTCGGTCTCCTCTCCGTCGACGAGGCGTTCCCACACGGCATCGACCGCGTCTTCCGAGGTGTGCGGGACGATGAACTCGGCGTGCTGACCGATTGCCTCCTCGCGGGTGTACCCGAAGAGCTCCTGGGCGGCGTCGTTCCAGCGCACGACCTCGAAGTCGAGGGTCCACTCGATGACCGCCATCGGGGACTGCTTGAACAGGAACTGCAGTTGCTGGTTCGCCCGTTCGAGGACCTCCTTGCGGTGGCGCTGGTCGCGGTTGTGCAACGCGATGACTGCCTGGTCGGCGAGTTCGGCGGCGAAGCGTATCTCGTCCTCGTCCCACTCACGTTTCGGCCCGCCGGTCTCGTTACAGAGCACGCCGACGACCTGCCCGCCGCGTCGGATGGTCGCGTCGAGCATCGAGGTGATGCCGAGCGGTTCGAGGTACGGCTCGCACAGCTCCGCCGTCCGTGCGTCGGCGCGCGCGTCCGTCGCCGGAATCGCCCGGTGGCCTGCGAGTGCCTCGAAGTAGCTGGGGTAGTTCTCCACGGTGAGTTGCATGCCGGTCTCGTGGTCCCTGGTGGACCGGTCGTAGAGGTCGAGACACTCCAGCGTGTCGAAGGTGTCGTCGAACAGCCAGATGGAGGAGCGGTCGACGTCGAGAGTCCCGGCCGCCGTCTCGGTGATACGCCGCGCCGCACACTGCAGTTTCCCGCTCACCAGCACCTCGTCGGTCGCGAGGTCGATGACGGCCTGGCGCTGGCGTTCCTGGCGCTGTTCCCGGAGGTACCGGTTCGTGATGTCCCGGAAGATGAGGACGACCCCGACCACGTCGTCCGATTCGTTCGTGATGGGAGCCGCACTGTCCGCGATGTAGCGCTCGGTGCCGTCGAGCGAGCGGAGCTTCGTGTCCTCGGAGAACTCGAACGCGCTCTCGTGTTCGATGACGCGCTCGACCGGGCTCTCGACGGAATCACCGGTCTTGGCGTCCACGATGTCGAAAACCTCTGCCAGCGGCTTCCCGACGGCGTCCTCACGGTCCCAGCCCGTCAGTTCCTCGGCGACCACGTTCATGCGCTCGATGACGCCGTCGGTGTCGGTCGCGATGACGCCGTCACCGATGGAGTCGAGCGTGATGCGAAGGTCCTCCTCGCGTTGCTTGAGTGCCGAGCGCGTGCGCCAGTGGTACGCCTCCTGCTCGATGGTCTGGGCGAGCAACCCGTACTGTGCCATCGGGTCGCCACCCTTCTGCAGGTAGCGGTTCGCGCCGAGGTTCAACGCCTCCATCGCCACCTCCTCGCGGCCTTTCCCGGTGAAGATGACGAACGGAATCTGGTTGCCTCGCTCCTGGCGGAGCTGTTTCAGGAAGTCGAGACCGTCCATCTCGGGCATCTGGTAGTCCGAGACGACGACGTCGAACTCCTCCTCGCCGAGTCGGTCGAGGGCGTCGACCGCCGAGGCCGTCGTCTCTACCGACAACTCCTCGAATCGCTCTTCGAGATACGTCTGTGTTGCCTCGAGAAGCGACTTGTCGTCGTCCACGTAGAGGACGTGGATTCCTCGGCTCGAATTGGTCTCGGCCCCCATACTGGTACGAGAGTAGGGACTCACAGCACATAGCGAGTGCGCTCGTCGTGGCCAGATATATCAGCAGTCGCGGGCGGCCAGACCCGTCACTTACCCGACGGCATCGCCTGGTTCGCGTCGTCGGCAGTGTTCGTAAGCCGGTCTGTCGCCGTCGAATCGAAGGAGCGCTGGCAGCGCGCGACCCAGCTCGCGGCGTCCTCGGTCGGGTCGGCGCTGTCAGGTTCTTCCGTGTCGAACGGTGTCTCGCGTGTGGCGGTCTCTGCCGCCTCGTCGGTCGTGGTGGTGGTGTCGATGCTGGTCGGGTCTGTCGTGGGTCGGTACTGCTGTGTGGCAGCGGGTGTGTCTGTTCTCATACGGGATGGGTGTCGTGTGGTCGGCAGGCTGGGCTGGGTCGGAGAATGAAGTCAGCGGTGTACCCGTACGAGCATCATGTACTCACCACTCAGACCGCATCTATAATAAATGTTCATGTTCAACTCGTCGTCGGTGTCGGAGTCGGCCCCGGTTCGGCAGAAGCGGGCGACGTTGCCGCCGCTTCAGCCATCCCCTGGACACCATGTGCCGCGATACCACTGGCCCTCCCATGATTTAAACGTGCTCTCTACATATACTACGTGTGAGCGAAGAAACACAGGAGCGGCGGAATCTCCGCATGCCCAACAAAGACGAGCTTTTCGGAGTCGTAACAGAACACAACGGCGGCAACCACGTCCGCGTCCAGTGCGAGGACGGTGTCAGCCGGATGGGCCGAATCCCCGGCCGAATGAAGTACCGCACGTGGATCAACGAGGGCGACGTCGTGCTCGTCGAACCGTGGTCGTGGCAGGACGAGAAGGCGAACATCGAATGGCGTTACACTGGCCAGGACGCCGACCAGCTCCGTCGCGAAGGCCACATCCAGTAATTCTATATCGCTGACCGGCAGGCGACAGTCTGCGGGCAGGTCCGTCACAGCCCGAGCATAGGCTGGCACGGGTAGTCACGACGCTCTCTCTCTCGACGATAGTTCAGTCGCTCCCGAGCGGCCAGCTCGCCAGTTCAGTTCGCCGTCGGTTCGTCGACGTGGACCACGCGAGGCTCCGAACCGGTGAGCCAGAGCACGTAGTCCTGCTCGGCGTCGCTGGGATTCACGTCGCGGTGGACGAGGCCCGCCGGGATGTGGAAGCACTCGCCGGCCCGCGCGAGCGCCCGCTCGTCCGGCCCGGTCCCATACTCGACGTAGCCCTCACCTGCGATGACGTACCCGAACACGTCGTTGTCGCCGTGGTGGTGCCAGTCCGACTCGATTCGCCCGGCAGCGTGGCCCCGGACCTGCTGGACGTCGGCCTCGGGGAACGGCATCAGGCGTGTCAGGTTCTTCAGGGGCGCAGCCGGGACGAGGTCGTCCGCACCGGCGACGCGGGGCTGGTGGGTCGAGTCGGCGGCGCGTGGCCCGTCCACGGGTACCCTGGTCGGTCCGGACCCGATGAACGCGACCAGTACCACGAGTTCGGAATCACCCGGGTTCGTCGTCCGGTGGACGAGACCGGCTGGGAGGTGGAGAAAATCGCCGTCGGTTGCGGCCATCGTCTCGCCACCGTCGGGACCGAACGCGAGTTCCACCCGACCGTCGAGGACGTAGCCGTAGGCGTCACGGTCGCCGTGGGTATGCCAGCCGGTCGTCGCCCGTGGGGCGAGCGTCGTGCGTGCCAGGGTGACGCCGTCGGTGTCGAATATCGTCGTGACGGTTCTCTCGGAATCCGGGTGCTGGCCGTCGGCGAGGTCGGCCAGCTGGACGACCGAAACGGCCTGTTCGAACTGCATGGTCTCGTACTGACAGACGCGCCCAGCAGGCGTAACGAGTGCGGCGGCGACGTGAGAAGACGCAGTAGGCCTATCGTGCTCGCGTCCGGGATGCCCGTATGGACGTCCTCATCATCGGTGGAACCGGCCTCATCAGCACGGCCATCACCCGCCAGCTGGTCGAGACAACCCACGACGTGACAATCGCGACGCGCGGCGAGACCGACGCCGACCTCCCGGACGCCGTCACACACGTCACCTGCGACCGGAACGACAGCGACCGACTGGCCGCGGTCGCCGAGGCGGTCGCTCCCGACTGCGTCATCGACATGGTGTGTTTCACCCCCGAACAGGCCCGCGAGGCCGTCGACGCCTTCGCGGGCGTAACCCAGTACGTGTTCTGCTCGACCGTCGACGTGTACCACCGCCCGACCGCCAGCGTCCCGAGTACCGAAGACGCGGCCCGCGATCCCGGCGTCAGCGAGTACGGCCGGAACAAGGCCGCCGCCGAGGACGTGTTCCGCGACGCCCACGGAGACGCCTTCGCGGCGACGATTATCCGCCCGTGGAGCACCTACGGCGAGGGCGGGCCGGTCCTCCACACACTGGGACTTGGAACGTACTACATCGACCGAATCCGGCAGGGGAAACCCATCGTCGTCCACGGCGACGGGACCTCGCTCTGGGGGCCGTGCCACCGCGACGACGTGGCGCGAGCGTTCGTCAACGCGGTCGGGAACGAGACCGCCTACGGCGAGACCTACCACGTCACCAGCGAGGAGGTGATGACGTGGAACCAGTACCACGAGACGGTGGCCCGGGCGCTCGACGCGCCCGACCCCGAGCTGGTCCACATCCCGACCGACGTACTCAGCGAGGTCACCCCCGACCGGACGGGGATGCTCCGCGACCACTTCCAGTACAGCACGGTGTTCGACAATTCGAAGGCCCGCCGAGACCTCGATTTCGAGTACACTGTCTCCTTCGAGGAAGGCGTCCGGCGGACCGTCGCCTGGCTGGACGAGCACGAGGAAATCGAGGCCTGGGACAGCGAGAACGACGACCGGTTGATTCGAGCGTGGCGCGACGCCACCGACGGATTCGTCTCCGCGATGGAGTGAGCCGCCCCGGGTATCAGCCGCCCTTCTTGCGGAACCACACCTGCGAGCCGACGGGTGACTCCTCGGGCGCGAGGTCGAGCCGGCTGGTGAACAGGTCCCGGATCGCGAGCGTCACCACGAGTTCGACCTGCTCGCCATCGTCCGCCGTCACCGTGACCACACAGTGCCCGTCGCGTTCCTCGATGCGGTCGATGGTGCCCGCCCGCCAGCGCTCGATGTCGTGGGTCGGCTCCCGCGCGTGGATGCGGTCGTGGGCCACGTCAATCACCCATCGATGGCTGGCGGGACTCGACGACGAGTTCCGCGAGCGCGCGGCGCTTGAGCAGGACGAAGCCGAGGAAGACGACGAAGAACCCGGCGATGGTCAACGGCGTGATCTGCTCGTTCAGGATGAACACGCCCGCGATGGTGGCGACCACCGGGACCAGGTAGGCGACGAGGCTCGTCTCCAGCGCGCCACGGACCTCCAGCAGCGAGTAGTAGATGAAGAAGGCGAGTGCCGTCGCGAACACGCCCAGGTAGAGGACGGCCGCGACCGGCTTCGGGGCGGCGGGAATCGCGAACGGTTCGCCCACCGCGACGCTCGTGAGGTGCAGGATGACGCCGCCGACGGCCATCGACCAGCCCGAGAGCGCCGCGCGGTCGAGCGTCGGCCGCGAGCGCTGGACGAGGACACCACCCAGCGAGACCGAGGCGACCTGCCCGAGGATGAGGAGCCGGCCCAGGGTTCCGCCCGCGAACAGGTTGCCCGGGTCGGGCCGGACGATGAGGCCGACGCCGAGGAACCCGAGCAGGATGCCGACCGCACCCACCGTGGAAACTCGCTCCTCCGGAAGGATGCCGAGCGCCCACAGCGTCGTCGCGATGGGGACCAGACTCTGCATGACCGCGGCCACCCCCGACGGGACGGTCTTCTGCCCGAGGAACAGCAGGGCGTTCCCCGCGACGAGGAAGACCCCGCCTGCGAGGACGGCCGCGAGGTCGTTCCTGGCCGTGGGATACCACTCGGCGGTCCGGACGACGCCGTAGCCGACGAGCAACACGGCCGCGATGTCGTACCGGAACGACGCGAACAGTATCGGGTCGAGCGTCTCCAGGCCGACGCTGATGGCCGGGAAGGAGAGTCCCCAGAGCGTCGCGAGCAGCCCGAACAGACCGATGACGGCGAAGCGATTGCGCACTGGTTCGTTCTACGACGCCAGCGGGTTATGCGTCTCGATTCTCCGCGAGGAGATCCCCGGTCCGCTCGGTGGCCCGATCTCTGTATCGGTCGTACCGGGCCTCCGCCCACGCCACGGCCTGTGGCGATTTCGTGACGACCGTCCCGTTGGCGTTGTGGTACTGCTCGTCGTAACAGACGACCGCGGCCTCCGAGTCGACGATATTTCCGTCCTCGTCCTCGATGTATCCCACCCCGAACCCGTACGGGATATCGTCGGTCGGAAGCGAGTAGGCCGTGATGTCCCGCTCGCGGAACATGATGCCCATCTCGTCACCGAACCGCTCCCAGAGGAACTCGAAGAACTGGTCGGGGACCACCAGTTCGACCGAGAGGTCGTTCTCGATGACCTCGGTGGCGAAGTGCAGGAACGTCCCGTCACGGGTGAGGTTCGGAACGACGACGTGGAAGCGGTCGACGCGGGAGACGAACTCGAGTATCTGGTCGAACACCTGATGTCTCGCGATGGTGCTGTCCGTCGCGACCTCGACCGACCCTTCGGTGAGGACGAACGAGGGAAGCGTCGCGTCGGCCGGAATCGCGTCGTAGAGCGACCGGTACCGCTGGTGTGCGTGCCCCTCCTCGGCCCAGGACAGCAGCTGCCGCCCGAAGAAGGTCAGCGAGTAGGTGTGGGGCTTCTCGCTGTCGTCGGTCTGGAGGACGCCGTGGTCGTCCAGCTCGTTGAGTGTCCGGTTGACGGTAGACTTCGAGTATTCCGTCTTCGCGGTCAGCGTGGAGAGGTCCGCGGCCGGTTCGTCGGCGATGGCTCGCAGGAGCGAGTGCTTGTCGAGCAAGTGCTGCAACAGTTCCGAATCACCCACCTTGCCCATCTCTGGAACCAATGTTACCGGCCAGTTGGTATAACCACGTCGGTTGTTCCCACAGTTTGCAACTGGTTTCAATCCTTGCGACGTTCCCGCTCCGGCTGGACGCTCCCACCATCCGACCGCAGACTCATGTCACGAAAAATAAACTATTTGGGCGTGGGAAACATAGATGTCGTCTGGGGGGAAGGTGTCTACCGGCTCAGGTCGTAGAAAGGTACATTCTGTGACGCCGGCGACGCCCGACGATAACGAGCGTCACTGCCCGTGACGTTCGTTCACAACAGTCTTCTCTCCATTGCGTTCTCTCGCGAGTGACGACCGACGTGACGCAGTCGCTCTCGACTATGTGACGTTTCGGTAGAAGCGTTGGTACGCTCTGTCGCCCCGGTGGCGACTAGTTAGAAATCCGATTTATACGCGAACGACGTTCTTCGCGCGGGGACCCTTGGGAGCGTCCTCGATGTCGAATTCGATCTCGGTACCTTCCGTGAGGTCCTCACCGCCAACGTCCTCCATGTGGAAGAAAACGTCCTCGTCAGCATCCTCAGTCGCGATGAAACCGTAGCCGCCTGTGTCGTTGAAGAAATCAACCTTACCGTTTGCCATTGCGAATGAACCCAGTTGGAGGACACGGTTAAGGGTTGGCATTCGTCCGTAGAAACCCGTTTTTCGCAGACATGTATTCCCGAATCCAGTTCTGTATTGGCCATCCGTACACAGACATCGGATTCTAGGTCGAGGTGGTGCCCGATTCGGCAGAACCTGCGGCGACTTCCGACGAATCCACAGTTCCCGACCGGGACAGTTCGTCGACTGCCCCGGTACCACCGTTCTGCAGGTCCTGAAACACCGACGAGACCAACAGCTCGCCCAGCGCGACCGCTCCGTGGTTCCCTGATTCGGTCACGACAGAGAACGCTCTCGGTGGGGTGGTTCTCGGAGAGAAACGATGTAACGCTACGTCGCCGTGGGGCGACCGTGCGGTAAAATCGCGTTAGTTAGTGCGAACGACGTTCTTCGCGCGGGGACCCTTGGGAGCGTCCTCGATGTCGAATTCGATCTCGGTGCCTTCGGTCAGGTCCTCGCCGCCGACGTCCTCCATGTGGAAGAAAACGTCCTCGTCAGAGTCCTCAGTCGCGATGAAACCGTAGCCGCCTGTGTCGTTGAAGAAATCAACGTTGCCGTTTACCATTGCGAATAGACCCAGTTGGAGGACACGGTTAAGGGTTGTCATCTGTCCGTAAAATCAGCGATTTAGAAAACAAATATCTCGCGCTACGCTGTTGCAACGGACATTCGACCATACACAGTCGGCTCCTCCGGAAAATAGTGACCGTGCAGTCGGAACCAGCGACTGACTCTGTGGTATCCACAATTCCCAGCGCCGGGGGTTCGACGATCGGGACCAGATATGATTAGACATTCGGAGCGTATTCCCCGATATTTCGCTATTTCTGTGTAGAGAAAGTAGAGTTTTGAGGAAAATAATAGCAACTGTTCTAGGACCTAAACCACGTATGTCCACAGACACTAAATAGTGTGTTGGGCTAGCATACGACAACCATGATCGCAACCACGGTCGATACCCTCAGACTCCACTCGCTCGATACCGTCACGCCCGAGACGCCGGTCGGCGACGCCGCCGAGCGCCTTCGCTGCCCGTCGGTGCCCGCTCTCACGGTCATCGAGGACGATACGGTCGTCGGGACGGTCACCGAGTCCGATATCGTCGCGATGGTCGCCACCACGGACGAACGCAAGACGGTCGAATCCGTCATGTCGATGCCGGTCACCATCTCTCCCGACGCGACCCTGCACGACGCCGCCGACACGATGCGGGCCACCGGCGTCGAGCACCTCCCGGTCGTCGACGAGGCGTACTGCGGGCTGCTCTCGGCCAAGACCCTCGCGCCGTACCTCTCGCGCCGGACGCTGGACTTCGAGACGCGCGAGGCGACGGTTCCCGTCGCGACGGTCGACGGGCACGAGCTGGCCGCCGGGGACTGAGACAGCTACCGGCTTCCCGAGCGCTCGGACGAACGCCGGTCAGTACGTTTTACCGATTCGGTGTACAAGCGGGCGTGATGAGCAAGCTCCGCCCGGACGAACTCGACGCCCGGCTCGACGGTCAGCAGCCCTTCCTCCTCGACATCCGCCCACGCGAGGCCTACCAGACCGAGAACATCGACGGGAGCTACAACCTCCCCGTGTACGACGACCTGCGCTCGGGCGACGAGGACGCGCTCCGACAGCGCCTCGACGAGGTCCCCCGGGACCGCCAGGTCGTGACCGTCTGCAAGATGGGCGTCATCGCGAAGGAGGCGACCCGCATCCTCGACGACGAGGGGTACGAGGTGACCACGCTCGCTGGTGGGATGAGTGGCTGGCGAGGCTACCAGAACGGGACGGTGGGATACCGGCTTCGGTCGCTGCTCTGGCGGCTGTTCTGAGCGTGCCTGCCAGAGGAGGCTGCCCCCGGTACTCCCGATGGCGCGCCCGTCCTCGCTTACCGCGGTAACTGGCCGTTCATCGCCGGGATCCAGTTACAGGCACAGTCTTTCGATGGGCAACAGCAGCCGTTGTGGCAGGGTTCTGCCGCGTCGACCTGCACGAGGGGGCAGTCGAGTGCGCCGATCAGGCACTGCATGGCCATCCCCTCGCCCGCACCATCGACGAGTGGGACCCGGGCTTCCGTGGGGCCTTGCTGCCCGTCGTCGCTCCCCTCGGGCTCCTCTCGTGTCCGGCCGGTACGGGCCGAGCGTTTGCTGATGGAGGCGAGTCGCTGTGGGCCCTCGCCGTCGTGGAAGTCCGGCGGCAGGTAGGCGAGCGATTCGCGGTCGAGCGCGCCGTCGTAGCAGACGGACCCGAAGCGGCCTCGCTTGCGAGTGAACCCTGACTCCGCTGCTTTTCGCATCGCCGCGGCGTCGTCACCGTGTTCGATGCCGACGATGTCGTTCGGACCCTCGGCGACCAGCATCGTCGCGCTGTTCTCGTAGAGTGCCCCGTCGTCGACGAGCCAGCCACCGACGTAGAGCAACTGGCCCCCGTGACGGAGCCGCCAGGCGTTGAACAGCGCCGGCATCGGGCAGGGGCACCCCGGCGGCTGGACCGTGACCGCCCCGACGAGACAGGGACTCACCGCGGCCCCATCGACGCTCGTCTCCCCGCCCCAGTTCGACGGGACTGTGGAGAGGCCATCGTCGTCGCTGTCGTCGTCGCCCGAGTCAGAGACGAACCGCCACGATGGCGCACCCTCGTCGCGGGGGACGGTGGAGACGACGACTGCCCCTCCCATTCGTTCGACGGCGACCCCCCGGTTGCTGCCGTCGGTATCGACGCTGAGGTGTGCTGCCCGACAGGCCATCTTGTCACCATCTGTCCCGGCGGCGTCGCCGGAATCGACGCGATAGCACTCCAGACGGTCGTCGGCCCCCTGTTTCGCCCGCCCCCACACGAACATCCCCTCATCGTTGGCGAGACGGGTCGGCTCGGCGGAGAGCTGGTCGAGCAGTATTTTGGGCGTGAGCACGTTCGCGAGTGACTCTTCGCGGCCGGCCACACTCGCGTCCGGCACCACGACGACGAACCGCTGGGAGACCGTTGGCTCGGCGGCGAGGTACTCGAGGAGACGGCCGATATCGTCCTCGTCAGTCTCGTCGTCGAAGGCGATCTCGGTTCGCGGTTTGTTCGACCGGCTGCTGTTGTAGTCCTGTGCTGCCGCCTTCGAGTCCGTGTAGATGCCGTCGAGGTCGACCGTCCTGGAGACGCCTTCGAACTCGCCCCTGGCGACGATGGGGACGTACTCCATCGTGTAGTCCGTCTCCACCTGCTGGCGCTCACCGGTCCGGTTCTCGCCGCCGGCGTAGAAGAACGACGGGCTCGCCGCTGTACCCGAGACAACTCTCCCAGCTACCTCGTCCCCGAGCCGACCCCGTATATCCTGGATACACCCACCCAGACTCGCCATCCCCATGGCGCCAGCCGCGGCCAGTAGTTCCCGCCTGCGAATCGTCCCCTCCCTCCCGGGTCGTCGACTGGTAACACCCATCTTATCAGTTGAATTAGGAGACTCGCAGACATAACCGTATCTGTGCGTTCGGTCAGTATCCAAGCGTTTCGAGCGTCGCTTCGAGGGGGTCCAGGTATTCCTCGCCGAAGTGCCGAACGTGCGTCAGCAACGGGTAGAGCCGGTAGACGTGTTTTCGCTCGTCGTAGCCCGAATCGACGCCAGCCACCTCGCGGTAGCGCTCGAAGAAGGCGTCGCCGGCCACCTCGGTCCACTCGGCGTAGGCCAGTTCGACCTCGGGGTCGGCGTAGTAACACGCCGGGTCGAGGAAGGCCCGAACCGACTCACCGTCGGTCAGCAGGTTCGCCGACCAGACGTCGCCGTGGATGAGCGACTGGGTGGGGTCGTGGTCCAGCAGCCCGGGAAGATCCGCGGCGAGACTGGTGAGTCGCTCGCCGAGGTCGGCCGGCAGCACATCCTCCTCCCGAGCACGGCGAGTCGCGTGCCGGAGTCGTTCGTCGCCGAAGAACGTCGCCCAGTCGGCCGTCCAGGGGTTGGGCTGGCGGTATTTTCCCGTAAGGGTGTCGAAGGGGAAGCCGAACTGGTCGCGTTGGGTGCCGTGAAGGGCGGCCAGTCGGTCGGCCAGGTCGCGCTCGACAGTGGGTGTAATCGTCGAGTCACCCATGACGAACTCCAGCACCAGCAGGTCGGGGGTGACGTGGTAGACCTCGGGGACCCGGAGACCGCCCTCCGAGCGCAGGTGGGCGAGCATCTTCGCTTCCGTCCGCAGGTCGGTCCGGGCGGTCTTGACGACGACGCGACGGTCGTCGGCGAGGTCGACCCGGTAGACGGTCCCGACCAGCCCGCCATCGAGTTCGGTGACTGTTTGGACGGGGCAGCCAGCCCAGTCGGCGACAGCTGTAGTGGTCGACTCGTCCATTAGCAACACGCTGTCGGGGGAGTCAGATAGTTTCTCGGGGATTCCTCTGTCCACCCGACCGTGTCCCAGCGGACGTCCTGTGGAGGGGAGCCAACTACCAGTTATAGTCGGTTGACATCTATCGAACGGCTGCGAACCGCCCGTTCGAGCACGTCGGCATACTCCAGCCGTCGGTCTCGGGCCGCCTCGGCCGATATCGTCGGCCCGTCGTCGACGTGCTCGGTGAGCGGATCGTACGCCGCGACGTCGAATCCCATCCGTTCGAGGTAGCCACGGACCTGCTCGGAGTCGAGCCCGTCCTCGATGGCGGCGTCGACGTACTCGAGGACGGTGTCGAACGACGGGAGGACGAGACCTTCCTCGGTCCGGCGACCAATCTCGCCCTCGATACGCACCTCGCCGTCGCGGACACTGGCAGCCACGTCGGCAAGCTGGTCGGCCAGCCGAAGGACCTGGCCCGGCAGTGCCGCGTCCGCCGAACGCCATTCGACGGTCCCGAACCGCTCACGGAACTGGACCGGAGTCCAGACCGCGCTCTCCGGGTCGAAGTTCGCCTCGACCGTCGCCCGGTCGACGTCCGCGTCCAGCGTGGCCGTGACGAAGTCCTCGTAGCGACGCTCCAGGCGGCGCGTCCACTCCGCTTTGTCGTCGATGTACGACCACAGCCGTCCCTGATGGGGCATACCGTCGTACGCTCTCCGCCGGTACAGTTTCGACCGCGCGCCAGCTGCCAACCGCTCCCCCCGGTAGTACGGCGAGGAGTTGACCAGCGCCAGCGCCGGGTCGAGGGCGACGAACGCGTTCCACTGGTCGACCTCGTGACCGGGCTGCTGTTCGACGTGGACGTGCGTCCCGGCACAGTGGCGGACGTACCCGAAGTCCTCGCCGATCACCTCGTTCTGGATTCGCGTGCGTTCGCTGGGTATCTCGTCGACCTCGGACCCGGCCATCGGCGTCGCCAGCGGGACGAGCCGCTTCCCCGACTCCTCGGCCCGGTCGAGTACCGCTTCGAGCTGGTCGAACAGTTCGTCGCGTAGTTGGCTCGTCGTCTCGCAGGGCGTCGTCTTGACCTCCAGCAACGGACGGACGAACTCCCGTTCGGCCCTGCCCGATGCCGACACCAGTTCGCCCGGTTCGACCAGTTCTCCCTGTTCGTCGATGACCCAGTACTCGACCTCGATGCTCCGCCGAATCGGCTGTGTAGTGTGTGCTGCCACGGTAAACGGCCGTCAGGTCGGCCGAACCTCCTTGTGCGGCCCAGCGTGCAGACACCCAATCGCCCCACGTATGCCAATCTTTGTCATAGTCTCGTGTAGTAACTACCGTCTCGAACTAAATACCTTCCGCCGACTGCAACCAAATACCTTACATACCCACCAGCTTCTACGAGTTTAGCTATTTTATGAAGAGTTTTTGGGCCAAAATCAGAACAAACGTCGTTTTTCTACTGCTCACTTCGGTAGGCGACGCCCGGTGTAGCCGGTAGAATCGCGGTACTGGAGCGGTCTGGTCGATTGTCGCGGCGGCAGGAAGAATGTTCGTTCCGATACTTCTCATCCAGCCCGGGACCCACCGCTACTGTGGCCACAACGAGATACCCCCGGAGACATTGATTTCCCAGAATTATGGCGGCCTCGGCACTCATAGGGCTCGTCACCACCAGGAGCCACCCCGGTTCGGAGCGGTGCCTTCGTCATCGGCCACCCGGAACTCGGAGACCCGGCACAAAGAGCGTACTCCTTCGACCTGCACGCTCACCACCCCAGAGAAGATTCGCCGGCACACACAGGTCTTTTTGCCCGGCCACGGTATGCGCTGGCATGACAGACACGGCCGGTTCGTACGAGATGGTTCGGCGGCTCGACGAGGACGGCAGGCCGGTCGAGGAGGGGTACGAACCGCCCCTCGAAGACGAGCAACTCGTCGCCCTCTACCGCGATATGCGCCTCGGCCGCCGGTTCGACGACCGGATGATCAGCCTCCAGCGACAGGGCCGCATCGGGACGTACGCCTCGCTGGCGGGCCAGGAGGGTGCGCAGTTCGGGTCGATGTACGCGATGGACGAGGTGGACTGGCTGAGTTACCAGTACCGGGAACATGCGGGTCCCATCGTCAGGGACTGTCTCGCGCCGTACATCCAGTACTGGATGGGCCACGAGGAGGGGAACGCGGCACTGGTCGACGAGAACATCATGCCGCTGAACATCTCCATCGGGTCCCACATCCCGCACGCGACCGGGTACGCGTGGGCGGCCAAACTTCGCGGGGACGACCGGGCGGTGGTCTGTCACTTCGGGGACGGCGCGACCTCGGAGGGTGACTTCCACGAGGGGCTGAACTTCGCGGGCGTGTTCGACGTGCCGGCGGTCTTCGTCTGCAACAACAACCAGTGGGCCATCTCGGTCCCCACGGAGCAACAGACCGCGAGCGAGACGTTCGCCCAGAAGGCCGAAGCCTACGGGTTCGAGGGCGTCCGGGTGGACGGGATGGACCCACTGGCGATGTACGAGGTGACCCGGGACGCCCTCGAGAAGGCGAAGGACCCGGACGAGGACAAGCGACGCCCGACGCTCATCGAGGCGGTCCAGTACCGGTTCGGCGCGCACACGACCGCCGACGACCCGACGAAGTACCGCGACGACAGCGAGGTCGAGGCGTGGAAGCAGAAGGACCCGATCGTTCGACTGGAGGCGTTCCTTCGCGGGCGCGGACTGCTCGACGACGAGCGGATCGAGGCCATCGAGACCGAGGTGTCGGAGACGCTGGCCGAGGCGGTCGACGCGGCCATGGCGGTCGAGGCCGACCCCGACTCGATGTTCCAGTACGTGTACGAGAATCAGACACGTCGACTCGCCGAGGACACGGCGCGTCTCCGAGCGCTGCGTTCGGCGTTCGGCGACGACGCCTTACTCCGGGACGAGTAACCGGCCAGGTCGGCAACATCTACCGGTTTTCGCGTGACAGGAGTCTCCCCGGAAGGTTCCTGAAACGCCTCAAAACCCGTAGGAGAGAGATTATTACGCAGAGAAAGCGGCAGATACATAACCATCTCGTTAATACGCCAGGGCGAGAATTGTACGACTGTACACGGAATGGGGTTGGGAGGACATATCTCTGCAACGAGAGACGGGTCGTAAGCGGCACCGGGCAAGTGCCGTTGACCAGGACCGACACGTCATTCCGGTGCAGTATGGACCATGACCGAACAGACAGACAACACCGGTGACGCAGCACACATCCCGAGCGACGACCTCTTCGAGGCGCTCTCGGACCATTATCGACGGAAAGTGCTGTTTCACCTCCGCCAGAACGGGCTCGCGACCGTCGACGAGCTGACCGTCGTCGCGGCGGAACAGGAAGACGAGGCCGCCGACGTCCGCGAGACGCTGGTCGAGACCCACCTGCCGATGCTCGAATCGCTGGGTCTCGTAGACGTCGAGGCCGACGAACAGAAAGTGGAGTTACTCGCAGACCCCGACGAGATCGGAGACTGGCTCGACCTCGCGGTGAAGCGAGACGTGGAAGCAGAAATGAACGAAGACGCAGAACAGACAGAGGTGGCGGCGCACGAACCGGAAGATATCAGGGTACTACTTGTCGACGACGCGCCCGACTTCGTGAGCGCCGTCGCCGACCTGCTCGAGCGCGAGCACGAGGACCTCGACATCATGACCGCGACGAGCGCGCCGGACGCGTTCACCGTCCTGAAGAACGAGGAGGTCGACTGCATCGTCAGCGACTACAAGATGCCGGCCATCGACGGGCTGGAGTTCCTCGACGCCGTCCGGGACGAGTACCCGGACGTCTCGTTCATCATGTTCACCAACAAGGGCAGTGAACACACCGCGGGTGAGGCGGTCGCCATCGGTGTGAGCGATTACCTCCAGAAGGAGACGAGTCCCGAAGGCTACGACCGCCTGGTCGACTCTATCAGGAACGCGGTAGGCAAACAGGCCTGACCCCCCTTCCCGTCGATGAACGACAGGGACTACGAGTACGAGCACCACACCGCCGAGAGCGGGCTGGAGAGCGTCATGACGACCCCGCTCTCGGACACCAGCCAGATACGGGTCCTCCACGTCGACGACGACCCGGACCTCGTTGAGGCGACGGCAGCGTTTCTGACCAAGATAGATGCCGGCCTGACCGTCGCCACGGAGACCGACGCGGAGACAGCGCTCGCTCGACTCGATGGGGGAATCGACTGCGTCGTCAGTGACTACGAGATGCCCGGGATGGACGGCATCGACTTCCTCGAGGCTATCAGAGAGCGATACAACTCGCTCCCGTTCATCCTGTTCACCGGCAAGGGGTCCGAGGAGATAGCCGGAAAGGCACTCTCGGCCGGCGCCAACGGCTACATCCGGAAGGAAGGTGGGACCGGACAGTTCACCGTCCTCGCCAACATGATCCGCGAAGCCGTCTCGAAGGTCCGCGCGGAGACGAACTACCGGGAGATATTCAAGGCGACGGCGGAGGGCATCCTCATCGTCGACCCCGGAACCGGTATCATCCTCGACGCCAACCCCGGTGCGTGCGAGTTGCTCGAACGGGACGCCCACGAACTGGTCGGGCACGCCTTCGGCGAGGTCAGTTCCGACTACGAACCACACACCGGGGCGGCCCTGTCGGAGTGGCTGACACGGACCGTCGAGGAGGGCACACAGAAGCTCGAGTGGCAGCTGCTCGACGGTGACGGAGACCTGCTCTGGACCGAGTTGCAACTCAACCCCACGCGGCTGGGTGGGGAGGAACGCGTCCTCGTGTTGCTGCGCGACATCTCCGACCGGAAGTTCCGCGAGAACGAGCTCAGACGTCGGGAGAAGGAGCTCATGCGGGCCGAAGAGCGCTACCAGTTGCTCGTCTCGAACGTCGAGGACTACGCCATCTGCGAACTCGACCCGGAAGGGTACATCAGTTCGTGGAACGAGACGGCCGCCCGCATCACCGGGTTCTCCCGCGAGGAGGCCATCGGCACCCACCTGTCGCTGCTCTACACCGACGAGGACATCGAGCAGGACGTTCCCCGGCGACTCCTCGAGGAGGCCCAGCGCGAGGGACGCTCCGAGGACGAGGGCTGGCGCGTCCGCCGCGACGGCTCACGGTTCTGGGCGAACGTCGTCATCAGCAAACTCCAGGCTGGTAACGGCGAAACCGGGTACGAGGCGCTGACCCGGGACCGCTCACGCGAGCGCGAGCAGCGAGCGCAACTGGACCTGGTCGAACAGCGCTACCGCCAGCTCGTCGAACAGAACCTGGTCGGTATCTACGTCATCCAGGACGACTCGCTGGCGTACGTCAACCCACGATTCGCGGAGATATTCGGGTACGACCAGGACGAACTCGTGGGAACGGACCCGCTGGACCTGGTGATAGACGAGTACACCGAAGAGGTCGAGGACCGCCTCCGCCGCCGCATCGAAGACCAGTTGACGGACATCCAGTACCGGTTCGAGGCTGTCCGCAAGGACGGCGAGACCATCCTCGTCGAGGTGCACGGGAACTACATCGAGTACGACGGCCAGCCGGCGGTGATAGGGTCGCTCATCGACGTGACCGAGGACGCCGAGCGAAAACAAGAACTCGAACGCTACCAGCGCATCTTCGAGGCGATGGGCGACGGCGTGTACAAGCTCGACCTCGACGGCAACATCACCGACTGCAACCGGACCGCAGAGGACATCAGCGGCTACAGCCGCGAGGACCTCGTCGGCGAGCACGTCTCGCTCGTGATGACCGATGCGGACATCGAGCGCTGCGAGCGGGGCATCCACGAGCTGTTGACCGTCGGCGACGAGCGCGTCAAGCGCTACGAGATAGACATCAAGCACCGCGACGGCCACACCGTTCCCTGCGAGCTCAACCTGACGGTCCTGCCGCTCGGCCCGCACGGCGAACTCCGGGGGACGGTCGGCATCGTCCGCGACATCTCCAGGCGCAAGGAGCGCCAGCGCCGGTACGAGGCGATATTCAACCAGACGTACCAGTTCACGGGGCTCCTCGACCCCGACGGAACGATGCTCGAAGCCAACGAGACCGCCCTCGAGTTCGGCGGGCTGAACCGGGCCGACATCGTCGGCAAGAAGATGTGGGAGACCGGCTGGTTCACCGACGACGAGGAGACGAGAGAGACCCTGCGCGGGCTCGTCGAACAGGCCGCCGCCGGCGCGTTCGTCCGATGCGAGATGGACGTTCACGGCCCCGACGACGTTGCCGTCACCGATTTCTCCATCAAACCGGTCACCGACGACGACGGCGAGGTGGTCCTGCTCATCCCCGAGGCGCGCGACATCACCGAACGGGTCCGCATCGAGAGCGAACTCCGCGAGAGCCGCCGGAAGTTCTCGACGCTGCTGTCGAACCTCCCCGGGACGGCCTACCGGTGTGCGAACGAGCCGGACTGGCCGACCGAGTTCGTCAGCGAGGGCTGTCTGCCCCTGACGGGATACAGCCGGGAAGAGATCGAATCGGGCACGGTGACCTGGGGGAGCGACATCATCCACCCGGACGACCGCGAGGACGTCTGGGAGTCGGTCCAGGCGGCGTTGCGAGCCCGCGAACCGTTCGAGGTGAACTACCGTATCGTGACCAGAGACGGCGAGGTGCGCTGGGCGTGGGAACAGGGCGAGGGCGTCTTCGACGACGATGGCGAACTCGAGGCACTGGAGGGGTTCATCACCGACGTCACGGAACGCTACCGCATGGAACAGGAGGTCCGCGCCGGAGAGCAAGCACTTCGCGAACTCGCCGACGTGGCCTCGCGCGTCGACCTGACCTTCCAGGAGAAGCTTCCGAAGATACTCACAATCGGCTGTGAGCGCCTCGGGCTGGAGCACGGCCACCTCACCAGGGTCCAGCCACAGTCCGACCTTCGGGAGGTCGTCGCGGTCAGCGACGACCACCAGTACGTCGTCGAAGGTTCGGTGATGCCGCTCTCCGAAACCCTCTGTGCGAAGACCATCGACTCGCGGGAGATGAACTGTATCCACGAAGACGGCGACGGCCCGTTCAAGACCTACGTCGGGGTGCCGGTCGTCTCCCAGGGCAGGATCTACGGGACGCTCTGTTTCGTCGATTGCGAGACGCGCGACCCGCTCTCCGACGCCGAGCGGTCGTTCGTCACGCTGGTCGCCCAGTGGATCCGCTTCGAACTCGAGCGCGAGGAGTACGAACGACAGCTTGAACGCGAGAACGACCGGCTGGAGGACTTCGCGAGCATCGTCAGCCACGACCTGCGGAACCCCCTCGACATCATCTCCATCACGCTCGAACTCATGCGCCAGGACGAGGACCTCGACCGACTCGACGCCATCGAACGGGCCGCGAGCCGGATGAACGAGCTCATCGACGACCTGCTGTTGCTGACCCGCCAGGGCAAGATCGTCGGGGAGACGAGCCTCGTCGACGTCGGGGCGGTCGCAACGCGGGCCTGGGAGAACGTCGATACGGCCGACGCCGACCTGACCGTCGAGCCCGACCTCGGCCACATCGCCGCCGACGAACCCCGGCTCCTGCAGGTGTTCGAGAACCTCTTCCGGAACTCCGTCGAACACGGGCGGTCGGAATCTCAGCTGCGGTTCGAGGAGGCGGGCGACCACGAGGCTCGACAGACTGTGGGTGAGCCCAGCGCCGGAAACGGTGGTATCACCACCGCTGACGAGTCCCTCTCGATCCGCGTCGGGCCACTCGATACCGCCCCGGGATTCTACGTGGAGGACGACGGCGCGGGCATCCCGCCGGACCAGCGCGACCGCGTGTTCGACCACGGCTACACCACCTCCGAGGCAGGGACCGGCTTCGGGCTCTCCATCGTCCGGGACATCGTCGAGGCCCACAAGTGGCAGATATCGGCGACCGAGAGCGAGGCTGGCGGTGCCCGTTTCGAGGTGCGAAAGCAGCCGGCCACCGGTGTGGCAGACACCGGGTTCCCGCCGACCCAGCCTGAACCCGAGGAGTGACCGGCGCTCGCAGGCCGCTCCTTTTTCGCCGCGGCGACCGTAGCACCCACCCGTGACGCGATTCGTCTGTTACGGCGGGAAAGGCGGCGTCGGGAAGACGACCTGTGCCGCAGCGACCGGACTGGCACTGGCCGGGCGCGGTCACGACGTGCTCGTGGTCTCGACCGACCCGGCGCACTCGCTCGGTGACGCGTTCGACACGACGGTCGGCGGCGAGCCACGCGAACTCGCCGACGGCTGCTGGGGCGTCGAGGTCTCGCCCGAGACCGGGCAGGCGGCGTACCGGCGCGTGGTCGAGGCCCTGGTCGCTGACTTCCGTGACGCCGGCCTCCGCATCGACGAGGAAACCTTAGAAGAGCTGTTCGCGGCCGGCCTCGTCCCTGGTGCCGACGAGGTCGCGGCCCTGGAGCACATCGCGGACTACGCCGCGAGCGACGACTGGGACTGCGTGGTGCTCGACACCGCCCCGACCGGGCACACGCTCCGTCTGCTCGACCTCCCCGAGGTGCTGTCGAGCACCCTCGGCGCGGCCGGTGAGGTGCAGGGACAGGTTCGCCGGCTGGTCGATGGGGCACGCAGTGCGATGTTCGGGCCGGCCGCCTTCTTCGGCCGCAACCGCGACGAACCCGACGCCATGACCGACCTCCGGGACCGCCTCCACGCGGTCAGCGCGGTGCTCAGGGACCCCGAACGGACCGAGTTCCGGCCGGTTCTCGTCCCCGAGGCGATGGCCATCGCGGAGACGGAACGGCTGGTCGACCAGCTCGAAGACGCCGAGGTGCCGGTGGGCCCCATCGTCGTCAACCGCGTACTGGAAGCCGACGACTGCGACTGCCATCGATGTACGACCCGGAGAACGCTCCACGACGAGCGCCTCGCGGAGATCGAGGAGACGTTCCCCGGCCGCGAGGTGTGCCGACTGCCGGTGCTCGACGGTGAAGCACAGGGTCGCGACGCGCTCGACGCCCTCGCCAGCCGGCTCGACGCCACGTTCGAGTGAGACCGACGCTCGCAGCCGTCACCCGAATCCGGCCGGGTCGATGTACTCCCCCGGGTCACGCTCACGGTGCGATGCCGCCGCGGGGACGCTCACGGTTCGCCCTGCCGTGCAGTCGAACGCCGTGAGCTGGTTCCCGTACACGCAACCGGTGTCCAGCCCGACCGCGTACCTGCTCACGAGGGGCGCAGAGAACACCCGGTGCCCGAAGAAGACGCGATGTGGGCCCGAGTAGAACTCCCACCAGTACGGTCGGCCGGTCCCGCTCGCCGCGAGCGACCCCGGCTCCATGAGGTCCGCAGGGACGTGTGACGCGAGGGGTTTGCGGGGGTCGATGCCTCCGTGCACGACGAGCAGGTCGTCCCACGACAGCGCGACCGGCAGCGACGCCAGCCACTGCCGCTGTTTCTGGGACAGGTCCGGCGCGTCGACCGTCCCGTCGAGGACGTTCTGTTCGGTGTTCCCCCGAACCGCGACCATGTTCGGCGACTCCCGAACGAGGGAGACGACGCCCGCGCTGTCCGGACCCCGCGTCACCAGGTCGCCGACGAACACGACCAGGTCGTCGGCATCGACCGCGAGGGTGTCGAGTAGCGCCTCCAGTGCCTCCAGACACCCGTGGACGTCACCGACGATGTAGACGTCTCGACCGGCAGGGTCGACCCGCCGGTGCTGGCGAGAAACGGCGTCACCGAAACGCGGCGGGTGCATGTGCCAGCAGTCACGGGCAGGGGTAAAAAGCGAGGGCCCGACCTTGTGCGGGTGCGGGCCCAGCCAGACAGCAGATCACTCCGGGTGACGGACGATGTGAACGTCGTACTCCGGGTCCTCGGAGATGGGGGAGCCGACGCTCGCCAGGGGCGTCGAGACGCGCCCCGCGTTCTCGCTCCCGATGAAGAGGATCTCCGCGTCGACCTCGGCCGCGACCTGTCTGATGCGACGCGCCACGTCCATCGGGACCGTTGCCACGGGGTCGGTCGGGTCCTCGATGAGTTCGCATCGGAACTCGGCGGTGGGTGCCTCGTCGTGGACGCGCTGGCGGAGCTTTCGCTCGATGACGCCCACGTCGAACGTGTCCTCGGGGTCGAGCCAGCCGCGCTCACGCGCGTACTCGGGGTCGTCCGGCACGAGCGTGAGGACGACGAGCTCGGCGTCGGAGAACGTCGCGAACTCCTGCGCCCGCCGCAGTGCAGTCATCGAGAGCGTGGAACCGTCGAACGGGACTAACAGCGACATCGTCCAACGGTTCAAACGGCCGAGACAATAAACTATCCCCGCCCGCCGGCGAGGTCGGCAGCCTCGGGGCGCGCCCGGAGCCGGAGCATCGAGAGCGTCCCCACGAGCGGACCGGCCGCCAGCGGGACGAACGCGTACTGCCAGCCGACCGCGTCGGCCACGATGGGGGTCAACTGGATGGAGACCGTCGTCAGCAGGAACCCGACCGCCGTCTGCAGGGTCAGCGCGCTCCCGACGTAGCTCGGGGCGGCGAGTTCGGAGACCGCCGCCGAGAACTGCGCCGAGTCCGCGACGATGGCGACGCCCCAGACGAGCAGGAACGGCGTCACCACCCAGAGTGGTGCGCCGAACAGTGGCACCGCCAACAGGCAGCACGCGCCGCTGACGGCCATGCTGGCGCTCGTGAGCGGTGTGCGACCGACCCGGTCGGCGACACGGCCGGCGGCAGCCGCACCGACCCCACCCACGGCGATGGTCGCGAACGAGAGAAGGGCGATGACCTCCGTGTCGACCGCCCCCGAGAACCCCGCGGTGAGGTACAGGGGAATCCACGTCCACACCGCGTACAGCTCCCACATGTGGCCGAAGTAGCCACCGTTCGCGAGCATGGTCGGCCGGTCCCGAACGATGCGCCGAACCGCACCCGGGTCGAACGGTGCGGCCGGAGCCTGGTGCGGGCCGGGCCTGGCAGCGAGCGCGAGCAGGCCACCGAGTGCCCCGAGTGCGGCGGCCCCGTAGAGGACGGCCGTCGGGTCGCCGATACCGCCCACTGCCCGGAGGAGATGCGGCATCGCCGACCCGACCGAGAGCGCCCCGACGAGCGTCCCGATGGCGAAGCCTCTCCCGGTGTCGAACCAGCCCGCGATGAGCTTCATGCCCGGCGGGTAGACACCGGCGAGGGCCGCGCCGGTGAGGAACCGCAGGGCGACTGCTGGCAGGAACGAATCGACCGCGCCAGCGATGACTGCCGTGGCCCCTGCGCCGACCAGTGCCGAGGCGGCGAACAGGTACCGCGGCGGGACGGTATCAGAGAGCGTCAGGACCGCCGACAGCAGCGCTCCTGCGACGAAGCCGAGCTGAACAGCGTTGGTCAGCCACGCCGTCTGCGCCCCGGAGAGATTCCAGGCGTCGGCGAGTTCCGGGCCGACCGCGGACGCCGAGAACCAGAGCGTCATCGCCAGCAGTTCGGCCGTCGCCAGCAGGGCGAGCATCCGCCACTTCGGGTCGAATCGCGTCACTGCCCGACGTTCTCCGGCCACCGGCATAAACCGGCTGCGGTCCGGCAGCGCCGGTGCACTGCCGGCGACACCGGGGACACCGATTGCGACGGGCTCAGGACTCGTTCGCGGCGACGCGCTCTGCGGTCTCGATGGACCCCGAGAGCTCGCGTTGCGGGGCGGGGAGCGAGATACCCTCGGCGTCGTAGCGCGCCTTCACGTCCTCGACGAACTCCGAGCGGATACGCACGAAGTCGGTCCGTGCCGGCCTGTCGATCCAGAAGCGCGACTGGAGGATGACCGCCGAGTCGCCGAGTTCCTGGATGCGGACGCTCGGGCCGGGCCGGTCGAGTATCTCCTCGTTCGCGAGCGCTTCCTCGACGATGATGTCCTGGGCGCGCTCGAGGTCGTCCTCGTACCCCACGCCGAACGGGAACGTCACCCGGAGGCGGTCCTTCGCGACCGGGTTCGTGATGGTGTTCTTCGTCAACTCCGAGTTCGGCACCGTCACGAGTTCGTTGTCGAAGGTGTGGATACGGGTCACCCTGAAGCTGATGTCCTCGATGATGCCCTCCTTGTCCTTCCACTGGATCCAGTCACCGATGTTGTACGTCGGGTCCGCGACGATGAAGACGCCGCTGACGAAGTTCCCCAGCACGTCCTTCGAGGCGAAGCCGATAGCGATGGTCGCGCCGGCGGTGATGGCCTCCGTCGCGGCGAGGAAGCTCGCCACGCCCGAGACGGTGATGGCCGTGAACACCGCGAACACGCCGAACCCGGCGTTCAGGGCCTTGAGGAGCGGTAGTTCGACGGTGTCGTCGATGTCGAGGGCGTCCATCAGCCAGCGGGCCCCCGGGACCACGAGGTACCGGCCCGGCAGGTAGATGACCGCCGCGACCGCGAGAAAGACCGCGCCGTCCTGCAGGACGGTCGCGAGCTCCGCGAACACCTGCTCGAGCGAGCGAATCTGGGTCATCGGCCCGACACTGCACAGCGAACGCTCTTAGTACCGCGGGTCGTCACGCAACCGACAGGAGCGAAAAGTCTTCCACGGTCGACGGCGATGGGGGAGGTATGCCCCTCGGGGAGACCGACACCGACGTCCTCGCCTACGAGCTGACACAGACCGATTTCGACGCCGTCGAACGCGACGGCTACCGCGCCGAGTGGAACGTCGAGGGAACGGAAGTGTACGTCACGGAGCTGGCGACCGAGGACGTCACCGAGTACAACGCCGAGGACCTCGTCCGGGCGACCTCCGACCAGGAGGTCGAGAACGCCAGAACCAGCCAGTAGCGCTCGAACGGTCGCTACGCCCCGTACAGCCCCGGTCTCAGTCCGTGACCGATTCTTCGACGAGAGACCGAACGGCACGGCGGAACCGCTCGGAGGCGGCGTTCTCCGAGATATCCAGTCTGCCGCTGAGTTCAGCAAGGGACACCTCGCGAGGGATAGAGAGGTAGCCGCTGTCGAGCGCTTCCAGGAGTATCTCGCGCTGTGCAGCCGTCAGCTTCGGTCCCTTCCCGACGCCCCAGTCGGTCTCCTCGTACATCCGGTCGAAGCTGAACGAGATGTCGTTGTCACCGCAGAACTGGTACACCTGTTCGAGCGATTCACGGTCCGGGAACCGGGCCCGGCACCACCACCCCTCGTTCGTCCCGATGGCCTCCTGGAGGACCCCACCGACGTCCATCAGGACCGGCATCAGGTTGGCATCCCTGCCGGGGTCGTCGAAGGTGAGCCGGTACAGCCGCCGGTCGCCCACTTCGGCCAACATCGTGAAACCGGCCAGCGCCGAGTCGTCGGTGATGGCTGCCTCGACGCCCTCGAAATCGGCCGAGGTTATCCACGCGAGCATCTTCGTCAACCCGGTTTCGGTCTCGTACGTCTCTTCCCAGACGACCTCGATATCGCGAACGCGTCGCAACGCTTCGCGGAGGACTGGGTGGTCGATGGTGAATTCGGCGATGAGCATCGAGATTCGTCTCGTTACGTCATCTCCAGCGAGAGGGACCTTAACAATCAGGGCCGACCGGACGGCGTGGCTCAGATACCGGTCGGGACGTCGAAGAACGTCGTCTCCAGCGGTTCGTCCCACTCCTCCACCCACGACTGGAGGTTACGGACGCCGAACGTCTCGGTGGCGTAGTGGCCCGCGAGGACGACCGTGAGCCCTGCCTCCTGGGCCTCGTGGTACGTCTTCTGCTTGCCCTCGCCCATGATGACGGCGTCGACCCCTTTGGCTGCGGCTTCGTCGATGTAGTCCGACCCGTCGCCGGTGACGATGGCGACGTGTTCCAGCTCTGCCGGGCCGAAGTCGAGCACCTGGACGGGCTGGTCCCCGGTCGACAGTTCGGCTTCGAGCGTCTCGCGAAGCTCGTCGGCGGGCTGTGGCTCCGGCAGGCGACCCTGCTGGCCGGCGTGCTCCGGGCCGACACGACCGAAGGGTGCCCGGTTCGCGAGGTCCAGCAGGTCGGCGATGCCGGCCGCATTGCCGAGGTCGGGATGGCCGTCGAGCGGGAGGTGCGAGACGTACAGCGCCACGTCGTTCTCGACGAGCGGGGCGATGCGGCCGTACTGTCGACCGGTGACGCGCTCGATGCCGCCCCACGAGATGCCGTGGTGGACGACGATGGCGTCCGCTCCCCAGTCGGCTGCCATGTGGAACGTCTCCTCGACACCGTCCGTACAGAACGCGACCTGCGCCACGTCGGCCTCCTCGGGGCCGACCTGCAGGCCGTTCGCACTGGCATCGAGGTCCGCCCAGTCCGCGGTTCGCAGTTCCTCGTCGAGTCGGTCACAGAACTCGGTGAGCTTCATGGCTGCACCAACGGCTGCGAGGAGGAAAAGCCCCAGTGATTGGCGAGCAGGCGGCAGACTGTCCGGTCGGGAGTGTGCCGCACAACCGCTGGCTCCCGACCGGTGACTCGTCAGGGCACGACGGGTCTGGGCCCGTCTTCACTGAAAAACTCAGTCGTCGCTGGCCGCGTCGGCGAAGACGAACTCCCGGAGGAGTTTCCCGCCGAGTGCGGCGGCCTGGCCGTCGTCGCGGTCGTTGACCTCGACCACGTCGAAGCCGGTCACCTGCCCCGACTCGCCGAGTGCCCGGACCACGTCGCGCATCTCCCGCGGCGCGAGCCCGAACGGTTCCATCGTTCCCGTCCCGGGGGCGAACGCGGGGTCTGCGCCGTCGATGTCCACCGACAGGTACACTTCGCGGTCGCCGACGTCGGGTTCCCAGTCGGCCACGTCTTCGGGGGCGACGACCGTCACGTCGGCCTCGGCGGCGCGGTTCCACTCCGCCTCGGAGCCGGTTCTGGCCCCGAGGATGACGGCTTCGTCGGCGATGTCGAGGACGTGCCGGGTGACAGTCGCGTGGCTCAACTCGTTTCCGTCGTACTCGGCTCGCAGGTCGAGATGGGCGTCGAGACAGACGAACACGTCCGGGTCGACCGCGCGGACGTTCGCGAGCGTGACGGTGTGTTCCCCGCCGAGGAGGAGGGGAATCGCGTCGTCCCACACGGCGTCCCGGCAGACACCTTCGAGGTAGTCGAGGTACTCGGCGGCGTCGTCCCAGGCGCGGACGTCACCGTGGTCGTGGACGCCGAGTTCGGAGAAGTACCGGTCCGTCCGGTGGTCGTAGTCGTCGTACGTTTCGGAAAAGCGGCGAACGCGGTCCGGTCCGAACCGCGTGCCTGGTTGGAAGGTCGTCGAGATGTCGAGTGGAGCTCCGACGACCACGTAGTCGGCGTCGGCGCGGTCGGCGAGCGCTCCGGGGAACATCTAGACGATCTTGCGCTGTTCGTCGAGTTCGAGGTACTCGATCTCGTCGTCGGGCGAGGCGTCGAAGTCCTCGGGGATGGACATCGTGATGGTCTCGTACGTCTCGAGGTCCATGACCTGTGCGACGGTGTCGGACTCGACGGAGACGATCTGGCCCTGCTTTCGCTCGATGATCGGGACCCAGCACTTGGCGTCGACCGGCTGGGACATCGAACGCTTCTTTCCGTCGAAGACACCGACGGCCTCGACGCGAGCCTTCGCACTTCCGTGCTTACCCGGCTTGGCTGTGGAGTAGTGGTTGATCTTACACGCGGCGTCGTCGATAACCACGTAACTGCCTTCGCGGAGGTCACGAACTTCCTTTTGCTCTTTAGCCATGTTCCTGCGTTCCCCCCGTATCGGTATAAACGGTTTGGAACGGTCCAGCGGTCCCGGTGCCCCGTCCCCGCCGTCTCCGCGCCGAACTCGCCCGACGCGCCCGTTTTTACATCGGATTGGGAATATGTTCGGATTATAAATAGTTCTCTGTTGTATGGTACCGTGGGTGAACCCAATATGGCAACCAGAGAACCCGAGATGGAACTGTTCGGGAGACAGACCGGCTTCGAGTACTCCGAGACGTGGGTCGGCTACGCCCTGCTGGGCATGCGACTCACCATGGGCTGGGTGTTGTTCTACGCGGGCATCGACAAGGTGCTCGCCGGAGACTGGTCGGCAGGCGGCTTCCTGATGGGAGCAGCGTCCGGAGAGAACTTCATGGCGGGGTTCTGGGAGACCATGGCCGCGGACTGGCTCTGGCTCATCGACCCGCTCAACATGTGGGGCCTGACACTCACGGGCCTCGCCCTGATGCTCGGGGCGTTCGTCCGCTGGAGCGCGTTCTGGGCGGCCATCATGATGCTGTTCTACTGGCTGGCGAGCTTCCCGCTCGAGCACTCGTTCATCATCGACGACCACGTCGTGTACGCGATGCTCCTGTTCGGCCTGGGCGCGTTCGGCGCAGGCCGCATCCTCGGCGTCGACGACTGGCTCGAGGACACCGAATTCGTCCAGAACAACCGCTGGATGACGTATCTGTTGGGGTGACCGCGACGCTGCTGCGACCACACCAGCACACAGCCGAGTTCTTTTTTCAGCCACTGGCGGCGAACCGGGCCAGCGACCGGTACCCGAACCGCCTGCGAGCACGTATCAATACGTCTATAAGTTCTCGCGAGGCGTCACGAGGGGTATGAGCACCACCATGCCCCACCCAGACGCCAGTTCGGTCGCGAAGATCTACTACGCCGACGACCAGCCCGCCCAGGTCGACGCCGCCTTCGTCATCGAGGGGTGGGACTGGGTCGTCGGGTTCGACCAGGTCAACACCGACGACTACGACTACGTCTCCATCCCCATCGACCGCGTCGTCGGCGTGATGTCGCCGCAGTACACACAGTTCTCGCACAACGGCCGGCGCGTCACCGCCTACGGCGTCGACGACGTCGAGGTCGAGGAGTTTATCCACCTGCTTCCGCTGTAGGACCTAGTTCGTTCCGCCGCGCTCGATGACCCGCGCAACCCGTTCCAGTCCCTCTTCTAACTCCGCGGTCGGCAGCCCGAACCCGAGCCGCCAGTAGTTCTCGAAGCCGAACAGGTCGCCCGGCGCGAGCACGACGCTCTCCTCCTCGACGACGGCGACGCAGAACTCCCGGGCGTCCGCGAAGCCCTCCGGCACCGAGACGAACCCGTTCACCCCCACCGGGTCGTACCACTCGAGGTCGTGTTCCTCGACGAACTCACGGACGATATCGCGGTTCGTCTTCGCCAGCTCGCGGTTCTCCGCCAGAATCTCGTCCTCCTGCTCGCCCAGCGCCTGTTTCGCGACGTGCTGGCCGAAGATGGGCGGCGAGATGGTGGTGTAGTCCTTCCACTCGACCGCCTGCTGGACCACGTCCTCGGGACCGGCGATCCACCCGAAGCGCAGGCCAGCGAGACCATACGCCTTCGTCAGGCTGGTCGTCGAGATGCCCCACTCGCCCAGGCTGGCGACCGGCGGGAGCGGGTCGTCGTCGAGCAGTCGGTACACCTCGTCACAGAGCAGGTATGCTTCGTTCTCGGCCGCGAGGTCGTACAGTTCCTGCACCTTCGCCTCGTCGTGGTATCGTCCGGTCGGGTTGTTCGGGTTGTTCAGCACGACGAGTTTCGTCTCCTCGCGCATCGCGTCGGCGACTGCGTCGACGTCCAGCCGCCAGTCACCCTCCGAGAGCCAGACGCGGGTCACGTCGCCGACGGCGTCGGGGACCGACTGCAGGGCCTGGTAGGTCGGCGTGACGACCACGGCGTGGTCGCCCTCGTCGAGTAAGGAGAGGAATATCAGGAGGTTCGCCTCCTGTGTCCCGCAGGTGAAACACACCTCGTCCTTGCCCCGGCCGTAGCGCTCGCCGATTTCGTCCCTGAACTCGGGGTCGCCATCGGTCGGGATGACGTAGTTCAGCTCGCCGGGGTCCGTATCGAAGCGCTCCGAGTCGAGCGGGCGAATCCCGGATTCGGCGAGCATGATGTCGGCACCGTGTTCGTACTGCCCGAACCAGCGTTCGAGGCCGAAGGGCTCGATGTCCATGGCTGGTGGTGAGTTGGGCTGGTAGAAAGGTCGTTGGGTCTCTGTGCCGGCGGCGGCGGCGTGCGAACCCGGGCCCGGTGCGGGAGACGAGGGGAGGGTGGACGCCGCACCGTCTCGCTCAGTCCTCAGCCGTCTGGTGGAGGCCGAACACAGCTTCGAGTCCGAACATGACGAACGCCATCGTGCCGGCCTGCAGGAGACGTAACTCGTCACTCACCAACAGTCCTGCGAGAAGGACGCCCACACCGCCTGACAGGCCGAGGAACAGCGCGTATTGGTATCGAGGGAGACCCCGCAGCCACCGGTCGACCCGGTCGTAGAGGTGCCACATGCTGGTCCTCTACTCGTTCCCGCGGCGCTCTCTGAGGTTCTGGCGGGTGAACTGCGGCTGCGCCCGGATACCCTTCTTCGTCCGGAACGACCGCCACAGGCCCACCAGCGTGAGCAGCGAGAACGCCGCGATGACGGCGGCGACGCGGACCTCCCAGACGCCGCCGGCGGCGTAAAGCACCGACGAGGAGACCAGCCCGAACGCGAAGAACAGGGCGTACACCAGCCGTTTCGCCAGTTTGTCGAGCGTCCCCGAAGAGTCGTTCAGCTCGATCTGCACCGTGAGGTTCCCGCGCTGGGCGCGGTCCAGGGTGTTCTCCAGCTTCGGTGGGACCCGGAGCATCGACTGGGCGGACTCCCAGGCCTGGTCCTTCGTCTGGTCGACGAACTGCTTGATGGACTCCTCGCGGTAGCCCTCCTCGGTGAGGTACTCCGTCGCGGTGCTGATGAAGTCGAAGTTCGAGTCCAGCGTGACACAGACGCCCTCGACCACGGTCGCGACCCGGAGGACGAGCGCGAGGTTCGCCGGCAGGCGGAACGGGAACTCGTAGATGGAGTCCTCTATCTGGCCGACGATCTGGTTCACGCGGTACTGCTCGATGTCGTCACCACGGGCGTCCGCGATGGCCAGTTCCATCACCTCGCCCATGACCTGCCGGTCGGCGGTGGGCGAGAGTGTCCCGATGGCGATGAGCGAGTCGAGGATGCCGTCGATGTCCTGGTTGGCGACGGCGATGTAGAACTCGACGATCTTCTCCTGGACGAACGAGTCGACCCGGCCGGACATGCCGAAGTCGTAGAAGATGATGGCCCCGTCGTCCCGGACCGCGAGGTTGCCGGGGTGGGGGTCGGCGTGGAACACACCGTCCTCGATTATCATCTTGAGGTAGGCGCGCTGGAGCGTCTCGGCGACCGCGCTCCGGTCGATGTCCTTCTCGTCGAGTTCGTCGACGTCGTTGATCTTCGTCCCCGTCACGTAGTGCATGGTGAGCACGCGGGGGCCCGAGTAGCCCGCGAGCACGTCCGGGATGACGATGTCCTCGTCGTCGTCGAAGTTGTCGCGGATCTCGTTCAGCATCCGGGCCTCGCGCTGGTAGTCCATCTCCTCGCGGATGGTCTTCGCGAACTCGTCGGCGAGGTTCTCGAGCGAAAACGCCCGTGCCTCGCCCACGAACCGCATCAACAGCGGGAGCGACCACTTGATGACCGTGAGGTCGGCCTCGACGAGCGACTCGATGTTCGGCCGGCGGATCTTGACGGCGACCTCCTCGCCGTCGACCCGGGCGCGGTACACCTGTCCGAGGCTCGCGCCGCTGATGGGCGTGGTGTCGAACTCGTCGTACACCTCCTCGACGGGCCCGAGTTCGTCCTCGATGACGACCTTCGCCTCGGCCCAGGGAGCAGCGGGCACGTCGTCCTGCAGCGACGCGAGCACGTCGATGTACTCGGCGGGGAGGATGTCCGGGCGGGTCGAGAGCAACTGGCCGAGCTTGATGAACGTGGGACCGAGCGTGAGCAGCGAGTCCAGCAGCCGCTCGGCGCGGCGGATTCGTGTCTCTCGGTCGACCTGCCGTTTCCCGCCGAAGAGGAGGTACTTCCGGCGGTCACGGGCGTACGCGAGCAGCAAGGGGAGGAACTGACGCGCGACGACGAAGAAGCGCCAGTAGGCGCGGAGGGTTACCAGCGTGACCACCCGGGCTTACTCGGCGTCCGTGATCTCGATGGTCGTCTCCTCTGTGGCCCCACGCTTGGGCAGCGTGAGCTGGAGGACACCGCGCTCGACCGACGCGTCGGCTCCCTCGGCCGTCGCGTCCGGCGGCAGGGGGAGTTCCACGTCGAGGAACATCGACCGGTCCTCCCGGTCGTAGCGGAACTGGGGCGGGACGTCCTTCTCGCGGCGTGCCTCGATGCTGAGACGGCCGTTCTTCACGGAGACGTCGAGCGTGTCGGCGGTGACGCCCGGCAGGTCGATGACCAGCAGATACGCCTCGTCGGACTCGAGGAAATCGGCGAACACCGCGTCCGGCAGCTCCCGTAACGCGTCACGCAGCGCTGACATGGCCGACTCTTGGTATCGGGGGGCGAAAAAGGCCGCGGATGCGGTACCGCAGGAGCGAGAGACCATGCCAGCTATTCACAGCCAGGCGACGGCGAACACGAGACACGCGGCCCCGATGATGCTCGGCACCGCCGCGCGGTACAGCAGTCGGCGGACCGCCCCGCCCTCGCTGGTGTCCGAGATGAGAAACGGCGGCTCCATGGCACGGGCAAGCAGGTTCCCCAGGAACCCACTGTCGAGGCGTTTCTGCGCGCCGACGATGGCGTACAGCCGCGACCCGAACTCGCGGTCCGGGTCGGGGCGGCTGTGGCCGAGGACGTGGACCGTCTCCCCGATGTCGAGGCGTTCCTCGATGTAGCGCCGGTCGTTGCCCGTCTTGAGCTTGAACAGCTTCAGGTCCATCGACGTGTTCTCCGAGTCGACGTCCTCGTTGGCGTCGATGAACTGCTGGACCGTCTCGGGGGGCATGGTTCCGCCGTCGACGTGGATACGGCTCGACTCGTCGAGCGAGAACCGCGCCCCACTGGGGTCGACCAGCACCTGCCCGGTGTCGTCCTCGACCCGGAACGGCCGCCACCAGGTGCCCTCGTCGATGGTCGCCCAGTGGCTGTTCTTCCCGCTGCTGCGGTACTCCTCGACCTTCCAGTGACAGACGAGACAGTGGGCGTCCGTGAACGGCGACCGGACGTACTCCTCGTGGAGCTTCGCGGTGCCCTCTATCTCGAAGGGGCCGCTGTTCCGGGCCTCGTAGGCCGATTTCGGGTCGTTGGCCTGGATGCGGTAGGCGTCGCGGACCGAGCGCCCACCGTAGCCGAGGAAGGCGATGCCGACGAGGACGAGCAGGAGTGCGAACGTGGAGAGACCGAGGACCATACCGGCCCTTCAGCAGCGTTCCAGATAACTGTCACGTTTGGTGGGTGCGCCTCGGACGCGGTCGGTTCCAGTCGCACGAAGTCATGCTCCCGCAGGCTTTTGCCGCTCCCGAGCACAGTTCAAGTCATGGACGAGGACAGGAAGGAATCCGGTTTCAAGGACCGGACGCGCGTCGACGACGCGCGGGAGTTGTTGGCGGAGCGGGTGACACAACTCGACCGCACGGAGACGGTCACGGTCGCCGAGGCCGACGGCCGAGTGCTTGCCGAACCGGTCGAATCCGACCGGAACGTGCCGGACTACCCGAAGGCAGCGATGGACGGCTTCGCGGTCCGGGCGAGCGACACCTTCGGCGCGAGCGACCGCTCCCCGGAGATACTTCGGGTGGTCGACGAGGACCCGATGCCGGGCGAGGCGGTCCGGGTCCACACCGGGAGCGCGCTCCCGGGTGGGGCCGACGCCGTCGTCATGATAGAGCACACGGACACCTTCGGCGACGAGGTCGAGGTGTTCGACGCGCTGGCCGAAGGCGAGAACGTCGCGCCCGTGGGCGAGGACGTGCGCGAGGGACAGCACCTCTACGACCCGGGCCACCGGCTCCGGCCCTCGGACCTTGGCTTGCTACGGTCGGTCGGCATCGAGTCCGTCTCGGTGTTCGAGCCACCGAGCGTGGGCGTGATTCCGACCGGAGAGGAACTCGTGGATTCGGACCCGGGTCCCGGCGAGGTCATCGAGACGAACTCGCTCACGGTCTCGCGGCTCGCCGACCGCTGGGGGGCCGAGGCGACCCGGTACGACGTGGTCACGGACGACTACGAGCAACTGAAAACGGCCATCGCCGACGCCTGCAAGGAACACGACGTGGTCGCGACCACCGGCGGCTCCTCCGTCGGCGAGCGCGACCTCGTCCCGGAGGTGGTCGACGAACTCGGCGAGGTGTTCGTCCACGGCGTCGCCCTGAAACCGGGCCACCCGGTCGCGCTGGGACTGGTCGAGGATACCCCCGTCGTGATGCTGCCAGGGTACCCCGTCGCCTGCATCGTCAACGCGGTGCAGTTCCTCCGGTACGCCGTGAAGTGGACCGGCTCGCTCCCCATCGAGGAGCCGCCGACGAACCCGGCGATGCTCGACCGGAAGATACCGAGCGAACCCGGCGTGCGGACGTACGCGAGAGTCCGGTTCGACTCGAAGGACGGCCAGCGCGTGGCGGTCCCGGTGCGAGCAGGCGGTTCGGGCGTGCTCTCCTCGGTCGCCCTCTCCGATGGATGGGTCGAGATACGCGAAGGTATCGAGGGGCTGCCGGAAGGCGACCTCATCGCGGTCCAGAACTGGGAGTGGTCGGCATGAGGAAGGAGTTCCGCGACCTGGCTCCGCCCGAGGAAGCGCACGAGGCCATCGCGAGCCTCGACCTCGAACCCGAGGCAGAGACCGTTCCCCTCGAAGACGCCCGCGGGCGCGTCCTCGCCGAGCGAATCGACGCGACCATCGACGTGCCCGGCTTCGACCGCGCGAAACTCGACGGCTACGCACTCCGGGCGAAGGACACCTTCGGCGCGGACGAGGCCGACCCCGCAGTCCTCGATCTGGTGGGGGAGGTCCACGCCGGAGCCGAACCGGACGTCGAGGTCGGCGTCGGCGAGTGCGTGGAGATATCGACGGGGGCCGTCATGCCCGACGGCGCGGACGCGATGGTCATGGTCGAGAAGACCGAGGAGTCCGACGACCGCGAGCACGTCAGCGTCTACACCGGCGTCGCCCCCGGCGACAGCGTGATGTTCGCCGGCTCGGACGTTGCGGCGGGCGAGCGCGCCCTCGGCCCCGGAACCCGGCTCACCTCGCGCGAAATCGGGCTGCTCTCGGCGCTCGGGGTCGAGGAGGTCCCGGTGAACGGGAAGCCAGTAGTCGGCATCGTCTCGACCGGCGACGAACTCGTCCGTCCCGGCGGCGAGCTCCACTCCGAGCGCGGCCAGATATACGACGTGAACAGCTACACCGTCGCGTCGGGTGTCGAGGAAGCGGGTGGCGTCCCGAAGCTCTACCCCCACGCCGGCGACGACTACGACGAGATGGAGCGCATCCTCGTCGAGGCCAGCGAGGAGTGCGACCTCGTGCTCTCCTCGGGCAGCACCAGCGCCAGCGCGGTCGACGTCATCTACCAGGTCATCGAGGACCAGGGCGAACTCCTGCTCCACGGTGTCGCCGTGAAGCCCGGAAAACCGATGCTGGTCGGCCGTCTCGACGACTCGGCCTACGTCGGCCTCCCCGGGTATCCCGTCTCCGCGCTCACAATCTTCCGGACGTTCGTCGCCCCGGCCATCCGCCGGGCGGCGGGCCTGCCGGAACCCCGAACCGCCACCGTCGAGGGGGCGATGGCCGTGCAGGAACGCTATTCGGAGGGGCGGATGCGGCTCATGCCCGCCGGACTGGTCGAGGACGCGGAAGGCAACACGCTGGTCTACCCGGTCGACAAGGGCTCCGGCGCGACCACCAGCCTCGTCGAGGCCGACGGCGTGGTCGAGGTTCCCGCCGACACGGAATACCTCGATGAAGGTGAGTCGGTCGAGGTCCAGCTGTTCTCGCCCGACGTGCGCCCCCCGACCGTCTTCGGCGTCGGCGAGGACGACCCGCTCCTCTCGCGGGTCCTCGACCGCCTCGGCTCCCCGCGATACCTCTCGGTCGGGTCGCGACAGGGCCTCCGGCGACTGCGCTCCGGCGTACCTGACTTCGCGGTCACTGCCGGCCCACTCGAACGCGAGGTCGACTCTGAAGTACTCGGCTCGTGGACCCGCGAGTGGGGTCTCGTGGTCCCGGACGGCAATCCAAAGAACATCGAGGGGCTGGCCGACCTCGTGGACCGGAAGCTCCGGTTCGTCAACCGGACGACCGACTCCGGTTTGCGAACGAGTCTCGGGAACGCGGTCGCCGAACTGGCCGAACAGCGCGGCGAGGACCGCCACGACACCGTCTCCGAGATCGACGGTTTCGACCTCTCGCTGCGCGCCCACGAGAGCCCGGCCCGGAAGGTGCTGGCTGGGAGGGCCGACGCTGGCCTCGGCCTGCGGGCGACTGCGGACCGGCTGGACATGGACTTCGTCTCACTGGGCGAGGAACAGGTGCAGGTGCTCGCGAATCCGGACAGGGTCGAGAAGTCGGGGATGCAGGTGTTGAAAGCGGTGCTGGCTGCCATCGACGAGGATCTGGCGATACTCGCGGGCTACGAGGAGGCGTAGCCCACCAGGATATCTGTCTGCAGCCCAATACTTTTCTGGCGGCTGGGCGAAGTCCAGTCGATGAACTCGCTGCCCTCCCGCTCCGCCATCGACGCCGAGTACCGCTGGGACCGTTCACTCGTGTTCGAGACCGACGAGGCGTGGGAAGCCGCGTTCGAGTCCCTCGAATCCCGTGTCGAGACCTTCGACCCGGTCGACGAATCGGTGGTCGAGGACGGGCAGGCGCTCCGAGACGCGCTCGAACGCCGCGAGGCTCTCCTCCGGGAACGGGGCCCGGTCTGGCTCTACCCGCAGCTCAAGTTGCTCGTGGACACCGACGACGAGGCCGCCGAGCGCCGCCGCGAGCGCGCCCGGGGGCTTCGAGCCCGCATCGACGGCCTGTTCAGCGGGCTGGAGCCGGCCATCCAGCAGGCCGGGCGCGACCACGTCGAGCGCCTCCTCGCCGAGACACCCGAACTCGAGACGTACGAACACTTCCTCGACGACGCCCTCCGACGCGCTGCACACACGCTCTCCCCAGCCGAGGAGGACCTGCTCACCGACCTCGAGGACGCGCTCGACGCGCCCTCGCGGGTCCTCGAACGCATCGACTCGGCCGCGGTCGAGGCCCGGACGGTCGAGGTCGGCGACGAGACGCTGACCGTCACCGGTCAGTCGTTCGGGCGGCTGTTGAGCCACCAAGACCGCGAGGTTCGACGACAGGTCCACCACGCCTACCGCGACGCGCTCTCCGAGCACCGCATCGCAACGGCCCAGGCCTACGCCGAGCACCTCCGGTCGGCCGCCACCCGGGCCCGCGTCCGGGACTACGACTCGGCCATCGACATGGCGACCGACGACCTCCCGACCGAGGTGCACGAAGCCCTCACCGACGCAGTCCTGGAGAACTACGACCCCTTCGCCCGCCGGCTAGAGTACATCCGGGAGGACCTCGACGGCGACGACCTCCACAACTGGGACCGGGCCGCCCCACTGGCGACCGGCGACGGACCCGAGATTCCCTACGACGAGGGAGTCGAACACGTCCTCGCGGCGGTCGAACCGCTCGGCAGCGACTACCAGGACAGACTCGCGGACCTGCTCGACCAGCGCCGGGTCGACGTGTACGAGACCCAGGAGAAACGCGGCATCGTCGCAGCCGCGTTCGGGAGTTACGAGGTCGGCTCGTTCGTCCACCTGAACTACGCCGACGACCTCTGGTCGCTGCTCTTCTTCGTCCACGAACTCGGCCACGTGATGCACAAGGACCACTTCGACGCGGCACAGCCGACGACCTACCAGTCCTACCCGGACCACGTCGCCGAGATAGCGAGCTTCTGTCACGAGGCGCTGCTTGTCCGCCACCTGCTCGACACCTTCGAAGCGGAGGCCGACCGGCGGCACGTCCTCGACACGTTCACCCGGAAGCTCCCGATGCTCGCGGCAGCCCGCGGTATGGCGTTCGTCCGCCAGTTGTTCCGGGACATCGAATCGGGCGAGACGCTCACCGCGGACCACATCGACGCCCGGAACCTGGAGACGATGCGGCGGTTCTACCCGGACGTGACCTTCGATGACGCCGACGCGACGCTCTGGATGAGCCAGAACCTCGACCGCGAGCCCTGTCACGCCTACTGGTACCTGCTCGGGTCCGTCGGCGGGCTGGCGACGGCCAGTCGCCTGCTCGACGGCGACCTCGCCCCCGAGACGTACCGGGACTTCCTGCGGGCCGGGTCGAGCGAGTACGCCGTCACCCTGCTGGACCGGCTGGGCCTGTCGGTCCGG
The DNA here is from genome assembly GCF_025399835.1 of Haloarchaeobius sp. HME9146. Classification (NCBI taxonomy): domain Archaea; kingdom Methanobacteriati; phylum Methanobacteriota; class Halobacteria; order Halobacteriales; family Halorubellaceae; genus Haloarchaeobius; species Haloarchaeobius sp. HME9146. The sequence goes on from NZ_JAODVR010000001.1 coordinate 3,233,545, forward strand.
GACGGAAGCATGGTTGCGACGGGTATCGAACAGTACGACGAGTATCTGGACGCGCTGGCAGAATAGCGGAGAGAACCGACCGAACACTCAGTCGCTTGCCGTCTCGGAATCGACCTGTCGCCACAGTTCTTCGAAGTTCGTCACCCGGTAGTCGCCCATGACGCAGTGGCCGCGCTTCTCGTGGCCGTGGCGCTCGACGTGGATGGCGTCGAGGCCGGCGTTCCAGGCCGCGCCCACGTCACAGCTGCCGTCGCCGGCGAGGACGCCGTCGGCCACGGACCCGAAGCCGCCGTCGGAGGCGACCCGCCGGTAGTCGACGTCCATCTCCGAGAGGGCGCGGTACACCGGGTCCGGGTCCGGTTTCCAGCCCGTGTCGTCGGTACAGCAGACGATGGTGTCGAACCAGTCGCGGATGTCGAGGTGGTCGATGACGGGGTCGGTGAGGAACTGCTGGCAGTGCGTCACGAGGCCGACGGGGGCGTCGAGTTCCCCGACGAACTCAGCGTCCGGGTGCAGGAACGTCCGTTCGGCCCGCACGTCGGGGTTCTCGATGGAGTGGAAGGCGGGCCAGAACTCGGCGGGGTCGATGCCCCATTCGCGGAGCTGGTCGTCGCGCTTGCCCGTGAGGCCGTTCCAGATGATGTGTGCCTCGCGGTCTGTGAACTCCCGGCCGAGGATCGCGCCGACGTCGTCGAACACCTCGCGAGTGTAGGACCAGTCGACGTCGATAAGCGTACCGTCGAGGTCGAACAGCCAGAAGTCGTAGTCCGCAGGTCGCATAAGGAACAGAACGTAGGCAATATTCGGCTAAATGCTTTCCGGCTTTCGTGATACGACAGAAGAACTATCGGGCAAGACGGACTGCGATGTGACATGTCCCGCTCGGTGGCCCTCTCCCTCCGCATGGTCGTCGCCCTGTTCGGGTTGCTCGTCGTCACACTCACACTCGGTGGTGTCCTCTTCGTGGTCTTCACGGGTGCTTCGCTGTTCGTGGTCGGACTCGGCGGCGGTGGCGAGGGCGGCGTCGTGCTCTCGCTCGCTGCAGGGGCCCTCGGCACCCTCGTCGTCATGGGCTGGTCGGTACGGCGGGAACTCGGCGATTCTCCCCTCCAGGGTCTCGGTCGCGGGCGACGCGACGCACCGGCCGAACTGACACGACTCGTCACCACGACCAGCCAGCAACTCGACATCCCGGCACCCACCATCCGATTAGTCGAGAGCGAGACGCCACTGGCGATGGTCACAGGGCTTCGCCGGCGAGACGCGACACTGGTCCTCTCCACCGGCGTCACCGAGACGCTCGACCCCGATGAGCTGGCCGCCGTGGTCGCCCACGAACTCGCCCACGTGGCGAACCGTGACGTGACGCTCACCAGCCTCTGTGCCATCCCTGTGTTCGTCGCGGACGACCTGTTCCAGTGGGGCCTCGGCACGCTCGGGAGCGACGATATCGCCAGGAAGGATGGGAACCTGGTCGGACTGCTCGCCGCCGGCGCGTCGGTGGCGGTCGGCGGCTGCTTCCTCGTGGTCGGTCGCGGCCTCCTGTTGCTGTTCTCGCGCCAGCGCGAACTCGCCGCCGACCGGACCGCCGTCGAGGTGACCGGCCAGCCGGGTGCGCTCGCGAGCGCGCTGGCTAGCCTCGACGAGCGGTTCGACGCGGCACCGACCCTCGACCCGCGAGCCACCGACAGGGTCGAGGCGTTCTCCATCGTCCCGCCGCCGCCCGAGGACCCGACGCCCGACGTGCTGCTCGGGCCCGAGGGCACGCGGCTACCCTACGGCTGGACGTTCGAGCGCCTGCGCATCCAGTTCACGAACAGACTCCCGGGAACCCATCCGCGGACGGAATCCCGCATCGAGCGCCTTCGACAGCGCGCCTGACCCGACTCAGTCCTCGACCTGTATCGAGCTCCCGAGGTACTTGTTCAGCACCTCGTGGACCGAATCCGCCCGGAACAGGTCGAGATTCTCACCGATAGCCTCCTTGAGCGCCGAGAAGTACTCGTCGTCGGTCCGAAGCCCCCGGAACTCGACGAAGAGCACGGTCACGCCCAGTTCGTCCTCGGCCAGTTCGCGGACGTAGGCGGGGTCGTTCAACTCGCCGCGCCAGAGGTTGTCCCGGAAGAAGAGCCAGCCGTCGGTCCCGGGCTCGTCAGCCTCCCGCAGCAGAGTGGTCTCGAACTCGTTCGGGGTCACCGAGACGTCGGCGCTGGTCGGGTCGAGTCGGAACCGGACAGCAACGACGTACTCGGCGTGCATCGTCGGCTCCCTCTCAGACTTCCCTGTTCAGGAACTGCGCCATCTCGATGTCCTTCTCGGTTATGCCGCCCTCCTCGTGGCTGGTGAAGCGGACCTCGACCTCCTTGTACCGGATTATCATCGTCGGGTGGTGGAACTGGGCTTCGGCGATCTCACCCGTCAGTTGCGCGAAATTGACGCCTTTCATGTAGTCGTCGAACTCGAAGGTCCGGACGATCTCGTCACCGTCGAGCGACCACCCCTCGGGGAGTTGCTCCTGGATTTCGTCGGTTGACAGCACGTCGGCCATGGCGGAAACATCGATGCCGGTTCAAATAATCGTTGGGGCATAGACACTGCACCGTCCGGGGGAAACGTGATACGGCCCGCCGTCGAATCGCCGGCCGTGCCCCCGACCTCCAGGAGAGCGGTCCTCGCAGCCCTCGGCCTCGGCGCGCTCGGCTCCCTCGGGCTCGCGTCCGCCCCCGAGTTCGCGTCCGCCACACACGAGACGTCTCGCCCGACCGCCCGCCTCGCGGTGCAGGTCCATCCCGACAGCCGGTTCGGCTGGTCGACACGGACGAGACAGATCGCCCAGGCCGTCGCGAACGGCGTCGAACAGGTCGCGTACCGCCTCGAACACGGTCACGACGTGGCCGTCGACGTGTCGGTCACCCGTGGCGCGCCGATTCCCGAGTCACGGGTCGGGATGGGGACGTACCAGCAGCTGTTCGCCGACGTGGAGTCCTGGCTGCGTGCCGAGGACGCCTACGACCCGACCGCCTGCCACCTGTTCCTCCCGAACGAGCCGTACAACCAGGCGCTCGGCTACGGCGGCGCGAACGGCGTCGTGGGTGACGGGGGTGCCGTCGCGTTCGCCAACGTCGGCGCGACCGCCATCTGGGACGGGCGCGCCGTCTCGGAGAACATCGCGGTCCACGAGTGGCTCCACACCGTGTTGACCGGTGACGCCGCCGAGACGCAGGTCGACTCCCGGTGCGAACACGACCTCGGCGCGGTCGTGATGCGCGAACTCGGGACCGTCCTCGTCACGCCCATGGCGACCGCGTACGCCGACGACACGGTGTTCGGCGGGGAGACCCGCTGGCACGGCTCGGGCTGTTACAACCACGAGGCGTTCTCCCGGCACGACGGGCTCGAACTGCGCCCGCGGCGCTGGGAGCACACCTGGCAGTTGAGCGAGGCGACGCTTCGGGCAGCATCACACTACGTCACGGAGACCCTCGTCTGAGCGACCGGCCACCTTTCCTGCTGGCGGCCCTACCCAATCACATGACAGGGAGACCGATAGCCGGTGGCCGGCGTCGCACCCGTCGCCATTTCCTCGCCAGCGCTGCGGCGGCGGGCGGGGTCGCACTCGGCGCGGGCTGCGTGACTGGGAGCCTCGGCAACGCCGACGACACCGGCCTCGCGGCCGGCCCGACCATCGCGCTCGAATCGGTCGCCGAGGGGTTCACCGCGCCACTCGGTGTCGAGTTCGCCCCCGGGGACGACCGACCCTACGTCGTCGACCAGACCGGCACCGTCGACGTGGTCGAAGACGGGGAGCGCAGCCGCTTCCTCGACGTGCGCGACCGGATGGTCTCGCTCGGTGGCTACGAGGAGCGCGGGCTGCTCGGGCTGGCGTTCCATCCCGAGTACGAGGAAAACGGCCGGTTCTTCGCCCGCTACAGCGCCCCGCGGCGGTCCGGTACCCCCTCGAACTACTCCCACACGTTCGTGCTCGCGGAGTTCACCGCCGACGGCGATTCGGCCGACCCGGAGAGCGAGCGAACCGTCCTCGAGATTCCGCAGCCACAGTCGAACCACAACGCCGGTGCCATCGTCTTCGGTCCCGATGGATACCTCTACGTCGCAACCGGCGACGGCGGCGGCGGTGGCGACCGCGGGACGGGCCACGTCGCGGACTGGTACGACGCGGTCTCGGGCGGCAACGGCCAGGATGTGACCGAGAACCTGCTCGGGAGCATCCTCCGAATCGACGTGGACGGGACCGACGGCAGCGAGCCCTACGCCATCCCCGACGACAACCCCCTCGTCGGCCGCGAGGGCCTCGACGAACACTACGCCTGGGGCTTCCGGAACCCGTGGCGGATGTCCTTCGCGGGCGAGGACCTGCTGGTCGCCGACGTGGGCCAGAACCGCTACGAGGAGGTCAGTGTGGTCCGCGCGGGCGGCAACTACGGCTGGAACGTCCGCGAGGGTGCACACTGCTACTCGGCCGACTCCTGCCCGACCGAGACGCCCGACGGCGACCCACTGGTCGACCCGGTCGTCGAGTACCCCCACGAGCGCGACGGCGAAACCCTCGGCATCGCGGTCGTCGGTGGCTACCTGTACCGGGGTGACGCGGTTCCCGAACTCGCGGACCGGTACCTCTTCGGCGACTGGCGGGGCGGTTCAGGCGGCAGACTGTACGTCGCGGACCCGACCGACGATGGCCAGTGGCCGATGGCCAGCGTACAGGTCGCGGGCCAGGGGACGGTCCTCGAGTCGCTCTTGCTCTCCTTCGGCGAGGACCACGACGGCGAACTGTACGTCGGCACGACCCGGAGCGCGCGGCTCTCGGGGAACTCTGGCGTGGTCTCGCGGGTGACGGCCGCAGGAAGTGCGGGTGGCGGGGACACCGAACCGGACAGCACGGAGCCGGCTCCTGATGGTGATGGTGATGGGACTGCAGACGGGACGGACGACTCGAGCGGGACGCCCGGATTCGGCCCGCTGGCGGCGCTGGCGGGGCTTGGAATCGGCGGATACGCGGCTCGAGAACTCAGTCGTCGTCGCTGAGCGCGCCGACCGGAGCGTCCGATGGGAGTTCCTCCGCGACGCCCTCGGGAATCTCGTCGGGCATCTCACCCATCTTCGCGAACTTCGCGATCGGCGGTGCGTCGGCCCCGAAATCGGGGTCGAACAGCTGGAGTGCGGTGTTGATGGTCGTCCAGTCGTCCTCGGCGGCGGCCTCGCGCAGGCTCTTGGTCGGGGCGGAGAGCAACTGGCCGACGAGCGAGTCCGCCATCGATTCGAGCACCTCGCGCTCCTCCTCGTCGAGGTCGAGCTTCGACAGCGCCGTCTCGACCTCGCGCTGTTTCATGCGGTCGGCGGACTCGTACATCGCGGCGATGACCTCGTCGGCGCGTTTTCGCTTGTACTGGTCGAGCAGCAGGTCGAACTCCTCGTCGATGAGCGCCTCGACGGCCTCGGCGGCCTCGCGGCGCTGTTCGCGCGTCTCCTCGGTGACGTCCTCCAGCGTGTCGAGGTCGTACACTGTCACGTGGTCGAGGTCGCGGGCCTCTGTCGCCACGTCCCGGGGTTGCGCGAGGTCGACCACGACGTGGTCGTTCCCGTCGTCGAGGTCGGCTGCGGTGAGAACCGGGTCGTCGCTCCCGGTCGCCGTGACGACCACGTCTGCACGGTCGACGACGGTCGTGAGCGCGGCCAGCGTGACCGCCTCGGTGTCGATGTCAACCTGCTCGGCGAGGTGTTCGGCGTGTGGGAGCGTGCGGTTCGCGACCACGAGGTCGGTGACGCCGCGGTCCGCGAGGGCGCGGGCGGCCAGCGTGGCCATCTCGCCTGCGCCGACGACCAGTGCGGTCGCGCCGTCGAGGTCTCGCTTCGTGGCGACGAGTTCGGCGGCGGCCGAGCCCAGCGAGACGACGCCCTCGTTGATGTCGGTCTCGGTGCGGACGCGCTCGCCCACGTGGATGGCCTTCAGCACCGCGTCGTCGAGCATCTGGCCGATGCCGTCCTCGGCGCGCGAATCCTCGTAGGCGGTCCGGACCTGCCCGAGGATCTGGTCCTCGCCCAGGACGAGCGAGTCCAGGCCGGCAGCGACCCGGAGCAGGTGGCGCAGGCTCTCCTCGTGGCCCATGTACTCGACCACGTCGTCCGGCACGTCGTTCGCGTAGTCGGTGACGACGGCCCGCCCGGTGACGGGGTCGTCGGTGACGACGTACGCCTCGGCACGGTTGCACGTCTGGAGGCAGTACGCCTCTCTGACACCGTCACGGGCGCGGAGCGTGGCGACCACGGCTCGCTGTGACTCGCCGCTTGCGGCCGCGATGTCGTCGACGCTGGCCGTTGAGTGCGAGACACGTACGCCGGTGATGACGCCTGTTCCTGCGTTCATTTCTCGGTGAGTGCGCGGTCCCGAAGGACCTCACGCGCTATCTGACGGGGCTTGGTGTTACCAGTACGTAAAACTGTCCAAACGTCATCCTGTCTGACGACGTCCCGCACGATGGCCCGGCGTTCGGCCGGGTCCACGCCCCGTGACTGAAGTTCGTCGCGCAGGTAGCCAGTCAACTCGGCCATGGCACCTGCGCCGGCCAGTTCGTCCTCGAGTCGCTCACGGAGGTACTTCGAGAGGGCGGGCGACGCGCCACCGGTCGAGATGGAGACGACGACCGGGTCGTCACGCACCGTCGCCGGAACGACGACGCTCCCGCGCTCCCTGCTCCCGTGAATATCGGTCCGGTTGACGAGCACGTCTCGTGCCCTGGCTTCGTGCTCGATAGCGGCGTTCAACTCCCCGTCGTCGGTCGCCGCGACCACGAGCATCGGGTCCAGCCGGTCCAGCCAGTCGGGCACGTCCTCGGGGTCGAGGGTGGCTTCGACCAGCTCGGCACCGCCGAAGTCGGCGTCGGCGAAGTCGGGACTGACGACGACGACGCGCGCCTCGCGGGCGAACCGGCGGGCCTTGCGGGCCCCGACCCGGCCGCCACCGACGACGAGGACCGTCTCACCCTCGAAATCGTGGAGTAGCGGTATCATGTGTCCCTCCGTTGGTGGTCGAACGACACTGTCTCGTGCTGTGGATTGGACGAGATGCATAAAAGGGTAGCGTCCACTCTCACCGCGCTGGAACGGTCCCCGACACGTTCGGGGGGCTGGCTGTCGACGCCGGCGGCGGTCACTCGGACTCCGTGTTCGCCTCGGCGCGCTCGGCCATCCGGATGCCCGTCTTCTTCAGGATGCGCGTCGAGAACAGCGAGTCCCAGTCGTCCTCGCCCACGTCCCAGAACTCGCTCATCTTCTCGCGCACCTGCTCGATGCGCTGCTGGCTCTCTTCTTCGGACCTGCCGTGGGTCATCGCGAAGAAGTTGTACGGCCAGACGCCGTCGTGGCGAGGGCGCTCGTAACAGTGCGTGACGAACTCCAGGCCCGCTATCTCGGGGCCGACCTCGTCGACCAGATCGTCCGGGACGTTCCAGACGGTCATCCCGTTCTCCGTGTACCCGAGCGCGTAGTGGTTCGGGATGACGCCGATGCGGCGGATCTTCCCCTCGCGCTCGAACCGGCGGATGGTCGAGAGCACCCAGTCGAGGTCGGCGTCGATGGCCTCGGCCACGTCGCTGTACGGCGTCGCCGTAACTTCGAACCCGTCCTGTATCTCGAGGACGAGGTCGCGCTCCTGTGGCGTGAGCGTGTTCCGCCCGGACGGTTCCTCGTTCGGGCCCAGGCCGGTGAGGTCGACCGACCCGCCCTCGATGACGGCGTCGACGTAGAACTTCGCCTCGACGCGGAACTCCTGCTGTTTCGGCAGGTTGTACGTCCGCTGGCCCGTCTCCTCCTCGATCTCGGCGAGCACCTCGTCCACGCGGTCCGCGTCCGCCACGCTGACGACGAACCACATGTTCAGGTGTGGATGCTCGCGCTCGTAGTTGTGTGCCACCTCGCGGTGGGCGTTGACCTGCTCGGCGACCTCGTCGAAGCGGTCCTCGGGGGCGTGCATGGCCACGAGCGTGGCCGTCCCCCCGATCTGCTGTGCGTTGATGAGCGGCCCGAACCGGGTGAGCACGCCCTCCTCGTCGAGTCGGCGCACCCGCTCGACGAGTTCGCCCTCCGTCAGTTCGATGCCGCGGTCGCGGAGTGCCGCCGCTGCGGGGTCGAAAGGTCGCGCCACCACCGGGAACCCACCCTGGAACGCGTTGACGATGGCGCGGTCTGTGCTATCCATCTCGTAATCGACCGCCCTTCCCATGCCCCGTGCTCGGTGTCGGGTAGACATAAGGACCTCGGCCTCGGTCGAAGCAGGCGAGAACCCCGAGAACAGCAGTCAGTCGCCGCGAACGCCGATGAACACGTCCACCGAGCCCCCGGCTCAGTCCCCACGGACGCCGATGGACTGCGTCCACCGAGCCCCCGGCTCAGTCGCCGCGGACGCTGAGAGGCATGGCCTCTCAAGCCCCCGGCTCAAGAGCCGAGGACGCCCGTCACGTCGTACCCCAGCTCCTCGATGTCGGCGAGGATGGCCTCGTGGTCCGCCGTCGCCTCGTAGTAGATGACGACGTCGAAGCTGCCGTTGCGCAGGAGCTGTTGGCACTCCCAGACGAACTCCTCGCCGTCGAGGGTGAGTCCCTGGTGCTGGTTCGAGGAGAAGTCCGGGTCGTCGTTGCCGGAGTTGACGTACACGTCCTTCGGGTCGTGCCCGGCGTGTTCGGCGATGATGTCGCCCACGTCCAGGGTCGCCTGCATCATCTGGACGTCCTCCTGTCCGGCGTACTCGGTGTGGACGATCGCCCCGTTGAGCTGGATGTCGCCCGGTTCGAGCAGAGCCTTCGTGCGGCGCTTCAGGTCGTCGTCGATGGTGTCGGCCATGCGCGGGACTCTGCTCGCCCCACAGTTAGCACTCACGGTCCGGTTCCGTCGCCGCCCTCGGCGGCCGGTTACAGGGGACGACGAACCCGTAACACAAGACACATTAGCGCCTTCGGTGTTAGCATCAGCAAATGCGCTCGTGGCTCAAGCGACAGTGGCGTGCCGGCTACGAGCGACTGCTGCGTCGCGAGATATCCGGCACCCCGACCCACGTGGCGGTCATCCAGGACGGGAACCGCCGGTACGCCCGGGAACAGGGTGGTGACGCACCCGACGGACACCGCGAGGGTGCCCAGACGACCGAGCAGGTGCTCCAGTGGTGTCAGGACCTCGACATCGAGGAGCTCACCCTCTATGCCTTCTCGACCGAGAACTTCGAGCGCCCACAGGAGGAACTCGACCCGCTGTTCGACCTCCTCGCGCGCAAACTCCGCGAGTTCGCGGACAACGAGAAGGTCCACGAGAACGAGGTCCGTATCCGGGCCATCGGCGACGTGTCGATGCTGCCCGAGCGCGTCCGGTCCGCGGTCCGGTACGCCGACGAGCGAACCCGCGACTACGACCGGTTCGTGCTGAACATCGCGCTGGCCTACGGCGGCCGGAACGAACTCCTGTCGGCCGCGCGGACCGTCGGCGAGTCCGTCGAGGCGGGCGACCTCGACCCCGCGGACATCGACGTGGGAACCATCGAGGACCGGCTGTACGGTCGGTCGGTGCGGGACGTGGACCTCATCATCCGGACCGGCGGCGACGAGCGCACCTCGAACTTCCTGCCGTGGCACGCCAACGGGAACGAGGCCGCGGTGTTCTTCTGTGCGCCGTACTGGCCGGAGTTCTCGAAGGTGGACTTCCTCCGGGCCATCCGGACCTACGAGAACCGCGAGCAGTCGTGGCGACAGACCCGTGCCCGGCGCGCGCTGGCCCTGCTCCGGGCCTTCGGGACCGCCGAACTGGAGGAGGCCCGGACCGTCGTCGACCGGTTCCGTGACTCGCTCTCGGGCGAGGAGCGCGACGAGGCGAACCGGGTCGCCGAGGAGCCACAGCCGGCCGACTGACCAACGCACCCCCTTCCGGTCAGGACCGTTCTGTCTGAGCACAAGCCACTAACGACCCGTTCGGGTCACCAGCCCGACGAGAGCGTTAATCTCGCCGGCACCGTCTGGTAACGTATGGCAGAGAGCGTACCCGGCCAGGACGACCAGCTGGAGACCCGGACCATCCTGGGTCAGCCCGCGCACGTCTGGCAGACACCCGACGAGATATTCATCGAGTGGCGACCGACCCGCCCCTCCTACTTCCGCGTCGCCGAGGGCGACATCGTCAAGGACGCCGACCGGGACGTGGAATCGCCGCTCATCAAGCAGTGGGCCGTCACCGACATCACCCCGGACCGGGTCGTCGCGGAACGTACCCGTGACGGCGACGTCGACATCCGCGAGTGGGACCGCGAGGAGTTCGAGCGCAAGCTCGTGAACCAGACCTACGCGACGAACCTCACCGACTTCGAGCGGGTGACCGTCCACCAGTTCGGCCACTGGGGGCTCGAGGAGGCCGAGCACAGCGAACACACCTACGTCGGTGAGCCCTACGTCATGGTCCTCGCGTACGGGAACAACGGCGAGAAGTACGGCCGGCGCTACCACTTCGTCACGCGCGAGAACGACACCGACCTGACCCTCTGGCGGCAGGACCTCGCGATCAGCAAGCTCCCCGCCGAACGCGAGGCGACGCTCGACAAGCGTGTCACCAGCGCGCTCGAAGCCGAGGGCTACCGGGTCGTCGAATAGCCCCCTTCTACCGGGTTGTGGAATATCCCCCTTCTACCGGCCGAACCGTCGGTTCCGGTCCTGGTACTCCAGGAGCGCCCGCAGGAAGTCCCGTCGTCGGAAGTCCCGCCAGTTCACGTCGGTGAAGTAGAGTTCGGAGTAGACCGACTGCCAGATCATGAAATCGGAGAGTCGCTCGGCACCGGTCTTGATGACGAGGTCCGGCTCCGCGGGGAACACCAGCCGCTCCTCGATGTCCGACTCGTCGATGTCCGCGGGGTCGAGGTCGCCCTCGGCCACCTCGCTGGCGACGTTCCTGACCGCGTTCGTGAACTCGTGTTTGCCGCCGAGGCCGATACCCACCTGGATGGGCGCGTCGGCGCGTTCGCCGTCCTCCGGGCCGCGGACCGCCACCTCGGCCGGCGCGTCTATCTGGTCGAACTGGCGGGCCAGCGTCGGGGCCGCGGCCGCGTCGAGGACGCTCACGTAGACGGTGATGCGCTCGGCACCGAACTCGAACGCCCACCTGAAGAAGCGAGACAGCGTCTCGTAGGCACCCTGTTCGAGCAGGTCGCGCTCCGTGATGACGAGGGCGACGTGCTCTGGCAACGGGGTGTCGTCCATGCGGACACGCATCGCGAGATAGCTGTCGTACAGTCCCACACGCACGGTTTGCGGCCACTGGCCCCTGAACCTGTCGTCTCGCGGCCGACCAATGGCTTCGGAATTGGTAAGTAACCGCCGGGAAAAGGGGGACTCGCGTGACTACAGCAGTCCGGAGAGCAGGTGCCTTCGCGGCCGTCGGGACGCTCGTGCTGGTACTCCCCGCATACGGGGTGGCCGCCGCCGCGCCGCTTGCCCTCGCCGCACTCGTAGGGGCAGCGTTCGTCACCGACGGGCCGCTGTTCGAGCTGTTCGCCAGACCCGGCGACCGCGAGGAGAACCGTCTGTACGGTCTCCTCGGGTTCGTCCTCTCTCTCACCGGTCTCGGTCTCCTCACCACTGCCTCCATCCTGACGACCGGCGACGTCCCGGAGCTCCCGCTGTACGTGTACGTCGGGACGGTCCTGCTGCTCGTCTACGGCAACCTCTGTTCCGAGCTGGTCAAACGGTATCGGCGCGGCCCGTTCGCCGCCAGCACCGGCTTCATGGCTGGCGGGTTCGTCGCCAGCGTCGCCGGGCAAGCCATCACCATCTGGCTGACGACCGGCACCATCCCGACCGACGTACTGCCGAAACTCGCCTTCCTCGCCGCGAGCGGGGCGTTCCTCGGCGCGTTGCTGCGAGCGCTCCTGTTCGAACGAGACGACTCGCTCGTCCTCTTCTCGGTCGGCCTGCTCCTCTGGCTGCTCTCCGAACTCGCCCCGCAGGTTCACTATCAAGACGTCGCCGCCGCCATCCTCGTGACACTCGCCCTCGGATACGTCTCCTATGCGCTCCAGACCGCCTCGGTCGAGGGGATGCTCACCGGCATCCTGCTCTCGGTCCTCACCATCGTCCTTGGCGGCCTCGGCTGGTTCTCGCTGCTCATCACCTTCTTCGGCGTCGGCGCACTCGCCACCAAGTTCAGATACGACATCAAGAAAGACCGCGGTGTCGCCGAGGAGAACGACGGCGCTCGTGGCACGGGGAACGTCCTCGGGAACGCCGCGGTCGCCCTCGCGTCCGTCCTCGGGTTCGCCGCGGCGACCGTCGAGCTCCTCCCGGTGGACGCGACCTACTTCCTGTTCGCGTTCGCCGGCTCGCTCTCGACCGCACTCAGTGATACGCTCTCCAGCGAGGTCGGCGCGATCTTCGACGACCCGCGCCTCGTCACGACCTGGCAGCGCGTCGAACCGGGCACCGACGGCGCGGTCACCTGGCAGGGCGAACTCGCGGGCATCGCCGGCGCGCTCGCCATGGGTATCATCGCAATCGCGGTGTTCCCGGGCGTCGACCCGAGCATGACCGTCACCCCGACCGGCGGCGGCATCGTCCTGCTCGCCGGCGTTGCGGGCATGACCGTCGACAGCCTCCTCGGTGCGACCATCGAGGGCGCGGTCGTCGGGAACCAGGGTGTGAACTTCCTCGCGACGCTCTCGGGAGCCATCGTCGCGGTCGCCGCGTTCGTCCTCGTGCTGTGACCGACGTGATTCGCGCCGCGGAACCGAGAGACCTCCCTTCGATTCGAGCCCTCCAGACGTGTCTCCACGAACCCGCATCCGACCTCTTCTCCGACATGCCACCGGGCGTGACGCTGGTGTCGGAAGCGGACGGGCTCGTGGTTGGGTACATCCACGCCTTCACCGGCGAGCCCGCCTTCGCGACCGAGTTGGCGGTCGCTCCCTCACACCGGCGCGAGGGACGGGGCAGACGCCTGTTCCAGGCGCTGTTCGTCCACCTCCAGCGCGCGGGCTGTCAGGCCGTGACGCTGACGGTCCAGCCGGAGAACGAGGGTGCCCGAGACCTGTACGAGGAACTCGGGTTCGTGGTGGAGACGCGGCTGCCCGGCTACTTCGAGGACGGTGGAGACGCCCTGCGATTGCGGCGACCGCTGTAGGCAGCAACCGGTTTTACTACGACGCGCCGCGACGGGTCGAGCAGACCTCGAATGGCCCCCGACGTGTCCCTCACCCGTGACGTCACCTTCCGCGAGACGGACGCCGGTTCGCTCCCCCTCGATGTGTACGAACCGGCCGACGGAACGGACCGCCCCGCAATCCTGTTCCTCTACGGCGGCGAGTGGCGTGGCGGACAGAAGGGCCGCTTCGCCCGGTGGGCCGTCTCCTTCGCCGACCGCGGCTACGTCTGCATCGAACCGACCTACCGGCTGGCCGACGAGACGACCCTCCAGGGGATGGTGACCGACGTGAAGACCGCCATCGCCTGGGTCCGCGCGAACGCGTCGGACTGGGGTGTCGACCCGGACCGAATCGCGGTCGCCGGGCACTCCGCGGGTGCCCACCTCGCCGTGCTCGCGGCGACGACCCCGGACCGAGACGAGACGGCCCCGGACGGTGTCGAGGCGTCCCCGGAGGTGGCCGCAGCTCTCGGTTTCAGTGGTGTGTACGACCTCCGGGGCGGCACCGAAGCGTCGGAGGGTGGAGGTGACGACGGCCTCGACATCATCGGTGGAAAGGGCAGTGCACGCGAGCGTCGGGCAGCAGCGGTCTCACCGGTCGTCCACGTCGGTCCGGAAACTCCGCCGACCTTCCTCGCCCACGCCCGCGACGACGGAATCGTCCCGGTCGCTGCCTCCGAGCAGCTGGTGGGGGTACTACAGAAGGAGGGTGGGCAGGTTACGACGTTCTTCCCGGAGACCGGCGGCCACGAGTTCCTGTTCAGCACGTGGTCGGTCGCGGAGACGATGGACCGGACCGCCGACTTTCTCGAAACCAGTCTCTGAGCCCTATTTCGAGCCGGTTCGGGTCCGTCTGTTGCCCGTCGCGATGAGCGCGAGTCCGACGATGAGGAGCGTGACTGCGGCAGGGGCTGTCCGGTCGCCGAAGACCCCGCCGTCCCACAGCATCACTGCGGCACCGAGCGCGAGCAACAGTCCGAGCCAGAACGTCCAGTGTTGGCCCATACCTATCTCTTGGTCGTCTGAGGCGATAGCTTTCTCCACCGTCGCTCGTGAGCAACCGGTGAACGCCAAAAACCGAAGTCCGAGACGGTAAAAGATGAGATGGACCGGCTATTTTGGCCCCGTTACTGTTCGCCGAGCAACTGGTCGCCCGTCCGGATCCGCACCGTGGTCGGTCGCTTCACGAACTCGCCGAACTCCCGGGCGACGACGTGGTCGACCCCGCGCTGGGCGGCCACGTCGAGAACCCGCTGGGAGAGTTCGCCGTCGAGGACGACCGCGTGGGGTACCTCGTCGGCGTCGCGGACGAGCTCGAACGCTTCCTCGGCGTCGTCGGCCGCGAGCACGTCCCACTCGTCGTCCAGCAGCCGGACCTCGCCGCTGGCGTCGCCGAGGACCGCCGCGACGTGCCCACGGAGGGTCTCGACGCCCGCGGGGTCGTCGGCGGGCTCGGCATCTGTTTCCGCGGACTCTGCGGTGGCCGACTGGGCAGCCTCCGTCTCGGCCGAACCAGCCGATGTCGCGTTCTCTGCTTCGGCAGCCGTCGTCGCGGTCGCGGCTTCGTTCGCCGCCTCTCCGCCGGTCGTGACGGCCGTCGCCTCGGCGGCGGCTGCCTCGGCGGTGGCCGCACCGTCGCCCGCGCTCGCGGGCTCGTCGGGGGATTCAGGGGTCGCCGTGTCACTGCTCTCCTGTTCGGGTGCGGGGACCGTGCTCCCGTCGGTCGCCGCGATGGCGACGTGCGGGTCGCTCTTCTCCGCGACGACCTCGAAGGGGACCTTCTCGCGCAGCGCCTCGAACACCTCGTGGTGGAGCATGTCCTCGACGGACTTGCCCTCGGGCGCGAAGGCGACGTAGTCGACCTCAGCGACCTGCGAGAGTTCCTTGAGGATGAGGTCGCCGCCGCGGTCGCCGTCGAGGAAGGCCGTGACGGTCTTCTCCTGGGTCAGGTCCGCCACCGCCTCGGGGACGTTCGTCCCTTCGACGGCGATGGCGTTCTTGATGCCGTATTTCAGGAGCTGGAGCACGTCGGCGCGCCCCTCGACGACGACGATGGCGTCGCTGTCCTCGACGCGAGGGCCAGCGGGGAGCCCGTCGTACTCAGTGATATCCTCGACGCGGACGTGCTGGCGCACCTCGCGAAGGATCTCCTCGGAGGACATGATGGAGTCGTCGAATGAGGTCGCCAGGAGCTCCTTGGCGCGTTCGACCACCTCGCGGCGCTTGGCCGCGCGGACGTCCTCGATGTCCGTTACTTCGAGCCGGGCGGCACAGGGACCGACCCGTGTGATGGTTTCGAGCGCCGCCGCCAGGGTGGCGGTCGCGACCTTATCGATGCTGGTGGCGATCGTGACCTCGCCGAACGAGCGCCCGGCTTCGGACTGGATCTCGACGTCGATACGCCCGACCTTCGAGGACTGCTGGAGGTCTCGGAGGTCGAGTTCGTCGCCGAGGAGGCCCTCCGTCTGGCCGAATATCGCACCGACGACGTCGCTGCGTTCGACCACCCCGTCGGCCGTGATGTTCGCGTGAATGAGGTATTTGGATGTATCGTCCATTGATGAATCTGCCCCGTCGTGGGGGCGAATGCTGATAACGCCATGATTGTACTCATGGGCTGCACCACTCTCTAGGGGTTCGTCGCGGATACTTGTTGTTATCGCCGTAGGAAACGAGAAACGGGGCCGCGAACGCTGTGATTCCAAAGAGCTGTCACTCGGTTTACCTTACAGCTTCCCGTCGCGGACGTACCAGACGGCGACGACCAGGGTGAGGACGAGCAGGCCACCGGCGAAGAAGAGCGCACCCGGCGGGATGGACGAGAGCGCCGCGTCGGCACCGGCAGCGGCGGCCTCCGTCGCGGTCTGGGTAGTCTCGACGCCCCCGTCCGTCGCGGTCTGCATGCTCTCGGCGGTCGGCTGGGCGGTGGCTGCCTCGGTCGCGACCTGGGTCTGCGTCTCCGTCGCAATCGGCTCTTCGGTGCCCGTTGCCTGGGGTGTCGCGGTACTCGTCGCCTGCGCCGCCTCGGTACTCGTTGCCTGCGCCGCTTCGGTACTCGTCTCCGTCGCGTCCTGGACGGAGACAGCGCCGCCCCCATCGCCGCCCGCTTCAGTGGCAGTCGCGCTATCGTTTCCGGCTGACTGGCCAGTCCAATCTGCATCTCCATCGCCGCCGCCCGCCGACTCGCCACCACTGGTCGGGCTGGGCACGCCGCCGAGCAGCCGGGGCAGGCCGTACTGGACGAACAGGCTCCCGGCTGCGATGACACCGATGCCACCGATGAATCGGGCGAGCGCGCCCTTGAGTCGCGAGGCGCGCTGTTCGTCGCCGGAGATGACGAGCGGGCCAGACTGGGGCGCGTAGACGTTCATCTCGTTGCCCCGCGAGGAGTACCACACGTCGACCACGTCGATGAGGCCGGCATCTTCCAGCTTCTCCAGGTGGTAGCGGACGTTCTGGATGGAGGAGTCTATCTCGTCGGCGATATCACTGGGAGTGCGCGGCTCCTCGTGGAGGCAGGTGTAGATCTGGCGGGCAGTGTCGGACGAGAGAGCGCCGAACACCTTGTCGGCGTCGTCGCCCTCCAGTTCGACCACCCGTGGTGCCTGCTCGCCGGGGGTCGGTGCGTCGTCCGAGCGGAACGGGAGGAGCCGCGACATCGTATACCCTTCTTCATGCCCGGTAAGTAAACGGGTTTCGCAAGCTGAAACATCGTTTTGAGCTACCCCACCCCGTCGCTGTCGTGCGATTCGTTCTGTCGGGTCGTTTCGGACAGTATCGGGCGTGTTGGTAGAACCACGTAGGTGAAACGGTCGTTTCGGCGGGTTCGACCGTCGGTGAAACTCACCTCTCACCAACCGCCGTGACCGGCACGCCGAAGTCGGTCCGGTTGCTACCTCCAGTCGATGAGCGCCCCCCGCCTCTCCGAGGAGTTGCTCGCGGACTACGGCTGGGAGCTGTCCCAGACCGAGACCGAGAACGCACTCACCCTCCCGTTCTTCTCCATCACCGCCCACAACGCCATCTACGAGCACAGCGACAGCATCGTCGCCTACGACGACATCGCCGACCCGCGGGTCACCATCGGCGGCCGCGCCTTCTTCACGACCGACCTGCAGTTCAAGCCGCCGCTCTCGAAGTTCGGCGTCGACCCCGCCTCTGTGTTCGGCATCGCGACCCGGCACGCCAAGAAGGAGTTCAAGAAGAGCGTCGAGGCCGACGGGCTGACCGAGGTCCGGAAGATAGACGCCCGCGAGTTCGACCGCCCCGGCGGCGGCCCGGCCCGCGCCTTCGGCTACGAGGTGAAGTTCCCCCTGCACGACGACGTCATCGAGCAGGACGTGGTCGACGGGCAGTTCGTGCTGGAGTCGGAGCTGTGGGCGGGCCTCTGGCCGACCGAGGGCGCATACGCGATGGCCGGCGGGATGTACCCGCTGGAGGAGGTCGACGAGGCGATTCTCCGGCAGGCGTCGGGGGCGCGGCTGGCGACGGATGCCCGGGTGCATCCGAGTCCCGAGCGCGACCGGGAGCAGGTGTTCGAGGCGATGCGACTGGTGGAGTGAGTCGTCGAGTTCTACCAGTCGTAGCACATTCCAGTACTGCAGAACGCGTTCAGGCCAGTTCCCGTTGCCGAAACGCAAAGACGACGAGTGCAGCGCCGGTCACCCAGGAACCGAGCGTTACCAGGCTGTCAGTCAATCGTTTGGAATCAGCTGCACTACAGAACCCGTCACCACCGGAGAAGCAGGAACTCCCGCCGCTTCCATAGTGTTTCACCCCGGTCGCGTAGAGTGTGTAGTACTGTCCATCGTGTCGAACGAGTGTATTATCCTCCGGCAGTTCGCGGTACGTCAGCGCCGACCCGTCCGAAATCGTTCTCCGGGCACCTTTCGAGAGCCCCCCGCTCTGGGCCACGTATCGGAGGGGATCGGAGTCGGTCACCCGATCGAGGCTCATCCGGGACTCCTCCGCGCGTTCGACAGTCGTTGGCCTGTAGAGCGTCTCATCAATATACACGAATCGGTAGTGGGCATCTCCACCAAGGCCGAACGCACTCACGTTCTTACCGTCGTGAACGGCGAACTCGAACTGGCAGATCCGTTGCGTCCCAGGGCCATCACAGACGATATCGTCGTCCACACTCAGAAGCGGGAGGTCTCGGCCCGTCTCCAGGTCGACTACATGCAGTCCCGTGGAATCGGTGTAGGTCACTGCTGCCGCTTCGTACCGATGCACGCTCTCATCTCCGAAATGGAGGCCGGGCGCGTACGGATTGACCAGCAGCGCGATACCGACGACCAGGAGAAGAGACGACAGTCGACGGGAACTCAACATCGTGGACGCTGTTGCACAGTGGAGTACTGGTCGTGACAGGTTGTACGGAGGGACATGACAGTCGAGCCGACAACATACAGAATCATAAATGATTGGAACGGGTCACCACACCCCGGCGAGTAGTGTACGCCCCATTCAGAGCCCGTACCACCACTGCCCCGCAGCCTCAAGCATGCTCGGCAGCGCACGCCCGAGCGAATGTCCAGCTCTCGAAATCTACTCTATCTCCTTGATGATTCGAGCCGGATTCCCGCCCACGACAACGTTCTCCGGCACGTCATCCACGACGACTGCACCAGAAGCGACGACGGCGTCGTCACCGATTTCGACGCCGGGGTTGATGACGGCCTGCCCGCCGACCCAGGCCCGGTCGCCGACCGTGACGGGTGCGCCGGATTCACGGCCACTGGTTCGCTCGGCGGCGTCGAGTGGATGGGTCGCGGTGTAGACGTGGACGCTCGGGCCGAGCATGCACTCGTCGCCGAACCGGATGGGACAGACGTCGAGGAAGGTGCAGTCGTAGTTCGCGAAGAAGTCGTCGCCGACGTGGATGTTGTAGCCGTAGTCACAGCGGAAAGTCGGCTCGACGGTGACGTTGGCCCCGAGCGAGCCGAACAGGTCGTCCAAGATAGCATGGCGTTCCCCGACCTCGTCGACGTCGGCCTCGTTCAGGCGGTTGCACAGCCGGCGGGCGCGATGTCGCTCCTCGACCAGGATGGGGTCGCTCGGGTCGTAGGGTTCGCCCGCCAACATCTTCTCCTTCTCGGAGGGCATTGCTACCCGGTTCGCGCGCCCCGGACAAAAAGCCGCGAGTCAGAACAGCGGTTCGCCCATCGTCTCCCGACCGAACAGGAGCACGACCAGTCCGCCGAGCCCGAACGCCACCGCGAGGGGGACGAGCGCGACGAGGTAGCCAGTCTCCACGAGGAGGCCGGCGAGGATGGGCCCGATGACGGCGGCTATCTTCCCGACGCCGCCGGCGAAGCCGTTCCCGGTGGCTCTCGCTTCCGTGGGGAACAGTTCGGGCGTGTAGGCGTAGATGGCACCCCACGCGCCCAGCGTGAAGAAGCTCGCGGCGAGCAGGCCGCCGAAGAACGGCCAGAAGCCCGAGAGGCCCAGGTCGAGGAAGTCCACGCCGGGCATCGAGGCCGCGAAGACGAAGGTGAACACGCCCGAGAGCAGGAGGTAGGAGCCGAGGGTGGCCCGTCTCCCGATGACCTCGACCAGGTATGCCGCGCTGAGGTAGCCCGGAATCTGGACGAGCGCGATGAGGACGAAGTAGACGTAGATGCCCTCGACCGTCAGCCCACCCAAACTGATGCTCTCGACCACCCCGGCTGCGCCCACCGTCTGTGGCAGCCAGATGAACACCCCGTAGTAGCCGAAGTTGATGGCGAACCACGCCGCGGCGATCATCACGGTCTGCTGGCGCAGGTCGGCCTCGAACAGCCGCGAGAACTCGGCTTTCGGGGCGATTTCGACGCGGTCGGCCTGGATAGGCGTGTACTCCGCGTTATTCTCCTCGGCGATGGCCTTGATGCGCTCGTTCGCCCCGTCGATGTCACCCTGGCGCGCCAGGAAGTACGGCGTCTCACGGAGCTGGGACCGGATGACGAACACGAGCAGGGCCGGGAACGCCGAGCTCACGAACAGGAGCCGCCAGCCCGCGACCTCGCCGAGGACGGGCACCCCAACGGTCCCGCCCGTCGTCAGCACCGAGAGGAACAGCCACGCCAGCAGGACGGCGAGCAGGTTCCCGATGGGCCAGAACGCGTCGAGGTACACCAGATATCGGCCCCGCCGATTGGTCGGCAGATGCTCGGAGAGGTAGGAGGTGTCGACCGCCAGCGCCCCGCCGAGACCGATGCCCGTCAGGAACCGCAGGGCGAACCCGCTGTAGAATCCGACCGCCAGGGCGGTCAACCCGGCGAACACCGAGTAGGTCAACACGGTCCACTGGAATGCGTCGATTCGCCCGTGGCGGTCGGCGTACCAGCCCCAGCCCCAGTTCCCCACTATCATCCCCATCAGGCTCGCAGAGCCGAGCAGTCCAGCCGTCAGCCCGGAGAGTTCCCACGCGCCCACGAGGACGGGCAGGGTGAAGCTGATGATGATGACCTCCATCCCGTCGAAGGCCCACGCGCTCCCACAGATTGCCAGCAGGCGGCGGTGGAATGCCCCGACCGGAATGCGGTCCAGCACCTGCGAGACCGAGACGGTGTCGTCTGCCATTCGTCAGTGACTCACTTACCACGGGGAGTACTCGTGTACGTACTTAAATCAAGAGGAATCTCGCTGTCGATTGCCAGTATCGAAGACGGATTTTCTTCGGTTTCGGAGACGGGACGTTCGTGGGTCTTCGATAGTGGAGAAACAGCCGGGTGGCGCGTGCGGACTCGCGTGCCGAGCGAAGCGAGGCCGCGAGTCGGCAACGCGCGAGGGACGACTGGAGCGGAGTGGAGTGAAACGGAACGAAGCGAAGGGAGTCGGCTGGGGAGGGCGTGGTGCGGTGCTGGGCGGTCGCGGTTCCATTGCCATCGGCGCGAGTCAACTACTCCTCACCACAACCACCACCAACCACTCCTCCACAACCACCAGCCTGACCACACCACACGAATCCACGACCGACACCCCGAGTAATCAGATTCAAGCGCCCCTCCATTCAAAAGACGCCTATGCAGACACACATCGTCCCGGTCGGGTTCGACTACGACCGGCTCATCGCGCCCCTGGTCCGCGACCAGTTCGACGTGGACCGGGTCATCCTCCTCGAAGGGGCGGTGGGGAGCGAGGCCAACGTCGAGTACTCCCAGAACCTCTCGAAGAAACTGGAGAAGGACTTCGAGAACCTCCTCGGCGCAGAGACCGAGCGCCTCGTCCTCGCGGACGTGTACGACTACGACGCCGCGTTCGAGCAGGCGTACGACCTCATCAACGACGAACTCGACCGCGGGAACGAGGTGTGGGTGAACATCGCGGCGATGCCCCGGACGGTCTCGTTCGCGTTCGCGACCGCCGCCCACTCGCTGATGGTCGAGCGCCAGGAGGACCGCCAGCACATCCACACCTACTACACCGCCCCGGAGAAGTACCTGGAGACGGAACTCGCCGAGGAACTGCGCGAGCAACGCGACCTGCTCCAGGACCTGCTCGACGACGGGGTGGACGACGAGCGCGTCGAGGCCCACCTCGACACCGCGACCAGCCTACTCGAGGAGTTCGACGAGCGCGGGACAACCATCGGCGCGAAGGAGATCGGCGGGAGTCACATCGTGGAACTGCCGGTGGCGTCGTTCTCGAACGTCAAACCGTTCGAGGAGGTCATCCTGTTCAAGCTCGGCGAGGAAGGTGAGTTCGACTCGGTCTCGGAACTCGCGGAGGCGCTCGCGAAGGAACTCAACGAGGAGTACACCGACTCGTTCCGGTCGAAGGTCATCTACAACGTCGACAGGTTAGGGCCGGGCGGGAAGGGCTACATCGAGCAGGAGGAGGTCGGGAAGTCCTACCGGACCAGACTGTCCAGAATCGGTGAGCTGTGGGTGCGGGCGCACTCCGGCGAGGAGTAGTACCGAGTACGAAGACTCTCAAAACCGAATCCGAAAACCATCGCGAGCCGTGCGCTGATCGAGCACGATGTGGCTTAGGAATCCGACGAAAAAGTAGAGTGCTGCGACCGGTGCGAGCAGCATCCCAATCGTCCCTCGCTTGATTCCCTGGAACGTCCAGAGCACGACCCCTGCGAGCCCGACACTCGTTAGAAGCCCTGTTGAACCCCGATGTGTCCTCCCCCTGTGCTTCGTTTTCCCGAGAATCTGGGATGCAAGTTCACGAAGCACCAATCCCAGTACGATACCGAGAATTATCGCGACGCAGAGTTTCACGACGGATCGGACGTTCCACTCGGCACGTTGAAGTTGGTAGTAGAACGCGACCAAGATTCCAAGTACTGGTATAGAGAACATCAAGCGTCGATACGGCACAGAAGTTGAAACGTCGATGTCAGGGAACATAGCTCCAGTTCGCACCGCGGGATACCCGACGACAGTGAGAGCCACTATCGATACCACCGCCTGTGTGAGTGGCAAGAAGAGCAACACACCCACCGAAATGATGCTTGTCACCCATTTGAACCAGATTATGCTCTCGAATCGGTGTTCCTCGAAATTACCCACATGTGCTTATGGACATGTCTGGTAATAACAATTACCTGGACGCACCGCTGACTTTTTATCCCACCGTCGACCTTCTTCGAGTATGGAGCACCCTGCTGCCGCCGTAGTACGTCCGTAAGGCCAGCCAGCGGTGCCCGGCGATTCTCGCGCGACCACCGTTTCGCGTAGCAGCCGCACCCGAGCGCGCATCGCACAGGCGCGACTGCATCGATTGTATTAAACGGCGAATGGACGACTGACCCAACAAGAGATTCCCATCTATGCCAGAAGGAGACTACGACCCCCGAGCGACAGAGGAGGAGTGGCAGAACCGCTGGGTCGACGAGGAGACCTACGCGTACCAGCCCGAAGACGAGGAAGTCGACCCGAACACGGTGTTCGCCATCGACACGCCGCCGCCGACGGTTTCGGGCAGCCTGCACATGGGCCACCTGTACGGCCACACGCTGCAGGACTTCGCGGCCCGGTTCAAGCGGATGCACGACGGCGACGTGATGTTCCCGTTCGGCTACGACGACAACGGCATCGCCTCGGAGCGACTCACCGAGTCCGACCTGGGCATCAAGCACCAGGACTACGAGCGCCGCGAGTTCCAGGAGAAGTGCCGCGAGGTCTGCGAGCAGTACGAGGCCGAGTTCACCGAGAAGATGCAGAACCTCGGGATGAGCATCGACTGGAACCGCACCTACAAGACCATCGAGCCGCGGGTCCAGCGCACCTCCCAGCTCTCGTTCCTCGACCTGTACGAGCAGGGCCGCGAGTACCGCAAGAAGGCCCCCGCTATCTGGTGTCCCGAGTGTGAGACCGCCATCTCGCAGGTCGAACAGGAGGACGCCGAGCGCCACACCCACTTCAACGACATCCGGTTCGACCTCGTCGAACCCACCGACGACGGCCGCGAGAGCTTCGTCATCGGCACCACGCGCCCGGAACTGCTCCCGGCGTGTGTCAGCGTCTTCGTCCACCCCGACGACGAGGAGAACCAGGACCTCGTCGGCGAGACCGCAGAGGTCCCCATCTTCGGTCACGAGGTCCCCATCATCGAGGACGACCGCGTCGACCTCGAGAAGGGGACCGGCGTCGTCATGTGCTGTACCTTCGGTGACCAGAAGGACATCGAGTGGTACCAGGCCCACGACCTGCCCCTGCGCGTCGCCATCGACGAGTCCGCGACGATGACCGACCTCGCGGGTGACTACGAGGGCATGAGCACGCACGAGGCCAGAGAGGAGATCGTCGAGGACCTCGACGAGCTGGGCCACCTCGAGGGCCGCGAAGACCTCACCCACACCGTCCAGGTCCACGAGCGCTGTGAGACCGACGTCGAGTTCCGCGTCTCCAAGCAGTGGTACATCGAGATTCTCGACCACAAGGACGAGTACCTCGAAGCGGGCGAGGAGATGGACTGGTACCCGGAGAAGATGTTCACCCGGTACAAGCACTGGATCGAGGGCCTGGAGTGGGACTGGCTCATCTCGCGTCAGCGCGACTCCGGGATTCCGTTCCCGGTCTGGTACTGTGACGACTGCGGCCACGAGGTCCTCGCCGAGCGCGAGTCCCTCCCGGTCGACCCACTCTCGGACGACCCGCCGGTCGATGCCTGTCCGGAGTGTGGCCACGACGAGTTCGAGCCCGAAGAGGACGTCCTCGACACGTGGGCGACCTCCAGCCTGACCCCGCTGGTCAACTCCGGCTGGGACTGGGATTCGGAGAGCGAGGAGTTCACCTTCGAGAACCCGGAACTCTACCCGGCCGACCTCCGCCCGCAGGGCCACGACATCATCAGCTTCTGGCTGTTCCACACGGTCGTCAAGTGCTACGAGCACACCGGCGAGGTCCCGTTCGACTCCGTCATGATCAACGGGCACGTCCTCGACGAAAATCGCGAGAAGATGTCCAAGTCCCGCGGGAACGTCGTCGACCCGGCCCGCGTCGTCGCGGACTTCCCCATCGACGCCATCCGCTACTGGGCCGCGAGCACCGCGGTCGGCGACGACTTCCCGTTCAAGGAGAAGGACATCGTCGCGGGCGAGAAGCTCCTGCGCAAGCTCTGGAACGCCTCGAAGCTCATCGACCACCTCGCGCCCGAGGCCGTCGCCGAGCCCGACGAGCTGGACGACCTCGACGAGTGGATTCTGGCGGAACTCGACGACACCGTCGAGACGCTGACCGACCACTTCGTCGACTACGAGTTCGCGAAGGCCCGGGACACGCTCCGGACGTTCTTCTGGAACACGTTCTGTGACGACTACCTCGAGATCGCCAAGCAGCGCCTCGACGAGGAGGACAGCCAGTCCACGAAGTACGCGCTCCAGACCGCGCACGCGACGTTCCTGCAGCTGTTCGCGCCGCTGATGCCCCACATCACGGAGGAGCTGTGGCACGACATGCACAGCGAGGAGAGCGTCCACCTGCAGGACTGGCCCGAGCCGAAGGGCTACGAGGCGAACCTCGCAGCCGGCGAGAACGCGATGGCCGTCATCGGCGCGCTCCGCCGGTACAAGTCCGAGCACCAGCTCCCGCTCAACGCCGAGCTCGAGACGGTCCAGGTCTACGGCGACATCGGCGGGTTCGCGGACGCCATCGCGGGCGTCATGCACGTCGGCGCGCTCGAACAGCTCGACGAAGCGCCCGAGATCACGACCGAGATCGCCGACATCAGCCTGGAGTACAGCACTCTGGGCCCGAAGTACGGCGGCAAGGTCGGCGAGTTCGACCAGGCCATCGCGGCCGGCGACTACGAACTCGACGGCGACGTGATGAAGGTCGCCGGCGAGGAGCTCACCGCCGACGAGTTCGAGGTCCGCGAGGAGCGCACCTACTCCGGCGAGGGCGAGATGCTGGAGACCGACGACACGCTCGTCATCGTCTCCTGAGCGACTCGGAACCGATTCTCCTCTCTCTGTTCTCACCACCGCCAGCGGTTTCTCCGTCGTGCGTCACCGCCTCACAGCCGCGCTGCGGTTAATACGAGCAGTAGAGTTACCAGTAGTAGGTAGATAACAAATGGTAACCATCGTATCCGGACTCGCAGGCGGACTGGTCGCAACGGTCGTCATGACGGTGTTCATGCTGCTGCTCGGTGACGACTCCCCGCCGCCGACGGCCGCGCTGTGGGCGAAGTTCATCGGTGACGAGGGTCCCGAGGCGTACATGCCCCAGGGGATGCTACTGCACATGCTCTACGGAATCGGTGCCGGGGCGGTGTTCGCGCTCGCGCTCCCACTCATCGTGAGCGACGTGACGCTCGTGAGCGCACTGGGTATCGGCTTCGTGTACGCCATCGTTCTCACGGTCGTGGGCGCGGTGGTCTGGATGAAGGGCGTCCTCGGGATGGACCCCGACAAGGCGACGGCGATGCAGTTCGGGTTCTTCCACCTCGTCTACGGGTTGGTGCTCGGCGGGGTCGTCGGCGCGGGCATCCTGTGAGGCGAGTCGCGACCCAGCAGCGGGCTTTTTCCGGCCACGACGCCGAGTACTGGGTATGCGACGCTGGTTCGCGGAACGGGTCCTGACGCGGCCGACCGAAGCGCAAGAGCGACTCGCAACCACGCTCGACGTCGATTCCGTCGACGAACTCTCCGCCGGGGCCCTCCACGAGCGGACGGACGCACTGGTCGAACACCCCGACGAGGACGGTCCGCCGCGATGTGCGATACATCGGACACCCATCCACGACGAATCGGTTCCCATCGCTGGCGACACCGTGGTCGTCCAGCGCTGCGAGACCGACCCGTGTCCCGTGAACGCGCTGGCCGACCTCGCCATCGACCGCGAGCGATACCTCGCCGGCCGGGAACCGGAGTACCGCGAGACGCGGCAGCTGGTCGATGCAGAGCGGCTCCAATCGGAGCGACAGGTCAAGGAATCGATGTCAGGAGACGACGAGAACGGCAAGTGAGTACGACTACTCCAGGTCCAGCTCCAGCTTCTTCACTCGTGTCGACAGCGACAGGAACGTCGCCAGCAGCGTCAGGGCGACGGCCCCGGCGGCGGCGACCCGGTGCGGACCGGGCGTGTGGATGACGCCGGAACTCGTTATCTCCTCGGCGGGAATCAGCGTGTGGTGGGGGGTGCCGACGATGGGGACGAAGTAGTCAACGAGGTCGTTGAACCCGTACCAGAGCAGCGCGACCGCGACGGCCCGGACCGGGAAGTCCGTGATCCGGTGGAGGACGAACCCTTCGAGGACCATCGCGAGGTGACTCCAGAACAGGAAGTTGTACATCGACCAGTGGAGGTACGAGAAGTCGCCCTTGAACGCGAGCAACACGAACGGGGTCCACGCGCCGAGTTTCAGGCAGCCGAAGAACGCCAGCGCGCTCAGGTAGTCGTTCTGGCGGCCGAGTGCCCAGGCCCCGAAGGCCAGCGCGATGAACAGCGTGGCGACGGGGCTGTCGGGGACCACCGGCCAGGCCGCCAATGGTTCCAGCGCGAACTGGCTCAGTTCCGCGACGAAGCCCGGGGCAGTGGGGTCGAGACCGTAGTAGTAGAAGCCGAACGCGGTCCCCCCGACGTTGATGGCGACGACCAGCCACACCAGTCGCAGACCGAGGTCCTCGATGGCCTTCGGCACCGGGGCGACGTACCAGGGGAGCGAATCACGGTCGGGCAGTTCGTCGGCGAACCCACGCATCGTCCACGACGATGGCCGCGGGTTCCATAGCGATGACGGTTCGGCGGCAGTCGCGAGTCCCTCTCCGGCTACTTCACGACCACGCGGGTGACGTGTCCACCGCAGCCGCACTCCTCGACGTACCCGACCAGGATATCGTCGCCGAAGACGGCGTCCAGTTCCCCGAAGAGGTACGTCGACGGGTGCCCGTGGTTCGCGTGGGTCACGAGGTTGACGAAGGTATCGGAGGCGGTGAACTCCACCGCCTCGATGGCCTGGGCGACGACGAGTTCGCGGTCCTCGGCGTGCCTGGGGAGTTCCAGGTTCGCGGACCAGGAGTTGTGGTGAACGTGGTCGGTGATCGGTTCGGCATCGGTGAACGGCGCGGTGCTCATACTAGCTGTATCGACAGCTCGACATGTATAGGGACCAGCTGATTCTCACCCGCCGGAAATCGGCCCGCGAGCCCCCATGACTAACGTGCCCAAATCGCACGACACGAACTCCTCGGACGACTGGAGGGACGTACCGACCTGATTAAGTGTAGCCGGTCCTAAGCCGGCGGTATGACCGAGGAGACAGACCTCGAAGACCTCAAGCGTGGGACCGAACTCGTCAAGCGCGGGTTCGCCCGGATGCAGAAAGGCGGCGTCATCATGGACGTGGTGAACGCCGAGCAGGCGAAGATCGCCGAGGAGTGCGGCGCGGTCGCCGTGATGGCCCTCGAGGCCGTCCCGGCCGACATCCGCAAGCGAGGCGGCGTGGCCCGGATGGCCGACCCCGCCGACGTGAAGGAGATCATCGACGCGGTCTCCATCCCGGTGATGGGCAAGTCCCGTATCGGCCACCACAAGGAGGCCGAGATCCTGGAGGCCATCGGCGTCGACATGATCGACGAGTCCGAGGTCCTCACCCCCGCCGACGACGCCTACCACATCGACAAGCGCGACTTCACCTCGCCGTTCGTCTGTGGCGCACGCAACCTCGGCGAGGCCCTGCGCCGCATCGACGAGGGTGCCGCGATGATTCGTACCAAGGGCGAAGCCGGCACCGGTGACGTCAACCAGGCCGTCCACCACCAGCGCACCATCAAGGGCGCGATCCGCAAGCTCGAGGGGATGAACTGGGAAGAGCGCGAGAAGTGGGCCCGTGAGCACGAGGCACCCGCAGAACTCGTCCACGAGACCGCCGAGATGGGCCGTCTCCCGGTCGTCAACTTCGCAGCTGGCGGCATCGCGACGCCCGCCGACGCCGCACTCATGATGCACCACGAGTGTGACGGCATCTTCGTCGGCTCCGGTATCTTCGGTGCCGAGGACCCCGAAGCGATGGGCAACGCCATCGTCCAGGCCGTCAACAACTGGGACGACCCCGAGGAGCTCGCGGAGATCGCCTCCAACATCGGCAAGGGCATGAAGGGCGACGCCAACGTCGACCTGCCCGAGGAGGAGAAGATGCAGGGTCGCGGCGTCTAGGTCGGTTCTACTCCCGTTCTCGATTTCGTTTTTCCACACGCACCAGCCACGCGGCTACGCGAGCCGAGCATTCAAATAGCAAGCCGCGGCCACCCCCGGCGTGTCCTGACGACCAACCGCCGGGAGGGCAGCGGGTGTGCGGAACGACTCCCGGCGACAGCGATGTTCCGCCTGTTCGCCATTCCTTCGCTACAGGATTCGCTCAGTCGTCAAACCACTCCGTCGACGGCGGGACGAACCCCACGATGACCAGCGCCGCGAGCCCGAGGTAGCCCGAGAGCCCACCCCAGAGCACCGAAAAGACGACCGACGGGGCGACCACGGTTCCGACCAGACTGGCGACGACGACCAGCGTGAGCGCCGCGGGGCGGACCCCCTGGCGCGTCCACAGCGCCCGGACGGTCTCGGCCCTGCGCGAGAGCAACACCTCAAGGAGTATCGAGACCGCCGCGGCGACGAGGAACAGCGTCGTGGAGACGTCGACGTTCACCGCGAAGCCGACCGCGACGGCGAACGCCAGCGACACCGCTGCGAGTGCAGCGTCGTCTGCGGTTCCAGCCTCCGCTTCCATCACCCTATTCGAGGAAGCCGGTTACGATAAAACCGAGGCCGAGGAACCAGCCGCCGACGGCCACACCGACGCTGGCCCAGTGGAAGACGAGTGCCAGCCCGGAGAGTGTCGACGCCGGGGCGGTCGCCACCGCGACCAGCTGGCCGACGTCCGCACCTGTCGTCGTGGCGAGGAGCACGCTCCCGGTCGTGAACGCGACGACTCCAGCGAGGAGCGCGACGACCGCGCCGCCGCGCTCCGCGAGCACCCCGAGCCGTTCGACCGGCCGGTGTTCGAACGCGGCCTGGAACGGTGGTCGGCTGGCTGCCATGTCAACACATATCGTGTTCGACCGTGATAAACCTGCGGTGCGACGAGCGCACCGGTTCGCCAGTGACGACTACTCGAACACCTGCGCACCACGACCGATGGCGGTCTGGTACGCACGGGCGTCGACGCCCGCGTCGTCGAACGCATCCAGGAGCGCGCTGGCGACCTGGCGGCGGTCGCCCTTCGACCGGCAGACGGCGAGGACCCCTGGGCCAGCGCCACTCACGGTGACCCCGGTCGCGCCGGCGTCCAGCGCGGCCGACCTGGCCGCCTCGTAGCCGTTGATGAGCTCGGCACGCGCCGGGGTGACCACCTCCTCCGACAGTCCGCGGCCGACGAGGTCTGGGTCACCGCGGTGCATCCCGGCGGTGAGCGTCGCGGCGCTTCCGACGGTGTCGACCATCTCCTCCATGGTGACCGTGTCGGGGACGACCCGCCGAGCGTCACGGGTGGAGACCACGAGGTCCGGCAGGCACGCGACCAGCGGGAGCGACGCATCGACCTGCGTGACGCCGTCGTCCCGGGCGATGGTGAACCCGCCGAGGATGGAGGGTGCGACGTTGTCGGCGTGGGCCGCACCGGAGACCACGGCTTCGCCTTCGGCGGCGATGTGGACGAGTTCTTCCCGGGAGTAGCCCCGGTCGTACAGTTCGTTGAGGGCGACGGCCGCACCTGCGGCACTCGCAGCGGAGGAGCCGAGTCCAGACGCCGGGCGGACTCCCTTGTCGATGAGGATGCGCGCCGGCGCGTCGAGTTCCTGGGCGACGACGCCGGCGGTGTTCTGTGACGGGTCTTCCGGGATGTACTGGCTGCCGGCACCGGTCACCTCGATGGAGATCTCGTCGGCCCGTTCGACACGGACGACGTCAGCGGGGGCGTCGAGAGCCAGCCCGAACACGTCGAACCCACTACCGAGGTTCGCGCTCGTCGCCGGTGCACGGACGGTAAGCATGCACCCGACTTGGCTCAGTCCGTCCAAAAAACTAGCGGACTGGACAAGATTGCGGTCGCCACTGTCAGTTCGGGGGCGTGTCGGCGTCGACACGTATCTCGAACCGCGCACCGCCCTCGTCGGACGAGGTCGCCCGAACTTGCCAGCCGTGCGCCTCCGCGATGGACGAGACGATGGCGAGGCCGAGGCCGGTCCCGTGCTCGCTGCTGGTCACGCCGGACTGGAAGGCGTTCTCTCGCAGGTCCTCGGGAAGCCCGACACCGTCGTCCGCGACGTAGAATCCGGTCCCGTCGGGCAGTGGGCCCACGCTGACCTGGAGGGGGTCGCCCGTCGAGCCGTCTCCACCGTCGGTCAGCTGGTGGCCCAGATCGGCTCGCCCATCTTCGACTGCGTCACCGGACAGCGTCCGGGTGCCTGCCGAACCATGTTCGACAGCGTCGCCGGGCTGCGCCCGGCTGCCAGTGGAACCGTGTTCAACAGCGTTGCGGAACAGGTTCTCGAACAGTCTGAGCACGCGCCCACGGTCGGCCTCGACCGTCGTGTCTCCGGTGATTCGCAGCGTCGCACCGTCATCGGCCACGCTCTCCCAGGCGCGCTCGGCCGCGGTCGCGACCTCGACCGCCTCGGTGCTCGTCACCGCGCCGCCATCGCGGGCGAGCGAGAGGAGGTCCTGGACGATGGTCTCCATCCGGTCGTGGGCCCGCTCGGCCGCGTCGGCGTGGTCCTCGACCCCGCTCTCGCGGTAGAGGTCAAGGTAGCCTTTCGCGGTGCTCAGCGGGTTCCGCAGGTCGTGGCTGACGACGCTCGCGAACTGGTCGAGGCGCTCGTTCTGCCGGCGGAGTTCACGCTCCCGGCGGACCCGGTCGGTCACGTCGCGGAAGATCACGAGCGAGCCGATATCGCCCGCACCGTCGGTGAGTGCCGTCCGGGTGTGCTCGTAGTGGCCGGTCTCCCCGTCGCCGTCGGTGACGGTTACGAGGGCTCCGGTGTCGCCGTCGAACGGGACCGTGCTCGCTTCGTCCGCGAGTCGTCCAGTCGGGTCGTCACCCTCGAACAGCGGGATGGCGGCGGGGTTGTAGTCGAGAATCCGGTCGTCGACGTCGAGGACGATCGCCGGGTCCTTCATCTGCTCGACCGCGGTCCGGCGAGCCACGGGTCTAAGCTGGAACAGCCGATTCCGCAAGACCGACCAGGCGACCGCGCCGGCGGTCACGAAGAAGCCGAACGCGGTCAGGTTGTACGTCCCGAACGCTTCCGGCCCGAAGAGGTAGAGCGCACTGGCGGCGAACGGCGCGAGCGACCCTGCCAGCAAGCCCGCGACCTGCCGGCGGTAGAGCCCGGTCGACTCCGCGTACGCCCGGGCGAGCAACGCGGTCGCCGAGAGCACGAGCAGGTAGGCGTAGGCCGTGAACGCGTAGAACGCGATTCCGTGCTCGTTGACCAGGACGGCCGAGCCACCAACCGACTCGAGCGAGACGGCCGTCCAGAACTGGTGGTGGAGCGGGTTGGTGAGGACGACGATGGGCGTGGCGACCGCACCCGCCGCGATGGCGGCCCAGCCGAGACGTGGAATCCCGTCGAACCGGATGAACCGGGCCACGTAGCACAGCCAGAGGCCGGGAATCGCACCCATCCCGAGGTACTGGACCATGTTCCACTGGACCTTCGCCTCACGGACGGCCGCCTGGTTCTGGCCGACGACCGAGAGCTCGGCGGCGTACGCGACCATCATCAGGCTCACCGCGAGCAACAGCCCGGCCGCGACCGATGCGCCGGGGAGGCCGTCGTACCCGTCGTCGCCCCCGTCGCGCCGAGAGAGAACGTAGAGCGCGAGGACGGCCTGGATGAACGCGCCGAGAACCAGTGGGATGGTGAGTGGCGTCGGCTGGAAGCCCATATCGATACCAGTCGTTCGGTTTCATCGACGTTAACGCTAGGGGCCGGCCTGGTCGTGCTCGCCAGCATCCAAAAGACACATCGCCGGTCGCCTCCGACACCGCAATAATGACTGTCGGTATCGTCGGCGGCGGCGTGGCCGGGCTCGCGGCGGCCTATCGGCTGCAACAGGCGGGCTACGAGGCCCAGGTATTCGAAGCGAGCGAGGACATCGGTGGACTCGCCGCCGTCTACGAGACGGCGGGCCAGCCCATCGAGAAGTTCTACCATCACCTCTCGAAGTCCGAGGAGACCATCGTCGAGTTAGCAGAAGAACTCGGGGTCGGCGACCGGCTGGAGTGGCCGTACAAGTCCGACGCCTACTACGTCGATGGGGTCGTCCACCCGATGGACAAGGCGTGGGAGATCGCCGCGTATCCCCATCTCTCGTTCTACGACAAGTTCCGCCTCGGCATGCTGACGATGGAGATCGACCTCCGCGGCGGGGTTCCTTCCTTCGACACGTACGAGCGCCTGGAGGACTTCGAGCACGTCCCCATCAAGGAGTTCGTCGTCGAGCACACGACGAAGAACGTGTACGAGAGCTTCTTCGAGCCGTTGCTCGACGCGAAGTTCGGCAGCCGCAAGGAGGACGTCTCGGCAGCGTGGCTGCTCGGGCGCATCAAGTTCCGCGGCGAGCGCGACCTGCTCAAGGGCGAGCAACTGGGCTACTTCGACGGCTCTTTTTCGGTGCTCATCGACGCGCTGGTCGACGCGGTCGGTCGCGAGAACGTCACCACGGGCGCACGCGTGACCGAGGTCGACACGTCGGGCGAGCAGGTCTCGACGCTGACCGTCGAGACCGACGATGGGACCGAGACCCACGACGTGGACTCGGTCGTGGTGGCGGCGATGCCGAACGTACTGGAGGATTTGACCGGGTACGCCTGCGACATCGACTTCCAGGGGACGGTCTGTTCGGTGTGGAGCATGGACGAGTCCATCACGGACACGTACTGGCTCAACATCAAGGACGAGGCCCCCTTCGGCGTGCTCATCGAGCACACGAACTTCATCTCGGAGGAGCGATACGGCGGCGAGCACCTCTACTACACCGCGAGCTACGTCCAGGACCCGAGCGAGGACCTCTGGCAGATGAGTGACGAGGAGGTCGAGGAATACTGGCAGGAGGGTATCCAGGACCTGTTCCCGCACTTCGACCCCGAGATGGTGAACTGGGTCCAGACCGCCCGCAACCCGCGGACCGCCCCGGTGTACGAGCGCGGCTACCTCGACATGGTCATCCCGTACGACCTCGCCGACGAGGTCGCCTCGGGCGTGTACTACGCCGGGATGGCCTCGCGGGCACAGTACCCCGAACGCAGTCTGAACGGGGCTATCGTCGCGGGCTACGAGTGTGCCGACCGCATCGCCGGCGCGGGTGCTCGAACGGAACAGGAACAGGAACGCGCGAGCGACGAACAGGCGTCGCTCGCGGAGTAGGATTCGAAGAAACCGAGAAACACGGCTTGGACCCGAACGGGAAACGTTGTCCCCGGACCTCACGGCCATAGCTGGCTTTCGTCGGACTTTCACCGACTCGGTTGACCGAAGCCAACTTCGGCAGGGTTTTCGCCTGCATGCCGAGATATTCCCGAAGTCCCTTTACAGGTACTCCGATACTTGGCCTTCACCTTCGACCGCCATGGCGGCCGAACACTGGTCCGGTACGGTTCTCCTTCGGAGTCGTGACCTCGTTACCCTGTTACGGGTTCTTTGGTGTTGACCCCTACTTCCGTCCGTCTCGTCCGATTCTTGTGGAACCGGTTCGATCTGGGCGTGAAGCGTCCGGTGCGCCCCCGTGATTCCCGGTGGGCAATTTAGAGTAGGGCCGAGGAGAAGATAAGGATTTTGTACGGTAACACGGCACATGGTTCTGAGACCAAAACCGATTGAGGGGAGCGAGGTATTCCCGAGCGATTCTCTCACTCCTCGTCTTCGACGGCGTCCGCCATCCCTGGGGCATCCGCGATGTCCACGTCCTCGGGCTCCTCTTGCCCACCGACGACGAGCTCGCCGTCGGCGGTCTCGACGTACACGTCGTCGGCGAAGCCACCCTCGGCGTACGGGTGGACCGGGTCGTCCAGCTTCTCCGGCGTCGATGGCGCGTCGGCGACACCGTCGGCCGGGTGAAAGTCACCGAGTGGGTCGTCGATGGTGATGTTGTAGTCCTCGAAGAACTGCTGGTAGCGGTCGTAGTGTTGGTCGAGTTCGTCGGTCGGGAACTCCATCATCTCGGTCCAGCCGTGGTTGAAGAAGTCGAAGTTCGCCTGGATGTGCGTTATCTCGCGCGCCTCGGCCTCGGGCATGTAGTCGAGCGCGGCGACGTAGGTGTCCATCGTCGCGTCGAAGAAGTCGTCGAGGTGCTCGCGGCGCTCCTCGCGGTGTTCCTCGTCGGACTTCTTGAGGAATATCTTCGTGTGCATGTCGACGAGTTTCTCGTTCGCCACGTCGCTGATGACCGGCGCGGTCAGCGCCGTCTTGAACGCGAAGTGCTTGACGTTCTGGCGTATCTTCATCGTTGGGCGGGGCTTGGGAGTGGAAGGGTAAGAACGTCCCGCCGCCGGCACGACGCCCGTGGTCGCCGGAGGAGGGAATTACGAAACCGAATCCCAGAGGGACGAACGTGACAGTTGGCGGGAACCGCTCGAATGGTAATCCACTTTAACCCCCGTACCGAACCCTGCGCGTATGAGTGAGTCGTACGTCATCATCGGCGACGGAATCGCCGGTGGCTCCGCGGCCAAAACACTTCGGGAGGAGTCGCCCGACGCTGACATCGCCGTCCTGACGGACGAGGGCGAACCACTGTATAATCGTATTCTCATCAAAGAGTACGCGAAAGGCAAGATCCCGATGGAGGACCCCCTGTTCCTCCACGACGAAGAATGGTACGAGGAGCGTGACATCGACCTCGAACTGAACACGCACGTCACCCACATCGACACCGACGCGCACGTCGTCCGCACCCACGAGGGCGACGACTACGAGTACGACAAGCTGCTGGTCGCGACCGGTGGGACCCCGACCCAGCTGCCCGTCGACAACTCCGACGCCGAGGGCGTCCACCACTTCTGGACGTTCCAGGACGCACGCGGTATCGCGGACCACTCCTCCGAGTCCGCGACCGGTATCGTCGTCGGTGCGGGCCTGCTCGGCATCGACTTCGCCGCGGTGTGCGGTGCCCGCGGCATCGACGCCAAGTACCTCATGCGCGGTGACTGCTGGTGGCGCTACGCCCTCAGCGAGGACGGCGGGGAGATCATCCACGAGGCCCTGCGCGACATGGGCGTCGAGCCGGTGTTCCAGTCCGGTGTCGACCACTTCGTCACCGACGACGACGGCGTCGTCACGGGCGCGGTCGACCCCAACGGCGTCGAGTACGAGGGCGACTTCGTCGGCGTCGCCATCGGCCTGAACTTCAACACGGAGTTCCTCCGCGGCTCCGGCATCGAGACGGACAACGGCATCGTCGTCGACGAGTACATGGCGACCAACGTCGAGGACGTGTACGCGGCCGGTGACATCACCAAGTTCTACGACGTCATCCTCGAGGAGCACGCCCAGAACGGCTCCTGGGACTCCGCGAAGAAGCAGGGTGCCGTCGCCGCCAAGAACATGGCCAACGGCCACGAGGCAGAGGAGTTCCGTCACGTCTCCTCGTACTCCATCTCGCACTTCAAGGACCTCCCGTTCGTCTCCTTCGGCCACCCGACCCTGGGCGACGACGACGCCGAGCGCAAGTACTCCGACACCGAGTGGCGGCGTCTCACCTTCAAGAACGGCAAGCTCATCGGTGGCGTCCTCATCGGCGACCTCAAGCTCCAGTCGACGTTCAAGCGCATCATCCGCGAGGAGCGCGACCTGAGCGGCCAGGAGGAGGTCCTGCTCGAGGAGGACTTCGACCCCGAGATGCTCGACGCGCCGGCCCAGGAGCAGTAACCGCTCGACGGCGGAACGACCGATCGGTTCGATTTTCCGGAGATTCATGCCCGCCAGAGGAATCTTTAAGCCTATGTATGCCATACCATACCATGGCCCATGGCAGTCAGTGACATCGCGGAGGGCACCCTCCGCCTCACGGAAGTTGAATCGGTTCCCGCGGACGCCAGCGTCCGGCACGTCGACCAGCTCTCGGAGGACGCGTTCGACCAGGTGATACAGCTCGTCGACGACGACGGACCGAATACGTTCCAGGGGCTACCAGCGGCAGATCTCGCCGACGGCGAGATTATCGTGTTCACTGACTACCTGCGGGTCGAACTCCGGTAAGACCCCTACCCGAGAGGCCACCGGCTCTCGCCGGGACGTTTTCCGATACCGTTTTCCGCGCGCCGAGGTGAGCCTACTGCATGAACGGCGGCAACGATGGAACGATGACGTTGGCGTTCGAGCTGTCGGCGCTGCAGGCGCTGGCGGACCCCGAGCAGGTGTTCGACGACGCCCGACGCTGGAGCAAGTACGTCGGGGTCGTCTCGGACAAGCCGACGTACGTCGTGACCAACTTCACCCGGAAGAACCGCATCAGACAGGACTTCTTCTCCGGTCCACGTGGGAAAGAGGAGAGCCTGGAGAGCGTCGGCGAGCAGTTCGACACCGACCGCCACGTCTTCGTCAGCACGACCCAGGAGGACGCCGACCTGGCCGACCGCGCCGGCTGGGAGTACCTCGCCGTCGAGGACGCCGCGGAGGCGGCCGGCTGGGAACTCTCCGATGCGGAGGACGCCGAGGAAACCGAAGAACAGGTCCGGGACGACTGGCCCTGACGGATATCTATTTCTTCCCGGTCGCATAACTCCGTCCAGATGGGTATCGATTTCGAGGCCGCGGTCGTGGCCGCCATCGAGCGAACCGCAACCCGGGCGGGTGCCACGCTCGCGTGCTGTACCTTCCTCGTCCAGTTGGTCTCCGCGGTCGGGTTCGACACGGAGCAGGCGTATCTCCAGCGACAGCTCCTGACGCGGACCGCCGACGCGCTGGGCACGACGCCCGCGGCGCTACTCGACCAGGGGTCGGTCGCGGTCTCGCGTGGCGCACTCGGCCTGCCCGCAACGGTCCCGCACTGGTACGGGACCGTCCTCGCGGCCATGGCGGCGGCCCTCGGCGTCGCGGTCACGGTCGTCGGCCTGCGAACCTTCAGCGGCGCGTACTCCGAGGCCGTCCCACGGACGGCGGTCGCCGGGCTCCCGTCCCGGACCGCCCACGCCGTCCTCGCGTCGGTCCTGTTCACGTCGCTCGTCGTGGGCGGGCTGGTACTGTTCGTCGTCCCTGGCGTGTTCCTCGCGCTGACCCTCTACTTCGTCACGGCGGCCGTCGCCATCGAGGACGAGTCCGTGTTCGCGGGGCTGCGCCGGAGCTGGGAGCTGACGGCTGGCAACCGTCTCGATTCGTTCCTCTTCGTCTGCCTGCTCGCCGCGGTGACCCTCTCGGCGACTATCACCTCGACCGCGGTCGCCAGCGTCCTGGGCGGGGCGGTGGCCGACCAGGCCGCCCTCGCCAGCCAGCTCGCGACCGCCACCTCGCCGGTGGCCCGGCTGGCGTCCATCGCGATCACCAGTGTGGCGACGGTGTTCTCCGTCGCGCTGACCGCCGTCGTGTTCGACCAGTTGCGCGACGCGACGGGTGCCGGCGGTCGCGAGGACGACCTCGCGGACGTCGACCCGGCGTTGCTCCCCTGATGGGCGAACACTCGCCTTTCCGCAGGGCGTGGACTTTTATCGCGGTCCCGAGTGGGTCGAACCATGTCCGAGGACAACAACGTCACGGTGGACGTGGAGGTCGAGGTCGAGGTCGACTCCGACGAACTGGAGATCGAGGTCGGCGACGTGAAAGACGCCGAGGCGGAACTCTCCCTGGAGGGAGTCGACATCGAGGTCGAGGTGGCAGTCTCGGTGGACGACGCCGACGACGGCGAAGGGGCCGAAGACGAGGACGCCGACGGGGGCGATGAGGAGGAGGAGTACGACGACGGCCCGATTTACGAGTGAGGACCGCTGTCCCGAGAGCGCGGCACTTTTCACTGCCGGTCCCGGAGAGTGGAGCATGGCTGAACCACGCGTTCCGGGTGGGTCCGGGACCGAACTGTCGCTCCCCGACGGGCCGACCGTAGCCGTCAGCGACATCGACCTCGGGATGCGGGAGTACGTCGAGAACGGCGAGCGCTACGCCGTCGTGATGGACGTCCACCCGCCGTCGCGTTTCTTCCCGGAGTCGCTCGTCGCGGTCCTGCAGGAGACGGTCGAGACCGCCGACGACTTCGGCGAGTTCGGGACGCCCCACCTCATGGGCATCGTGATGGAAGAGTTCCCGGAGAAGGTCGCGAGCGCCGATGTCTCCGACGACGGCACCGTCGGCTGTTCGATGATCTGGCTCACCGAGTTCGACTCGCGCCGGCTCCACGAGATAATCGTCGAGCTCGTCGTCGAGATGATGGAACACGCCGTGAGTCACGCGGACGACGACAGTGCGGTCTCTGACTTCGAGCGCCAGATGCTGGAGTTCGACGTGAGCGAGTTCGTCGAACAGTACCGCCAGCAACGCGAGTTCACGAGCGAACACGACACCGCGCTGTAGGCGGCACTCGCCCCCGTCGGTGTGTGGCAAGCCAGCATACTACTGCCCTCGTTTTATGCTGGTGGACGTACTGTTCTCGCACATGCCATCCCGCCGGAGCGAGTTCGAACGGATCAAGGCCGTTCTCGCAGAGGCGGACCCGGACGAGCCGTTGTCGGCGCGCGATATCGTCGCCCTCCTCGACGAGCACGGCGAAGACATCGAGAGCGCTCACCGTGTCGCGACCATCCTCGGCCGACACGCCGAACGTGGCGCGGTCGAGGTCATCCGTGACCGGCCCTACCAGTACCGGATTCTCGAACAACCGGACGCTTCGAACTAGGTCTACGCCCGGTCCTCGCTGTCCCATCTCGTTGCGGTCGTTTCGTCAGTAGTGCCGGTACCGGTAGCGTCCTATCCGTCCGAACAGTCCATCCGATAGACTCGCGCACGCGACCGGCCGTGAACCCTGCGACAGCCATGCGACAGAGTCGCAAGTTCGAATTTCGAAAAGTCGTTACGTTTCTCGCAGTCTTTCGTGGGGCTTATTACGATGTACGAATTTGCAGTGAACAAGAGAACCATGACCGGCGGGACACCGGACGACGCAGACGGACGTACCATCCTTCTCATCGGGAGCGGCCCCATCCAGATCGGCCAGGCGGCAGAGTTCGACTACTCCGGCGCACAGGCCTGTCGCGCACTGCAGGAGGAGGGCGCACGAGTCGTCCTCGTCAACTCGAACCCCGCGACCATCATGACGGACCCGGACATGGCCGACCGGGTCTACATCGAGCCGATCACGACCGAGGCCATCGCAGA
Source organism: Haloarchaeobius sp. HME9146 (assembly GCF_025399835.1). NCBI lineage: Archaea > Methanobacteriati > Methanobacteriota > Halobacteria > Halobacteriales > Halorubellaceae > Haloarchaeobius > Haloarchaeobius sp. HME9146. The sequence continues at coordinate 3,273,464 of NZ_JAODVR010000001.1, forward strand.
GATCATCGAGAAGGAACGCCCCGACGGCGTCATCGCCGGGCTCGGCGGTCAGACCGGCCTGAACGTCACGGCCGAACTCTCCGAGGAGGGCGTCCTCGAGGAGTACGACGTGGACGTCATGGGCACGCCCCTCGACACTATCTACGCGACGGAGGACCGCGACCTCTTCCGCCAGCGCATGGAGAAGATCGGCGAGCCCGTCCCGAAGTCGACGACCATCAGGCTCGACGAGGGCGAGAAAGTCGCCGAACTCTCGGAAGACGCCATCGCGGACCGCGTCGAGAAGGCGGTCGAGGAGGTCGGCGGCCTCCCCGTCATCTCGCGCACCACCTACACCCTCGGCGGGAGCGGCTCCGGCGTCGTCGAGGACATGGACGAGCTCAAGCGCCGCGTCCGCAAGGGCCTGCGCCTCTCGCGTAACAGCGAGGTGCTCATCACCGAGTCCATCTCGGGCTGGGTCGAACTCGAGTACGAGGTCATGCGCGACGCCGACGACTCCTGTATCATCATCTGCAACATGGAGAACATCGACCCGATGGGCATCCACACCGGGGAGTCCACGGTCGTCACGCCCAGCCAGGTCATCCCCGACGAGGGCCACCAGGCGATGCGCGACTCCGCGCTGAAGGTCATCCGCGAACTCGGTATCGAGGGTGGCTGTAACATCCAGCACGCCTGGCGCGACGACGGCACCCCCGGCGGCGAGTACCGTGTCGTCGAGGTGAACCCCCGCGTGTCCCGCTCCTCCGCACTCGCCTCGAAGGCGACCGGCTACCCCATCGCCCGCGTCACCGCCAAGGTCGCCCTCGGCAAGCGCCTCCACGAGATCACCAACGAGATCACCGGCCAGACCACGGCCGCCTTCGAGCCGGCCATCGACTACGTCGTCACGAAGGTCCCGCGCTGGCCCAAGGACAAGTTCCCCGAGACGGACTTCACGCTCGGGACTGCGATGAAGAGTACCGGCGAGGCGATGGCCATCGGGCGCACCTTCGAGGAGAGCCTGCTGAAGGCGCTTCGCTCCTCGGAGTACGACCCGGACATCGACTGGGCCGACGTCTCCGACGCGGAACTGGAGACCGAGTACCTCGAACGCCCCAGCCCGGACCGTCCCTACGCCATGTTCGAGGCGTTCCACCGCGGCTACACCGTCGAGACGGTCATCGAGCTGACCGACATCGAGGAGTGGTACGTCGAGCGCTTCAAGAAGGTGGCCGACTCCTACGACGCCGCCTCGGAGGGCGACTTCACGGCCGCCGCCATCACCGGCCACACCAACGCCGAGATCGCCGCGTCGACCGGCGAGAGCGTCGACACTATCGAGCAGAACGTCCCCGGCCGTACCTACAAGCAGGTCGACACCTGCGCCGGCGAGTTCGAAGCCCAGACGCCGTACTACTACTCCGCGCGCAAGCCCGAGTGGTACAGCGGCCCGTTCGAGGGTGAAGCGGCCGCGGGCGAGCTGAAGGTCGACCACGACGTCGAGAGCGTCGTGGTGGTCGGCGGCGGCCCCATCCGCATCGGGCAGGGGGTCGAGTTCGACTACTGTTCGGTCCACGCGGTTCGCGCCCTGCGCGAGATGGGTATCGACGCCCACGTCGTGAACAACAACCCCGAGACCGTCTCGACCGACTACGACACCTCCGACGGCCTGTTCTTCGAGCCCATCAACGCCGAGGAGGTCGCCGACGTCATCGAGGCCATCGGGGCCGACGGCGTGATGATCCAGTTCGGTGGGCAGACCTCCGTCGACATCGGTGAGCCGCTCCAGGCAGAGATCGACCGCCGCGGGCTCGACTGCGAGATCGTCGGGACCTCAGTCGAGGCGATGGACCTCGCCGAGGACCGCGACCGCTTCAACCGGCTCATGGACGACCTGGGCATCGCCCAGCCCGAGGGTGGCTCCGCGACGAGCGAGGAAGAGGCGCTCGACCTCGCCCACGACATCGGCTACCCCGTGCTGGTCCGCCCGAGCTACGTCCTCGGCGGCCGCGCGATGGACGTGGTGTACGACGACGACGAGCTGAAGACCTACATGGAGGAGGCGGTTCGCGTCTCCCCCGACAAGCCGATCCTCATCGACGACTTCCTCGAGGAGGCGGTCGAACTCGACGTCGACGCCGTCTCCGACGGCGAGGACGTCCTCATCGGCGGCATCATGGAACACGTCGAGACCGCCGGGGTCCACTCCGGTGACTCCGCGTGTATGATTCCGCCGCGCTCGCTCGACGAGGAGACACTCGGTCGCGTCCGCGAGGTCACCGAGGACCTCGCCCGCGCGCTCGACACGGTCGGCCTGATGAACGTCCAGCTCGCCGTGAAAGACGGCGAGGTGTACGTACTGGAGGCGAACCCGCGCTCCTCGCGCACCGTCCCGTACGTCTCGAAGGCGACCGGCGTCCCCATCGCCAAGCTCGCCGCGAAGGTCATGGCCGGGAAGTCCATCGAGGACCTCGAAACCCAGGAGCAGATTCCCGAGCACACCAGCATCAAGGAGGTCGTCCTGCCGTTCGACCGCCTGCCGAACTCGGACCCGCGTCTGGGCCCCGAGATGAAATCCACGGGTGAGGTCATGGGCACCGCCAGTTCGTTCGGCATGGCCTACTGGAAGTCCCAGCAGGCCGCCTACAACGACGTCGACTCGGGCACCGCCGTGGTACACCTCGACGTGGATGGCTTCGAGGAGTTCTACGACGTCGCCGAGTTCGACGACCTCGAACAGGCGCTCATGGAGGGCAAGGTGAACCTCCTCGTCAGCGACGACCCCGACTCCCTGAAGACCGCGGTCGACGAGGACGTCGCCTACATCTCGACCGAGGCGAGCGCGAAGGCCTACCTCGACGGTCTCGCCGCCAAGGAGGGCGACCTCGAAGTGATGGCGGTCTCGGACCGCCCGCGCACGGTCGCGAAGTGGGGCAACCCCGAGCAGAACTGACCTGACCGCGAACGCCGTCTCCTCCTCTCTCGCCGGGTCGATAGACAGTTTGGCCCGCTACCTACCCGTCTGGCTTCGAAACGACGACATAGCGATGACGGGGAGCGACAGACCGCGCGACCCGGTCGAATCGAACGGTCGAACCAACCGCTACGAGGTGACCGACTGGGAGTCACGGACCCGACTGGACGCCGTCGCCGAGACGGTCCACGGGGGCCTCACTCGCTCCGCACGGTGGGGTGTCATCCTGCTCGCCCTGCTGACGTTCGTCGCCCAGCTCGGGCTGGTCACCTCGGCGCTGTGGTACCGGCCCACGCTCGGCATCCTGACCGTGGCGTCCGTGGTGCCGGCCTTCCTGCTCGCGGGCGCCATCTGGTACGGCAACCCGACGATGCGTGAACCGGTGTGGCCGCTGTCGGTGACGTTCCTGCTGTCGGTGCTGTTCGCGAGTTTCGCGGCCACCCTCAACAGCGCGCTGCAGCCCCTGGTGACGGCCCTGCCGTTCGTCGGCATGGTCGTGTTCTTCTTCCTCGTGGTCGGTCCCATCGAGGAGACGGTGAAGTGGCTCGCGGTGCGCCTGCACGCCTACCGCGGTGACGACTTCGACGCGGTCATCGACGGCGCGGTGTACGGCGCGGTCGCCGGCCTTGGCTTCGCGACCATCGAGAACGCCCTCTACATCTCGAAGGTCCTCTTCGACTCCGGGACTATCGCGCTGAGTGGCGGCTTCGGGCAGATGCTCTCGGTCGCGACCCAGCGCGCCTTCGTCGGCCCGGGTCACGTGCTGTACTCGGCCATCGCGGGCTACTACCTCGGGCTGGCGAAGTTCAACCCGGACGACCGGGGGCCCATCGTGGTCAAGGGGCTGCTCATCGCGGCGGGTATCCACGCGACGTACAACTCGCTGGCGTCGAACCTGCCCTACGACGTCTTCGGGGGCGGCATCGCGTTCGTCGCGTTCGTGCTGCTGTTCGACGGCCTCGTCGGGTACTTCCTCTACCGGAAGCTCTCGCGCTACCGCGCGGCGTACGATGAGGCGGCATCCACAAACGAGAGCGACGCAGTTAGCGCCGACTAACGCGCAATCGAAGCGCGCTTAGACCCTCAAATTTTTTGAGGGTCCCCTTCGTACGACTCCCTGGTGAAAGGATGCAGCGCGCAGAAACCGAGTACAGGCATGAACGTGCATCGCTGTCGACCATCCGAACGCTCGTCGCGGCCGTCTCCCGGTACGACCTGGTGCTCGCGATGATTCCACTCTCGTTCGTCGCCGCGGCCCTCTGGTCCGCCCTCGCTGACGCGTCCTCGACGACCGCCATCGGTATCGCCGGCGTGTGTTGCCTGCTCGCCCTCGTCGACGCGCTGTTCGTGAATCCGCCGGGCCGGGGACGCCGCGGAACCGGCCGATGAGCCGACCGGCAACCGGCGCTGACTTCGCCGCGCAGTCGGGCGGTTCTCCGGGGTGTACTGTCGTGCGCGGAACGGTTAACACACCCCAGTCCGTATCATGGTACAGTGACCCACGATAGCTACCGGCTCCTCGTCGCAGGAGCGAGTGGGGAGACCGGCACCGCCATCCTGGAGTATCTCGCTGACACCGAGTACACGGCCCGCGCGCTGACACGGCACGGTGAGAACGAGTCCATGCTCCGCCGGCACGGCGCCGACGAGGTTGTCGTCGGCAATCTGTTCGACCGAGACGATGCGATGCGTGCCATCGCCGACGTCGACGGCGTCCTCTGTGCGGTCGGCTCGCCCCGAAAACGACTGCTGTTCGGTCGGCCCGTCGACGGCGACGGTGTCCAGAACCTCGTCGACGCGGCCCTGCATGCGGGCGTCTCGTACTTCGTCCTCGAATCCGCCCTCGGTGTCGGCGATTCGAAAGACTGTCTCTCCTGGCCACAGCGCCTGCTTCGCCATCGACTCCTGCGAGCGAAGGGCAAGACCGAGGCGCACCTCCGCGACTCGAACCTCCCCTACACCATCGTTCGGCCCGGCCGCCTGCGCGACGGCGAGATGACACAGCAACTCGTCGTGGCGGAGGGCGGTGCCACGGTCTCGGGGAGCGTCCGGCGGGCGGACGTGGCGTGGCTGATGGTCGCCGCCCTCACCACGCCCGAGGCCAGGAACCGCACCTTCGAGGTCGTCGGCCCGGAGAGCGTCCCGGGTGGCGTCGACGACGCGGTCGACTTCGACTGGCGCGGGCCCGAATCGGGGCTCGTCGCCACCCGCTCGGATTACTCGATTCCCTCCTGATCGATTCCCTCCTGAACCGGTCGTGCCAGCCCGGCTGTACCGAAATCATCCTGTCGTGACGTTCCGCGACATCACTCCTGCTGGGGACTGCTCTCCCCGGGCTGGAACTCTTCGGTGTGGCGCTCGGGGGGGTCCGCGGCCGACTCGGCGGCCTCACCCGCCACCTGCGACTCGGGCACGTCGACCGACTCGGCCGCTTCGAGTTCGACCACGACGACGGTCCCGCGCGGCTCCCGGTGCTCGAACGAGACCTGCCCGCCCGACTTGCGGACGGTCCAGACGACGATCCAGAGGCCGATACCGCTCCCGTGCCGGAGCGGTTGCTCCCGTCCCTCCAGCACCGGCTCGATCTCGGCCTGTGGGATTCCCGGCCCGTCGTCGGCGACGCGCATCGTGACCATCCCGTCGCTCCCGTTCGCCGGTTCGACCGACACCTCGACGCTCGGTTCGTCCCTGTCGTTGTGACGGACCGCGTTGTCGACGAGATACTCGACGACCGACTGGATGGAGAGGAGCGACTGGACCGGGGCCGTCTCGGGCAGGTCGGTCGTGATGGTCGCCTCGGGGTGTGCCTCCCGCATCGCGTCGACCGCGTGTTCGACCGCGGCCACGAGGTCGACCTGATGGACGTCGCCGCCGTCGCGCTCGGCGATGGCCTCTATCTGCTGGGCCTTCCGGGTGTTCTCCTCTAGGCGTTCGGCCGTCTGGATGAGCGCTGTCAGCGCCTGTCGCTCCTCGGGTTCCAGGTCCGCCCGTTCGAGAACCTGCGCGTTCCAGGTGATGGCGCTCAGGTCGTTCCGGAGGTTGTGGCGCAACAGCCGGTGTAACACCAGTATCATCTCGCGCTGTTCGGCGAGCATCTGGTTCGATTCGGCCAGGTCGCTGGCCGCCGCCATCGCATCGGCACTGGCCTGCTCCGCGGCCTCTATCTGGCGTCGAAGCGACCGCTGCATGCTGTCGAACGCGGCGGCGAGTTCGCCGAACTCGTCGGTCCGGTCGGTCGACAGGTCGACCGCCAGGTCACCCGCCTCGAGTCGCTCGGCCTTCTCGGCCAGCTCCCGGAGCGACCGGGCCGTGTTCCGCCCGATGGTGGCCGCGATGGCCAACAGGCCGACCAGCGAGACGATGGTGACGCTCAACACGAGCGTCGTGATCTGCCGGTCGACCCGGTACGCTTCCGACGTCGGCGTGTAGACCAGCACCACCCAGTCGCTGTCCCGAACCGGCGCGTACCCGACCACGTGGCCCGAGGGCAACGCCGGCCCGACCTCGTCCCGGCCGAGGAAGCCGGCGTCGTCTATCGCTCTGTCACGGAGGGGCGCCGGAAGGTCACCGGAGTCGTCCGTCACGAGCGGGTGGGGGACGGCATCGCCGAACCCGTCGTAGAACACCGTCCCGTCGGCGTCGACAAGCTGGACGATCCGCGGCCCGACCTCCTTCTCCGGGCTGGAGGCGAACGACGGGGCGGTCGCCACGAGGACCAGCCACTGGTTCGGCCGCCGCGGCACCGGCGTGATGTAGGCCACGACCGGCTCACCGAGCGACGTGTACACCGACGAGACGTGGACCTGCATGCTGTCCTCGAACGTGAGGTCGGCCTTCGCCCAGGGTGCGCCCTCGTCGGCGAACACCGTGTTCTCGTGAGAGCGCCACGAGTCCGTACTCGCGAGCACCGCCGAGGAGTCCGCCTCGACGACGTGGACCGCCCTGACGGTGTCCGGCAGGAACCACGCCTCGCGCTGCAAGAACAGTTCGACCGCGCGGGGCTCGTCGTGCTGGAGGTCCTGGTACTTCGAGAGCATGCGGACGATGCGGACGTTCCGGTCCTTCCAGTCGCCGACCCGGTCGGCTTCGAGTCGTGCGACCGTCAGCGAGTCGGCCTCGACGGACGCATCCAGCTCCGCGTCCGTCTGGACGTAGGCGTTGACGCCGACGCCAGCGACCACGACGACGACGAGCAACAGCGCGAGCGTGAGCTTTGCGAGGTAGCTCCCCCGAATCGCACCCGGGAGCAGTTGCCCGAGCGAATCTCGCATCGTCACCGCCGGGCCTCCAGGTGTGACACGGCCGGAGATCGGGCGTACTCGGTGGCGCGTGGCGCCGCGGTGTCCGGTCTGGGTGGGGTCACCGGCATCGGCCACAGGTCCCGTGCCGAGGACGCCCGGATCCGGTCACTGGCGGACAGGCCGGTCGCGTCCTCCCACACCTCGTCGTAGGTCTGGATGGCCGGACCCACGTCGCGGACGAACTCCAGTTTCTCCAGGCGGTCGGGTGGCGGGTAGATGTCCGGGTTCTCCAGGATCCAGTCGTCGACGTACGGCCAGGCCGCCTCGTTCGGCGTCGCGTAGAACACGTAGTTCGAGATGCTCGCGTTCACTCGCGGGTCCAGCAGGTAGTCCACGAAGGCGTGGGCCGCGCCCGGGTGCCTGGCGTCGACCGGCATCGCGACCGTGTCGACCCACATGACGCCACCTTCCTCGGGGATGCGGTACTCGATGGGGGAACCCCCGTCGGCGAACAGGTGCCAGTACGCGACGAAGGCGTGGCCCGACCAGGTGTGGATGGGGGACGCCCGCCGGTCGACCAGGTTCGACACCATGTTCGTCGAGTTGTACTCCCGGAGCAGGGGTCGCTGCTCGCGCAGGAGCTCACCGGCCTCGCGTATCTCGCTCTCGCTGGTGGTGTTCAGCGAGTAGCCCAGGCGCTTGAGCGCGACGCCGAGCGTCTGGCGCACGTCGTTCAGCATGGTGATTCGCCCTGCATAGTCCGGGTCCCACAGGACCGCCCAGGAGACCGGGTCGGCGAACGAGGCCAGCTCCCGGTTCCAGCCGACACCCACGGTCCCCCACTGGTACGGGACCGAGTGGCGGCCGGGGCCCGGGTCGTACGGCGGATTGACCTGCCAGCGCGTCTCCAGGTTCGACCAGTTCGGCAGCTTCGCGAGGTCGAAGCTGGCGACCTCACCCCGCTCGGCGAGGCCGGTGACGAAGTAGCCACTCGGGAAGATGAGGTCGTACGGCGCGGTCCCTCGGTCCCGGAGGCCCCGGTACATCTCCTCGTTCGACCCGTAGTAGTCGACCGTGACGTCGACGCCGAACGCCGACTCGAAGGTTCGGACGGTCTCGCGCGGCCAGTAGTTCTTCCACTGGAACACCCGGAGCTCTCCTTCGATGTCGTACGCTGGCGTCGAGAGTCCGAGCTGCGAGCGCAGGACACTGTTCCCGCGGCCGGTCGAGGACTGGAGTGGTCTGGTGCGCCGAACCGGTCGTCCGCCGATGCAGCCCGCGACGAAGCCGCCGCTCGTGGCTGCAAGCCGACGCAGGACTGACCGACGGCTCCTTGGCACCTCCATACTCCTTGCTGTGTGCTAGTAGGGGGGTATACGAGATAAAGAAGCGGCTACAGTGGGCCGAAACGGGTGTATCCAGCAGCCTCGGTCGCTACGATGGCCGTTTTCGCTGCAGCGTGGCCAGTGCCGCCGCCGGGGGACCGCCGTGACTCGGCCAGAATGTCGGCCGGCCGTCGGCAACGCGACGCGCCACACCGGCCTTGTGTACCTCTCGTGTCGGCAGCGTCTCGGCCGGGTTATCTATCGACGTGCCGGTCAGCTCCTCCCAGACGTCCTGATAGGTCTCGATTGTCGGGCCGACGTCCCGGACGAACTCCAGTTTCTCCAGGCAGTCCGCCGACGGGTAGATGTCCGGGTTCTCCAGGATCCAGTCGTCGACGTACGGCCAGGCCGCCTCGTTCGGCGTCGCGTAGAACACGTAGTTCGAGATGGACGCGTTCACCTTCGGGTTCAACAGGTAATCCACGAACGCGTGGGCCGCGTTCGGATGTGCGGCGTCCGACGGTATCGCGGCCGAATCGACCCACATGACCCCACCGTCGTCGGGGATGCGGTACTCGATGGGCGACATCCCGTTCTGGAACAGGTGCCAGTAGGCGATGAACGCCTCACCGGACCAGGTGTGGATGGGGGACGCCCGCCGGTCGACCAGGTTCGACACCATGTTCGTGGAGTCGTAGCCCCGGACCAGCGGCCGCTGCTCGCGCAGGAGCTCACCGGCCTCACGTATCTCGCTCTCGCTGGTGGTGTTCAGCGAGTAGCCCAGGCGCTTGAGCGCGACGCCGATGGTCTCTCGCACGTCGTTCAACATGGTGATACGACCGGCGTGGTCCTGGTCCCAGAGCACCTCCCAGGACACCGGACTGGGGAGGGTCGCCAGCTCCCGGTTCCAGCCGATTCCCGTCGTCCCCCACTGGAACGGAACCGAGTGACGGCCGGGACCGGGGTCGTACGGCTGGTCGAGCTGCCAGCGTCTCTCCAGGTTCGACCAGTTCGAGAGCTTCTCGAGGTCGAACGGGACGATACGACCCGCTCCCACGAGGACGGTGACGAAGTAGCCACTCGGGAACACGAGGTCGTACGCCGGTGTCGACGGGTCGTGCAGGCCCCGGTACATCTCCTCGTTCGAATCGTAGTAGTCGACCGTGACGTCGACACCGAACGCCTGCTCGAAGTGGCGAATCGTCTCGCGGGGCCAGTAGTCACGCCACTGGAACACCCGGAGGTGGTCCTCGATTTCGTAGGGAGGCAACGAGAGCCCGAGCTCCGCGCGCAACACGCTGTTCCCGCGTCTCACGGGTGGCGTCGTCGTCGGTTGGCGCTGGGTGGTCTCGCCGAAGCAGCCGGCGGCGACGGCGCTGCTCGCGGCAGCGAGTCCGCACAGGACAGACCGGCGGCTTCTGGACTCCTTCATAACCCCCCTGTACTGGCTAGTACGCGGGTTCGAGAGATAAAGAGACGGCCGGCGTGGCAGTCGTCGGGCGGACGCTCAGTCGTCGGCGACGACCATTCGACGGTCGCCTGATGTGTCGACCATGCCGAGCACGTCGTCGAAGAAGTCGAGGGAGTCGTTCGGGCCGGGGTTGGCCTCGGGGTGGTACTGGCGCGTGATGATGTTCAGCTCCTCGCTGTCGAGGCCCTCGGGCGTGTCGTCGTTGACGTTGCGCTGGGTGACGGTGAGCTTCTCGCCGGGGTCGGCGACGGTGTAGCCGTGGTTCTGGGTGGTCATGACGACGCGACCGGATTCCTCGTCGATGACGGGCTGGTTGACGCCGCGGTGGCCGAAGTCCATCTTCTCGGTGGTGCCACCGAGCGCGCGAGCGACGATCTGCTGACCGAGGCAGATGCCGGCGATGGGGAGTTCGCCGGTGAACTCCTCGACGAGCGAGACGGCGGCTTCGAAATTCGCAGGGTCGCCGGGACCGTTCGAGATGAACAGGATGTCCGGGTCGAGCGCGGTGACCTCCTCGGCCGTCGTGTCGTAGGGCAGGACGTGGACGGTCGCGCCGCGCTCCGTGAGCGAGTCGATGATGGACTTCTTGGCACCGCAGTCGACGAGTGCGACGGTCGCGCCGTCGCCGGTCTGGTTGTAGACCTCGGGTTCCGAGACCGAGACCTGCGCGCCGATGTCGGTGTGCTCGCTCATCGTCTTGCACTGTTCGAGCTCGGCGAGCGCGTCCTCGGGGGTCACGTCGTCGCCCACCGCGATACCGCACTTCATCGCGCCGCTCTCGCGGATGTCGGTGACGAGGTCGCGGGTGTCGAGGTGGTCGACGGCCGGCACGCCCTCGGCGGTCAGCCAGTCGGCCACGTCGTCGGTGAGTTCACGAGCGACGACCGCGCGCGGGTGGACGCGGTCGGACTCGAAGCGTTCGGGTCGGACGCCGTAGTTTCCAATCAGGGGATACGCGAAGGTGAGGATCTGCTCCTCGTAGGATGGGTCGGTGAGACTCTCTTCGTATCCTGTGTATGCTGTTGTGAAAACCAGTTCGCCACGGGCTGTCCCCGGAGCACGACCACGCGCCTCGACGACGTGGCCACCCTCCAGCGCTACGTAGGCGTCCGTCATTACGAGATACGTATTGTCCAACCCAAATAAGTCTTGCTTTCGAAATCTCGTTACGAATTTCGTAACAGCCAAGTCTCGCGGTCCAGTACTATTCGACCTCCATGGACGAACTCGACCGCCAGATACTGAACATCCTCCGACGGGACGCCCGGACACCCTACACGGAAATCGCCGACCGCGTCGGGACGAGCGAGGGCACCGTCCGCAACCGCGTCGAACGGATGACCGAACAGAACGTCATCGAGCGCTTCACCGTCGCGACGCGCACCGGGAACGTCAAGGCGATGATTGAGGTAGGTGTTGCGGTGGACGTCGACACGACCGACATCTCCGACCGGATGGCCGAGTGGGAGGAGGTCGACTTCGTCTGGCAGGTCTCCGGCGAGGAGGACGTGGTCCTGGTCGTGGACTGCGCCGACACCCAGGGCGTGAACAAACTCATCACGCAGGCGCGCGAGCTGGAGGAGGTCGTCTCCACGAAGACCCGGCTCATCCTCGATGAGCGTCTGGGTTGAGCCCGAAACGACAGTGTTAGTGCGAGACTACTCTCCGGTAATGGGCGATTAGAACCCGGTGCAGTCGTGCGGTTTCGTCTGCATACCAGGGCCACAAAAGCTTTGTACCACTGCCGAACTGGTTAGAAACCAATAAATAACTATATCTGATAACCAAAAGAAGCATCAGTCGGTTCACATGGCCACCCCGAGCAAGCGATTCGGCGACGACGAAGTCACGCTAGAGGCCAGCGTCGATACCGGCGCGGCCTTCGTGATGCTGATGCTGGCGCAGATGGTGCTGTTGTTCACGTTCTGGATCACGCTCTGGCCCGCAGCCTTCGGGATTCCACAGGACGTACGGCTGATGTCCGCCATCGGTGGGTTCTTCACCGGTGCCGCGGTGCTCGGCCTCTACGGGGGCATCAAGACCCTCATGCGGCAGACCGTCGAAACCGGCGCGTAAGCGAGCAGTACTGGCACACGAACGAAACGGGGTTGGGTGGCCACACAGGGGAAGAGACGCGTTCGCAGTTGGATTGACGGCACACGCCGTCGACGGGGCGGACTGAACCCGCCGACCGGCCTGTCCGGGACGACACACACGACTGGCAATCGACTGGCAGCCGACCAGACTACGACTGGCAACTCGACTGGTACACGGCACATCGCGTCGTCCCCCGGTCGGCGTCTCTCATAGATTCGCGAGTGACGACGCCGTCACGCCTGCTCGTTCTTCGGCGGTTCGAGGTGGCCTTTTCGTCGGTGAACCGTCGTGTAGAGTCGGTTCAGCACGCGGTCGACCGGTCCCGTACTGGTTCGGACCTCGACCCGTCCCTCGCGAATCGCCGAGACGACCGCCTCCGCCGTCGGCTCCGGGGCGTCGACGACCGTGTACGCCCGCCCGACCTCGATCGGAAAGTGGGCGTCGCTTCCCCCGACGACGGGCAGGTCGCGCTCGGCGGCGAGTCGTTCCGCCCGCCGCCGGTTCTCCGGGTGTTTTCCGTTCACCTCGACGGCGTCGAACTCCGCCGTGGAATGGCGGATGTCCCCGTTCCGGAACGGGTGCGCCATGATGGCCACGCAGTCGTGGTCGTGGGCGAGGTCGACCGCTTCGGTGGGCCGGAGTTCGCCCTTCGTCGTCTCCCTGGGCGGGTCCGGGCCGACGACGAGGACGTGGCCTCGCGTCGTCGATATCTCGATGCCGGGCAGCAACACCGGGTCCTCCGCACGGAACGGCGTGTAGTAGTCGTGGTTCGTGAGTGCGAGGGCGTCGAGGCCGCGGTACCGGGCGACCGCGGCGAGGAGGCGGACCCCGTACGGGTCGAATCGGTCGCCGAGTGCCCGACGCCCGTGGAAGAACCGCGTGTGCGTGTGGAGGTCGATGGTGAACACGTCTCGGATAGACTGTGGCCAAGGTCTTTGTCGTTCCCCCGCGCAGTCTGCCTATGTCCGATTGCATCCTCGTCCTGAATCCCAAGAGCGGCGGCGGGAAACGGGCCGACCAGACACGACGGCTCGCCGACGAACACGGCTACCGAGTCTGGGAGTCCACGGGGCGCGGGGAGACGTACGAACTCGCCCGGGATGCGGTGTCGGAAGACGCCTCGCTGGTGGTCGCAGCCGGTGGCGACGGGACCCTCAACGAGGTCGTCCGGGGCGTCGACGACGCGGGCGGCCTCGACAGCACCACCCTCGGGGTCGTCCCGGCCGGGACGGGGAACAACTTCGCCGACCGACTCGGCATCCAAGGCATCGAGCACTCCTTCCAGCTCCTGGAGTCCGGTCGTCGCCGTCGAATCGACCTCGGGGTGGCGAACGGTCGCCTGTTCGTCAACTCCTGCGTCGGCGGCCTGACCGCGGATTCGAGCGTCGCCACGACGCCCGAGTTCAAGAAGCGCTGGGGGGTGCTGGCCTACGTCATCAACACGATGCGGGAGTACCGGGACTTCGAAGGGCTGGACATCGACGTGCACGACGAGAACGGCGCGGAGCTGTACGCCGGGGAAGCCATCGGCGTCCTCGTGGGCAACGGCCGGCGGTTCGTCGGCGAACCCGGCGTGCAAGCCAACATGGAGGACGGGATGCTGAACATCGTCGTCATCGAGGACCGCCCCGCACGGTCGCTCGCCAGTGACGAGGCTATCCGCCGGTTCCTCCGGCGCGACCGGGACCACCTGACCCGCCTGCTCGCCCCGGAGATGCACCTCACCGTCCACGGCGACGAGCCTCGGCACTTCAGCCTCGACGGCGAGGGGCTGTCGACGACCGAGTTGAAGGCGCGGTCGCGGCCGCAGTGTCTGCGGTTCTGCGTGAGCAAGACGTACCAGCCACGCCCCTGACGAAAGCGAAGTTCCTTTTTACGGGGTCGTCGATTGTTGATGCATGAGTACCCCAAACGAAGCAGACGAGGTGGCCGAGGAACTCCCGCACAAGAACGCGGGACAGGAGGTCATCGCCGTCGACGCCGACGACAACGAACAGGGCCTCGTCAACCGCCTCGACGCCCACACCGGTGAGGGTATCCGCCACCGCGCGTTCACCTCGCTCGTGTTCGACGGGGACGGGAACATCCTGCTCGCCCAGCGCGCCGCCGACAAGCGCCTGTGGGGCACCTGGTGGGACGGCACCGTCGCCTCGCACCCGGTCGAGGGACAGTCCCAGGAGGCCGCCACCCGCGAGCGCCTCGAAGAGGAACTCGGTATCACGCCCGACCAGTACGAGAACCTCCAGCTCACCGACCGCTTCGAGTACAAGCGCTACTTCGAGAACGCGGGCGTCGAGCACGAGGTCTGTGCCGTCCTCAAGCTCACCCTCACCGACACCAGCCTCGACCCCGACCCGGAGGAGGTCGAGGGCCTGATGTGGGTCCCCTACGAGCGACTCCACGACAATCCCGAGTTCTACCGGCAGCTCCGCCTGTGCCCCTGGTTCGAGATCGCGATGCGCCGCGACTTCGACTGAACCGGAGAAGAAAAAGGCGTGTGCTAACACGCCACAAAGTACTATATCGTCTACCCACGTAGTCAGCGGCGGGAACGGCTCCCGTGACGAGACAATGGTAGCAACGCACCACCCGGAACCCGAAGTCGCATTCGGCCTCGGCAGAGCAGAAGCGTGGGTCGTCCATCACGTGATGGTCGAACAGTTGACGCGCGAGGACCACGAGGGCCCCGAGCCGTGGTGGGCGCTCGATATCGCGCGAAAACTCGAAGACGGCTCGACCACACTTACACCGTTCGAGGCGTGGCGGCTCCGGGAAGACCTGCTGACCTACGCGGAGCGCGAGGATACCCCGGAGAGTGACGTCGCACTGGCGATGGCTATCGTCTCACGTATCGAGGCGACGTTCGGAGAGCCACCACTCGCACAGTAATCGATTTTTCCGGTTCAGGGGCGGGTCGTCGCCCAGACCGCCATCACACCAAGGAAGAGCGCCGGCAGCATCGGGAACGCGAGCAGCGCGACCCAGTACGGGAGTGCGGGCGGACGGAGGTAGACGACGATGGGCGCGACGAGGAACGCGAACACGATGACGCCGACGAGCGTCCAGCCCCGGTAGTCGAACTCGCGCTCGACCGAGTCCGGGTGGACGACGCCGTCACTGGTCTCTCCATCCGACCCGACAGCGCCGGGGCGGTGCACGTACCCACCGTCGTCGTCGTCCTCAGAGCTCACTATCTGGGATTACGACCACCTTGCCAAAGCCCTCACGGTTTTCCAGCATCTCGTGTGCTCGCTTGGTCTCGCTCATCGGCAGGGTGTCGCGAATCTTCGGCTCGAACGTCCCGTCCCAGACCAGCGAGAGCGCCTTCTCGGCCTCGCCGTGGGTCGCCATCGTCGACCCGATGACCTTCAGCTGGTTCCAGAAGATGCGGTTGATGTTGGTCTTCGGCCGCGGACCCGTCGTCGCCCCGCAGGTGACGATTCGGCCGTTCTTCGCGAGGGACTTCAACGACTTGTCCCACGTGGCCTCGCCGACGTGGTCGACGACCATGTCGACCCCGCGCTTGCCCGTCATCTCGCGGATCTCGGCCGCGAAGTCCTCGGCCTCGTAGTCGATGACGTGGTCGGCACCGCACTCTTTCGCGTGTTGGAGTTTCTCCTCGCTGGAGGCAGTGGCGTACACCTCGGCTCCGGCGTGGGCGGCTATCTGGACCGCCGCGTGGCCGACGCCACCGGAGGCACCCAGCACGAGGACGGATTCTCCCTGTGTCAGGTCGCCGCGCTCGATCATCATGCGCCAGGCGGTCTGGAACACGAGCGGGGCGGCCGCGGCCGTCTCCCAGTCGACGTGGTCGGGCACCGGCGTCAGGTTCTCCGCGGGGATGGCCGCGTACTCGGCGTGCACACCGCGGACGTGCTCGCCGATGACGTGGTAGTTCACACACAGCGCCGTGTCACCGGTTCGGCAGAACTCACACTTCCCGCAGTGGACGCCCGCGAGGAGCGCGACCCGGTCGCCCGGCTCGAAGCGCGTGACCGCCTCGCCAACCTCCTCGACGACGCCCGCTCCGTCGCTCCCGGGGATGTGTGGCATCTCCAGGTCGACGCCGGGGAGGCCCCGGCGGGTCCAGACGTCGAGGTGGTTGAGTGCGCCGGCCTTGATGTCGACCAGCACCTCGTCTCGGCCCGGCTCCGGGTCCGGGAAGTCGCCGTACTCGATGACGTCCGCGTCGCCGTGCTCGCTGAACTGAACGGCTTGCATGGTTCGAGGGTCCAGTGGCTGGGTAAAAGCACTGTGCGTTCGTCCATTGTCTACCGGTTCTTCGACTATCGTCGAACACCGGCCGGTTTTGTGCCCCCCAGCCCAAGCGGGGGGCATGAGCGAACACGACGGCGACGACCACGGGCACGAGCACGACCACGGCGACGACCAGGCGAGCGAAGACGAGGACCACGACCACCACGAACACGCAGACGAACAGGACCACCACGGTCACGAGGACCACGACCACCACCATCACCACGACATCACCTCGCTCGGGGTCGGCGTCGTCACCGTCTCCTCGTCCCGGTCACTGGACGACGACCCGGCCGGCGACACCATCGAGGCCACATTCGAGGACGAAGGGCACGAGGTCGTCGTCCGCGAGCTGGTGCCTGACGAGTTCGACAGCGTCCAAGGGACCGTCTCCCGGCTGACGGAGCGGCGCGACGTGGATGCGGTCGTCACGACCGGTGGGACCGGCGTGACACCCGACGACGTGACGGTCGAAGCCGCCCGCCAGCTCTTCGAGAAGGAACTCCCCGGTTTCGGCGAACTGTTCCGCCGATTCTCCTACGACGACATCGGGACGACCGTCATCGCGACGCGGGCCACCGCGGGCATCTCCAACGGCTGTCCGGTGTTCTGTCTGCCGGGGAGTCGCCCGGCGGTCGAACTCGGCGTCGAGGACATCATCCTCCCGGAGGTTCCCCACCTCGCCGGGCTGGCCCAGCGCGAGGAGCCCGAGGAGGACGACGAAGAGTAACGAACCCGAACAGAACGACCGATTAGCCGGGGAACGGTGCGAGCGTCGCGGTCAGAACCGCGGGTTCGTCCCCGTCGTTTCGCGCGCCGTGGGCGACCCCGCGGTCGTGGAACACCACACCGGGTGCGGTGACGGTCTCCTCGGTCTCGTCCTGTATCACCGTCACAGTCCCCTCGACGACGTGGAACACGTTCGCCGACGTGGGATGGTCGTGCGGGTCGAGCGTCGCCCCTGGCCCGAGTGCGAAGGCTTTCACGAGCACGTCGTCCGCGACGACGACCTCGGCGTCGAGCACCTCGCCAGCGTCGGGGTCGAGGTCGGGATACCGGTCGAGTGTCATACCCGACCTTGCGGGTGGACGGTCCTTATCGATGGTGGTCCCAGCACTGGACGGCTGGAACGGGAACACGCGGCAAAAACGGGCGAGAACGTCGCAAAACGCGCGACGGGATAATGAGCAACGGACGACGGCGGGGGTCGTCCGAGAGTGAAGTGGTTCAGCTACTCAGTAGTAGCGGCGGCGACCGATTCCCCAGGTGGGCCGAAGGGTGTACGGGCGACGGCGCATCCGGAACGGCTGGCGCGTCCGGATGACGCCGCGGGCCCGCGGCGTGAAGCAGCTGGTACACTGGTCGTACTCACCCTCGGTCTTGAGCCAGTTGACCTGGATGGGCGGCGACGGTTCGTCGGTCGGGCAGAGGATCTCCTCCTCCTCCTCGACCGGGAACTCTTCCTCCTCCTCGACCGGGAACTCTTCCTCCTCCTCGACCGGGTACTCTTCTTCCTCTTCGCCGATGGGCAGGTCCTCTTCCTCCTCGTCGATGGGCAGGTCTTCGTCGAGCATCGTGTCGATGGCGACCTTGAGTTCGAGGGCGGGCTTGTCCTCCTCGGCGTCGAGATAGCCGAGCGCGATGCCACTGTACGCGTGGCCGCCCTGCAGGTCGACCTCCATGGTGGCGACGGGGTCCGGAAGGTCCTCCGGTGGGTTCTCGGGGTCGATGGCCGGGAACACCTCGACGATGTGTGGCCCGGCGTCCGTGGTGAGGTACTCACTGGCCGACCCGAACGAGAGCTTCTCGACGACCTGGACGTCCTCTTCGGTTATCTCCTCCTTCAGCGAGACGAGTACCACGTCGACCTCCGGCGCGTCGGGCGAGGCGTGGATGAACCGGATGGCGGACTCCTCCTCCATCGGCGGCGTCGTCATGTCCTCGAACGCCTGCGGCTCGAACGTCGCGGCGGTGATCTCACCGAGAGCCATGATGGTGAACTTGCCCTCGTCGAGTTCGGTAGTCTGCGAGAAGACCACGTCGTCCGGGCTGCCGGCCTTCGTGATGGTGATGTCGTGCTCACCGGAGTCGAGCACGAGATACTCGCTTACGGTCCCGAATGGCACGTTCGACAGGACGACCTCGTCGTCGACGACGACGTCGACGTTCGGGGCGTCCGGCGACGCGTGGATGACCCGGAGCTCGGTGAGCCCTTCGGCCGCCTCGTCGTCAGCCGACTCGTGATAGTCCGCACGGACCGCGACGGCACCGAACCCCCCGAGTGCCGCTGTCCCCCCGACGATACCGATTGACTGTAGAACAGTGCGTCTGGTTGCTACCATAGCACCCGTACTGAGGTGTGGGACCCGGTTAGGTAAGCGCCCGTTCGCTCACGAGCGAGAACAACTCAGAACCAGACATATTGTTCCGCAGCGAGTAATCGAGATACAGGAACCCATTTCACAGATGCTTCTCTCACGAACAAACTGAATTCTGATACATCTGAAAATCGGGGTCAGGTCCGGGTCTCGGCCCCGTCGAACCCGCCCCCGTCGTAGCCCGGAATCGCCGTCGCCGGCAGCACGTACGTCTCGTCCGGAAGCCCAGCCGGGTCGACGCCGACACGGGCGAGCGCCTCGGTGTCTCGTCCCTCGCGGGCCGTCCGGATTCGCTCGTCCAGCATCGCGGCGAGCCGGTCGGCGTCACGGACGAACCACAGCCGCAGGTCGCCCTCGGCCGGCCGGAAACAGACCAGCGTCGCGGTACCGAACCGGTCGCCAGCCCGGGAGCGCTCGACCGCGACCAGCTCGATGGAGTCGTACGGCACGACGTCGCTGGCACCGTCGACGCCGCCACGGTCGCGCTCCAGCCGGTCGGCGTACAGCCGAATCTCGGTCGAGCGCGCCTCCTGCACCCCCGGCAACACGAAGTATCCCCAGACGACCGCGAACACGGTCACCCCGATGACGACCGGCGCGGCCGCACCGAGGACCGGGGTGAGGTAATCGTCGCCGACGACGGCGAACGCGACGGCCAGGAAGCCGCCGAGCAGGTACACGCCCGGGGTCACGAGCAGTGGGCGGGCGTCCGCCTCGAACGTCTCGATGGGACCACTAGTCACCACGCTCCAGTGATGGACTGGGCGTGCGAAAGGCGTTGTGGGCGGGCGACCATCGGACCGGGACGTGGTCGGCAGGGACGTGGTCGGCACTCACGGGGACGGTGTACTCACTCGTCGTCGGTCTGGAACGGCGAGTCGAACTCGATGCGTCCGTCGTCGAACCGGCCGCCGAACCCGCCACGACCGGGACCGGGCCCGTCACCCTGCGGGCTGTGGACGCCACGCCGCCAGCGGCGACGCCAGCCGCCCCGACCGCGACCCCAGCCACCGCGGCCCCAGTCGTCGCGGTCCCAGCCGCCTCTACCCCAGCCGCCACGTCCCCAGCCACCGCGGCCCCAGCCGCCACGACCGCGCCCGCGCCCGCCCCGTCCCCGGAGCGGCGGGATACTGCTCAGCGAGAGCCGGGGGCTGGCCGAGAGGTTGTCTACGACCGGGAGGAGCGTGAAGCCGCGCTCGCCGCCGATGGAGAGCGCGCCCGAGTCGTCGTACAGGAACCCGTGGGCGAAGACAGTGTAGGTCGCCCCGCCCGCCAGCGCGAGCAACACGTCGAGGCTTCGCTGCCGGCCGGGCTTGCGGAGGGTAAGTTCGAGCGTCCCCGCGGGGACCGTCTCGTAGTCGGTCGCTTCACCGAACTCCAGGCGGCGGGCCAGCCGGCCGACGCCCTTCGCCCGCACGTTCACCTCGCCCGCATCGGGCGAGACGTGGATGAATCGCACCTTCGCCTCGGTCCGTGAGACCGGCGTGTTGTCGTCCTCGAAGACGAGCAGTTCGGAGTCACTGCTCGGGAGACTCGGTCCGGCGACGACGATGGTGTGGTCGCCCTCGCGGAGCTCCACCAGCTTGTCCGGCCCGTCGCGCCCCCCCGGAGCGAACGTCTGGATGTCTAGGATGGTTCGAAAGTCGAAGAGGCCGCGTCGCATCTCCGCGTACGGCGTTATCTGCCCGTACTCGAACTGCTCGAGCACCTCGAAGTCGTTGACGAGCAGGTCCAGCGCCGGGCCGTCCGGCACCGCGTGGAGTACACGGATCGCCGCCGGGTCGGCCTCCCGGTATCCGAGTTCGTCGTCCTCGAACGGGAACTGGTCGTCGTCGGCCTGCGCCGCGACGTTCCACCCCCCGAGCGCCGCTGTCCCCCCAACGATACCGAGCGTCTTGACGACGGTTCGCCGTGTAGTCATTGCGAGTCACTCTAGGGGTTGGTGACAAGATAGCGATTACTTACAGTAACTGGGGGATGGGGTGGTTATTTCTCTCAGGATACTGGGTGGTGCACCCGTTACTTCTCCCAGCGAGGCGAGGAGAATCGGGGAACTACGACGCCGCGAGTTCCTCTGCCACCGCCTCGGCGTCCAGCAGTGCCGGGTCGATGGCCAGCACCTCCTGTCCGCTGACGAACTCCGGGAGGGAGTCGTCGGTGAACGCCACGATTCGCACGTCGGGGTTCATCGTCTTCGCGATGGGGATCGAGGTCGCCTGTCCCACGTCCGTGAGGACGAACAGGTCGGCCTCGAGGATACCCGCCTCTTCGAGTGCGGGGCGGTTCGCCACGTCGGGAATCACCGTCACCTCGATGCCTTCGGCTTCGAGGGCGGCGACGAGTGCGTGTTCGTCTACACCGGCGAAGATGGCCTTCGTCATCGTCTCACTCGTACTCGATGGTCGCCGGCGGTTTGTGCGTTACGTCGTACACCACGCGGGCGACGTTGTCGTTCGTACCGGTGATGCGCGACTGGATGCGCTGGAGGGTGTCCCAGTCGATGTTCTGGGCGCGGGCGGTCATGCCGTCACGCGATTCGACGGAGCGGACCGAGACGACCCAGCCGTGGACGCGGTTGTCGCCCTTGACGCCGGTCGCCTTGCCGATGACGGCCGCGAGGGCCTGCCACGGGTCGTACTCCTCCAGTTCCTCCTCGATGATGTGGTTCGACTCGCGGGCCACCTCGAGTTTCTCCTCCGTTATCTCGCCGATGACGCGCACGGCGAGGCCGGGACCGGGGAACGGCATGCGCTCGGAGACGACCTCTTCGAGGTCCATCGCGCGAGCGACCTCGCGGACCTCGTCCTTGTAGAGGTCACGGACCGGCTCGACGATGCCCTCGAAGTCCATGACGTCGGGAAGACCGCCAACGTTGTGGTGGGACTTGATGCCACCTTCGGACTCGATACGGTCGGGGTAGATCGTTCCCTGCACGAGGTACTCCGCGTCGACTGCCTTCGCCTCGCGCTCGAACTCGCGGATGAACTGCTCACCGATTATCTCGCGCTTCTCCTCGGGGTCCGTAACCCCTTCGAGGGCGTCGAGGAAGCGGTCCTGTGCCTCGACGATGTCGAGCGAGTGCATGTAGTCGAACGTCTCGCGAATCTGCTCGGTCTCGCCCTTGCGCATCAGCCCCGTGTCCACGTAGATGGGCACGAGGTTGTCGCCGATGGCCTCGTAGGCCAGCGCGGCCGCGACCGAGGAGTCGACACCGCCCGAGAGGGCGATGATGGCCTTCGAATCGCCGATTGCTTCCTGAATCTCTGCGACTGCTTCCGGGATGAACTCGTCTGTGTCTACCATTATGCTTCGACCTCTTCGGTCTCCGTTTCGGAGTCGACGTCACGCTGTTGCTCGACGACGGCCTCGACGAGGCCGACGAACGGGGGCGATGCACGGCCGGGGCGGCTACGGAACTCGGGGTGGAACTGCGTCCCGAAGAAGTACGGGTGGCCGTCGAGTTCCAGTATCTCCATCCGGTTGCCCGCGGTGCCCGAGAACACCATGTCGGAGTCCTCGAAGTCCTCGAAGTACTCGGGGTTCACCTCGTAGCGGTGACGGTGGCGCTCAGTGCAGGAGTCGCCGCCGTAGAGTCGGGCCGCGACCGTCCCGGACTCGATGTCGGTCTCGTGTGCGCCCAGACGCATCGTCCCGCCCATGTCCGTGACCTCGTACTGCTCGGGCAGGATGTCGATGACCGGGTGCGGGGTGTCCGCGTCCATCTCGGCGGAGTGTGCGCCCTCGAAGCCCAGCACGTTCCGGGCGTACTCGACGACCGCCATCTGGAAGCCCAGACAGAGGCCGAGGAACGGCACGTCGTTCTCGCGGGCGTACTTGACTGCCGCAATCTTGCCTTCGGTCCCGCGCGAGCCGAACCCACCGGGAACGACCACGCCGTCGCACTGGGCGAGGCGCTGGAAGTGCTCGCTGTCCTCGCCATCGGCGGCGAGTTCGTCGGCGTCGACCCACACCACGTTCACGTCGACGCGCTGGTCCAGTCCGGCGTGCTTCAGCGACTCGTGGACCGACATGTACGCGTCCTCGAGGTCGTACTTCCCGACCAGCGCGATGTCGACCTCGCCCTCGCGGTCGCGGGTGACGATGTTGCGCCAGGAGTTGTCGCGCTCGCGCTTCGGGAGCGCCCGGGAGAACAGCCCGAGCTGGTCCATCACGTACTCGTCGAGGCCCTCCTCCTCGACCATCAGCGGGACGTGGTAGATGTCCTCGACGTCGGGGTTCGAGAAGACCGCCTTCGTCGGCACGTCACAGAACAGCGCGATCTTCTCCTTCGTCTCGGGGTCGAGCTTGTCGTCGGCGCGCCCGACGAGCACGTCGGGCTGGAGGCCGATGCTGCGCAGCTCCTTCACGGAGTGCTGGGTCGGCTTCGTCTTCTGCTCGCCGTTCTTCGAGTAGGGAACCAGGGTGACGTGGACGAACAGCAGGTCGTCCTCGCTCTCTTCGTGGGCGAACTGGCGAAGGGCCTCGAGGTAGGGCATCCCCTCGATGTCCCCGACGGTGCCGCCGATCTCGACGATACACACGTCGGTACCCTTGGCCGCCTCGCGGATGCGACGCTTGATGTCGTCGGTGACGTGCGGGATGACCTGCACCGTCTTCCCGAGGTAGTCGCCAGCACGCTCCTTCTCGATGACGTGCTTGTACGCCTTCCCCGTGGTGACGTTGTGGTCCGAGGTCATGTCGATGTCGAGGAAGCGCTCGTAGTTCCCCAGGTCGAGGTCGACCTCGCCACCGTCCTTGAGAACGTACACCTCGCCGTGCTGGAACGGGTTCATCGTCCCGGCGTCGACGTTCAGGTACGGGTCGACCTTGACCGCGGTCACGTCGAACCCGGCGTTCTTGAGAAGCCTGCCTGTACTCGCGGCCGTGATACCCTTCCCCAGCCCGGACATCACGCCGCCTGTCACGAAGATGAATTTGTTCCCGAGTGTGGGGTCGTACCCCGTTTCGGAATCGGTCGACATACTGACTGTGCGCGAGAGTCACTCAAAACGATTTCGGAGACGTTCGGACGTGTGAATGGCTGTCTTTCAGCCGGGCGAAAGGAAGGGCGGGTTCGGGGGCGAAACACGACGACGAAACCGGTGTGGCGCGCGCGGTGTCGTGTGCCGAACACCAGTGAGGCCACGACTCGGAAGCGCGCGAGGGAGGACCGGAGTGAAGCGTAGCGAAACGGAGGGAGTCGGCTGGGGAGGGTGTGGTGCGGTTGCGGGGCGGTGGCGGGGCGGTGGGGGGCGGTGGCGGTCGTCGCCACCAGCGCGAGGAACTGAGTTCACGGCTACACGACCGACGATGCCAGCTGGACCGACCCCCGACGAGCCGTGATTCCGCCGGTATCCTTCCCGTGGACCCTGAACAATTAGGACCGAAACTTATGCTCCTTGCTACCGAACCACGTAGCATGCCGACCGTCCGTGCGGACTCACACAGGGGGAGAGTATGCGGCGCGCTCACGACAGACGACTGGAAGGACTGCCACGACGTGGCGAGAGAGACCGAGTACTCGGCCGAGAGCGCCTCCAGCATGCTCGCCGACGTGAACCGGGCGGGGTACGTCGAGCGAAAGCGGGTTGGGGAGAACTACGGCGTCGAGTTCGAGTATCGTCTGAAAGAGACCGTCCGGGTGCAGTAAGCACCGGTATCGTCAGTCGTCGGAGTGCACAGCCGACTCTTCTGCGACCGAATCCTCCGCGTGCGAGAGCGGTTCGCTCTCCCAGTAGTCGTGGTCACCGTCGAGCCGGAAGCACGTCGCCTGATGCTGCGGGCCGTGCTCGTAGGCCGGCGGTTTCTCCGTCTTGCACGCCTCGGTGGCGTACGGGCACCGGGTGTGGAACCGACAGCCCGAGGGCGGGTTCCGCGGCGAGGGAACGTCGCCCTCCAGCACGTCGCCCCGGCGACCGTACTCCTCGACCGAGGGTCGCGGCACGCTCTCGAGCAGCGCCTGCGTGTACGGGTGCTGCGGGTTCTCGAATATCTCGTCGACCGGGCCGGTCTCGACGATCTCGCCGAGATACATCACGGCCACGCGGTCGGAGATGTGCCGGACCACGGAGAGGTCGTGGGCGACGAACAGGTACGTCAGCCCGAACTCCTCCTGCAGGTCGCCGAGCAGGTTGAGCACCTGCGCCTGCACGGAGACGTCCAGCGCGGACACCGGCTCGTCGAGCACGATGAACTCGGGGTCGAGCGCGATGGCGCGGGCGATGCCGATGCGCTGGCGCTGGCCCCCGGAGAACTCGTGGGGGTACCGGTCGACCTGACTCGCCGAGAGCCCGACGCGCTCGAGCAGTTCCGCGGCGCGTTCCTGGCGCTCCTCGCGGTCCGCGATACCGTGGATGCGCAGGCTCTCGGTGACGATCTCGCCGATGGTCATCCGCGGGTCGAGGCTGGAGAACGGGTCCTGGAAGACGATCTGGGCGTTCCGGCGGAACGCCTTCAGTTCCGCCTTGTCCATCTCGAAGACGTTCTCGCCGTCGAACTCCACGGTGCCGCCGGTGGCCTCGCGGAGCCGGAGGACGGTCTCGCTGGTGGTGGACTTCCCACAGCCGGACTCGCCGACGAGCCCGAGCGTCTCGCCCTCCTGGACCTCGAAGGAGACCCCGTCGACGGCCTTGACGCTCTGTGTCTCGTTGCCGAGCAGGCTGTCGAGGAACGTGTCGTTCTCGTAGTAGTACTTCTCCAGGTCGGTCACGCGCAGCAGTGGCTCGCTCTCACTCATCGGAATCACCTCGCTCGAAGTAGTCGTCGGGAAGCGCCTGTCCAGGGTCGTACTCGCCGTCGGCGAGCACGCACCGGGCGACGTGGTCCGGGTCGTCCCCGACCTGTCGATGCTCGGGCCGGGAGAGACAGGACTCCATCGCCTTCGGACAGCGGTCGGCGAAGTAACACCGGTCACCCATCTCGCTGTCGAGCAGGCTTGGGACGTTCCCTTCGATGGGGTCGAGGCGCGGTTCGGGGTCGTCGAGGTCCGGCAACGAACCGAGCAGCCCCTGCGTGTAGGGGTGGGTCGGGCTGTCGAAGACGGCCTCGAGCGACCCGCGTTCGACGACCTCGCCCGCGTACATGACCGCGACCCGCTCGCACATCCGGGCGACGACGCCGAGGTCGTGTGTGATGAGCACGATGCTCATCCCGCGCTCCTCCTGGATGTCGCGCAGGAGGTCCAGAATCTGGGCCTGGATGGTCACGTCGAGCGCGGTCGTCGGCTCGTCCGCGATGAGCACGTCCGGCTCGCCGGCGAGTGCCTGTGCGACCATCGCGCGCTGGAGCATCCCGCCGGAGAACTCGTGGGGGTGCTGGTCGGCGCGCTCGGCCGCGTCGGGGATGCCGACCTGGTCGAGCAGTTCGATTGCCCGCGCGTGGCTCTCCTCGCTGGTGTAGGAGCGGTCCGGCAGGAAGCTGTCGACGATGAGGTTCCCGAGACCGTAGCCCTGGGTCCGCGACCGCGTCTTCCGGGGGTTGGCGGTGGTCCGGCGCTGGACCTCGACCGCCTCGGCGATCTGCTCGCCGACCGTGAGCGACGGGTTGAAACTCGACATCGGGTCCTGGAAGATGGTGCTGAACGTCGGCCCTCGCAGGGAGCGACGCACACCCTTCGGGAGTTTGCGGAGGTCGACGAAGTCACCGTCGACCGCCGTGGGCTCTTTCGACTCGAACTCCTCGGCGAGGTCGGCGTCGCGCAGCCACACCCGGCCGTCGGTCACCCGACCCGGCGACTCCACCAGGTCGATGACCGACAGCGCGGTGACCGATTTGCCAGAGCCGGACTCGCCGACGATGCCCAGAATCTCGTTCTCGCGCACGTCGAACGACACCGACTCGCAGGCGTTGACCTGCCCCTCCTCCGTGAAGAAGCGCGTCGAGAGGTCCTCGACGCGGAGCAGGTCCTCGTGTGCTCGGCTCATCAGACACCACCCTCCCCTTCGATACCGGGGTCGAGGGCGTCCCTGAGCCAGTCACCGACGAGGTTCAGCCCGACGACGGTGATGACGATGGCCAGCCCGGGCATGGCGGCGATCCACCACGCCGTGGTCTGGTACTCGCGCCCCAGGGCGATGTCGAAGCCCCAGGAGACGTTCGCGGCCGAGAAGCCGAGGAACGACAGTGCGCTCTCCAGCAGGATGATGGCCGCGACCTGGATGGTCGCCAGCACGAGGATGGGCGTCACGGCGTTGGGCAGGATGTGCCGGAGCAGGATGGTCGCGTCGCTCGCGCCCATCGAGCGGGCCGCCTTGACGTAGGACTCCTCGCGCAGGCTGAGTGCCTCCCCGCGGGCGACGCGGGCGAACCACACCCAGTTGACGAGCGCAACGACCACGATGACCGTCCCCGGCAGTATCGTCTGCGTCGGCATCGGCCCGGGGAGCCCGATGGCGTCACGGAAGACGCTGACGAGCCCGAGCTGGACGAACGGGTCCGGGATGGCGAGTTTCGCCTGTCCCCAGACCCCGACCAGCGCGATGGCCAGCACGAGCGACGGGAACGCGAGCATGACGTCGGCCGCCCGCATCAGGGCGTCGTCGACCTTGCCGCGGTAGTAGCCCGCGGAGAGGCCGACCGTGACGCCGATGAGCGTGGCGAGTGACGTCCCGAGGACGCCGACGAGCAGCGACACCCGCGCCCCGTATATCAGCCGGGAGAGGATGTCACGACCGTTCCCGTCGGTCCCCAGTGGGTGGTCCCACGACGCGTTGTTGTAGACGGTCCTCGTCTCGGTCACGATCTCGCCGTCCTCGAAGACGACGCTCCCGTTCTCCTTGACCTGGACCTCCTGGACCGACTTCTCGGAGAAGCCGACGGGCGGCAAGCGCGACTCCTCCAAGTTCTGCTTGGTCGGCCGGTCGGGCGCGACGAACGGTGCGAACACCGCGACGCAGACGACCAGCACGACGATGGCGATACCGATCTTCGCCAGCCCGTTCCGGGCGAGTTCCTTCTTCAGGTTCCTGACGGTCCGTGGAGAGAGCGTCAGGCCACGCAACAGTTTCAGTAGTGAATCGAGAGATGCCATCAGTCGAATCCCACCCGGGGGTTGATGTACGCGTACAGCGTGTCGACCGCGATGTTCACGACGACGAAGCCGACGGCGATGACGATGAGCGAGCCCTGCACCATCGGCCAGTCACGGGCCCGGATGCTACCGATGAGCAGCTGGCCGAGCCCCGGCCAGTCGAACACCGACTCCGTGATGACCGCGCCACCGATGAGCGAGCCGAGCTGGAGCCCGACCACGGTGACGATGGGGATGAGCGTGTTCCGCAGGACGTGCCGGTAGCGCACCAGCACCTCCGGGAGTCCCTTCGCCCGCGAGGCACGGACGTACGACTTCCCGAGCTCGTCGAGCATACCGCTTCGGGTGAGCCGTGTGATGAGCGCCGTGAAGTACGTCCCCAGCGTGATGGCGGGGAGCGTGATGTAGCTCAGCCACGTGACGAACCCGTTGATCGCCGCCCCGGGCTGGCCGCTGAGCAGGAGCCCGACGACCGCCGGGAAGCCGATTCCCCGCTGGCTCGTCGGGAACACGTCCAGCTGGACGGCGAAGATGATGACGAGCATCACGCCGAGCCAGAAGTTCGGCGTCGAGATGCCACCCAGCGAGAACAGCGTCGCGAGGTAGTCCGGTGGCTCGTGCCGTCGAGTCGCACTGACGACGCCGAGCGGAATCGCGAGCACGACCGCGACGATGGTCGCCGCGATGGCGAGTTCGAGCGTCGCCGGCAGCGTCCGCATCACACGCGACGTGACCGCGGTGTTGTTCGTCAGGGACGTGCCGAGGTCGCCGAACGGGATGCCTGCGAGGAACTCCAGGTACTGGATGTGGATGGGCTTGTCCAGCCCGAGCTCGCGGATGACCTGCTGGCGGACCTCGGGCGCGACGTCGGGCGGGAGCAGGACGTTCGCCGGGTTCCCGGGAGCGATGACCCGGAGCCCGAAGACGACCGTCACGACACCCCAGACGACGAGGAGCCCTTGCAGTGTTCGTTTTGTCAGAAAACGGACGAGGGACATGGTGGTTCTACTATTCGCTCTTGCTCATCGCGTAGGCGTCGATGCGCTCGTCGGAGCGGGGCTCCCAGTCGATGCGGTCCGCGACACCGTAGACGCTGAACTGACGGTTCAGGAAGATCCACGGGGCCTCGTCGTGTGCGAGGGCGTTCGCCTCCTGCAGCGTGCTCGTCCGGGCGTCGCCGGTCTGGTTGGCCGCCTTCTCGAGCAGCGAGTCGAACTCGTCGTTGCTCCAGGTCGTGAGCGCGCCGTCGCTGGCGAGCAGCGCCTTCATGACGAGGGCACCCTCGAACGTCGCCTCACCCCAGCCGATGAGGTACCACTTCGGCTTGTCCTCGATGTTCCCGGTGAGG
Source organism: Haloarchaeobius sp. HME9146 (assembly GCF_025399835.1). Taxonomy (NCBI): domain Archaea; kingdom Methanobacteriati; phylum Methanobacteriota; class Halobacteria; order Halobacteriales; family Halorubellaceae; genus Haloarchaeobius; species Haloarchaeobius sp. HME9146. Next base: position 3,302,565 of record NZ_JAODVR010000001.1, read on the forward strand.
AGCTCGTCGACGAGCGACCCGAAGTCGCGCTGTTTGACCGTCGCGGAGACGTTCGACAGTTCGTCGATGTAGCCCGCGACCGCCTGGGCGATCTCGAGGTCCTTGAGGTAGCGCCCCGAGGGCGTGTGGAGTTCGATCTCCGCGCCCGCGTGGCCGCTGGACTCGACGAGCGCCTCGGCCTCTTCGGGGTCGTACGGGTACGGCTCGACGTCGGGGTTGTGCCCGACGAAGTTCTCCAGGGTCGGCTGTCCGGTCTGGGCACCGAAGCCGCCGAGGACGTTCGAGACGATGCTCTCGAGGTCGATGGCGTAGTTCAGCGCCTGGCGGAACTCCGTGGAGGAGAACGGCTCGACGTCGTAGCGCAGCGCGTTGTAGATGATACGCGTACTCGGGGAGGCCTTGACGGACGTGCCGTCGTTGTTCTCGACCTCCGAGACCTGCTGGGGCGGGACGTTGACGATGACGTCGGTCTCGCCAGCGACGAGCTGGTTGACACGCGTACTGGACTCGGTGGCCGCCTTGAACGTCAGCTGGGAGACCTCGGCGGGGTCGTTCCAGTACTCCTCGTTCCGGACGAGGACGACCTCCTGGTCCTCGGTGTAGGTGTCGAGCTTGAACGGGCCCGTTCCGTTCATGTCCTGTGCGATCTCCTGCTTCGAGCGCTCCTCGATCCAGGACTTCTGGACGATGTCGCAGTAGGTCGCGAACTCGGAGAAGACGATGGGGTTGACGCCGTCCGTGTTGACGGTGATCTTTCCATCGCCGGCTTCGGCACCGGTGACACCCGCCAGCTGGTCGCTCTGCGGGCTGGCGAAGCCGACGTCCTCCTTGACGATACGGTTGATGCTGTAGGCGGCGTCCTCGGCGGTGAACTCGTCGCCGTTGTGGAACGTCGCGTCCGTCCGGAGTTCGAACTCGACGGCGGGCTCGCCGTCGACGCGGGAGAAGCCGGTCGCGAGTGCGTTGACCATCTTCCCGTCGGCGTCGCGGGTGAGCAGGCCCTCGTAGGCGTGCAGCATCACGACGTCTGTCGGGGTCTCACGGTGGTCGTGTGGGTCGAGCCCCGAGGGCATGTTGCCCTGGGTGACGGTTACTTCGAAGTCACCCAGGGACTCCTCGCCCCCGCCTCCGAGACCGCCGATACACCCTGCTGCAGAAGCGGCGACCGCGGTCGCGCCCGCATATTTCAAGAATCCACGCCGGTCGGTGGTGCGTTCTGGCATAGGCCGGTACTACCCAACACGGCCATATAAATCCCACTACCCATGCGCACGAATCACAAAGGAACCAATCGTAAATTAAAGATATCAGGCCGTGTATCCCGGAATCTACCGACCGGAATCTCCGGAGCGGGAATCGAAGGACACAGTATAAGTCAGGCGCGTCCCAGCCTCGTTCCATGCGCGTCATCTCGCTCGGGGAGGGTGAGCCGGAGCTCGCGGTCGTCGCCTGTATCCACGGCGACGAACTGTGTGGCAAGCACGCCGTCGAGCGGTTCCTGGCGGACGACCCCACGATACACGAACCGGTGAAGTTCGTCGTCGCCAACGAGGCGGCAGTCGACGCGGGTCGTCGGTACGTCGACGAGGACCTCAACCGGACGTTCCCGGGCGACCCCGACGCCGACACCCACGAGGGCCGACTCGCTGCCGAGCTTCTCGACGAACTCGCCGGCCTGCGCGTCCTCGACCTGCACTCGACGCTCTCGATGGCCGAGCCCTTCGCGCTCTACCAGCGCGCGACGCCGGAGACGTTCCACGTCCTCCAGCGAGCCGGCATCGACCGTGCCGTCGACATCAGCCACGTCCCGGGTGGGCTGGTGGGGTACCTCGACGGGGTCGCCGTCGAGTGCGGCATCAAGGGGAGCGACGCGGCCACCGAGAACGGCGAACGCATCCTCCGGGGCTTCCTCGCGGGGAACGGCGTCATCGACACCGAGTTCTCGCTGGCCGACCCGGAGGTGTTCTCGGTCACCGAGCGCGTCGAGGGCACCGGGTACGAGTTCATCGCCGAGAACTTCGTGCGCGTGCCCGCTGGCGAGGCGTTCGCCCGCCGTCACGACGAGGAGCTCACGGCTCCCGAGGCGTTCTATCCCGTCCTCATGTCGACCGACGGGTACGACGATATCGTCGGGTTCGGCGCACGGCGGCTCGGCCGCCTCTCCGAGCTGGACCACTGATTCAGTCCGAGAATCGACAGCAAACGCGGGGGAAACCGTGCCCTGACGGGGCGAATCGTATCGTTTTTGCACTCTGCCCCGCTGGTCTCATCTGATGTTGGTCGAACAGTTGGGCGAGGGCGAGCCGGAGCTCGCCGTCGTCGCGGGCATCCACGGTGACGAACCGTGTGGCGTGCGGGCCGTCGAGCGTCTCATCGACGAGCAGCCGCCGGTCCGTCGCCCCGTCAAGCTGGTCGTTGCGAACGAGGAGGCGCTGGAAGCGGGCGTCCGCTACCTCGAAGAGGACATGAACCGGACGTTCCCGGGCGACCCCGACGCCGACACCCACGAGGGGCGACTCGCCGCCGCGGTGTACGCCGAGGTCGAGGACTGCCTCACCTTCTCCATCCACTCCACGCGCTCGCACGCCGACCCCTTCGCCGTCTACGACAGGATGACCGAGCACGTCCGGAACGTGGTTCCGCGGCTCCCGGTCGCCGCCGTGGTCGAGACCGGCGACTCCGTCGATGGCCGGCTGACGACCGCGGTCGACGTCATCGAGGTCGAAGCCGGCCTGCAGGGGACCGACGCGGCCGCCGAGAACGCCGACCGGCTGACCCGTGCGTTCCTCACCGCGACCGGCGCGCTCCCCGGCGACGCCCCCGCCAAGCCGATACCACACTTCCGACTCCACGAGCGCATCCCGAAGGTGCCCGCCGAGCGCTACGAGGTGTTCGTCGAGAACTTCCAGCGGGTCGCCCCCGGGACGACGTTCGCGGCCGCCGACGGCGACGAACAGGTCGCCGACGCCGAGTTCTACCCCGTGCTTCTCTCGACCGATGGCTACGAGGACGTGTTCGGCTACGCTGCGACACGACTCGGCCACCTCACGGCCGAGGCCTGAGTCAGTTGCTCGCGGGAGAATCAGTCGCTCTCGAACACGCGGTCGCGGTCGATACTGAACTCTAACCCTGCCTTACCGACCCGGCGAGACGCGGGTACCTCGCGCCCGACGAGGTCGTCGAGGTCGTCCGGGCCGACGCCCATCGCGTCCAGGAACCGCTTCAGGTCACAGTTCGCCCCCCACACCGGCGGTCTGTCGAAGGTGTCGGTGAACTCATTCCCGGAGGGAAGCCCGAGGGTCACCTCGACCGTCGTCGGCGTCTCCGTGACGGAAACGATGGGAATCGAGTCCAGGTCGCGGCCGGCCGTGACGTCGGCGAGTTCGTTCACCGCGTCATCGATGTCCTTGCTCATTCGGTGGAGGTTCGGTCCCGGACCGCCTAACCGTTGTGCTGGCCGACTACAGCCGCCGGCCGAGGAGCACGAGCAGCGTGCCAATGGCGAGCAGGCCGAGGCCCGCCCCGACGAGGCGCAGGTCGAGCGTCCACGGGTGTGCGCCACAGCCGAGGAAGAACAGGTCGGTTCCCTCGATGGCGAAGCGACCCTGCCAGGTGTCGAGGGCGTTGGCCCGACAGCCGACGCCGGGAGCGAACACCGCCCAGAGCGAGACGACGACGCCGACGAGGAGCGCCGACCAGCCGAGTTCGGGCGTCCATCGGCGAACGAAACCGGTCATGGGCGGCGCTTCTCGGGGACCGGGCAAAGGCGTTGCTACTGGCGACCAGCTGGGCCGCTACCGGGCCAGGGGCGGGACCAGGAACGAGCCGACCGTCTTCGCGATCTTCTCGTGCTGGCCGACGAAGTGGTGGTCCGCTCCGTAGGCGACCGTCTCGTGACCGAGTTCGTCGGCCCGGTCGACGACCTGCTGCCAGTCCACGAGGTCGTCGCGCTCGCCGTAACACACCTGGACCGGACAGTCGATGTCGTCGAGGGCGGCGACGGCGTCGAGGTCGGCCGCGAGCCGCGGCGCTGGTGCCAGCACCGACACCGCCGCGACAGGCACGTCGACGGTGGACGCCGCAAGCAGCGCCTGACAGCCACCGAAGCTGTAGCCGAACAGACCGACCGTCTCGTACCGGTCGGCGGCCCACCGGAGGGCGTTCCGCACGTCCTCGCGCTCGCCGTAGCCCTCGTCCCAGTCACCGTAGTCGATGCGCAAGCAGTCGATGCCGTGGTGGGTCAGCACCTCGCCGACCGCCACGAGCCGGCGGTCGCTCCGGTTCCCGCCGTGCTGTGGATGCGGTGGGCAGGCCACCACGCAGGCCGTCGCGTCGTCACCGGCCGAATCGAGTGTCGCTCGGACGTCACGTGCGCCCGGTACCAGCAGTTCGTCGGACATGTAGACACATTCGCACAGTGACGTTTTTAAGTTCGTGGGATGAAATAAACGGGTATGGGAATACTCTCGCGCGCCTCGTACGTCATCAAGTCCAAGATCAACTCGATACTGAACCGGGCCGAAGACCCGACAGAGACCCTGGACTACTCCTACGAGCAGATGCGAGACCAGCTCCAGCAGGTCAAACGCGGCATCGCGGACCTCACCACCCAGAAGAAGCGCCTGGAGATGCAGAAGCGACGCCTCGAGGAGGACGTCGAGAAGCACAACCGCCAGGCCCGTGAGGCCGTCCGCCAGGACCGCGAGGATCTCGCCCGCCGCGCCCTCGAGAAGAAGAAGACGAAGATGACCCAGATGGAGCAACTCGAAGGCCAGATCGAGCAGCTCCAGAACACGCAGGATCAGCTGCTGGAGAAGAAAGAGACCCTCCAGAGCCGCATCGAGGAGTTCCGCACGAAGAAGGAGACGATGAAGGCCCGCTACGAGGCGGCGGAGGCCAGCAACCGCGTTTCGGAGGCCATGACGGGCGTGGGCGACGAGATGGACGATGTCGGCCTCGCCATCGAGCGCGCAGAGGAACGCACCGAGGACATGGAGGCACGCGCCGCCGCCATGGACGAACTGTACGACGAGGGCGCGTTCGACGACGCGCTGTCGGACAAGGACTCCATCGACCGCGAACTCGAACAGCTCGGCTCCTCCAGCGAGGTCGACGCCGAACTCGACACGCTCAAGGCCGAGATGGGCAAGGGCGGCTCCGGTGGTGGCAGCAGTGACACCGAGGTCGACGCCGACGTGAGCGACGAGGACGTCACGGCTGACCTCGAGGAACTCGAACAGGAGATGGAGGCCGCCGAGGCGGCCAAGGCCGGTGGCGAGGGCAGCAGCGCGGACGTCGAGGCGGAACTGGAAGACGTCGAAGAAGAGCAGTCCGAGACGTAACCGGCCAGTCGGTGTGTTGCGAACGGGGCGGGGCGTACTTCCTCTCAGGCGGCGATTTCATCAATCTCACCTGATTTCTCTGTGCTAGAAACAATCATCTCCCCTCCGCACGTAGGTGGTGTATTATGGCCGAACGGGTACCGACGGGGATTCAGGGATTGGACGAGGTCCTCCATGGGGGGTACATCGAGAACCGGAGCTACCTTGTCAGGGGGGAGCCCGGCGTCGGGAAAACACTGCTCGGTCTGCACTTTCTGATAGAGGGCGTCGAACAGGGGGAGCGCTCGCTGTTCATCAACCTCGGGGCACCCGAGGCCGACATCCGGGAGGATGCCAGGGGGCTGGGGATGGACCTCGACGGGGTCGATATCCTCGACCTGAGTCCCGCCTCTGACTTCTTCGTCGAGAACAAGATGTACGATATATTCACCAGTCCAGAGGTCGAACGTGGCGAGTTCACGGCCGTCATCTCCGAAGCCGTCTCCGAGTTCAAGCCGGACCGGGTGTTCGTCGACCCGTTGACGCAGTTCCGCTATCTCTCCCCCGACGAGTTCCAGTTCCGCGAGGAGGTCCTTTCGTTCCTGCAGTACCTCAAGGAGAACGACTGTACGACCCTGTTCACCTCCCAGTCCACCCACAACTTCCCCGACGACGACCTGCAGTTCATCAGCGACGGGAACATCCTGCTCTACTACGGTGAAGTGTTGCACCACGTCGAGGTGACGAAGATGCGCGGGAGCGAGTTCGAGAAGGGCCCCCAGACCGTCGAGATCGGTGACGGCGGGATGCACATCTACCCGCTGCTCAGACCCGGCCGGTTCAAACTCGACTACGAACCCGTTCCCATCCCGTCCGGCAACGAGAAACTCGACACGATGCTGCGGGGTGGGGTCGAACGCGGGACGACGACGCTCATCAGTGGCCCCACCGGGGTCGGCAAGACGACCGTCGCGATGCAGTTCCTGCTCTCCGCCGCCGAGGAACGGGGTGAGCGCGGCATCATCTACCTCTTCGAGGAGTCCGAGAACACGTTCGTGCTACGTGCGGAGTCGCTCGGCCTGCCGATCAGACGGCTCGCGGAGGAGGGACTCATCTCGGTCATGCAGGTCGACGCGCACGAACACTCCGCCGAGCAGTTCTCCCGGCAGGTCCGGCGCGAGGTCGAAGAGAAAGACACCAGGCACGTCCTCATCGACGGTATCGACGGGTACGTCGCCTCCATCAGCGGCGACGAGCGCGACCTCATCTCGCGCCTGCACGCGGTGGTCGGCTACCTGCGCAACGTCGGGGTGACGACCTTCCTGACCAGCGAGATGGAGACCATCACCGGGCAGTTCCGGCCGAGTTCGCGGCGGGCGAGCTATCTCGCGGACAACATCATCTTCCTCGGCTACTTCGAGCTGGGGTCACAGATACACCGGTCCATCGGGGTGTTGAAGAAACGCGCCAGCGCCTTCGACCAGAGCATCCACGCGTTCACCATCGACGAGAACGGCATCCAGGTCGGTGAGGAGCTGGACAACCTGCACGGCATCCTCAGCGGGACCCCGATGTGGTACGAGGAGGATATCCCGGAACTGGGTGAGCTCGACTGATGAGCCCCGTCCTCTCAGAGAGCGACCAGAAGGAGGAGACGGTCGTCCTGTTGCTGGTCCATCGACGCAACCGGGAACTGCTCTCCGAGTGGCTCTCCCGTCACTTCCACGTGACGGTCCCACAGGAAGGGGACCTCCCCGGTTCGTTCGACCTCTGCCTGTTCGACCTGGTCACCCTGCACGAGCACAAGGCGGAGCTCGAGCGGAAGAAGAAGGAGGCCGCACCCGTGTTCGTCCCGTACCTGCTGGTGATGCGTGAGCGAGAGCGCTCACGGCTCGGCGACGACATCTGGGACCTCATCGACGACCGGGTCATCATCCCGACGAGCCAGGCCGAACTCGGGGCGCGGGTGAGTACCCTGTTGACCGCCCGCTGGCAGTCCCTCGAACTGCAAGAACTCAAGGAGCACGAGGTCGGCAAGGAGCAGGCGTTCACGGAGAGCGCCCTCCGGTCCCTGCCGGACATCTTCTACGTGCTCGACACCGACCTGAAACTCGACCGCTGGAACGACAGGCTCGCCGCCGTGACCGGTGCGAAACAGGCCGACCTGGAAGCGACAGAACTGGCCGAACTGGTCCGGGAGGACCATCGGGAGGCGGTGACGGACGCGTTCGAGACCGTCCTCGTCGGCGGCGGGACGGCCAGGGTCGAGGCGGTCCTGGTGACCGAGAACGGTGACGAGGTCCCCTACGAGTTCACCGCGGCACGCCTCACCGACCCCGACGACGAATGCCTCGGTATCGTGGGTGTCGGCCGTGACGTGACCGACCGGGCCGTCCGTCGTGAACTGGCGCGCCAGAACGAGCGCCTCGAACGGTTCGCCAGCATCGTGAGCCACGACCTCCGGAACCCGCTGACGGTCGCGAACCTCAACCTCGACCTGGGCCGGGACACCGGTGACGACGAGTACTTCGAGAAGGTCGAACGGGCGCTCGACCGGATGAACACCCTCATCGAGGACGTGCTCGCGCTCGCCCGGAAGGGACAGGTCGTCGGCGAGTTCGAGCCGGTCTCGCTCCGGACCGCCGCCGAGACGGCCTGGTCGAACGTCGGGACGAACGATGCGACCCTCGACATCGCCGACCAGACGATGATACTCATGGCCGACGACTCGCGGCTCCACGACCTGCTGATGAACCTGTTCCGGAACTCCATCGAGCACGGGGGCGAGGACGTGACGGTGACCATCGGCCCGATCGACGGGACCGGCTTCTACGTCGAGGACGACGGGGATGGTATCTCCGACAAGGAGAAAGAGAAGGTGTTCGAGTACGGCTACACCACCTCCGAGGAAGGCACCGGGTTCGGGCTGGCCATCGTCCGGTCCATCGCGGAGGCCCACGGCTGGACCGTCGAACTCGTCGACAGCGCCGACGCTGGCGTCCGGTTCGAGGTGACCAACGTTGAGTTCGCGGAGCCAGCGGACCTCGGGGCGACCGAGGACGACGACGCGGCCGATTCCGACGACAGCGAGGAGTAAGGCCGGGCGAGTTAGCCCCTCGATTTTTCCCGTCGCCGCCGCGACACCCGGACGTGTCACAGAGCGACGGGAGTGAGGCGCGCGAGGACGACCAGCCCAGCGACAAGCTTCGCCGTCGGGCCGACGAGAGCAGCCTGAAACTCCGGCTATTGATGGACGCCGACCGGCTGGTCGTCACGGCCGGGCTCGTCGGCTTCGTCTTCCTCGCCATCCTGCTCGTCGGCATCGTCCATCCGACCGACGCTGCCACGCTCCTGGCCGACGGCGACCCCGTCGAGACGCTGTTCCAGGCGTTCGTCACCGCCATCATCACCGGCGTGACGCTCGTGCTGACGCTCAACCAGCTCGTGCTCTCGCAGGAGCTCGGGGCCGTCGGGGACCAGCGCGACCGGATGGAGGGCGCGATGACGTTCCGCGAGGACGTGCGCGAGGTGGTCGAGACCGCGGTCACCCCCGCCGAGCCGTCGGCGCTCCTCCGGGCACTGGTCCTGACCTCGCGCGACCGCGCCGAGTCGCTCCGGGAGGCCACCGCCGACACCGACGACGAGACGCTCCGCGAGCAGGTCGACGAGCTCACCGACAGTCTCGTCGAGAACGCCGAATCGGTCGCGTCCGACCTCGACGGGGCGACCTTCGGGGAGTTCGACGTGGTGTTCGCGGCGCTGGACTACAACTACTCCTGGAAGATACACGCCGTCCGGCGGGTCCGGACCGAGCACCGGGATGTGCTCTCCGACGACGCCGTCGCCGCCCTCGACGACCTCGAAGACGTGCTGTCGCTGTTCGGCCCCGCCCGCGAGCACGTGAAGACGCTCTACTTCCAGTGGGAACTCGTCGACCTCTCGCGGGCCATCGCCTACGCCGCGGTGCCGGCGCTGGTCAGCACCACCGCGATGCTCGTCTTCTTCGACGCCGACGCGCCCCTGTTCGCGGGGCAGACCCTCGGTGTGAGCCACACGCTGGTCGTGCTGGCGGCGGCGGTCGCCATCGCGGTCGTCCCGTTCGCGCTCTTGCTCTCGTACGTGGCCCGCATCGCCACGGTGACGAAGCGGACGCTCTCCATCGGGCCGTTCATCCTGCGCGAGACCGACCGCGGGACCGACGACGGTGGGAACCGCTGACGCCGGGGCGTGGCTAGGCGGTAGCCCGGCGTATCGCTCGGCGTAACTCGTTCGCCCGTTCGGGGGTGCAGGGGCCGCGCGAGCGCCAGCGAACCGTCCCGTCGGCATCGAGAAGCAGGGCGTGAGCGCTGTCGACGCTCCGGATGCCCAGTGCGCGCTGGAACCGGGCGACGTCAACGTACAGCCGGATGGTCCGGGCCCGGCGCTCCGCGTCGGGCACCTCCTCGGACAGCCCGCCCGTGAGCCGCGACTTCGACACCCTGTGTCGGCGCGAGAGCGTGGGCAGTTCGTAGTACTCGAAGTCAGGGTAGCGGGCGGCGAGTGGGGCCGCCGCCGCCAGCCACGACTCGACGGCCGGCTGTTGCCATCGCTGGAACGAGACCACGACGAGCGTCGGGTCGCCCGCGAAGTCCGTCGGGAGGTCGAAGCGGACGCCTTCGAGGTTCTCGCCCGAGACCGACGGGAAGCGCATGCGTACCGATACGCGCCCGAGGGGGAGAAACCCGTCGTCGGCACCCTTTTCTCTCACCCCGGCAAGGTGTCGGCATGCGCCTGCTGTGTATCCATTCGGCCCGACTGGCCGTCGAGGCGGCAACCGCGGCCAGCGACGCGGCCGCGGTCCGCGGGCCACCCGACCCGGTGGAACTGTCGGACTGCCTCACCGTCGCCGTCACCGTCGAACCCGGTGACCTGACCGACGGGGTGGCCGCCCAGGCCGCCGCCGAGGTCCGGGAGACGGCCGACAAGCTCGCCGTCGACGCCCTCGCGCTCGTCCCCACGGAGCACCTGAGCGACCGCCCTGCCGACGACGAGGCCACGGACCGTGTGCTGGACGCGGTCGAGGCCGCCCTCACCGACGATTTCACCGTCGTTCGGGCCCCTCGCGACTGGTTCCTCGCGCTCGACCTCGAGACGAAGGGACACCCCTACGCGGCACAGTCGGTTCGCGTCACCGCGGCGGACGTCCCCGCGGAGGCACCCCCCGAGCATCGCGACTGGCTCCTCCTGACGCCCGATGGCGAACAGCACGAACCGCTGGCCGAGTCGGCGTCCCTCTCAGGGGCGCAGAAGGCCGTGATGAACGCCGGAGGCGAAGGTGCTCCCGGCAGCACCGGGTCGGAGCCGTCTGTCGACTCGCTCCTGTCCGACCATGGATTCGCGAGCGTCGACAGGGACACCCCTGACGGAATCCGGTATCTGCCACGGGGGGCACTGCTCCGGCGGTCGCTCCGCGACGTGGTCGAGGACCGCGCGGCTGCCGCCGGTGCGACACCGGTCGAGTCGGAAGCGGCAGCCGGACAGGCTCCCGGGACGGCGGGTGGCACGGGACGGGAACTCATCGAAGCCATGGACCGGTCGACCGTGGACGCCCCGGTGCGACTGTTCGAAGTGCAGACGAAGCCGACTGGCCGGGCATCGGGCTCCAACAGGCACCCCTTCCGACACCAGCGAACCGCGACGGTCCCGACACTCACCTCGCTGACACCAGGCGGTGACAGCGCCAGGGCGGAGTTCGAGACGCTGGCAAGGCTCACGGTCGACGTTCACGACGCCATCGGGCTCGACCCGGTCCTCACGGTCCGAACCTCGTCCGCGTTCTGGGAGCGGTCCCGGGACTGGCTGGTCGACCTCGTCCGCTCGCTCGACCGGCCAGCGCTGGTCGACCGCCGGCCCGAGACCCCCGACTGGACGGTCAGACTCGACCTCGCGGTCGCACCCGACGGGCGGGCACCGGTCGAGACCGGGACGGTCGCGCTCGAACCCGCGCCGGGCACAGGTGAGAACCGGGCACGCCTCCACTGCGAACCGGTCGGGAGCATCGAAGCGGTGACGGCAGCACTGCTGTCGCGGGCCGCCGCCATGGACCGGCCACGGCTCCCGACGTGGCTCGCGCCGACACAGGTCCGGTTCGTCCCCGTGGAGTCCGAGCATCTCGCGCACTGCGAGTCGCTGGCCGAGACGGTGGCGGCGGCCGGTATCCGGGTCGACGTGGACGACCGGACCGACGACACCGTCGGACGCCGCCTCTCGGCTGCGACCACCGACTGGGTTCCCTACCTCGCAGTCGTCGGTGACCAGGAGGCCGACGGGGACCAGCTGAAGGTACAGGTACGAGCGAACGGGACCGAGGTGGCCCTCACGGTCACGGAACTCGTCGAAGCCGTACAGGCGGCTGTGAGCGACACCCCCCGGAGCCGCTGGTCGCTCCCTCGCCGGTGCAGCCAGCAGCCGCGGTTCGCCGAGACTACCTGAGGCCGATACCGGGCACGTCGTCGAGGTCGATGGCCCCGCCAGGGCGGACCGGCCCGTCGTAGGGGTCCGCATCCGCTGCCAACAGGAGGGAACCGTCGAGGTCGACGTAGTCACACAGCGGCGCGAGCTGCCCGCCCGCGGAGATGGCCGCGTCGGACTCGATCATGCAGCCGAGCATGACCTCGAGCCCGTGAGCACGGGCGGTGTGAATCATCCGCCTGGCCTCGACCAGCCCACCGCACTTCATGAGCTTGAGGACGACCACGTCGGCCCGGTCGGCGACCCGGGGTACGTCGTCGAGTTCGACGCAGGATTCGTCGACGGCAACGGGCAGTGGGGAGTGTTCGTACACGTAGCGGAGCCCCTCGGGGTCCTCGGCGGACACCGGTTGCTCGACGAACTCCACGTCGTACTCGGCGAGCCACTCGGCGTTCCCGACCGCCTCCTTCGGCGTCCACGCCTCGTTGGCGTCGACCCGGATGGTCGCGTCGGGGGCGGCGTCGGCCACCGCGGCGATGCGGGCCCGGTCGTCGTCGGTGCCGACCTTCACCTTCAGGATGTCGTAGCCGTCGTCGGCCGCGCGGGCCGCCTTCTCACCCATCGTCTCCGGGTCGGCGATACCGACCGTGTAGGAGGTCTCGGGTGCCTCGTCCGGGTCGAGCCCCCAGTACTGCCACAGCGGGAGTCCGGTTCGTTTGCCCACGAGATCGTGGAGCGCGATGGAGACGGCGGTTCGGGCGGCCGGGTTGCCGCGAATCGACTCCCGGAGGTCGGCCTCGATGGCCGCGACCTGGAACGGGTCGTCGATGGCTTCGAGGTCGGGCCGCAGGCCTTCGAGGACGGCCTCGACCGTGTCTGCAGTCTCGCCGTAGTGGACCGAGGGAGCGGCCGCACCGATACCCTCGTGCTCCCCGTCGGAGAGCCTGACGAGGACGTTCTCGGCCACGTCCTGCGAGCCCCGCGAGATGGTGAACGTCTCCGCGAGTTCCAGCGAGACGCGCTCGACGTCGACGTTCATAGAATCGCCTCCAGCAGGTCGTCGGCGTCGAAGCGGACCAGGTCGGCCGCGGGTGCGTCGATGGCGTCGGCGAACTCCTCGAGGGCCTCACGGGCCGCCTCGTCCGACTCGATTCCCGACGTGTTGAGCGACCCGCCGACCACCTCGGTCTCGTGGACCGGCGCAGCCAGGGACTCGTACAGGTCGACGTACGTGTCGAGGTCCTGGAGCGGGTAGTCCTCGTACCCGTGGACGCGCTCCTGGCCCGCCCGATGGCAGAGGACGAGTTTGTCCGGCTGGGCACCGTGGAGGATGCCACAGGTGACGGCGGAGTACGCCGGGTGCGTGATGGCGCCCTGCCCCTCGACGAACAGGTAGTCGTGGTCGTCGCCCTTCTCCAGTATCATCTCCTCGACCGCGCCGGCGGTGAAGTCGCTCACGACCCGGTCGATGGGGTTGCCCCACCCCTCTATCATGATGCCAGTCTGTCCGGTCGGGATGACGGCCGCGTCGTGGCCGGCCTCGCGGGCGGCCTCGCACAGCTCCATCGTCGCCGTCATCTTCCCGACCGAGCAGTCCGACCCGACCGTGAGGACGACCTCGGCGTCGACCTGCCCGGCGACGCCCTGGGCCACCGTCAGGTCGGCGTCGGGCTTGCGGACGTCCCAGATGTCGCAGTCGTGTTCGGCCGCGAGGCTCGCGAACTCCTCGTCGTCTTCGAGGAAGTAGTGGAGGCCGGCGACGAGGTCGCAGCCCCGTTCGAGCGCGGTCCGGACGTCGTCGCGCCAGGACTCGTCGAAGCCGCCGCCGATGGGGGCGATGCCGATGACGAGCGCGTCACACTCGGGCGCGTCGGCCATCGAGTCCACCACGGGGGCGTCCTGCACGTCGCCGACGAAGTCGTTGACGCGAGCGCCGGCTTCGTCGCGGTCCAGGACGGCGACGACCTCGTCGTCCGAGTAGCGCAACAGGCCGAGTGCGGTCTTCGCGCGGTCCGGGAACTTCTCGTGGGCGAGGATGGCGATTCGCATGCCCGCTGGTTTCCATCGCGAGCAAAAAAGCCTACTTTCTCCGGGCGTTCTCGTAGCTGGCCCGAAGGTACGGTTCGGCCGCGTCGAGGTCGGTCAGCGAGACGACCGCCCACGCCGCCGCGGTCAGCCCCTCGGTGATGAACGGTTCGACCGGAACGAGCGAGGCGAGTTCCTCGCGCTCGGGCGGCGTGAGCGTCGTGAGTGCGAGTCTGTCCTCGTCCACCAGGGCGAACAGTCGCTCGTCGACGGTGAACGACGGGTGGCCGAACAGCCGTCGTTGCTCGACCCCGTCCCATGCACCGACGACCGATTCGACGACCGTGACGGTCACGGAGTCCCCCCGGCTCTGCTGACACCCATACCGAACCTATGTCACCATCGCTCTTGGCTGTTTCAGGGCCGCTGACTGGCCAAAAGAGATTAAACGAGTTGGGCGGGAGGTAGTAACATGGTTCCTGGTGTCATACTCGCCGCGCCAGTGACGGTTCTCGGTGGCTGTGCCGCGGTGATGGTGGCACTCGGTGTGCTCGCCTTCCGCCGTCACGACGTGCCCGGAACCGGGGCGTTCGGCGTCCTGACACTCGGTATCGCCTTCTACGCGTCGGCCTACGCCGTCGCGCTGTCGACACCCGTCACGGCGGAGACGGCTCGACTGTTCTGGGAGCGGGTGATGTGGTTCGGCATCACCGCCATCCCCATCGCCTGGTTCGTCTTCGCGGTGGAGTACACCGGCCACGAGGGGTGGTTGGACCGACGTATCCTCGCCGCGCTCTGTGTCCCCCGATGGTGGGCATCGTGCTCCTCTGGGTCGCCCCCGAGACGTACCTCTGGCCCGCCTACGACCTCCGGACGTGGAACGGGCTCACACTCATCGACCAGCAGTACACACCCCTGTTCTGGGTGCTGTACGGCTACGAACTGCTTCTCATGCTCATCGGGACCGCCATGCTGTTCCGCCACGGCGTGGTCACCGACGGGGTCTACCGCGGCCAGACCGCAGCCTTCGTCGTCGGCGCGTGCGTCCCCGGCATCGCGAACCTCGCCTCCATCTTCGGCTACGCTGCCTCCCCCGGGCTCGACCTGACTCCCTACGCCTTCGCCATCACGGGGCTGGCGTTCGGCGTCGCCATCTTCCGTCACGAGGGGTTCGACTGGGTGCCGGCGTCGCGCCGCCTCGGCCAGCAGGTGATGGTCGAGAACATGACCGAAGCCGTCGTCCTCGTCGACCACGACGACCGCATCGTCGACGCCAACCCCGCCGCCACCGAGGCGCTCTTCGGGGGCAGAGGGACCCCGACCGGTGCGTCACTGAACGAGGTCCTCCCCGCCGTCTCCGCCCGCCGGGACGGGGGCAGTGCCCAGACCAGGACGGTGGTCGACGACCAGGTGTACGAGGTGAGCGGGTCGACTGTCACCGACCACCGCGACCGGGAACTCGGCCGCGTCCTCGTGTTCACCGACGTGACCGAGCGCCACCGCCGCGACAAGCGCCTGTCGGTCCTCAACCGGGTGCTCCGACACAACGTCCGCAACGACGTGACCATCGTCGACGGCTACGCACAACTGCTCGAAGAACAGACCGAGGACGACGACCTCGCGACCGCTGCGGCCGACATCCGCGAGGTCGCTGGCGACATCGTGGCCATCTCGAAACGTGCCCGGGAGCTCCAGCTCGTGCTCGACTCGGATGGCGAGACGGTCGGCAACCTCACGGACCGGCTGACGGCGGTCGTCTCGGCGGTGCGGTCCAGGTACCCCGACGTTCGGGTCGATGCCGACATCCCGCCCGGGGCGATGGTGCCCAGCCCCGACGTGTGCGAGACGGTCGTCGAGAACCTGCTGGTCAACGCGGCCGCACACAACACCGGCGAACGACAGCACGTCTGGCTGACCGCCGAGCGCGACGGCGACGACCTGCTCGTCGTCGTCGCGGACGACGGCCCAGGCATCCCGAGTTCCGAGCGCGCGCCGCTCTCGAACGAGGCGGAGACGCCGCTCGACCACGGGAGTGGGCTCGGGCTCTGGGTCGTCAACTGGGGCGTCCACGCCGTCGGTGGCGACGTGACCTTCGACACCGGCGACGACGGCACCGTCGTCACCGTCACCCTGCCCTTGGCCACGGTCGACGAGGGCGAATCCAACGTCGCAGACGCCTTAGAGCAGGCGTAACCGGGTCGAGAAGAACTCGTGGAACGCGTCGTCGAGCGCGGCTCTCGGGTCGCCGGTGGCGTCGACGGCCGCGGTCGCGACCGCCTCGTCCGCGAACTCCCGGACGAGCCGGCGGTCGCCGACGACCACGAGCCGGTCGGCGTCGCGGTCGGCGATGGCCTCCCGACAGTCGTCGAGGTGGGAGTCGATCTGTTCGTCGCGGATGCGCTCGAAGCGTGCCTGTGAGAAGCCGCCCTTCGAGTGCTTGCCCTTCACGTCGCTCTCGAACCCGGAGACTGCGACTCGCTCGGTGCCCTCGTAGGTCCCGAGCGCGAACAGGTCCGCGCGGACGAGCGCCAGCGAGAAGCGCCCCACGGGCTCGACCCAGGCGCGGTCGAGACGGAACGACTCACCCCACTCGCAGAACTCCTCGGGCGCGAGCGGCGCGTCGAGGGCCACCTGGACCAGTCCGGCGTCGTCGGTGTAGTACAGACACGGCGCGGCCCGGTCGAGCAGCGTGGCGCGCTGGCCGAGCGTCTCGGCGGCCGCCTCGGGGACCTCGTCGGTCACCATCGCGGAGAGGGCACCCTCGGGGCCGGTCTCGACGCTCGCCAGTCGGTCGAGCACCTCGGACAGTCGCTCCCCGTGGAGGTCCTCCTGTCCCCGGAACGCGAGGTCGGTCTCGTCGGTGTCGACCCGGTCGAGTTCGCCCTCGAGCTGGGCGATGCGGTCTTCGAGCCGGTTCACCCGCTCCTCGGCGTCCTGTCTCGCGGTCGCGGCGTCGGCGCGACGCTCCTGTTCGGCCTCCAGCTGGTTCTGGAGGCGCTGCTTGTCGGCCTCCAGCTCCTCGATGCGCGTCTTCAGTTCGGCGCGGCCGAGCAACTCGTCGAGCATCGAGTAGAACCGTGCGAGCCGGACACTTCTACGTTCCGGCGTCGGGACCGCCACCGACCGACCAGCCGTCGCGTGAACTGCCGCCAGCACCGGGTTCTCCGGCTCCGTCGGACAGCCGCGTCTCGCCGTAGCCGGTGAACTGGAGCAACTGGCTGGCCCGGTCCGCCTTGGCGAGGAAGACCTCCGTGAGTGCGGGCGGGGTGTCGATGTCGAGTCGGTCGAACAGCCGGTCCGGGACGGCCTCGTCCCCGTGGACCGCGAGGTGGGCCGTGTCGAGTTTCATCACGAGGGGGCTGTCGAGTCGCGTGATGCCCGACCCGTCGTGGTAGAGTTGTTCGGTGACGCGTTCGTGCTGGGTGCGTGCCATGACGGCACCGTCCTGCTCGGAGGGCGTGACGTAGAGCCGCCCGAGATAGTAGCTGCGAGAGAATTCCTCGAACATCGCTGTGCGGTTGTGTGCAAGTCAGTGTCACACAAAAGCGTTCTGGGGAGTACTTATATCGGACCGCAATTCGACCGTGAAACGCCCAGAGAAACGGTTCTGAACGAATCGAAAACCGTCTGGAGAGCGCGCGTGAACGGTCCGAACGGTGTCCCGACTTTTTAGTAGTCGGTGATGTAGGAATATGTGATGCGGAGCATACTCGCCGTGGTGCTCAGTCTCTCGCTCATCACAGGGGCGGTTTCCGTCGCAGCGACGGGGTCCCAGCCAGGGCTCTCTCTGGCAGCGGGTGAAGAGCATGGGGACGTGCAGCTACCCGACAACAACACGACGGACGGTAACTCGTCCATGGGGGCACAGGTCTCCACGTTCATGCAGTCGAGCGCGACCGACGCGAACGCCTCGGTCGACTCTGGCATGTGGAGCGCCGCCTACAACGGCTCGAAATCGAACGAGTCGAAGGCAGCGCTCGTCACCCAACGTGTGAACGATATCGACGCGCGACTGGCGGCACTCGAGAAGAAGAAGCAACGACTGCAGGACCGGAAGGACGAGATGAACCCGGTCGCCTACAAGGCCCAGCTCGCGGCCATCACGAGCCAGCTGGCCGCCATCTCCGAGGACATCAACCAGACGGAGACGAGGGCGGAGGAGGTCGGCGTGAACACGACGAAGCTCGAGGAGCTTCGGACGAACGCCAGTGACATGGCCGGGCCCGAGGTCGCCGCGATGGCGCGCGAACTCGCCGGCAATGGCCCACCAGAGGACATCCCCGGGCTCGGCCCCGACAAGGGTGAGAACCAGGGAGCCGACAACGAGACGGACGGCAACAGTGGTCCCCCGGACAACACGGGAAATGACAACGTGACCGGGAACGGGACCGACGGTCAGGGCCCGCCGGACGACCCGGGCAGTGGTGGCGGTGGCGGTGGTAACGACGGCGGCAACGCCCCTAGCGTCATCGCAGACCGTATCGCGGCACGGCGATAAGCACAGACATTCTTTTACGCGCCCCTCGCCAAGGTTGGCATAGATGGATTCAGCGGCGCTGCTCGACCTGCTCGGGAACGAAAATCGCAGACGGATACTCCGTCTGCTGGCGCGCAAGCCCTGCTACGTGACCGAGATCAGCGAGTACCTCGGTGTCAGCCCGAAGGCCGTCATCGAACACCTCCGGAAACTGGAGGACGCGGGGCTCATCGAGAGCCACACCGACGACCAGCGACGCAAGTACTTCCACATCGCGCGGAACCTCCGGCTGGAGGTGAACGTCTCGCCCTACGGCTTCGCGACCAAGAGCGCCTACCCGGCCTCGAAGAGCCTGGACATGACGACGTGTCGCCACCTCAAGCTCGACGTGCAGTACTCCGAGGACGAGCACGAGCCGAAGGACCTCATCGCGGACCTCTCTCGCCTGGAGGAGCTGGAGAACGAGCTCTCGATGGCCCAGCGATGGGTCCAGGGTCGCATGACGGACGTGCTCGACCGCATCACGGAGACGGTCGGCGCGGGCTCGGACTC
Source organism: Haloarchaeobius sp. HME9146 (assembly GCF_025399835.1). NCBI lineage: Archaea > Methanobacteriati > Methanobacteriota > Halobacteria > Halobacteriales > Halorubellaceae > Haloarchaeobius > Haloarchaeobius sp. HME9146. The sequence goes on from NZ_JAODVR010000001.1 coordinate 3,321,390, forward strand.
GCGGCTCTACGCGGACACCTTGCTCGCGGTGCGGTCGGAGCCGAAGTCGGTCATCGAGATCGCCAACTCGGTGGACGCCCCACCCGCGATGGTCGAGGAGGTACTCGCGGACCTACAGGAGAACGGACTGGTTCGATATACGGGCGAGGGCTGGTCGCTGGGCGACTGAGCATTGTTCTCGAGACAGCCTACCAGGAGAGGTCGTCCTCGAAATCGTCCGGGTCCGAGGTGAGGCCGTTCCGGAGGTCACTGCCGAAGTAGTAGCCGACGAGCGCACCGACCAGCCCCAGGCCCGCGCCGAAGGCGAGGAGGTACTCACCGCCTGGGAGGAACGCGAACCGGAAGTTGCTGAGCAGCGCGGTCCCGAGGCCGACACCGAGGCCGCCCAGTGCGGTCTCGGCGTATCGTTTCCGGGAGGTGGCGAGGCCGTAGACGAACGCGGCCGCGACCATCCCGACGAAGCTGGCGACACCCCCGAGGAGCGGCGTGAAGCCGGCGGCGATGAAGCCCACGGTCATGAGGACGCTGACGAGCAGGAACGACTTCGGGTTGAAGTACCGCGTCAGGCCCTCGTCGCTGGTCGAGCCTGCCTGCTGTTTCGGCGCGGGCTCGTCGTCGAGTCCGAGGTCGAGGTCCATGTTGGCCTCCTCCGAACTGGCGCGACGGTCGCGCTTCTGGCGCTTGCGGCCACCGCCGTCCCCGTCGCCACCCCCGCCCGATTCGCCGCCCTCGAGGTCGGAGAGCAGCTTGTCGGTCTCCGCGAGGAGGTCCTCGGTGGACTTCTCCGGGGGTTTCTCGACCGTCTTCTCGTCGCCGCGGTCGGACATGCCCGAGAGTAGTGCTGGAACTGACAAGAGCCTTTTCGTGGGCCGGATGACGGCTTTCCCGACCGACGACGCACCCCGCGTGTCGCCCAGAAGGATGCCTTTAGGTGCAGGCGTAGCGAAGCGCCTCGCATGAACCCAGGCGACCGCGTCCGCGTCACGCGGGCCGATAGCGAGTACGAGGGCGTCTTGCTCCCGTCGTCGACAGCCGAGCAGCTCGTGGTCAAGCTCGACGGTGGCTACAACGTCGGCATCGACCGCGCCGAGAGCGACGTCGAGGTACTGGAGTCCGACGTCTACCAGATCGAGGCCGCACAGAAAGACAGCGAGGCGGCGAGCGAGGTGGAGTTCGACGAGGACCTCCCGACCATCGCACTCATCTCGACCGGTGGCACCATCGCCTCGACCGTCGACTACCGCACCGGCGCGGTGACGGCCCAGTTCGACGCCGAGGACGTGCTCCGGGCGGTCCCGGACCTCGCGGGCCGGGCGAACTACCGCGGCCGCGTCGTCGCGAACATCCTCTCCGAGAACATGGAGGTCCCCATCTGGCAGGACCTCGCCGAGGCCATCCACGAAGAGGTCGAGAACGGGGCCGACGGCGTCGTCGTCATGCACGGCACCGACACGATGCAGTACTCCGCCTCCGCGATGTCGTTCATGCTCGACTCGCCGGTCCCCATCGTCTTCACCGGCAGCCAGCGCTCCGCGGACCGCCCCTCCTCGGACAACGTGATGAACGCGGTCTGCGCCGTGGAGGCCGCGAAGGCCGACGCCGCCGAGGTCATGGTCTGCATGCACGGCTCCGAGAGCGACGACATCTGCGCGCTCCACCGCGGCACCCGCGTCCGCAAGAACCACACCTCCCGGCGTGACGCCTTCGAGACCATCGGCGCAGAGCCGCTCGGTATCGTCGACTACGACTCCGAGACCGTGGAGTTCCACGGCGAGTACGAGGCGCGCGGCGAGGCCGACCTCGCCATCTACCCGGATCTCGAATCCGAGGTCGAACTCGTGAAGTTCACGCCCGGTATGGACCCCGCGTTCTTCGACGCGTGCGAGGGCAAAGCCGGCGTCATCATCGAGGGGACCGGCCTCGGCCACGTCCACACCGATTTCATCCCGACCATCGAGGAACTGGTCGAAGACGGCACCCACGTCGTCATGACCAGCCAGTGTCTCGAAGGCCGCGTCTGTGACCGCGTGTACGACACCGGCCGCGACCTGCTCGACGCCGGCGTCGTCGAGGGCGAGGACATGCTCCCCGCCGTCGCGAAGGTCAAGCTCATGTGGGCGCTCGCGAACCGCGACGACGCGGAGATCGCGCGGACCATGCGGGAACCGCTCGCCGGCGAGATAACCGAGCAGTCCCGTCCCTGGAACGCGTAGATGGCCGGCGAGATGACGACCGAAGTCACCTACCGGCGCGCGACCCACGACGACTACGACGACGTGGTCGCGTTCACGAAGGACACCTGGGCCGACCGCGACGGGAGCGACTACATCCCGCGCATCTACCACGACTGGCTGGAAGAGGAGGACGAGTACGACCAGCAGTACACCTGCGTCGCCGAGGTCGACGGCCAGGTCGTCTCCATCGCCCAGACCGTCCTGCTCTCCACCCGCGAAGCCTGGTGCCAGGGCATGCGCACCGACCCCGACTACCGCGGACAGGCCATCGGGCGCGAACTCACCCACGAGATGTGGGACTGGGCCCGCGAGCAGGGTGCCACCGTCGCCCGCAACATGGTGTTCTCGTGGAACATGATGGGCCTGGGCCACTCCCGCGGCGTCGGGTTCGGCCCCGCGACCGAGTTCCGCTGGATGCACCCCGAGCCCGATTCGGCGGCGGAAGGTCCCCTCGACACCACCGACGACCCGAACGTCGCCTGGAACTACTGGACCGACTGCGACGCCCGCGACCACCTCGCCGGACTCGGCCTCGCGATGGACGAATCCTGGGCCGTCGTCGAGTTGCGCCCCGAACTGTTCGAACGCGCCGCCGAGAACCAGATGCTCGCCGCCGTAACGAGTGATTCCGGTGTCCGCGGTGTCACGTACCGTGTCCGTGACTACGAGCGCGAGAACGAGGAGGGCGAGCCGAAGACCTGGGCCGAGTACGGCGTCGCCGGCTGGGACGACCTCGACGCGGCCCGGGAGCTGGTCGCTGCAGTGAAGCGCGACGCCGCATCACTGGACGCCGACCACGTCCGCGTCCTCATCCCCGAAACGGTGGAGTACGTGTCGGACGCGTCGTTGCTTCGTGCGGGGATATCGGATGAGCCTGACTTCGTGATGGCCGCCGACTTGACGGCCGACTATCGCGGCCAGTTCGGCTCGAGGTAACGGGTCGTTCGTTCTCGGATGTTGGAGTGTTCTTGGTCGCTGTTTTCTGTGGCGATGATACCCGCTTCGAGAGCGACGGAAGTGGTGACGAGCAGCTAGCTCGCGCGATGGCAGTGGAGACCGCCACCGCACAGCACCGCAGCCACGCCCTCCCCAGCCGACTCCCTCGGTTTCGCTTCACTACGTTTCGCTCCACTCGGTCGTCCACCGTGAGAGCAAGCTCTCACGAGCCCGCACTCGCTACCACTCGTCCGGACCTCGCGCCTGCAACTCGCGGCGTTGCTGGCGCAACGCACGCGATCCGGCGCGCGCCAGACAGGAATTCGGACGCAGTCGCAAGGAACAAGCTGTCGTTGGCGCGCGCCAGCCGACCGCCGAGCGCCAGTGAGGGTGGCCGGCGGAGCCGTGCGAGGGATGAGCACTGGACTGGAGCGGAGCAATGCGGAGCGGAAGGAAGCGCACAATCGGCTGGGGAGGCTGTGGTGCGGTTCCACTGCCATCGCGCGAGTCACCGAAGCGGTATCGAGCAGACTGCCGATGACGGGAACGCCCGAACACACGGCACAAAAGAACCTCCTGGAATCGTGCTTACGCAGAACCACCACTCACGGGCGGGAACAGCGCCAGCTCGTCGTCTTCTGTCACGGGCTCGTCCATGCCCTCGCCCTCCATCTGGACGTTCGAGCCGTTCTTGAGGATGTTTATCTGCGGGGCCACGTCGCCCTCGTCGTCGAGGACCCGGTCGCGAAGGCCGGGGTGGGCGTCGAACAGGGCGTCGAGGGCGTCGCCGACGGTCGGGTCGGCGGCCGCCACGTCCACGTCGACCTCCTTCGCGCCGGCGACTTCGGCGAGGTCGGCGAACAGCTTCCAGTGCATACGGGAACTCAGCCGCGGAGTCAGGAAAGGGTTTCTGCCTGCGCTTCGGCTGCCGGTTCCTCGGCGGCCGCGGTCGCCGCCGCCTCGAACGTCCGGAGCGCGTCGGGGCGGGCGATGACGTAGACGGTGGTCCCGGCCGGGAGTTCGGTGTGCCGCGCGGGCGTCGCCGTCACGGCCCCGTCGGGGGCGCGGACGGCGGCGACGGTCACGTCGAGCGCGCCGACGGTCAGGCCGGCGAGCGCGGAGCCCTCGTCGATGGCGACCGCGCCCATGGTCTCGTCGGCGACCCGCAGCAGGGAGGCGAACTCCCGGTCGGCGCTTGGTTCGGCCGGGAGCGTGACGAGGCGGTACTCGGTCGTATCTGACAGGGATTCGGCGTCGGTCTCGTCGACGGCGAGCGTGACCACGTCGCCGCTGGTCGCCCGGAGTTCGCCGGTGGCGCGGCGCTGCAGCCCGTCTTCGGTTCGCTCCCACACCTGCACCACGTCGCCGGGGCTGGCGGCGTGGGCGGGGTCGGCCGTGATGGCGATGGCGACGGTCCCCGGGGCGAGCGTCGGCCCGATTCCGGCGGCGCGCGAGCCGACCGCGAGGTAGGAGACGGTCCCGTCCTCGGCGATGTCGAGGTCGACGTGGCCGACGCCGTAGTCGTCCTTGAGCCGCGCGACGACCCGGTCGCGCAACTCGACGACGGTGATTCGCCGCGGGAAGACGAAGGTGGTCTCGGCGAGTGCTTCCTTCGTTTCGGGGTCGACCGGGTCGTAGCCGTCGATGTCGTCGACCTCCTCGGGGAGGGTGACGGTGACTGCCCGGCCGACCGCCCGGACGAGCTGGGAGACCTCGCGGTCGAGTTTGGCCGTCCCGGTGACGGCGAAGGCGTTGGCCGCGAAGGTGTCGCCGCCCCGGCGGCCGAGGTCCGCCCCGATGCCGGCGGCGACGATGCTGCTGATGGTCGTCGCCGCGGCGGCCGTGTCCACCGCGGTCGTACTCGCCAGCGTCTCCTCGGTGTTGAGGACGAGCGCGACCGCCCCGATACCGATGAGGATGGCGACCCCGTCCGGGACGCCCTCGCGGGTGTACCACCGGTAGAGGACGGCGACGAGGCCGGCGACGACGGCCGCGAGCGCCCCGAGGCTGAGAATCCGGATGATGGCGACGAACAGCTGGTTCATCGTGATGCCGGGGACGACGACCTGTGCGGCCGTGGCCGGGATGCCGGCAGTCGTCATGCGACCACCTCCGCGAACGAGTCGAGCGCCTGGCGACGCCCGACCACGAACAGTTCGTCGCCGGCCGCGAGTTCGGTGGAGCCGCGGGGCGCGAACACCCACCGCCGCTCCTGCTCGGTCGCGCCCTCGACGGGCGCTTTCCGGACCGACATGACCGCCACGTCGTAACTATCCCGGATGCTCGCCTCACCGATGGTCGTGCCCGCGAGGGGGCCGTCGGCCGCGACGGTCAGTTTCCGGAACCGCTTCCCGGAACGCCGAAGCAGCGAGACCAGTTCGAACTCCCGGCGGGTCCCCCGGGACTGGATCATCACGCGGGCCCAGTCGACGCCGAGGAGGTCGGACGCTGCTGGCCGCGGGACCGCGACGGTGATGCGTCCCTCCCCGCCGGTGGTCGTCGGCGCGGTCGTCGGGGCGGGAACGCTCTCGTCGTCGGTGCCGCCGTCGGTCGCGGTCGGCTTGTCCGACCCCGAGTCCGCCTTCGACCCTTTCCCGCCGCCCGAGTCCGCACTGAGGAGCGTGCCGGCGGTCCGGCCCGCCTCGGTAAGCAGCGTCAGGTCGTCACCGCGGGCACAGCCCGTCGGAACCAGCGTCTGCACGGACACCGCACGCTTGCCCGTCGGGACGCGCCGGGAGAGCCCACTCGTGGGTGGGGCAGCCGTGATCTGTGCCCGTGCCCGCGAGTCGAGCGAGACCGCCACGTCGGCGAGGTCGTACTCGGTCTTCAGGCGCTCGGTGAGCCGCGTCTCCAGTTCAGACAGCGGGAGGTCGGCCGGGAGCGCCCACGAGCCCTCGGAGAGCGTCTCGCGGAGGTCGGCGGGCAGCGGCGGGTAGCCCTCCATGTCGCGGACGGGCCCCGTCGGCGTGATGGTCACCTTGCCGACCCCGCCGACGAAGTCGACCACCTCCGCGGACAGGGTCCGCTTTCGCAGGCCGGACAGCGAGAACCGCCGGGGCATGTTCGCCCCGAGTTTGTCGCCCTGGCTGTGTGCCCACAGCGAGAGCATCATCACGACGACCGCGGCGGTCAGAATCCGCGGCGAACTCTTCACGCTCTCCTCCAGGAGTCCCATCAGCCCCCCGTTGATGCCGGCGATGGCTGTCGCCAGAACGACCACACCGAGCCCGGGGACCGTCACCCCGGTGAAGTACTTGAAGATGAAGCCGAGACTGCCGGAGACGAGCGCGGGGATGATGCCCGCGAGCAGGCCGAGGTAGAGACCGTAGAGGATTTCGACCGGAAGCGTAGCCATGGCCAACGCATCGGTTTCCTGGCGTAAACCAGTATCGCCAAACGGAGCGCCGACAGGGATAGCGTTCTTTATCCGGCCGGACGAACGAAACACGACAGAGCATGGGGTTGCGAAGTCGACTGTTCGGTGCGCGCGCGCCAGTCGCGTTGACGACAGCGGTCGCGCTGCTCTCGATCGTCACCGGCATCACCAACATGGCCGTCGAGACGACGCCCATCTTCCTCGGGAGCTGGTTCCCCGAGTCGGTCCAGCAGACCGCCGGCTTCACCGGCACGCTCACCGGTTTCGTCATGCTGGTGGCCGCCTACGGGCTCAGGCGCGGCCTCCGGTCCGCCTGGTACGTCGCGCTGGTGTTGCTCCCGGTGACGGGCATCCAGGGCGTGGTCCAGGCGAGTCAGTTCTCGCTCCCCCTCATCGCCCTGTCGCTGGTGAGCATCCCCTTCCTGCTGCTCAACCGCAAGCGATTCGACCGCGAGGTCGAACTCAGCGCCACCCAGAAGGCCGCGGGCATCGCACTCGTCGGGGTCCAGTTCTACGGGACCATCGGTGCCTACGCCCTGCGCGACGAGTTCCCGCGCATCGGTGAGGGCTCGCTCGGCCTCCTCGACGCCTTCTACTTCACCATCGTCACCGCGAGTACCGTCGGGTACGGTGACGTGACACCCGACAGTTTCCGTGGCGAACTGTTCGCCATCTCCGTCGTCGTCCTCGGGACGGCGAGTTTCGCGGTCGCACTCGGTGCACTGTTCTCGCCGATCATCGAAGCCAGATTCGCACGCGCACTCGGTAGAATGACTGATACACAGCTCGAACTCCTCGAAAACCACGTCATCGTCCTCGGCTACGGTGACCTGACGGAACCGATTCTCGAAGAACTCACGGCCGGCGACGTCCCGTTCGTCGTCATCACGCCCGACCAGACGCGGGCGGCCGAACTCTCGGACCGGGGCATGAACGTCCTCACGGCGGACCCGAGCGACGAGGAACCGCTCCAGCGCGCCCAGTTGCAGGACGCGACGGCCGTGGTGGCCGCCACGAACAACGACGCCGAGGACGCGTTGGCCGTCCTGACGGCCCGCCAGCTCCGCCCCGACGTGCGAATCGTCGCGGCCGCGACGGACACCGAGAACGCCGGCAAGCTCCGGCGCGCCGGCGCGGACACCGTCATCAGCCCGGCGAGCATCGGTGGCCACCTGCTCGTCGAGTCCGCGCTCAGCGGGAAAGACACCGAGCGCATCGCCGACGAGATACTGGAGACGAAAGAGAACGAGCGAGCGGACGACTAGGCCGCGAGCAGTTTGCCGACGGTCCGCTCGATGTCTTCGAACGCGTCGATGTTCATCTCGTCCGTCGTGGCGATGACGCCATGGTCGCCGACGATGACACGGCCGAGGTAGCCGTGGTCGAACACCCGGATGGTGAGCCGGTACTCACCGAGTGAGCCGCCGATGTCGTCACGAGCCGCCAGCGTCCCGTACGTCTCCTGTGAGGTGAACCCCATGCGCTCGTTCTCGACGATCTCGGCCTTGACCTCGCGGAGTTCGCTCTCGGCGGCTTCGAGGTCCTTGCGGATGTAGACGACCTCCCAGTCGTCGGGCGTGAACACGATGACCGAGCGGAGGCTGTCGCCGAGACCCGTTCGGCAGGTCGAGACGAGCTCCTCTTCGAGTGTGGTGGGTGTTTCCATGGCAATACTACGCACCGAGGAGATATGAGCACGTCCCTGTCAGGTCCAGCCACCGACCGGGGTCACGCGCCCCGGTGGACGATGGCCACGTCGCAGTCGATGTCGCGTATCTTCTCGAACGTCGGCGGCGCGATGAACCGCGAGGCGGCGGTCCGGTCGGTGCTCGCGCCGACCACGACGAGGTCGTACTGGGGCGCGTTCGCCGTGAGGAACCGCCGGATGGAGGAGTTCGAGACGCGGGTCTCGAACGTCGCGTCGAAGGGGTCGACGAGGTCGAGCAGCATGGACTCGGTGGGGCGGCGCTGGCTCTCGTGGTCGATGCACGAGCAGACGCTCAACTCACCAGCCCGGCCGGTGACGCGCTGGGCGAAATCGAGCATCGCGTGGGCGTTCTGTCCCGCGCGGGCCACCGCGACCAGCGCTCGTCGCCAGCGGGTCCGTCCAGAGCACGACCGGAACGCGATGACGTCCAGTGGGTCGTCGAACAGCTGCTTGACGAACGGGGAGAGGCTGCCGTGTTCCTCCTCGTAGGCCGTGACGACGAGGTCGCAGTTCACCTCGCGGGCGGTCCGGAGCGTGACGTTCGCGGGGCTGGCAACCTCGGACGCGACGACGACCTCGCAGGGAACCCCCAGCTTCGTCCGGATGCGCCCGGCGAGCCGTTCGAGTCGCATCGCGGCCTGTCCGGCGACCTGTTCCTCGGCTTCGTTTTCGACCACCGCGGCCTCACCGTCGGCCTTCTGACCGGCGTCAACTTCCGGCGTGGTCGCCTCGTTCTCCAGGATGGCGTCGGCGGCCGAGGCGATCTCCTCGTCGCTGACGATGTCGAGCAGGACGACCTTGCCGGCGTCGTGCGCCCCGGCGATGCGGCCGGCGAACATCGCCGTCTCCTCGGCCGTCTCACCGCGGACCGGCACCAGCACGTGGTCGTCCCCCTTCGTGGTCTGGTAGAGGTACCGGGCACGCTGCTGGTAGAAGTTGCGCTTCCACAGGTAGAACGCGCTGGCGACGATACCCGACGCCACGAACACCGACCCCGCGTACTGGAGCAGGAACGTGCCGACGCTGGTCGTCTCGGTGAACACCGGCGCGATGAGCGCGAGCAGGGCGGTCGAGAACGCAGAAGGCTGCTCGACCGTGAGCCCCCACGTGACCGCACCGGTCAGGAACACCGCGATGGCGGCCGTCACGGGCGAGACGACGAGTTCCGTGGTCGAGAGTGGATTCCGCAGGCTGGTGTGGACGGCGACGAAGATGGCCGCGGTGCCACAGAGCGCACCCGTCGTGAGGCCGCCGACGAACGACAGCGGCGAGGCGTACTTCCCCTCCGGGTCGGCAAAGAGCGAATACGTCCCGGACGCGAGCGGCGGGAACAGCACGAAGGGGAGGAGGTCCTCGGCGTTCGCGATGGCGGTCACACCCGCGATGAGCAACGGGACGATGACGAGTACCGACAGGTGGACGAGGTTCTTCGTGTCCTCGACCCACCGGCGGAACTCCCGCCACTCCCGCCGCTCGGCCCGGCGGAGCCGGTTGACGATGGCGTGATACCGCGCCCGGAGGTCCTCCAACACGTCCAGCGGTACCCCCGCCACCCAGTAAAGCGGTTCGTTCGGACTGGCGTGTCTCGCGGGTTCCCCCGACGAAACCGCGTTTCGTCCGGTTACCCCGGGGTTGCCTGCGGTTTATGCGGGTCCGGTCGCTAGGGTGGTGCATGAGTACCCGAGAGGTTCCGGACCCCGTCGAGCTCGCGGGGCGGTTCGTGCGGGCCGGCAAGACGAGCGGGGACGCCGAGGCGTACCGCCAAGCGCTGGCGACGCTGGACCGGCGGGTCCTCCGCCAGCGCGTGACCGACGACGACGCGAAGCGCGCGTTCTGGCTGAACGTGTACAACGGCTTCGCGCAGGCCCTGCTCCGGGAGGACCCCTCGCTGTGGGAGAAAGCGGGTCTCCTCCCGACCCGCCCCATCTTCACGGACGCCCTCGTCACCGTCGCCGGCCACGAGTTGAGCCTCGACGACATCGAACACGGCTTCCTCCGGCGCTCGAAGACGACCTGGGGGTTCGGCTACGTCCCCCGGTTGCGCACCGACTCGTTCGAGAAGATGCACCGGGTCGAGGAGCCGGACCCACGCATCCACTTCGCGCTGAACTGCGGGGCCGCGTCGTGCCCGCCAGTGGCCGAATACACGACGTCGGGCATCGACGAGGAACTCGACCGGGTGACCGCGTCGTATCTGCACAGTGAGTGTGACTACGACGAGGCGAGTGACGTGGTCCGGGTGCCCAAACTGTTCTCGTGGTACCGCGGCGACTTCGGCGGGAAAACGGGAATCGTGCGGTTCCTGCAGGAGTACGACGTGGTGCCGGCCGATGCCAGCCCGAAACTGGCGTATTCAGAGTACGATTGGTCGCTGAAGCTCGGGGCGTACACCGACCTGGAGGCGTGAGTCGGGTCGGTAGCTGGTTTTACTCCGTGTTCGTGACGGCGAGCAGGTGACTCACGCTGGCGTCCATGACCGCACCACAGCCTCCCCAGCCGACTCCGGTGCTCGGCTTCGCCTGCGCTCCTCGTCCCTCGCGCGGCTCCGCCGACCAGCCTCACTGGCGTTCGGCGGCCGGCTACCGCGCGCCACATTCCTGATTCCCCACCGTGGCGCGCGCGGTCGGCAGTCCGAGCACGAGGCGACCGTGTCGCCTCGCAGAGCGAGGCTACCGACGAAAGCGCGCGAGGGACGACTGGAACGGAGCGAAGCGAAGTGGAGGGAGTCGGCTGGGGAGGGTGTGGCTGCGGTGCTGTGCGGTGGCGGCCTCCACTGCCATCGGCGCGAGTCACATGCTCGTCGCCGCCAGCAGCAGAGACAGAGAAACGACCAGAAGCACCGAACTCAGCACTCAGGACGGGACCCGACGGTCACGAAACCGAGAACAGTCGAAACGACCGAAACCCGGTCTATTCGGCCAGGTCGCGAACCGCTTCCAGCGAGATGTCGATGGCGCGCCCGACGTTGTTCTTCGCCTTCTCCGGCAGTTCGTCGTCCTCGGTGTCGGTGCCCTTCTGCGTGCCCAGCACGAGGTTCCCGTCGACGGTGCAGATGGCCCCGGCAGCCAGACCCTTGCGGCGGGCGAGCGTGAACACGGTCGCGGCCTCCATCTCGACGCTGAGGATGCCGGCGTCGTTCCAGTCTTTCACGTACTCGTCGGTCTCTGCGTAGTAGGCGTCGTCGGAGGCGATGGGGCCGACGTGGATGTCCTCGTCGTTGGCCTCGGCACCGGCGACGAGCGCGTTCATCACGTCGAAGTCCGGGACGGCGGGGTACTCGACGGCCTCGTACCGTTTGCTGGTACCCTCGTTCTTGGCCGCGCCGGTCGCGACGATCATGTCGCCGATCTCGACGTCCTCCTGCAGCGCGCCGGTCGTTCCGACGCGGATGAACGTCTCGACGCCGACGTTCGCGAGCTCCTCGACGGCGATAGCGGCGGACGGACAGCCGATACCGGTCGAGCAGATGGTCAGGTCGACACCCTCGTAGGTGGCGTTGACGACCTTGTATTCGCGGTTCTCGGCGACGACCTCGCTCTCGTCACAGTGGCCGGCGATGCGGTCGACGCGACCCGGGTCGCCCGGAATCAGCGCGATATCGTTCACGTCGCCCTCGTCCACGAGGAGATGCGGTTGTGTCATATGGCGGGATTCGCGCAAGCACAGCAAAAAAGGACCGTTCTCCGGCAGGCACGCGACGGACTCACACCGGCAGCAACAACAGCGTCACTGCGGCGACGACCACGCCGTACACCACCGCGGAGAACAGCCACTGCTGGAACACTGCTTCGCGCCGGTCCGCGTCGAATCCGGCGCGGGGGAGCACCAGGAAGCCGAAGAAGTTGATGATGAACACGGTCAGCACCGTGGTGGCGAGGATGACCGTCGACCAGAGGCCGAGCCGGGGTTCGAGGGCGAGGACGCCGACGCCGAGCCCGAAGCCCCCGACGATGCCAGTGCCGTGGTGGACCACCTGCGCAGCCACCTGTGACACCTCGTCGATGGGCTTACGCAGGAGCTTCGAGGCCGCGACGTATGCTGGCGTGAACCCCTCCGGCATGAGGAACATCGGGAGGTCCATCGCGAGTGCGCCGACGAGGCCGGCCAGCGTGCAGACGAGCAGCGTATCGACCGCGGACATGCGAGAGAGGTGGGATGGTGTCTAGAAAAGTCATCGGGTGTCGGCACCGACGGCGAGACCGGCGACCGGGCTGTACCGCGAGACGGAACCAGTGGGGCTGGAGTACACGCTGATCATGGGCGGCGTCGCCACTGTCGTCGTATTCCTCGCGCTGTACCTCAACTGGGCGGGCTGGTGGAACGCGAACACCCGCTGACCTGACTGCAGCAACACTCAGAACTGCTCGTCCAGGAACGCCTCGACTTCCTCGGTCGTCGGGGCAGCCCGCGCCCCCTCTTCTGCTGCCGTGATGGCCCCGCAGGCGTTTCCGCGCTCCAGCGCCCGCTCGTAGTCGTCGGTGGTCAAGAGCGCCGAGAGGAAGCCCGCCGCGAAGGCGTCGCCCGCGCCGGTGGTGTCGACCGGGTCGATGCCGAAGCCGGGGTGCTCGTAACTCGCGTCGGGGGTGTGGACGACCGCGCCCGCCGCTCCGCGCTTGATGACGAGGGTTCGGTCCGCGAACGCGGACTCGGTGTACTCGTTCTCCAGGACGGTCTTCGCCTCCTTGTCGTTGAGGAAGACGATGTCGGAGTCCGCGAGCGCGGCCGAGAAGTCCCGGTCGGCGAGCCGGCGTCCCGGGTCGAAACTGACCGTGACGCCCGCCTCGGCGGCGACCTCGGCGATACGAGCCGCGGTATCGGGGCGCTGGCTGGTGAGGTGGACGTGGTCGGCGGCGCGGACCGCCTCGGGATCCACGTCGTCGGGGGCGACGGCCTCGTTCGCGCCGTCGTTGCCGAGCACCGCGACCTCACCCGCCTCGTCCACGAGCAGGTACTTGACGGTGGTCTCGGCGGCTTCGGCGACGAGCAGGGAATCGAGGTCGACGTCGGCCGCTTCGAGTTCGCGCCGGGCGAGCAGGCCGTGTTCGTCGTCGCCGACGCTGCCCAGCAACTCGGCGTCGACATCCAGATGCGAGAGCGCGACCGCGACGTTGGCGGCGCTGCCGCCGCCGGAGGCCTGCTGGGAGTCGATGCGGGACTCGCCGTCTGGCTCGGGGAGGCGGTCGACCCGCAACGTCACGTCCCAGTTGACGTGCCCCGCGGTGAGGACGCGGACCATCCTACAGCACCACCGGGAGAACCGACAGGAAGGGGAGGCTCGACACGGCTCCCTGGCCGGAGACGGCGAACAACACGAGGTTGTGGATCCCGGGGCCGAAGCCGACGGCGGCCACGAACGTGAGCAACAGCCGGGCCTGGCGCGGCTCCTCGTCGACGAACTCCTTGAACGCGGCGACGATTATCAGCGCGAGGACGATCTTCACCACGACGAACAGCCACCCGCCACCGATGAACTCGGCGGTCGGGAGACGCTCACCGGCTTCGAGGACGTACCGCGAGAGCGCGACGCGTTCGCTGCTCCCGAGGACGTCGTACCCGATGGCCGTCGTGACGCCGTCGAGCGTGTGTGCGAAGACGACGAACGCGCCGGTCTTCCCGACGTGGGCGGCCACCTCGGTGTACTTCAGGCTGAACAGGAGCCAGGCGACCGCCGCCACGATACCGGCGATGACGCCGCCGATGACGGACCAGAACGGCGTGAAGTCGCCCGCGTTGATGGCCAGGAGGACCGCGAACACGAGGAACATGGCGGCGAAACCGGTTCCGGCGGTGCCCACGGCCCGGTCGACGTGGAAGTTCTGCCGGATGGCGGCGAGGAACGTCATCAGTATCCAGACGAGACCCGTGAACGTCGCGACCGTGATATACACCGTGATGGTCCCGAACAGCGGCGCAACGGCCTCGGGATAGGCTTCGAGCTGGTAGAGGACGTGGAGGACCGCCCCGGTCATCATCCACGGGGCGAACGCCACAGGGGTCCAGTCGGTGACCGGCGGATGGACCGCCCAGGTCAGCGCGGCAACCCCCAAGAATGCCAGCACCAGCGGCACAAGATAGACGAGTGGAGGGAGTTCTGCCCCTACAGGTAACATGTCCGATATCGTGGGGGCGAACAGAAAGAAGGTTCCGGTACCGGGACCGTCAGGCTTCCCACGGCCGGTTGGTCTCTGAACCGAACAGGTCACGCATCAGCACCACGACACTCTCGGGCGGGAACTGTCCACGTTCGGTGACGATGGCGTCGACGTACCGGGGCGGCGTCACGTCGAACGCCGGGTTCACCACGTCGAAGCCGTCGGGGTCGCCCTGTATCTCGGCGCGCTCCTCGTCGGAGATGATCTCCGTCTCGTCGCGCATCTCTATCTCGACGGTGTGGCCCGTCAGGGTGTCCGGGTGGAGCTTGAGCGTCTGGGCGGCGACCATCACAGGCGTCCCGCGGTCGCGGGCGTTCACCGCCAGCCCGGAGGTCCCTATCTTGTTGATGACGCTCCCGTCGGCCGCGATTGAGTCCGCCCCCACGAGGACGTGGTCAACGTCGTTGAGGTAGCGCCGGGCCGCGCTGTCGACGACGAGGGTGACCGGAACGTCCCACTCGCGGAGCTGCTGGGCCGTGATGTGGCCCTGCTTCCGGGGACGGGTCTCCTTGACGATGGCCTCGATGTGCTTGCCCTGGTCGAGGGCGGCTTTCACACAGGAGAGCGCGTCGGTCGAGTGACAGTGGGTCATCACCGTATCGCCGTCTCGCAGGCGGTTCGCCCCGATCTCTCCCAGTCGGTCCTGGGCGTCGTCGAGGTCCCGCTGGAACGACGAGGCGCTGTCCAGTACCGACTGTCGGAGTTCCTCGAGCGTGTCGCCCTCGATATCGGCCATCACGAACCGGAGGGCGTTGGGCAGGCTGACCGCGGTCGGTCGGGTCTCGTAGAGGACTCTCGCGGCCGCTCGCAGTTCCGCCCTGAGGGCGTCCGGCGTGTCCGCGTCGCTCTCTCTGGCCTGTGTCGCGAGCGCACCCGCGGCGGCGTCGGCGATGGTCGCCGCCCCACGGATCTCCATGGTCGCGATGTCGTCGGCCGTCTCGGCCACGTCGGAATGGACGGTAGGGGAGCTCATACCTACAACTCTATCCGGAGCGAACAAAAAGTGCCCGACAGCCCCGCCCCGCCACCGGCCGAACGCGCACCGCGGCAGAACACGCCGTATTTCACCCCGGCGCGAGAACACCGGGCCATGAACCGTCAGGAACTCGCCGCCAGCATCGACCACACCGTCCTCGGCCCTGAGACGACCCTCGACGACGTGCGAGGCGTCCTCGACGAGGCCGCCGAGTACGGGATGAACGCCTGTATCCCACCGTGTTACGTCGCCGAGGCCGCCGAGTACGCCCCAGACGTGACGCTGGCGACCGTCGTCGGCTTCCCCCACGGCCAGCACGCCCCCCGGATGAAGCGCGAAGAGGGTGTCCAGGCGTGGGACGACGGCGCAGACGAACTCGACGTCGTCATCAACATCGGCCGGCTGAAGGCGGGCGACACCGAGGCGGTGCGCGAGGAACTCGCGGACCTCGTCGCCGCGGTACCCATCCCCGTGAAGGTCATCATCGAGACCGCACTCCTCACCGACGAGGAGAAACACGCCGCCTGCCAGGCCGCGAAGGACGCGGACGCGGAGATGGTCAAGACCTCGACCGGGTTCGCCGACGGCGGTGCCCTCGTCGAGGACGTCGAACTCATGAGCGAGTACCTGCCCGTGAAGGCCAGTGGGGGCGTCGGCTCGTGGGCTGACGCGGAGGCCATGTTCGACGCCGGCGCGGTCCGCATCGGCGCATCGAGCGGCGTCGCTATCGTCGAGGACTACGTCGAGAACGCGGAGTAACGTCGAAAAAACCGGGGTCGGTTCGCGGGGTCAGCCCCGGACTCTGCGGGCGAGCAGCGCCGCACCGAGGAGTGCGACCGCGCCCACGCCGATGGCGGTGCCGGAGACACCGGCCGCGATGGGTTCGGGCTGTTCCTCACCGGCCCCCATCGGCTCCTGGTCGGGCGCGGCTTCCTCGAGTTCGAGGAACGCACCGACCTGGGTCTCATCTATCTCGGGGAACACCGTGGTCGCGGGGTCCCAGTCACCGGGCATGTGGACGACCGTGTCCACGCTTACCTCGGGCAGGAGCTGTACCTGGTCGATGGTCGGGTTCGCCATCGTAGCACCCGTCACCTTGACGTAGGTCGTGGTCTCGCCGGCCTCGAGTTCGCTGTAGAGCTTCTGGACGTGGAGCCCATCGAACTGTTCGTCGACGAGTTCACCGAGTTTCGTGAGGTCGGCGAACTTCGCGGCCGCCTGGATGGTGACCGTGCCCTCTTGCATGTTCACCATCAGCTTGGCCTTCTCGAGGTCGCCCTGCTGCATCGCCTCGAGTATCTTCGCCGAGTGCGGGTCCATGTCGTCCGTGGCACCCTGCTTCATCGCTTCGGCGAGCACCATGTCGACGAGGCCGCTCTGGCTCACCGTCACGGCCATGTCGGTCGAGAGGACGCCCTCCTCGGTGCCGGCAGTTATCTGCACGCTGGACGTCGGAACGTCGATGTCACGGGCGTCGAGTTCCGTGACGAACGACTCCCAGTTCTCGTGGTCGAATCCAGCCTCGAGCTGGAGGCGGTTCGTCGGCTCGTCGGCGTCGACGCTCGACAGCAGCCCACGCCAGTTGAGCGTCATCGTCAGGTCCGCTGCCTGCTTGGCGTCGAGTTTCGCGCGGTGCGTCTCGACGAGCGCCTCGTCTTTCCCGGCGAGCGTCGCGATGTCGAGGTTCGCGGTGACGAGTTCGTCTATCCCGTCGAGCTTGACGTTCCAGGCGAACACCGTCGTCGACTCCGTCTGCTCCATGATGACCGTCATCTCGGTCAGCGTCGCGGCGCTGATGCGCTCGGCGACGAGTTCACGCTGCTCCTCGGTGAGTTCGACGTCCTGGGAATCAGCCATGGCGTCGGCGAGGTGTTCCGACAGCGCCTCCTCGACACCGTCGAAGTTGACCGTGTAGGCCATCGTCAGCCGACCGGTCTCCGCGTCGAACTCGTGCTCGTCGACGGTGACGGTCGTCTCACCGTCGAGCATCTCCCCGACACCACTGAAGGTGTTCAGGAGCGTCTCTTCGGCGGCTTCGCTGGTCTCCCAGCTGTCGGTCGCGAACTCGTTCACGATGATCGACTGGTAGCCGAACAGGACGAATCCGTCGTCGACTTCGGTGAGCGTGAGCTCGTAGACGTCACCCTCGAACGCCTCGGCCTCCGGCTCATCGGCCTCCGCGGGCATCTCGGCGTTCTCTTCCGCCATCTCGGGCAGCGTCCCCATGAACACGTAGCCCTGCATCGTCAGCGAGGACCCTATGGTGACGACACCCTCGGTCGCGAGGATCTCGTCGGTGGAGGTCGTGGGGAGTTCGCCGGTCGTCTCCGCATCGCTCATGAACGTCGCGTCGACGACGAGCGACCCGCTGCTCTCCGTCTCGTCGGTCGACGTGCTGACGTCGAGCGTCAGGTCGGTCAGGGACTCCGGCGTCGGCATCGCGACTGCCCCCTGGGCGTCGAACATGTCGGGGTCGATGTCGATGGTCGCCTGCCCGCTCAGCTCGGGGTCTGTCGCACCGGTCAGGAAGACGGCTGCGAGTCCCTTGGACACGTCGAGTGCGGCGTGTCCGGACGTGGCGGTATCCTCGTGTTCGCCCCTGTAGACGAGCACGGCATCACCGTTCTCGAAAACGAATATCTCGTCGGCCGCCTCGACCGACGCGTCGTGCATGTCGGCGCTCGTCGCGGTGCCGTACGCCGCCCCCGCGACGCCCGCGCTCGTGACGAGCATGAGTGTGACAGCGACGACGAGCGCTGTCCGTAAGTTGGAAGGCATTACGTATGTCCTTGGTCGCTTGGTTCGATAACACTCTCGTATAATCTGACACTATTTGGGAGTCTCCAGCAGGGTGAGTGAGCAGTAACTAACACGGAGACAGTGACCCCCTAACTCGGGGTTCGGCGCGGTACACCTCTCTCTACAGGACAGAACCTAACAGAACAATTACCCACGGTTGTCGCGAGTGCCGGTCGCTGCCCAGCGAGTCGACGTCGAGAAAGTGGAGAGCGGTTCGCGGTGGGCGGTCGAGCCGACGTGAGTCGTTCAGTCGCGCACTCGAAGCGCGACCAGGCTCAGGCCGAGGACCGCCACGATGGCAGTGCCGACGCCGAAGCCGGGCATGCCACCGAGCATGCCGCCGCCACCGTTGTTCACACCGATGTAGTTCCGGACCTCGTCGTGGTCCATCTCGGGGAAGCTCTGCTCGTCGGGGTTCCAGTCACCGGGCATGTGGACCGTGGTCTCGCTGTCCACGACCGCCAGCGACCGGACGTCAGACTCGCTCGCACCCTCGGAGACGGCTCCCTTCAGGCGGACGTAGGTCTTCCCGTCGCTGCCGGCGGTCCCGTAGGCGCTCACGACGTTGAGGTCACCGTACTGCTCGGCCATCGCGTCCTCGAACGCCGAGAGGTTGTCGAACGAGGCACCTGCCTCCATCGAGACGTTCCCGTCCTCCATCGAGACGTCCATCTTGGCCTTCTCGAAGCCGGATTTCTGGAACGCCTCGAGCAGCCGCTTGACCTGCGGGTCGGTCTGGCTGCCCTGCAGCGACTTGACGGCGCTGTCGACGGCGCTGTCGAGGAAGTCCTGCTGTTTCACCTCGGCGGACATCGTCGTCTCGAGCTGCCCGTCGTTCGTCTCGGCGTGGGCCTCGAGCGACATCGTGCCGAAGGTGGTGTCGGTACGGGACTCCATCTCCGAGACGTACGCGCCCCAGTTCTTCGTCGTGTACTCGGTGTCGAACTGGACGCGCGCAGTGTTCTCGTCGGGCGAGGTCAGCTTGCCGTTCCAGGTGACCGTCTGCTGGAGGTCGGCCGCCTGCTGGGCCTCGAACGCGGCCTTGGCCTGTTCGAGCGCCTCGGCGTCCTCGTCCTGCATCTCGGAGGCGGCGGCGAGGTCGAACATCGCCTTCACGGGCTCGTCGTACTCGTCGAGCTGGACGTCCCACGACGCCTTCGCGTTCGTGTCGGTCACGTCGACCGTCGCGGACACCTTCGTCACTTCGAGCTGCTGGATGCGCTGGGCGAGGTCGTCGGCCTCGCTCTCGGAGAGGTCGAGCTGCTGGGAGGTCGCCAGTGCCGAGGCGAGCTGCGTCGAGATGGCCTCGTCCACACCGGTGAACTGGACCGTGTACGCGATGTCGATGCGGTTGGTCGAGGAGTCGAACGAGTAGGAGTCGACGCTGACCGACACCTCACCGTCGAGCTGGCGGGTGAGGGCACTGAACTGGGATTCGAGTTGCTGTTTCGCATCCGCACGCGTGCTCCAGGCGTCGGCCGAGTACTGGCCGACCTCGTAGTTCTGGGCGGCGGTCAGGGTGTAGCCACCGCTGGTCTCTTTCAGCGTGAACTCGTGGTGCTGGTTCGCGAGGGAGGCGGGCTTCTGCTCGAAGGCGACGTCGACCGAGCCGCTCGTGGTGAACGTGCTCGCGGTGGTCTTCATCGTCCCCTCGGTCGAGAGCGATTTGACCATCGAGGTGGACTGGCCCACGGTCCCGTCCTCGCTGGAGAACGTCCCGTCGAAGGAGGCCGACGCCTTCGCGTTGTCCGTGGTCTGGGTGACCGACGCGTCGAAGGTCAGGTCCTCGACGGAGTCGGGCGTGGGCATCTCGAGCGAGCCGTCACCGGAGAACGACTCCGGCTGGAGGACGAACGTCGCGTCGCCCGTCACGTTGCGCTGCGTCGGGGTCTGGTCCTCGACGAGGATGTGCATCAGCCCCTGGGAGAGGTCGACCCCGTAGTGTCCGGTGGTGGAGGTGGAGGGGCTCTGACTCCCGGTGTCGTAGACGAGAACGGCGTCACCGTTCTCTTTGACGTATATCTCATCTGCCGATTCGAGCGAATCGTCCTGGGCGAGGGAGCCGACGGCGGGGGCCGGGTCCTCACCAGCGGGGGTCGCTCCCACGGTCACCACGCTGCCCATGGCGCTTGCCACGAGCAGGGCGGTGACGGTGAGAACGAGCATCGTCTGTTTTTTCGAACGCATTCGGCCGGGTATCATCTAGCCATCCTAATAATTCCCCCGCTTCAAGTGCCACTGGAATTATACATCGTCGTCGGGTAGCTCCCGGAGACGGACCCCAGACAGCAGCCCCGAAACCGGTCGAGAGGCCATTTTCAGGGAGTCCCTCGACTGGCCCCCGACGCCGCCTGCGAGATAGTATCATGCGAGGCATACGAATCTCGGCAGGGGTGGTCCCACGATGGTGACTCCCGCCCGACTCGGTTTCGTGGCGCTTTTGCCCGCGCACGGGCAAGGACCGATAGCATGGCCCGGTACCACATAGAAACGTACGGCTGCACCTCGAACCGCGGGGAGAGCCGCCAGATAGAGTCGGCGCTCAGGGACGCCGGCCACTACCGCGTCGACGGTCCCGAGACGGCAGACGTCGCCATCATGAACAGCTGTACCGTCGTCGAGAAGACGGAGCGCAACATGCTCCGCCGGGCCAAAGAACTCGAAGCCGAGACGGCCGACCTCATCGTCACCGGCTGCATGGCGCTCGCCCAGGGCGAGGAGTTCGAGAACGAGGACATCGACGCCCAGATCCTCCACTGGGACGACGTGCCACAGGCCGTCACCAACGGGGAATGCCCGACGCCCGGCCCCGGCGTCGAACCGGTGCTCGACGGCGTCGTCGGCATCCTCCCCATCGCGCGCGGCTGCATGAGCGACTGCTCGTACTGCATCACGAAGCACGCGACCGGGAAGATAGACAGCCCACCCGTCGAGGAGAACCTCGAGAAGGCCCGCGCACTGGTCCACGCGGGCGCGAAGGAGATTCGCATCACCGGCCAGGACACCGGCGTCTACGGCTGGGAGCAGGGCGAGCGCAAGCTCCACACGCTGCTCGACCGCATCTGCACCGAGATAGAGGGTGACTTCCGCGTACGCGTGGGCATGGCGAACCCGAAGGGCGTCCACGGCATCCGCGACGAACTCGCCGCGGTGTTCGCGAAGCACGACGAACTCTACAACTTCCTGCACGCGCCCGTCCAGTCCGGTTCGAACGACGTGCTGGGGGACATGCGCCGCCAGCACCAGGTCTCGGAGTACGTCGAGGTCGTCGAGGCGTTCGACGACGCACTCGACTACTGGACCCTGAGCACCGACTTCATCGTCGGGTTCCCGACCGAGACGGACGAGGACCACCAGCAGAGCCTCGCGCTCCTGCGCGAGACCCGGCCCGAGAAGATCAACGTCACCCGGTTCTCCAAGCGTCCCGGCACCGACGCCGCCGACATGAAGGGGCTCGGCGGCACGCTGAAGAAGGAGCGCTCGAAGGAGATGTCCGAGCTGAAGATGGAGGTCGTCGGCGACGCCTACGAGGCGATGGTCGGCGAGACGATGGAGGACGTGCTGGTCGTCCAGGAGGGCACGGCTGACTCCGTGAAGTGTCGCGACGCGGCCTACCGCCAGATAATCGTCCAGAACGCCTCCGAGCACGGTCTCGAACCGGGCGACTTCGTCGACCTCGAAGTGACGGGACAGAACACCGTCTACGCGTTCGGGACGCCGGTCTGACTCAGTCGCCGCCGTCCTTCCGTAACAGTTCCTCCGTCGCCCAGTCGTCTTTCCACTCGCCGAGTTCCTTCGGGTCCACGTGGACGAACACGTCGTCGACCTCTTCGATATCCCGGATGGACTGGACCACGTCGGACTCGATGTCGTGCGCCTCGAACAGCGTGTGGTCGCCCTCGACTTCGATGTGCAACGAGACGTCTATCTCGGGGCCGACGTAGTGGGCGACCACGTCGTGGACGCCGTGGACCTCCGGATGGGCGAGCGCCCGCGAGACGATCTCGGCGCGGAGGTCCTCCGGCGGCGCGGCACCGACGAGGTAGTTGACGTTGTCGCGGACGATCTCGACGCCGGTCCAGAGGATGGCCAGCGAGACGACGCCGGCCGCGAGCGGGTCGAGCACCGGGAAACCGAGGCCGGAGCCGACGACGCCGACGAGTGCGGCTCCGGCGGTGAGCACGTCGTTCCGGTTGTCGAGGGCGGTCGCGACCAGCGCCGGAGAGTTGTAGTCGTCACCCATCTGGAGGCAGTAGCGATAGAGCCCGAGTTTCACCACGCCGGACGCGACGAGGACGGCGACCGCGGACGTGGAGTAGCGGACGACGAACTCGCCGGCCAGGAGCGTGGTCACGGACTGCCAGAGGACGAACCCGCCGGCCGCGAACACGCCGACGGCGACGAACAGCGAGACGAACGGCTCGATGCGCTCGTGGCCGTGGGGATGCTCGAAGTCCGGCGGCTGCGTGGTGAGGTACAACCCGAGGAAGACGATGAGGCTGTACGCGGAGTCCGCGAGGCTGTTGACCGCCTCGGAGCCGACCGCGAGGCTGCCCGTCTGCCAGTAGACGAGCCCCTTCACCGCCGCGAGCAGGACGTTCGCGACAACGATGATAGCGCCGACCTGCCTGACGGTACTGCCGCGTGCCATTCGTGTCGGGATACGAGGGGGGAGTAAAAGGGCTTGTCGCGTTTCCGCAGAGGGAGTGCCGGCACGGGGTCACACGACGACGACCCACCGTCGCGCGGTCGCAGTGAAGCCGTCTTACAACAGCCCCGCTCAGATGAATGCGAGTGGGACCATCACGGCGAAGCCGAGAGCGACGCCGGAGACGAGTTCCAGCCGGCCACCACCCTCCATGCGCTCGCCGAGTTCCAGCGCCTCCGGGATGAACTCGGTGGCGACGAGGAAAATCATCGCACCCGCGGCGAACCCGTAGCCGTACGGGAGGAACTCCCGGGCGTACCGGACGAAGCCGAAGGCGATGACCGCGCCGATGGGCTGTGGCAGGCTGGAGAAGACGGCCCACCAGACCATCTTGGGCTCGCTCACGTCCATCGCCCGCAGCGGGATGGAGATGGCCACGCCTTCCGGGACGTTGTGGATGGCGATGGCGACCGTGATGAACACCGCGACGATGGGGACGCCGAAGCCGAGGAACGAGATACCGTCCTGTAGCCCCGGCAGGTTCAACTCGGCGAAGGAGACGCCGACGGCGACGCCCTCCGGGAAGGAGTGGACGGTGAGGATGCCGAGGATGAGCAGGAGCTTCTTGAAGTCCGCCTCGGCGTACGCGCCGGGCTCCGGTTCGTACTCCTCGATGATCTCGTGTGCGACGACGACCAGCACCACGCCCGCGAGCATCCCGATGCCGACCGCGGTGAGGGTACCGCTCGCCGTCCCCTCGAAGATGAGGCCGAACACCGACGCCGACACCATGATGCCCGAGGCGACCCCCCACAGCACCACGTTCCAGCGGTCGCTGATGTCGTCGATGACGAAGAACGGTAGCGCGCCAAGGCCCGTGGCCAGTGCGGTGATGAGCCCCGCGATGAACACCAGGACCAGGTTCTCCAGCAGCGCCATGTCTCTGTTCGATACTCGCGTGGGCGGCGACATAACGCTTGCCATCTCAGAAAATTATTTTCGGTTCCCCTAAACCAAAATTGTCGATTGTGGGTTCGCCGGGGCGCGCAGGGGCAACCTGGCCCGGACAGGGCGCGCGCACCAGCCGCGGGACCGGATGGACCGACCGCTCAGTCGAAGCGGACCGCGGTGTCAGAATCGACCACTGTCGCGCCGTCCTGGGCCGCGAACGCCTCGTGCAGCCGGTCGTAGGTGTCCTCCAGCGCCTCGACGATGACCTTCGTGTCCGAGACGACCGGCATGAAGTTCGTGTCACCGTTCCAACGGGGAACGACGTGCGTGTGGAGGTGGTCGTCGATAGAGCCGCCTGCCGCCCCACCACCCAGGTTCAAGCCGGCATTGAAGCCGTCTGCACCCATGGCATCCTCGAGCGCAGACAGGGTTCGCTGTTTCAGTCTGGCGTGGTCGAGCAGGGTCTCCTCGTCGAGGTCGCCGTAGTCACCGGTGTGGTCGCGTGGGATGACCATGGCGTGCCCCGGGTTGTACGGGTAGTTGTTGAGCATGACGAAGGCGTGGGCGCTGCTGGCGACGATGCGGTACTGCCTGTCGCCGTCTCTCGTCGGGAGCTCGCAGAACACACAGCCCTCGATGTCCTCGTTCTTGTCGTCGCGCTCCACCCACTCGATCCGCCACGGTGCGAACACCTGTTCCATACCTGCACTCGGAGGGCTGGTGATTTCAATCCCACGTCACAGCACCCCTCTGATATCTGGTACGAAAGGGCTGCTATCCCGGTTTCAAGAGGCAACATCCCGATTACAAGCACCCCTCATTCGGCCCCGAGACGTTTCGAAGCTGCTGATATCGGCACATTAACCGATAATCACTATTGGTTGTCAAGAATGGTCTGTTCAACCGTATAAACGGTCGATTCTTTTTATGCTACTATACCTCATCTGGCCAAGTGGATGGCGACGACTGACAACTCACTCAACGGGCGGAACGAACACTGCGACAGCTGCGGTACGGACACGCTCCACAGCGTGTCGGTGCAGCTGGTTACCGAGAGCACGAAGAAGGAGAACTCCCAGTTCTCGCGCGAACCCTACCGGGTGACGGAATGCCAGCGGTGTGGGGAGCGGGCGAGCCAGCGCATGAACAACGCGTAAGGGGTCGACAGCAGGGTTCGACACGTATCGACAGACGAACAGGGAAAGGAAGACTCGGGGATACTCGTTTGCGGGTGGGCGCGGTTATCGTGACCGGGTGGTCACTTCACAGCCGTCTTCAGTGACGATGACGGTGTGTTCTTTCTGACTGACGAGCTTCCCATCGTCCTCTTTGAGCACCGGGTAGCCGTGGACGATGTCGTTCATCTTCAGCCGACGCAGCGCCATCTCGGGACGGGCGATGTCGAGCCAGCGGGTCGCGAACGGGAGCGTCTTGAACTCCTCGGTGATCTGTTCGAGCGCCTGTCGGGCGTTGCGGTCCCGGACCGAGGCCTCCCGCTCGAGCGCGAAGATCTCCTCGTCGGCTCCCTCGGAGACCTTTCCGCTCCCGTCGGTCGCGAACGGTTCGATGGCGACCACGTCGCCGACTTCGAGGGTCGTGCCCTGCGAGACGGCGCGGTTCGGGATGTTCGGGTCGGTGTGTTGCTCCCAGTGGCCCAGCCCGTGGCCGGAGAGGTTCACGACCGGGTTGAAACCGTAGCCCTTGATGACGTCCTCGATCTCCGCGCCGATGGTGCCGGTGTCGACGCCGGCCTCGACCACGTCCAGGGCCGCGTCCAGTGCCTCCTCGGACGCCTCGGCGAGTTCGGGGTTCCCCGAGAGGTCGACCGTGACGGCGGTGTCGGCCAGCCAGCCGTCGATGCAGACGCCGATGTCGAGGTTGACCATCTCCTCGCCGAAGACGGAGTCGTCGTCGATGCTCGGCGTCGCGTGGGCGGCTTCCTCGTCGATGGAGATGTTGACGGGGAACGCCGGCTGGCCGCCGAGTTCGCGGATGCGCTCTTCGGCCCACTCCGCGACCTCGAGGTGGCTCGTGCCCACCTCGACCATCTCAGCGGCCTCGTCCCGTACCTCGGCGAGGATGCGGCCGGCCTCTCGGTGTTTCTCGTACTTCTCTGCGTCCAGGTCGACCTCGGTCTCGCTCATGTCACGTGATTTGCTCACCGGCGAAAAAGAGGTTGCGTTCGGTGGGCGCGACAAAGTTGTCGTATATTGGGATATATAGTTCACTTAGAAACTGTTTATGTCGGTGACGACCTCTCTCACGTAAGTCACCACGATGAGCGCACCAGAACCAGCCTTCTCGGACACAGCGGCCGCCTGGCATCGAACCGTCGACGCGGACGACTGGGACGACATCTACGTCGTCGGGGACGTTCACGGCTGCTTCGACGCGTTGCAGCACCTCCTGCAGGAGATAGACCCGAGCGAGGACGACCTCGTCCTCTTCGTCGGCGACCTCGTCCGCAAGGGCCCGGACAGTCGCGGCGTCGTCCAGCTCGTCCGCGAGTCCCCGAACATGCTGTCGGTCCGCGGGAACAACGAGGAGAAGCTCATCCGCGGGGAGAAGACGCTCGACGAACTGAGCGCGGTCGACATGGAGTACATCGCGTCGATGCCGGTCGCCATCTCGTTCGACGAGTCGCTCGTCGTCCACGGCGGCATCGACCCGCGCAAGCCCCTGGCAGACCACAGCGTCGACGACGTCCAGAACATGCGCTCGCTCGCACCCGGTGGGAGCTACGACCGACCATACTGGTTCGAGGAGTACGACAGCGCGCCGAAGGTGTTCTTCGGCCACACCGTCCTCGACGCGCCAGTTCACCGCGAGTGGGCCGTCGGCCTCGACACCGGCTGCGTCTACGGCGGGGAGCTGACCGCGTACGACTACTGGGCTGACGAGTTCATCGCCGTCCCGCTCGACCGCGAGGGGAAGGGACGCAAATCGTCGAAAATCGTTACCCCGCCCGGCCGCAAGGTAGCGTAAGAACCGATGGCAGACGACTCCCCACCGGTCGAATCAGTCGTGGACCACGACTACGACCTCGACGCCCCCGAGTACTACCTCAACCGCGAGCTCAGCGAACTCGCCTTCCAGCGGCGGGTACTGCACGAGGCCATCGACGAGCGCAATCCCCTCCTCGAACGGGTGAAGTTCCTCTCCATCTTCACCTCGAACCTCGACGAGTTCTTCATGAAGCGGGTCGGCGGCCTGAAACAGCAGATGGCGGTCGACGTGACCGACACCACGCCCGACGGTCGCACGCCCCAAGAGCAGTGGGAAGAGATCATGCAAGAGACGCGCCCGATGTTCGAGGAGCAGGCGCGCTGTTACCGCGAGGACATCAGGCCGGCGCTCGCGGACCAGGGCATCTACGTCGTCGACCACGACGACCTCGAGCCCCACGAACAGCAGGACCTGCGTGAGTACTTCGAGCGCTCCGTGCTCCCGACGCTGACCCCGCTGACGTTCGACCCGGCCCACCCGTTCCCGTTCATCTCGAACCTCTCGCTCTCACTCGCCGTGTTGACCCGGAAGAGCCCGGACGCCGAGCCGAAGTTCTCGCGCATCAAGATTCCCGGGAACCGGCCGCGGCTCGTCCAGGTCGGCGACAGTCACACCTACGTGCCCATCGAGGGCATCATCGCGGCGAACCTCGACCTGCTGTTCCCCGACGTGGAGGTGCTCGACCACTCGATGTTCCGGGTCACCCGGAACGCCGAGGTCCGGCGGAACGAGGAGGTCGCAGAGGACCTCATCGACATGATAGAGGAGGTCCTGCGCGAGCGCCGGTTCGCGACCGTGGTACGCCTCGAGCTCGAGGCCGACACCCCCGACCGCGTGCGGGAGCTACTGAAAGAACACCTGGACGTGACCGAGCGCGAGATATTCGAACGGGAGGGCCCGCTCGACTACCGCGACCTGATGGGGCTGACCGACCTCGACCGACCCGACCTCAAACTCGACCCGTGGACGCCACAGCCGCACCCGCGGCTGCTCGAGTCCCGGATGGAGGAGGAAGACCGGGACCTCTTCGACACCATCCAGCAGCGGGACATGCTGGTCCATCACCCGTACCACTCGTTCTCGAAGACGGTCCACACGTTCATCGACGACGCGGCCCACGACCCCGACGTGCTGGCCATCAAGGCCGCCATCTACCGCACCTCGCGCGACTCGAACGTCATCCAGAGCCTCATCGAGGCGGCCCGCAACGGGAAGCAGGTCGCGGTGATGGTCGAGTTGAAGGCGCGCTTCGACGAGGAGAACAACCTGCGGTGGGTGAAGAAACTCGAAGAAGAGGGTATCCACGTCGCGTACGGGACGCCCGGCTACAAGACCCACACCAAGACGACGCTCGTGGTTCGCGAGGAGGGCGACGACGTCGAACTGTACTCCCACGTCGGAACCGGGAACTACCACTCCGAGACGGCGAAGACGTACGTCGACATCGGCCTGCTCACCGCGAACAAGGACATCGGGCAGGACCTCGTGAAGCTGTTCAACTTCTTCACCGGGCACTCGATGCACGACCAGTACCGCGAGTTGCTCATCGCGCCCGGAAACATGCGCAAAGACTTCGAGGCGATGATTCGCCACGAGGCGGTGGTCGCCCGCGAGGGCGGCGAGGGCCGCATCGTCGCGAAGATGAACCGGCTGGAGGACCCCGGCATCGTCAGAGAGCTGTACGAGGCGTCCATCGCGGGCGTCGACATCGAGCTCTACGTCCGTGACATCTGCCGGCTCCGACCGGGCCTCGACGGCGTGAGCGAGAACATCGACGTGTACAGCGTCGTCGGGCGGTTCCTCGAACATTCTCGCATCTGGTACTTCGAGAACGACGACCCCGGCTTCTACATCGGGTCGGCCGACTGGATGACGCGCAACCTCGACAACCGCATCGAGGCGGTCACCCCCGTCGAGAACACCGACCTGCAGGAGGAGCTGTGGGCCATCCTGCAGCTCAACGGTGCGGACAACCGCAAGTGCTGGGAGATGAACGCCGACGGTACCTACGAACAGCGTCGCCCGTCAGCAGACGAGACGGTCGTCAACATGCAGGAACGACTGATGGAACAGAAGCGTGCGGCGGTCCACGAGGTGGACCAGAACTCGTGGACGCCGGGGATTCTCGACGACCGGTAGCTTCTCAGCGCGTCTCGTCGACCCACGCACACTTCGGGCATGCGTCGACACCCTGGACGTTCACGGTCTCTTCCTCGCACTCCGGGCAGCGGCGTGTGTCGCTGTGCTGGCTCTGCTCGAGCATAGTAGAACTGAGGTATTCGACGACAATAAAGATGCAGTTCGACAATCGACGTAAAATATTGCTACCGCGTGCCACGGCGTCGTAGCGACAGCATCCCCATGATTCCGGGTCCGAGCAGGACGATGCTCACGACGAAACCGAGGGCAAGCAGGGCGACGAGCTGGTCGAGGAACGTCACGTTGTACCGGGTCACCCCACCGGGGAGGAAGAAGACCCCGGCGCTGACGAACAGGGC
The DNA here is from genome assembly GCF_025399835.1 of Haloarchaeobius sp. HME9146. Lineage (NCBI taxonomy): Archaea > Methanobacteriati > Methanobacteriota > Halobacteria > Halobacteriales > Halorubellaceae > Haloarchaeobius > Haloarchaeobius sp. HME9146. The sequence goes on from NZ_JAODVR010000001.1 coordinate 3,350,674, forward strand.
GACCGGCCACGCGAGGGCGACACGACGGAGCGCGACCCCGGCGTCACCATCGGCACGTGTCGAAACGAGTGCGACCCCGACCAGCAGCGGGACGACGACCAACGTGAGCGCGGTCGCGGCGACGACGAGACCGGCGACCGGCCCGCCAAGGACCAGCGCGCCGAGCACCGCGACCAGCACGGGGAGGCCGACCACGGTCGCCAGCGCGCGCTCGAAGGCGACCCACCGCGCGAGTACGAACGACAGTGCGACCGCTGGGACGGCACCGAGGACGATGCCGACGTAGGTCAACAGCGAGAGTAGCGGGAGAACCGATTCCACGCAGAGACTACGTCGCGTCGAGAGAAAAGCTAGCGCGACACCGCAATCTGCATCGCGTCGGAGTTGAACGCGCTGCCCGCGTTCCCGTCCCGGTCGAGGACGATGATACCCGCGCTCGACCCGGTGAGTTCGCCGAACTCGGAGATCGCGAGGTCGGCCGCGGCCTGGGCGGAGTGCCCCGATTCGAGGTGGCGGACCGCACGCCGGGAGAGCGTCACCCGGGCGATGTCCTCGCCGGCCCCGGTGGCCGAGGCACCACCCGCGGGGGCGCAGTAGAACCCGTTGCCCACCTGCGGGACGTCGCCCACGCGCCCCGCGAGCGCGAGCCAGCGCCCGCCGGTAGAGGTCGCGGCGGCGAAGGAATCGCCGTCGTAGGCGACTGCGCCGACCGTATCGTGATCTAACAGATCACTGCTCGACGAGGTCTCCTCGTCGGCGTCGTGGTCCATCTCCGCCGGGTTGCCGTCGGGGTCGGTCGTCCCGAATCGCTCCTCGAGGTACGCGAGGTGTTCCTTCGGGCCGCCCTCGGGGACGTCCTCCTCGGCCCAGCGCTCGCGAGCCCGGTCGCTCAGCAGGTCGACCCCGGTCTCGACGCCGAAGTCCTCGGCGAGGTCGACCGCGTGCTCCCCGGAGACGCAGATGTGCGGCGTCTCCTCCATGACAGCCCGGGCAACGCTGACCGCGTGTTCGACGCCCGGCATCGAGCAGGCCGCCCCGGTCTCCAGGTCGTCGGTCATGACGCCCGCGTCGGTCCGGACCACGCCGTCGGACTGGACCGCGCCGCCGAAGCCCCCGTTGAACCGCGGCGACGACTCGAGGACGTGGATGGCCTGTTCGACCGCGTCGAGGGGCGTCTCGGCGTCGGACCCCGCAGCGGCTGCCTCGTCGAGCACTCCCTGTCGTGTCTCCGGGTCGTCCGGGTTCGCGCCCGCACCACCGTGGACGATGACGTGCATACCCGACCCTGCCGGGCGAGCGAGTATAAGTACTGACGGTTGGTGGGCGATGGTCGACTTGCCACCAAGGCGCGCGGGGGCAGTGAACCGAGCGCAAGCGAGGGGCACTGTCGAAAGCGCGCGAAGCGAAACAGAGGGAGTCGGCTGGGGAGGGTGTGGGGCGCTTCGAGACCAACCGCCGGCTGGCAACTACACCACCGTTCAGAGTTTGTTACACGTCAGCACGAAACACGCTCAAACGCCGCAAAACTTGCGCTCGCACGCAAATGGCAGCCCTTTTAGGCGCAACCTCCGACGCTCTAGACGACATGAGCTACGACTACGACAAGATCGACGTCCCCGAAGCGGGGGAGCAGATTACGGTCGGTGACGACAACGAACTCGTCGTCCCGGAGAACCCCATCATCCCCATCATCCACGGGGACGGAATCGGAACGGACGTCGGACCTGCGGCCCAGAAGGTCCTCGACGCCGCCGCCGAGGCGACTGGTCGTAACATCGAATGGCTGCGCCTCTACGCTGGCTCGTCCGCCCGCGAGAAATACGACGAGAACCTGCCCGAGGACACCGTCGAAGCGATCAAGCAGTTCAAGGTCGCCATCAAGGGCCCGCTCACGACCCCCGTCGGCGCTGGCTTCCGCAGCCTGAACGTCGCGCTTCGCCAGAAGCTCGACCTCTACGCGAACGTCCGACCGACCTACCACCTCGACGGCGTCCCGTCCCCGGTCAAAGCGCCCGAGAAGATGGACATGGTCACCTTCCGTGAGAACACCGAGGACGTCTACGCCGGCATCGAGTGGGAAGCCGGTACCGACGAGGTCCAGCAGGTCAAGGAGTTCGTCGAGGACGAGATGGGCGCAACGGGCGTCATCCACGACGGCCCCGTCGGCATCGGCGTCAAGCCGATCACCGAGTTCGGAACGAAGCGTCTCGTCCGCGAGGCCATCGACTACGCCATCGAGAACGAGCGCGGCTCCGTCACCCTCGTCCACAAGGGCAACATCATGAAGTTCACCGAGGGTGCCTTCCGTGACTGGGGCTACGAGGTCGCAGAAGAGGAGTACGGCGAGGACGTCATCACCGAGGACGAGCTGTGGGAGGAGTACGACGGCGAGGCTCCCGAGGGCACGCTGGTCGTCAAGGACCGCATCGCCGACAACATGCTCCAGCAGCTCCTGACCCGTACCGACGAGTACGACGTCATCGCGACGATGAACCTCAACGGCGACTACATGTCCGACGCCGCCGGCGCACAGATCGGTGGCCTCGGCATCGCCCCCGGTGCGAACTACGGTGAGACCCGCTGTCTCGCAGAGCCGGTCCACGGCTCCGCCCCGAAGTACGCTGGCGAGGACAAGGTCAACCCGACCGCGATGATCCTCTCCGGCCGCGAGATGTTCGAGTACATGGGCTGGAAGGACGCCGGTCAGCTCATCCGCGACGCCGTCGAGAAGGCGATCTCCGAGGGCTTCGTCACGTACGACCTCGAGCGCCAGATCGAGGGCGGCACGAAGCTCGCCACCAGCGAGTTCGCCGACAAGGTCGTCGAAAACATCGAAGAGCTCGCGTAAGCCAGCCTCGAACCGATTTCCACCGCATTTTTCGGCCACCGCTGACCGATTCAACAGACGAATCCCGCGAGAACCCCTCGGAAAACGCTTGTAGTCTCCAGATTCGCTCGCACACACACTTATCAGCCTCGCAAGCGTCTCCTTCGTAGATGGCGATTATCGCGGAAGTGACGATCGCCTCGGAGTCGTTCCCTCTCGGCCAGTTGACGCTCGAAGAACCGGGGATGCGAATCGAGCTCGAACGGGTCGTACCGACGGACGATGCCGTTATCCCATTCTTCTGGGCACAGGGAGGCGACTTCGAGGCGTTCGAACGGGGGGCTGCACAGCTACAGTCGGTCGACAAGCTGACCGTACTGGATAGACTGGACGATGCGGTGCTGTATCGCGTCACATGGGGAGATGACGTGGTGAGCTTCGTCTCGGTCATCGCCGAACTCGGCGCGACCATCCTCGAGGCACACGGGAACCACAAGTGGCTGTTCCGGCTGCGCTTCAACGACCACGGCGACCTCTCGTCGTTCAGTTCGTGGTGTTCGGACAACGACGTTCCGTTCGAACTCCGGCGGCTGCACACACTCGCCGAGGTGCAGAACCAGAAGTACGACTTCGGGCTCACCGACGAGCAACGCGAGGCGCTCGAGATCGCGGCGAGTCTCGGCTACTACAAGGTCCCGAAGAACGCGACCCTCGCGGACGTGGCCGCCGAACTCGGCATCAGCGAGCAGGCGGCGGGCGAGCGACTCCGGCGTGCGATGGACAAGCTTGCGAACGTGGTCGTCCTGGAGGAAGAAGCCAACTGAGTTCGAGCGCCCCCACGTTGATTCTCCAAGGTCCTTTTTAAGCGGGTTGAGAGAACCGGGCGCACACCCAAGCACGCCAGTGACCAACCTTTACCCGAGAATGACTCTCGTCGACGTCACGGTCGCGGCGACCGACTTTCCGCTCGGCGCGCTCACTGCACGGACGCCAGCGGCGGCTGTCGAGCTCGTCCGGGTCGTCCCCGTCGACGGTGCGGTCGCGCCACTCGTCTGGGTGGTGGGGCGGAACCTGGAGGGGTTCGAGCAGGCTGCCAGGTCGCTCGACCAGATCCAGCGGCTGTCACTGGTCGAGTCACTGCCGGGTCGGCGACTGTACCGCATCTGGTGGCGACCAGATGCGACCCCGTTCGTCAGCACCATCTACCGGTTCCACGGAGCGATACTGGACGGACGAGGGACCGACGAGTGGCACTTCTTCCTCCGGTTCCCCGACGACCGCAGCCGCGATGCGTTCTTCGCGGAGTGCGCCAGGACAGGCATCTCCATCGCCGACACGGAGTACATCGCTGTCGGCTGAGCGCCGGTAACGGCTATACCTGCTGCCAGCCTACACTCCGCGTGGCAAAAGACTCGACAGCCTTCGACGACCTCGATATCGACCTGCTGGGAGACCTGGACCGTTCGGAAGCACAGCTCTCCGTCCGGGTCGAGCGCCGCCGCTACGGGAAACCGATGACCATCGTGGAGGGATTCCCGCCGGACGTCGACCTCGGGAAACTCGCGAGCAAGTTGAAGCGTGCTGCAGGCGCGGGTGGCACCGTCCAGGACGACAGAATCGAGATACAGGGCGACCAGGTCGACCGAGTGGTCGAACTGCTCCGCGCCGACGGATACACCGTCTGACGCTACGAGATTACGAACCGAGCACCACCAGTTTCGCTTTCTTCGACCGTCACCGACCAGCCGTGGGCCTCCGCGATGCGCTCGACGATGGCGAGGCCGAACCCGGTCCCATCCGTGTCGGTGGTGAACCCTTGCTCGAACACCGACTCGCGCTCGGCTTCGGGGATACCGGGGCCGTCGTCGGCGACGTAGAACCCGGATTCTACCGCGGAATCGAGGCGGCCGACGGTGACGGTGGTCGCGCCCGTCGCATGGTCGGCGACATTGCGGAACAGGTTCTCGAACAGCGTCTGCAGACGGTCGGGGTCGGCCTCGATCATACCGAGATTTCCTTCGACTGCGATGGCGAGGTCGCCGGTCTCTCCGGTCTGCCAGGCCCTGGTCACGACCGCCTCGAGGCCGACCGGCTCGGGGTCCGCCACGACCTCGCCCTCGCGGGCGAGCGTCAACACGTCGCCGACCATGCGCTCGATGCGGTCGAGGGCCGCCAGTGCCGCCGCCAGTCCGTCCGAGGGGGTCTGTTCGGCGACCGTCTCGACGTGGCCCCTCGCGACGCTGAGTGGTCCCCGGATGTCGTGGCTCACGACGCTCGCGAACTCCTCGAGGCGCTCGTTCTGCCGGCGGAGTTCGTGGCCGAGTTCCTCCCGTTCGGTCACGTTCTTCTGGAATCCGAAGTAGTGGGTGACCTCGCCGTCCTCGTCGAACACGGGGGCGATGTCGAGCTGGTTCCAGAACGGCTCCCCGTCGGCGTCGTAGTTCTTCAACACGACGGATATGGGTTCGTTGGCGTCGATGGCGTCCCGAATCGAGGCCACCGTCTCCGGGTCGGTGTCTTCGCCTTGCAGGAACCGACAGTTCTTCCCGATGACCTCCTCGGCGCTGTAGCCCGTCATCTCCTCGAACCCGTCGTTCACGTACACGAGCGACTCGTCGGGGCCGGCGATGGTGATGCCGACGCCCGCCTGGTCGATCGCCCGGTCTTTCAACTGCAGGTCGTGTTCGAGCCGGGCCCGGGTCACGGCACGTCGAATCCGGGTCGCGAGCAGGTCAGAACGGCCGGACTCGAGCCGGGGCAGGTACTCGGTGGCGGGCGCAGAGAGGACCGTTTCGAGGACCTCCGAGGTGGGGTCGGCACCGAACAGCAGGTAGGGGGCATCGGTGTGGGACCGGACGGTCGCCAGCGTCTCCGGGGCTGTTCCGGTCTCGGTGGCGTGGACCACGCAGTCGACGCACTGGTCGGACGCGAGCACCTGCTCGACGGCGGCAGCCGAGTCCACGCGGGTGACGGTGAACCCGGAGCGGCCGTCGAGGGCGACGGCGTCCTCGTCCGGCGCGACGAGGAGCACCGCGACCGGGGCGTCGACCGAGATGGTCCGGAAACTGGCCGGTCGAGCACCACTCGAGCGTGTCATTAGTTGCAAATCGCCAGCCCTCGTCTTGAGCGTGTCGCCCAACTGGACGAAGATTCAAACCGATGGCCGCACGACGGTCGGGTATGTACCACGTGGTCGGGTGTAGCGACTGTGGCGCGTTGCGAATCATCGAGGACCGTCCCGAGAGCACCCAGTGTGGGCGCTGTGGCACGCGCCGCAAGTTCAAGCAGGTACGCTCGTTCGTGACGACCGACGATCTCGACCACGCCCGCGAGGTCCGCGCGTCGATGCTGGCGAACCGCCAGGGGGAGGGCGAGGCGTTCGCGAAGGTGGAGTCGTTCGCCGAACTGGACGACGCGGTCGCCGACGGGGTCATCGACGACGCCGAGTTCCTCGAAGCGTCCGGGCTGGACGTGGACGAGGTGAACGCCGCGGGCGACCGCGCGAGCGGCGGTGGCAGCCGGTCGCTGAGTCGGAAAGAGACCGTCGAGGCCGCCCTGCGCGAACTCGACCGGCCGACCGAGGACGAGGTCGTCGCCTTCGCCGAAGAACACGGCGTCCCTGCCGACTACGTCGAGAGGGCGCTGCAGAAGCTCGTCCGGCGTGGCGAGGTCAGCGAGAGTCGGGGACGCTACCGCAGACTCTGAGTCGCCGGGAGTCGGTCACCCGAGCACGCCGCTCGTGGCGAGGAAGACGGCGACCGAGGTCAGCCCCGCACCGAGGGCAGTGAACGCCAGTCCGAGTCGGCCGGGGACGCCCTGCGGCTGGAAGGAACTCGGGTCGGTCACGTCGAAGCCGCCCTGCACGCCCGCCTCGACGGTGTCCAGCCCGGCGTCGGTCGCGGCGAACGGGAGCGGGGCACAGGCCAGCATCGCCCCGCCGAAGAAGAACGAGACAGTGGGGAGGGGCATCCCGGCGACGGCGCTGGCACCGAGGACGAGCGCGGCGAACAGGGGACCGGCGAGCAGCGTGTACCGGACCAGGTACGGCTTGAGGGCAGCGAGATTCATACGCGACCGTTCATAACAGAATTATATCAAACTACCGCCAAACAGTGCCTCGAGAGACGACCCCGGACACTCAGTCGTCGTCCTGCCAGGCCGGGTTCTCCCGCGGCGGGCTGAAGATGTCGATGCCCTTGACGGGCACGTCCCCGCGGTTCTCGGCCCCGTGGACCTCGTCGCCCGGAATCGAGTAGGAGTCCCCCGCAGAGACCGAGATCTCCTCGCCGTCGACCAGGAAGGTGAGCGTCCCCTCGTAGATGAACCCCGCCTGCTCGTGGGGGTGGCTGTGCTCGGGGACTGTCGAGCCGGGCTCGATGAAGAAGTGCTGGACGTTCATCTGCTCGCCACCAGCGAGCATCGAGAGGTGCGTGCCCTCGACCGCTTCGGTCGGCTCGACGGAATCGTTCGGAACGTGTTCCATACCGGGTGGACGCCGGGCGAGCACCTAAAACGAGGGGGCGACCGCGGTTACCGACCCAGTTCCTCGTGGGCGGAGGAGAGGTGGCGCGACGCGAGCGCGGCGAGCAGCGAGAGTTCGCCCGCGAGCGCGCCGGCTGCGATGACCTCCGCGAGGGCGTCGGCGTTCGACCCGGCCGGGTCCCCACCGCCGGCGAGGCCGAGCACGTCGAGCGCCTCGGACTGAGTCGGCAGCTTCGTCCCGCCGCCGACGGTGCCGAGTTCGAGCGACGCCACGGAGATGGAAGCGTAGAGGTCGCCGTCGCGTTCCTCGGCGGTCGTGATGGCGTTCGACCCCTCGACGACCTGGGCGGCGTCCTGCCCGGTTGCGAGGAAGGCCGCGGCGATGGTATTCGCGGCGTGGGCGTTGAAGCCCAGACTCCCCGCCTTGGCGCTCCCGATGAGGTTCTTGCGGGTGTTGGCCTCGGCGATGGCCCCCGCCGTGGTGTGCAGGCGCTCCTCGACCACGTCGCCGGGGATGACCACGTCGGCGGTCACCGAGCGCCCGCGGCCCTCGACCGCGTTCACCGCGGCCGGTTTCTTGTCCGAGCAGAGGTTGCCCGAGAGCGCGACCAGCGAGGCGGGCGTCTCCGCCTCGACCACGTCACACGCCTCGCCCGTCGCGATGGTGGCCATGTTCATCCCCATCGCGTCCTTGGTGTCGTAGCGGAAGCGCAGGTACACCGAGTCACCGACGACGTAGGGCGTCACGTCGAGCAGTTCGCCGTGGCTGGTGGTCGCCTCGGCCGCCTCGCGCAGCTGGTCGGTGTTCTCGCGAACCCACTCGACGGTCTCGGCGGCCTCGACGACGCCGGAGACCCGGAACACGGGGGCACGGGTCATCCCGCTCTTGGTGACGCGGGCGTCCGCACCGCCGGCGGACTGGATGACGGAGAGACCGCGGTTCACGCTGGCCAGCAGCGCGCCCTCGGTCGTCGCCAGCGGGAGGTAGTACTCGCCGTCGGCCGCGCCGCCGTTGACGGTGACGGGGCCGACGACGCCCATCGGAATCTGGGCCGCGCCGATCATGTTCTCGATGGCGGACTCGGCGACCTCGGCGTCGAAGGCGTACTGGCCCACCGTGTCCAGGTCGGCGTCGGTCGCGTCTTCGAGCAGGAGCCGGCGCGCTTCCGTCGCCGTGTCGTGGTCCACGTGCTCTTCGAGTTCGTGCAGTCGGAGTTCCCCCTCGCGGACCCGTTCCGCGAGCGTCGCCGGGTCGGTCATACCAGAAGGTGTTCGGTGGCGGTTGATACCGGTTACCCTTTCAGGCAGGGTGGGGCGCACTCGCGGACACGGGCCATCCAAACGTTTACCCACCGGCGCGTCGCCCCTTGAACTATGACCGACGCAGCGGACCTCGTGCTCACGAACGCGGAGGTCCACACCCTGACGGAGCCGGACGAGACCGCCGAGGCCGTCGCGGTTCGAGACGGACAAATCGTCCGGGTCGGCGACGCCTACGAGGTGGACTTCCTGGCTGGCCTCGACACCGAGGTCGTCGACTGCCACGGGAGAACCGTCCTCCCGGGGTTCATCGACGCCCACACCCACATGCAACAGCTCGGCCAGTACCAGGTCCACGCCGACCTGAGCGAAGCCGACTCGCCCGAGCACGCGGTCGACCTGCTCGCCAGTGAGGCTCGTGAGGACCGCGAGTGGGTTCTGGGCTTCGGCTGGGACGAGTCCAGCTGGGCCGAGGACCGGTATCTCACGAAGGCGGACCTCGATTCGGTGAGTGAAGAACGTCCCGTCGCCGCAGTGCGGGTCGACATGCACACCGCGGCGCTGAACTCGGTCGCCCTGGAGCGCCTGCGCGACGAGATGCCCCCGGAAGACGTCCGAACCGACGACGGCAAGCCGACCGGGGTGGTCGTCGAGGACGCCATCGAACCGGTGTGGGACGCCATCGACCCCGACCCCGCGGAGACGCGAGAACTCCTCCGCGCCGCCCAGCAGCACGCCGTCGAACGCGGCGTGACTGGAGTCCACGACATGGTCCGCCAGAGCCACGCACCGCGGGCCTACCGCGAACTGGAGCAGGCGGGCGAACTGGACATCAGAGTCCGCATCAACTACTGGAGCGACCACCTCGACGCCGTCGAAGAGGTCGGCCTCCGGACCAACCACGGCAGCGAGAAGGTCGAGACGGGCGCGATAAAATCGTTCACCGACGGGAGCTTCGGCGGCCGCACCGCCAAACTCACCGAGCCCTACGCCGACGACCCGGACGAGACCGGGACGTGGGTCGTCGACCCCGACGAACTCCACGACATCACCAAGCAGGCAGACGAGGCTGGCCTGCAACTGACCGTCCACGCCATCGGCGACGAGGCCATCACGGTGACGCTGGACGCGTTCGAGAGTACTGAAAACCCGGGCGAAGCCCGTCACCGCGTCGAACACGTCGAACTGGTCACCGACGAGCACATCGAGCGCTTCGCCGACTCGGGAATCGTCGCTTCCTGCCAGCCGAACTTCCTCCAGTGGGCCGGCGAGGAGGGGCTGTACCAGTCCCGGTTGGGAACCGAGCGCCGCGAGCAGTCGAACCGCTTCCGTGACCTGCTGGATGCTGGTGTCCATCTCGCGTTCTCCAGCGACGTGATGCCGATGGACCCCTTGCTCGGGGTCGACTACGCGGTGAACGCACCGGCCGAGAGCCAGCGGCTCACTGTTACTGAAGCACTCCGCGCGTACACCCTCGGGGGCGCGTACGCGGGCTTCGCCGAGGACCGCCTGGGAACTATAGAAGTTGGCAAGCAGGCCGACTTCACCGTTCTGGACGACTCGCCGTGGGAGCACGAGGAGTCGATTCGCGACATCGACGTGGCGATGACGGTCGTGGGTGGCGAGGTCGTGTACGACGGCCGGTAGTCGTCGGCCACCGTTTTCATCGACGTTGTTTTATATCGGTTAGAAGAAACGTTTCGTATGCTCTCCGCCCTCCTCGCCGCCCTCCGCGAGCGGCGACTGCTCGTGCTGTGGCTCTCGCTCCTCGTGGGTACCGGCGCTGGTGCAGGCGCCTACGTCACGCTCGGCGACTCGAATCTGGTGCTCCCGCTGGTCGTCGGCGTCGGTGGCACCGCCTACTATTCCGTGTACCACGGGCACCGACTCTCGATGCAGCAACAGGACTTCGGCAGGGGGTTCGTCAGGATGTTCGCTCTCATCACGCTGTTCGAACTCGCCGACGCCGCGGGTGGACCCTTCGGCCAGACACTGTGGACCGCTGGCGCAGTCGCCGGTCTCGCGCTGGTGTTCGGTCTCACGATGCAGCTCGACCAGGCCACGTCCTAAGTCACGAAGTCGATTCGTCATAGAAACCGGGCGAGCAGTACGGCGACCCATCGTTAACTCACTCTGTAGTTTATTGTTCACCGAACCACCCGTACCCGACAGTATGCACTCTGATAGCACTATCAGGAGGTGGTAATCCCCCATACCAGACTATCGAAGAGAAAATTTCTTCAATGCGGCCCGCTGACGGCTAGGTAACAACAGGTGTCCAGACCGTGCCAAAGATGGAAACCGCGAACTTCGAGACGGAACTGAGCCTGTTCAAGTACGACAACCTTGAACAGCTCCCGGCGGAGTACCGCGAACTGACCGAGGCGGAACGAACCGAACGCATCGAGGCGGCGAAGGCCGAACTCGGCGACGACGTGGTCATCCTGGGCCACAACTACCAGCGCCGCGAAATCGTCGACCACTCGGACTTCATCGGCGACTCCTACCAGCTGAGCGTGGAGGCGGCGAACGCAGACGCGAAGTACGTCATCTTCGGCGGCGTGACGTTCATGGCGGAGTCGGCCGACATCATCACCGACGACGACCAGACCGTCATCCTGCCGAGCATGGAGGCCTCCTGCCCGATGGCCGGGATGGCCGAGGCGCTGCAGGTCGACGCCGCGTGGGAGGAGATCACGAGCGCGGCCCCCGACGCGAACATCATCCCCATCACGTACATGAACAGCTACGCCGACCTGAAGGCGTTCTGTGCCGAGCAGGGCGGGCTGGTCTGTACGTCCTCGAACGCCCACCGTGCGTTCGAGTGGGCGTTCGAGCGCGGCGACAAGGTGCTGTTCCTGCCCGACAAGCACCTCGGCGAGAACACGGCCCACAGACTCGGCATGCAGGACAACATGGCTGAGTGGGACCCGTGGGACCCCGAGGGCAAGGACGCCGAGCAGGTCGCCAAGTCCGATATCATCCTCTGGGACGGCTACTGTCAGGTCCACGAGCGCTTCCGCGTCGACCACATCGAGCAGGTGCGCGAGCAGCACCCCGACGCGAAGGTCATCGTCCACCCCGAGTGCCGCCGCGAGGTCGTCGAAGCCGCCGACAAGGCCGGCTCCACGGCGGCCATCACGGAGACCATCGAGAACGCCGAGCCCGGCGAGACGTGGGCCATCGGCACCGAGATCCACCTCACGAACCACCTCCAGCGCTGGCACCCCGAGGTGAACGTCCTCCCGCTGTGTGGCGACGCCTGCATGGACTGCAACGCGATGCGCCAGATCGACCCGAACTACCTGACGTGGGTGCTCGAGGAACTGGTCGAAGGCCGCGAGCGCAACGTCATCGAGGTCGCGCCGGAGGAGAAGGAACTGGCCAAGGTTGCACTTGACCGCATGCTGGAGGTCTGAATCATGCGTGAAACCGAGATACTCGTCGTCGGCACCGGTATCGCAGGCTGTGCGGCCGCACTCGCCGCGGCCCGCGAGGGCGCGAACGTCCTCGTCGTCACCAAAGCGGAGCGGCCCGAGGACGCCTCCTCGGACTGGGCACAGGGCGGTATCTCCACGACGGGCACCGACCCCGAGGGGTTCAAACAGGACATCATCGCGGCCAGCGCGGACACCGCCGACGAGGCCGCAGTGGACGTACTGGTCAAGAACGCGGATTCGGCCGTCGAGGACGTGCTGGTCGACACGCTCGGCGTCGAGTTCGACCTCGATTCGGAGACCGAGGAGTTCGATTACACCCGGGAGGCGGCACACTCGGAGAAGCGTATCCTCCACGTCGACGCCTCCACGGGCAAGCACATCCTCCGGCCGTTCCTGCACTACCTCGACGACCACGAGAACGTCGAGATCCTGGAGGACACCGCCGCGCTCCAGCTCATCACCCACGAGGGTCGGGTCCACGGCGCGATGCTGGACACCGAGAAGACCGGCGAACCGGTGTTCGCGGGCACAACCGTCCTCGCTACCGGCGGTATCGGCGACCTGTACGAGCGCAGCACCAATCCGGCGGGGTCGACCGGCGACGGCATCGCCATGGCCGCCCTCGCGGGGGCCGACGTGGCCGACATGGAGTTCGTGCAGTTCCACCCCACCGCCTACGCAGGTGAGGAGCCGTTCCTCCTCTCCGAGGCAGTGCGCGGGGAAGGCAGCCTGCTCCGCAATGGTGCGGGCGAACGCTTCATGCCGGACTACCACCCGGACGCCGAACTCGCCCCGCGCGACGTGGTCGCCCGGGCGGTCCAGGACGAGATAGATTCGACCGGGGAGGTCACGCTCGACGTCTCCACCCTCGACGAACCGTTCGCGGAAGCGTTCCCGGACCTCGCCGCGAAGTGCGAAGAGCACGACGTGGACTGGGATTCGGGGATTCCGGTCGCCCCCTGCGAGCACTTCCTCTGCGGGGGCGTCGACGTTGACGACCGCGGGAAGACCACCCTTGACCGGCTCTACGCCGTCGGGGAGTGCGCCCGCACCGGCGTCCACGGCGCGAACCGCCTCGCCAGCACGAGCCTGCTCGAAGGACTCGTCTGGGGCCTGCGCGCCGGTGAGGACGCGGTCGGCGTCGAGCCGGAGCCGGTCGAGGCACCGGACCTGCTCGACCGCGACCCGGACCTCCCACCGCGGTTCGCCGCCGAGAAGTTCCACCGGCTGCGCCGCGTGATGGACGAGTACCTCGGATTGCGCCGCGACCCGACCGAGATGGCCCGGGCACAGGGCGTCCTGCGCCGGCTCAAGGGCGAGGTCGACGCCTACATCCGGACCCGCACCGCGCGGGACCTGTACGAGCTCCGGAACGCGAGCGTCACGGCCCTGCTCATCTCGCGAGCAGCCGCCGGGAACGAGGAAAGCGTCGGCTGCCACTACGTCGTGAGCGAGGACGAGAAAGCCGCCGCGACTGCGGACGACTGATGGTACCACGATGATTCACGACTCCCAGATAGAGCAGTGGTTCCGCGAAGATTTGGGGCATCACGACGTGACGAACGAGGTGCCCGGCGAGACGACCGGTCGACTCGTCGCCAAAGAACCCGGCGTCGTCGCCGGGATGGACGCCGCCGAGCGCGTGTTCGACTACGTCGGTGTCGACGTGGTCGAAGCGGTCGAGGATGGCACGCAAATCGAGATGGGGGACGTGGTGCTCCGCGTCGAGGGACCGGCGAAAGCCGTCCTCCGGGCCGAACGCATCGCGGTGAACGTCGTCGGGCACGCCTCCGGCGTCGCGACCCGCACCCGGAAGGCGGTCGACGCGGCCCGCGAGGTCGACGACGACGTGCGAATCGCGGCGACCCGCAAGACCACGCCCGGCCTTCGGGGCATCGAGAAACGCGCCGTGGTGGCCGGTGGGGGCGACACCCACCGCCTCGATCTCTCGCACATGGTCCTGGTGAAGGACAACCACATCGCGGAGATGGGCCTGGAGGGGGCAATCGAGCACTTCCGCGAGCGCGTCTCGTTCGCGACGAAGATTGAGGTCGAGGTCGAGGAACCCGAAGACGCGCCGAAGGCAGCCGATGCTGGCGCAGACATCGTCCTCCTGGACAACATGCGCCCCGAGACGACGGCCGAAGCGGTCGGGTTGCTTCCCGATGGGGTGCTCGCCGAGGCCTCTGGCGGCATCACGCTGGAGACCGTCCCGGACTACGCGACGACCGGCGTCGACGTCATCTCGATGGGTTCCCTTACTCACTCCGCGGCAAGCCTGGACTACTCGTTCCGGACGGGCGAATAGGATTCGAACGCCTAGTCGAACCGCGGGTGCCACGACCGAATCGGCGAGTCACCCTCCCGTTCTTCCTCTATCTTCGAGACCGTCTGCAGGAACCACTTCGATAGCTCGAGAGAATCGTCGAGGGCCGCCGCCAGTGCAGCCACGTCCTTGACCGCCCACTCCAGCGCGGACTCGACATCGAGGGGTGCGGCGATTGCCAGTTCGTCCAGTGCGTAGATGGCTTCCGAGCGGGTCGCGGTCCGTTCGTCTTCGTCGGCGAACCGGGCCGCGAGCGCGAGAGTGGCCGTCGAGTCCGCCACAGCCGCCGGGGCGACCTTCGCAGCCCGGTATAGCACCCGAGCAGCGATTTCCCGTTCTTGTTGTCTCCCGGTCTCTAGCACGTCCACGAGCGAATCGACCGCGTCGACGCCCACGGCTGCACCGTCGGCCACGACCTCCCCCAGGAGCGACCCGAACCGGCGCTGGTCACCCTTGCTCGCGTCGAAGACCGAGTCGAGTTCGTCCGCGAGGAACGAGTCGACGAACGACGGGGCGTCGCGGGCAACGATCCCCAGCGGCCACGCGGGGTCGTCCGTGTCGTCGACCGAGAGCAGGGACCGCCCAGCCTCGGGAATCGCAGCTGGCCTGTCTTCGCCGACGGCGACGAGGAACGCTGCGGCTGCCTCGCGACCGCTGGGGTGGGGGTTAGGGAGGCAATCAGCGACGACGTCAGCCAGTTCCGCGACTGCGTCTGGGTCGTACTCTGCGACTGCCGCGAGGCCTTTGAGTGCGAGGCGTTGCCCGGTCGGGTCGATTCGGGACAGGGCGTTGCCGAGGCCGATCGTTACCGGTGACAGCAGGTCCGGGTAGTCTTCGCCCACGTCCCCGAGCGTCGCCGCCGCCCGGGTCCGAGTGGTCCGCGCGTCGGCATCGAGCGCGGCCACCAGGTCGGGGACGACCGCCGAGACGACGGTCGGGTCCACGGCTGCGATTCGTTCCAGCACCTGCACGGACTCGAGCAACAGGCTCGCATTCGGGTCGATGTGGCGCTCGAGAAGGTCGCGCAGGCGGTCGGTCACGAACTCGGGATGGCCAGTCGCCAGCACTTCGAGCGGGAACAGGTACTCGGTGTCGAACTCGGCAGGGTCGTCGACGGTCCGTGCGAGTTGTTCGATGGCGGCTGGCTCGAACTCGCCCTCGGTGTGGTCGATGCGTTCGACGCGAGCCGGTGCGCCGCGTGCGACCCTGACCAGCCCGGTCGCTGCGGCCCGCCGAAGATCGACCGACGGGCTCGCGAGCAAGGAGATGAACACCTCGATTGCATCCATGTCGAGCCCGGGGACGCTGGTGACGACGTCCGCGTACGCGTCTGCGGCCGCGGCACGCTCGCGTCGGTCGCTCCGGTCGTACGGTGTCGCCAGTATCGTGCGCCGAAGACCGGCCGTGATTCGTTCGGCGGCATCGGGTTGGCGCTCGAGGACTTCGGTCGCCAGTTCGGGGTCGGAGGCGACGAGGTTCGAGAGGGCGACACCGGCGGCGTTCCGGACCTGCTCTTGGTCCGCGTCGAGGTGACCGAGGAGGGCGTCGACGTGCGATTCGAGAACAGCGGGATGTTCCTCGGACAGTTCGTCGAGCACGTCGGTCAACTGGCGGGTGTGTGCCGGGTAGTCGACGAGCGCGTCGAGGACGCGACCGGCGGCCGCCTGCGGGTCGGGATGGCTTGCGACGAGGGGACCGGTGAGTGTTCTCGCGGCTCGCTTGCGAATCAGGTCACCGGAGTCTCCGAGACACGCCACGAGCCCCGCCGCGACGACCCG
The DNA here is from genome assembly GCF_025399835.1 of Haloarchaeobius sp. HME9146. Classification (NCBI taxonomy): domain Archaea; kingdom Methanobacteriati; phylum Methanobacteriota; class Halobacteria; order Halobacteriales; family Halorubellaceae; genus Haloarchaeobius; species Haloarchaeobius sp. HME9146. The sequence goes on from NZ_JAODVR010000001.1 coordinate 3,366,787, forward strand.
GGCCTGTTCGGCCATCGCTGGCCGGTCGTCGACCCCGAGACCGTACATCCATTCCCGGTTCCAGAGGGCCCCGGTGGCGGTCTGTCGAACACGCTCATCGTCGTCCGTCAGCGCCTCAAGCACGGGCGTCAGCCGTGGAATCGGTTCGTCGTACTCTCCCTGCCGGAACGCCACCTCGCCGAGGACACCGACGGCGTGGCCCCGAACCACCGGGTCGGGGTCGTCTGTCGCGTCGGCCAGTGCAGCCATCGCCTCGTCGTCGAAGTCGTCGATTCGGCTGCGAGAGTGTCGGAAGAGTTCGCGACCGGCCTCGCGGCGTTCGTCGACCGACGCCGAGTCGAGGGCCGCCACTGCGTCAGCGAGGGCCATCGATGTCGTACTCCCGTTTCACGTAGTCGACCACGTCGATGCCGTAGCGCTCGCTGCCCTCGATTTTCTCACGCGCTTCGAGTGCACCGTCTGCCCGCTCGTACACCCAGCCGACGCCAGTCATCGAGGTGTCGTAGACGTGGAGGAGGAACGCCCGTGCCACGTCGCCGGCGACGGCCATGAGTTCCTCCCTGGCCGGGGTCGCATCCCGACCGACCCCGACGACGACCAGCGACTCGCCGGAGCGGTCGGTCCGCTCGTCGAATACGGCGTCGGAGAGCCGGCCCCGGAGGTCGTCGTGAGCCACACCAGCTCGCGGCTCCAGACACAGATAGTTCCTGTCAGCGCCCATGGATTCTGGTCACCGCCGCAGCACATAATCCCACTGACGAAATTAAGTCGGATAGATTACAATAATCGGCTTCAGAAAACGGTTTAGGACCTGCCACGACGATTTTGGCCCGTGCTCCGGTCCCGCCCTCCCCTCCCCGTACTCAAGTACTACGCCTACAAGGCGACCGCCTCCGTGGGCCTCGCGACGCCCATCTGGGTGCTGTTCCTCCGTGCCAACGGCCTGAGCTTCACCGAGATAATGGTCCTCGACGCCATCTGGTGGATCGGTATCACGCTGGGCGAGGTGCCGACGGGCTACGTCGGGGACCGCATCGGCTGGAAGAACAGCCTCGTCGTCGGCAACGTCCTCCGGGCCGTCGCGGTCGTCGCGATGGGCGCTTCAGGAACGTTCTGGGCGCTCGCGGGCATCTACCTGCTGTGGGCGCTCGGCTCGACGCTCCAGTCGGGCAGCACCGACGCCTGGCTGTACGAGGTGCTCGACCGCGGGGGCGAGGACGACTCCGACGAGTTCACCCGAATCCGCGGTCGCGGCCAGTCCCTGACGCTCGCGGTCGGTGCGGCCGGCTCGGTCGTCGGCGGCTACCTCGGCGACGTGAGCCTTCGCTGGCCGTTCTACGCGACCGGCGCGCTCTTTGCCGTCGGTGTGGTCGTCCTGATGACCTTCCCGAGCGTCTCGGTCGAGGACGACGACCGCATCACGGCCGCCGACGCGCTTCCCATCCTCCGCGAGCGCCTGCTCTCGGTCGAGTTGCGCGGGTTCGTCCTCTGGGTGGCGGTCGTGCTCGCCATCGCGAGCGCGACCAGCCGGCTCACCCAGCCGGTGGCGGTCGGCCTGGGCGTGCCACAGGTCTGGCTCGGCTGGCTCTACGGCGGCTTCACCCTGCTCGGTGCCGGCGCGAGCTATCGGGCGGACTGGATTCGAGACCGGTTCGGCCTGCTCGGCTGGGTGGTCGTCGCGCCGGCCATCACCGGGGTCGCACTGGCGCTCGCGCTCGTCGCACCGCTGGCCGCAATGCCTGCGTTTGTACTCGTCCGGGCGGTGAACGCGCCGACGAACACCCTCGCCAGCCAGTACGTCAACGACCGCATCGAGACCGCCGGCCGGGCGACCGTCCTCTCCGGCGTCTCGATGGTCAACGCCGTGGTCGCCATCCCCTTCGGCGTGGCCGTGGGCCGGGTCGCCGACAGTTCGCAGTACCTCGCGCTCGGGCTGGCCGGCATCGCGCTGGTGTTGCTCGCGGGGGTCGCCTCGGTACGACTCTCGGGCGGGCTGGTGAGCGTTCCAAATGCGTTGGAAGCGGACTGAGGAAGGTGCTACTCGTCGTCGAGCAGGTCCGCCTGCTGTTCGAGTTGCAGGTCCGTCTGCTCGGGGACCAGCAGGTTCTCTCCGGTCATCGCGGCCGGCTTCGCCACCCCGGCGAGCGAGAGCAGCGTCGGGGCGATGTCACAGAGCGACCCGCCCTCGCGGACGCGCTTCCCGCCGTCGTCGCCACCCGGCGTGGTGTAGACGAACGGGACATCGTTGTAGGTGTGGGCCGTGTGCGGGTCCTCCTCGGTACCCATGTCGTCGGCGTTCCCGTGGTCGGCCGTGACGAGGACGTGCCCGCCGGCGGCCCGGACCGCGGCTTCGAGCCGCCCGAGCTGGACGTCGACCGCCTCGACCGCCTCCACGGCGGCGCGGTAGTCGCCCGTGTGCCCGACCATGTCGGGGTTCGCGTAGTTGAGGACGAGCACGTCCGGGTCGTCGGTCGCGATGCGCCGGACCGCCGCCTCGGTGAGTTGTCGCGAACTCATCGCCGGCGTCTCGTCGTACGTCGGCACGTCGGGCGACTCGATGATCTCGCGCTGCTCGCCCTCGAACTCGACCTCGCGCCCGCCGTTGAGGAAGTAGGTGACGTGGGCGTACTTCTCCGATTCCGCCATCCGGAGCTGCGTCTTGCCCGCCTTGGAGAGGACCTCGCCGAGGACGTCCTCGGGTTCGTGGGGCTCGAACGCCACCGGGAAGTCGAACGTCTGGTCGTACTCCGTCATCGTCACGAGCTTCGTCTCCGGGGGCTCCGGCCAGTCCTCCTCGGGTTCGACCGCCTGGAGCATCCGGACGAGCTGGCGGGCGCGGTCCGACCGGAAGTTGAAGAAGACGATGGCATCGCCATCTTCGATACCGTCGTGCTCGCCCACCGTGGTCGCCTCGACGAACTCGTCGGTGTCGCCGCGGTCGTAGCTCTCCGTGACGGCCTCGACCGCGCTGTCGGCGTGGTGTGGGGCCTCGCGCTCGACGATGGCGTCGTACGCCTGGCGGGTGCGCTCCCAGTTCTGGTCGCGGTCCATCGCGTAGTAGCGCCCGCAGACCGTCGCCACGTCGCCGGTGCCGTACTGCTGGGCGTGCGCCTCCAGGTCGGCCAGGTAGGACTCGCCGCCGTGGGGCGCGGTGTCGCGCCCGTCGGTGAACGCGTGGGTGACCGCCGGAATCTCGCGCTCGGCGGCCATCTCGATGAGTGCGTGGAGATGGCGCTGGGAGGAATGGACGCCGCCGTCGCTGACGAGGCCCATGAGGTGGACCTTCCCTCCATTGTCGTCGGCGTACGCGAACGCCGAGCCCAGCGCCTCGTTGTCGAAGAAGGAGCCGTCGTCGATGGAATCCTCGATGCGGGTGTACTCCTGCATGACGATACGGCCCGCCCCGATGTTGAGGTGGCCGACCTCGGAGTTGCCCATCTGGCCGTCCGGCAGGCCGACGCGCCGGCCCGCGACCGACAGCCGGCCGTACGCACCGGTTCGCTTCAGCCGGTCGAAGACGGGTGTGTGCGCTGCTGCGACCGCGTCGCGATGGTCGCCGGGGTCGTCGTTGAGCCCCCAGCCGTCGAGGATGATGAGTGCCGCGTCCATGTCAGAGGCGTCGCGGGTCGGTACAAAGAAAGGTTCGTTACGGGCATGCATTCGGCCCAACCCGGAACGAACCACTGACTGGCCGACAAAGAAGACGAGAGCGGTCCGCTTGGCCGGTAGAAATCAGGGCCCACCTCATTCTCTCGAACCCCATACGTTGAAATATGGGGAGTCGAGAGAGAATCGAACGTATCGAAGGAAGTGGAAGACACGGTGTCCTGTCCCGTCGAACACTGCTGAAATACCTCGCCGGTGCCGGGACCATCGCCACGCTCGGAACGGTACCATCACCGGTGACCGCGCAACCAAGAGGCTGGACGAACTGGGAGCGGATTCCGGGGAAAACTGCACAATACGGCGTCTCTGCTACGTCGTGGGGAGAGGGCCACCTCTCACTCTTCACGGTCGACCGCAACGCCGCAGTTCGACACACCACGACCACAGATGGCGAGACGTGGTCTCGCTGGGAGTCACTGGGAGGGAAAGTCTGGGCACCACCGACCGCGATATCGACAGCGCCACACAACATGGTCGTCTTCGGAATCGGTGTCGACGGCGACGTCTGGCACAACGACTGGAACGGGGCTGCCTGGAGCGGCTGGTCTTCCACTCGGCTTCAGGGACGGAGACGGCCGGCACGATACGGTGTAGCTGCGACGCCGAGCAACAGAGCCCACGCGATGGTCATCGGGAGGAACGGGAAAGTGTTCTTCACCAGACTCGAACCAGGTGGAAGCTTCACCAGGTGGAGAGAAGCACATTACTCGGGGAGTGAACAGGGGCTCCGTGGCATTCCGGCCGCAGCTTACTGGGATGACAAACCGTACATCTACGCCATCGACTACAAGTCCAACGTCCTCAGGAGTGGTGTTACTAAACAACAACGTCGGCTCAGGGCGTCCGGTGTCAGACCCGTGAAGTGGGAACGGTTGCAACCGGAAGTCTGGGAGCTCGCAACTCGGGGTGTCGGCGTTGCGCAGCTGTCGGCCGAATATCTCCCCCACGTCTTCACGGTCGGGACCGACAGCGCCGTCTATAGCCGACGCTGGAACGGTAGCGGTTACGATAACTGGCGGATCCATGGTGGCCGAGCGTTCTCTGCACCGGCTGTGACGTTCGGGCCGATTGGGCGGGCTGAAGAGCGCGAAGCCTACGTTTTCGTCATCGGTCCTGGAAACCGTGTTTGGCACTCGCATGGGCCGCTTTGATGCAACTGCAGAGACCGGTCCTGTCGGCTCCACCGTGCTAAAAAAACGCTGGCTGGGTCACTCCAGTTCGAACGATGCGTCGCACTCCACGCACATTGAACAGTTGCCGGGACGAGTGGGCTGGGCCACCACGGCACCGCACTCGTCACAGACCATGAACAGGCGCTTCTCCGGCGGGACACCTGCTTCGAACTCCATCTCGACCCACGCGTCCGGGTTCTCGGGGTCGTAGATTCGCACGCCGGTGTCGGTTCGCGTCCAGTCGTAGGCCGGCTCGTCCTCGGTGACCGCTTTCGCGGTTCGCTCCGTCATCGGGTAGTCATCGCGGACACATTCATATAAATCTCTTGATAAATTTGAACACGGAACCGAGTTAACTGTCGCGGCTACCGTCGGCTTTAGTACGGCAGGGTGGGTTCGGTGGGACATGACGCTGGACCCGGTGCACTTCGAGGGCATCGCGCAGCTTGCCCAACGCATCAGGTACGACGTGGGCGAGGACGACCACCGCGACTTCGCCCGGACGGTGTGGGACGAGTTCCTCGACCCGCTGGTCGACGACGGGCGAACCGTGCTCGACCCACTGGGCGAGCAGGGCCGCCACGTCGCCCCCGTCGAGGACGTGGCGCTGGCGGAGGTGCCCTACGAGGAGGTCCACGGGCTCGATTCGGGGACCATCAACCCGACCACGTTCACCAATGGATTAGTGCTCGACATCGCCCAGGCCGCGATGTCGGCGACCCCCTCGGACCTCGACCTGCACCGGGCTCGCACCCTCGTGATGACGGTCCACACGAACGACGCCACGGTCGACGTGGACGAGGGCGAGTGGACGGTGTACGACGAGGGCTACATCCGGTCGCAGATCCGCCACGCACCGCACGTCAACCGGTACGAGGAGGGCGTCGTCCACGCGCTGGCGCTCTACCTCGCCGAGTCCGAACACGCGCTGTTGCAGGCCGACCTCGTCGACGACCTGCTGGTGCTCGACGGGCCGCTGTATCCCAAGGGCCTGTTCAAGTGGGCCGACCAGCACCCCGAGCTGGCCGCGCTGCTGGAGGACGAGGACCAGCCACAGGAGGTCGTCCAGAACTACGTCGAGCTCGTCGAGACGTTCGTCACCAGGGACGTGCCCCTCGTCGGGTTCGTCAAGAACCCCGCGACGAAGGTCATCACCCGCACCGTGCGCGAGAAGGGCGGGCACGCCCCCTGGGTCGACGACTCCGCGTTCTTCACGCGAATCCTCGAACGCGGCCAGTTCGACCACGACGCCGAGCGCTGGGAGCGCGACACGCACAACCTCACCTGCACGAACTGGTTCCGTTCCCGCGGCGGCGCGGACCACCCGCTTTCGAAAGACGGCGACGCGCTCGGTGCCGACCGTCGACTCGACCCCGAACAGTACGAGGTGACGTTCTGCGCCGTCTACGACCCGCGTGACGACCTGGTGTACCGGCTCGAAGCGCCCTACGCGTTCACGAAGGACGCCGAGACCCGCGAGAACCTGCGGCTGTTCGCGCTCCAGGAGATCGCCGCCCAGGGTGGCCCGCCGCTGGCCGTCGCGAAGGCCGACGAACTCGCGCGCATCAGCCGCGACGAGAAGCGTGCGCTCACCGAGACGCTCGAAGAGACGTTCCAGGCGCGTCGCACGCGAGATTACGACGATACGCGCTGGGGATAGAGAGAAGAGTCAGGCCGTTTCGGCTTTCTGCACCGAGATGTCGACCATGTCCGGGTCGACACCCACCCGGGCGAACTGGGTCCGGACGTGCTCTTTGGCGGCGGCCAGTGCCTGGTCCTTGGTGTCGAACCCGCGCGCATCAGCCGCGACGAGAAGCGTGCGCTCACCGAGACGCTCGAAGAGACGTTCCAGGCGCGTCGCACGCGAGATTACGACGATACGCGCTGGGGATAGAGAGAAGAGTCAGGCCGTTTCGGCTTTCTGCACCGAGATGTCGACCATGTCCGGGTCGACACCCACCCGGGCGAACTGGGTCCGGACGTGCTCTTTGGCGGCGGCCAGTGCCTGGTCCTTGGTGTCGAACCCGCGCGGCATCGGCGACTCGAAGGCGATGTGTATCTCCTCGCCGTCGACCTCCTGGACCGTCCCGCCGCTCTCGACCTCGTAGAACTCGTCGCACACCCAGACGTACGGGGCGTCCTCGTCGGGCGCACCGCGGAACTCCGGCGCGTCCTCACCCCGCTCGTAGATGGTGCCGGTCAGGTCGGTACCGGCTGCACTTCCGCGTACTAACAACATGGGTTGTGACTAGGCGACCGACGCGCATAAGACCACGGCCTACCGTCGACCGCGGCGCACACCCGACCGAGGGAAACCGGTTTCACGCCGCGATTCCTTGCCTTGGGGTATGACCGACCTCGGTGACTTCGGGGACTTCGACGTAGACGACGAGCCGGCCAACGCCGACGGGCCAGCCGGGGATGCCAGGCAGGACGACGGCGCGACGACTGACCCGTCCGGCGAGCCGCCGACCGCGACCGGCGGCAACGACCAGACCGACGACTTCCAGCGCATGGACGTGACCCCGAGCGGGCGCGACCGCGGCCTCGGGACCATCGCGGTCTCGGAGGGGCTGCGCATCGCCGAGCGCGAGGAGGACACCCAGTTGCGGGCGTACGTCACCACGGGGAACCGGCCGAACGTCCGCATCGGCTCGTACCTGCTCGCACCGTACCCCGACGGCGAGAAGCTCTTCGCCCGTATCACCGGCCTGGAGTACGCCCAGGCGTTCCACGCCGACGACGCGACCGAGATCCACGCCCGGCGCGCGATGCGCCGCGACGGTATCGACGAGGCCGACTACAAGTTCATGGCGACGCTGGAGCCGATGGCTGTCCTCTTCGAAGATTCGGGCGAACTCAAGCGCCGGATGGTCGACCGCGTCCCCAAACCGGAGACGATAATCAGGGAAGCGACCGACACCACCGAGATAAAGACCGGCCTGAAGATGCCCGAGGAAGGCGTCTTCTTAGGACATCTCTCCGTGGGTGGCGAGAAGGTCCGGACGAACGCGGAGCCCCCGACCATCGACTACCGGCTCAAAGACGACTACGAGGCGGGCGACCCGCTCGTGTTCCGGCACACCCTCGTCGCGGGTGGCACCGGCTCCGGGAAGACCCACGGCGCGAAGAACATCCTCCGGCAGTACCTCGACTCGGACCGCACCTACCCGATGGAAGGTGGCCGGGACGTCCGCCCCGCGATGGTCGTCTTCGACCCGCAGGACGAGTACGCCCAGATGCACGACGACAACCCCGAGATGACCGACGAGTTCGCGCGGAAGCTTGAGCGCGAGGACATCGCTCACGGCGGCATCGAGGACACGACGGCGTTCGTCCCGAAGGTCGGCCAGGCGAGCTACGCCGCCGATCACCACCGCGCCGAACAGGTCGAGTTCACCATCCCGTTCTCGATGGTGCGGTCGCGTCCCTGGCTCGTCGCCAGCGGCGGCCTCAACGACAACCAGTACCCCGCCCTGAAACAGCTCCTGCGACGGTTCTTCCGCCAGCACGGCGACAGCGGGACCTACTCGCAGTTCCGGTCGTTCCTCGACGACCCCGCGCTGAAGGAGGAGCTGCACGAATCGGGGCGCATCCACGAGGCGACGTTCGACGCGGTGAAGCGTCGGACCTACGGCTTCGGCGACGTGTTCGACCAGTCCGCGAAGCCCATCACCGACCTCGTCCACGAGTTCGTCCGCCCGGGCGGCCTCTCGGTGGTCCCGACCTACCACGTCAACGACTCGCGGACGACCACGACGGTGGTGCTCGCCCTCGCGAGCCTGCTCGTCGACCAGAAGCTCTCGAACGACCCCGACTTCGACCGCATCAAGGAGACCCCGATGGTTCTCGGGATGGACGAGGCGCACAACTTCCTCACCGACGCCGATACCGTCCAGGCCCGCAAGGTCATCACGAAGTTCACCGAGGCGGCCAAGCAGGGCCGCAAGGAGCGCCTCGGGCTGTTCCTCATCACGCAGGACCCCCAGGACATCGCCGACCCGGTGTTCAAGCAGGTGAACACGACGGTCGTGCTCAACCTGGGCGACGAAGACGCCATCAAGAGCGTCAATATCCCCGCCAACCTCGAAAGTAAGGTGCCCTACATGGAGAAGGGCCAGATGGTCGTCTACTCGCCCGACAACTCCGAACCCGTCGAGTGCATCGGCCTCTCGACGTGTGTGACGAGCCACGGACGCTGAGAACGGGCGTCGTTCCCGCCGTTTCTCGATTAGTACACGGGGGGTGACGCCGGAGATGCATTTATCCGCCAGAGTGTGCTACTCTATACCAATGGCAGAGCACGTCCTCGTCGCCTACGACGACTCGGTGCAGGCCGACCACGCCCTGCGGTTGGCGCTGCAGGAGTTCGACGACGCGGGACGGATGACCCTCCTCACCATCATCGACCCTGCGTCCGCCGGCTACAGCCGCAAGCTCACCATCCCGAGCCTGCCCGAGGAGTGGTACGAGGAGACGAAGATGGCAGCCGAAGAACGCCTCGCGACTGCGGAACGGGCTGCCGCCCAGGTCGGCGTCGACGTCGACACCGAGATCGTCGTCGGGCGGCCCTCTCGGCGCATCGTCGCCTACGCCCGCGAACACGACGTGGACCACATCATCACCGGGAGCCACGGCCGCTCCGGCGTCTCACGCATGCTGCTCGGCAGCGTCGCCGAGGCCGTCATCAGGCACGCGAACTGCCCGGTGACGGTGGTTCGGTGACCGTGGTGCGGTGACCCGCGGTTCGACGGCGGTTCCCACCGGCCCCGTCAGCGGACGAGCCACTCGAACATCTCCGCGTCGTGTTCGACGAAGATGGAGAGGTGCCCGAGTTCCGGGTAGAAGTGTCCTTCTGCGGTGGGGATGGCATCGAGCAGATGCGTCCCCATCTCGACCGGGTTGATCCTGTCCCCACGCCCGTGCCAGATGCCGACCGGCACGTCGATGGCAGCGAGCGAGAACGGCCAGTCCTGGCCGAACAGCTGGAGGTCTCGCACGAACGCCGCCGTGCCGTGGTGCTGGCAGGCAGCCGGTATCGAGGCGACCAGCAGCTTCCCGACGTCACCCCGCCAGACCGACTCGTCCCGCGGCGCGGCACCCCTGACACGCCGCTCTATCGTCCACCCGGGCGCGTACCGGGCCGACCGAACCTCGAACCCGAGGAACGCCCGGATGACCCACGGCACGTGGATCGCGGCGCGTATCATCAGTCGGAGGAGCCGGGGCACCGACTCGAGTGGCCCGGAACTACAGCAGACGGCGACGCGAGGGAATCGCTCCGGGGCGACCGCGCCACAGGCGAGGGCGTACGGGCCACCGCCGGAGATGCCGAGAACGGGGGCCGCATCGATATCGAGTGCGTCCAGTAACTCGACGACGTCGGCTGGCCACCCGGTCAGTTCACGGGACGGGTCCGGGTCAGAGACGCCCACACCGGGGCGTTCGGGGGCGATGACACGCACCCCGAGGTCCCGACCGACCTGGTCGAAGACGGCCGCACCCAGGCGGCCGTTGGGTATCCCGTGGAAGGTGAGGACCGGCCGACCAGCCGGGTCGCCGGTCTCCGCGTACCCGAGCGTTCTACCGTCCGAGAGCGTCAGGACGGACGGGTTCTCGACCAGTCGGCGGGCGACGGCACGCATCCCCGTCGCCCCGTCTCCGAGGTACGGCAGTTCCGCGCGCTGCTTCCCCAACAACCGACGAGAGACCGCCTCGAGACCGCTCATTCTCTAGTCAGACGGGGGGAATCGAGTTAACGCTTCGTCAGACCCCGCCGTGTCTCCTGAATCCCGAGTACGAACTCCGGTGCGTGCTCCGAATCAGGTCCTCGTCGGAGACCTTCAGGCCGAGTTCGTCGAGTTCCTCACCGATCCGGGTCAGGTCGTCGCCGTCGGCCCCGACGGCCCGAACGAGGACGTTCGACTCGCCTTTCATCACCTCCTGTACCTCGACGACGCCGTCCACCTCGGCTGCCGCCCGTGCGAGTTCCTCACGGTCCGGAATCGGTGCCGTACACACGATGAGGGTGAACAGCTGGTACCCGGCCTGTTCGTAGTCCACGTCGGCGTGATAGCCACGGAGCACCCCGTCTTCTTCGAGTCGCTGAATCCGGTTCCGGACGGTACTCGCGGAGACGTCGAGTTCGGCTGCGATGTCGCTCGAGGACGTGCGGCGGGCCTCCGACTGGAGTTCACGGAGGATGCGCCGGTCGAGGTCGTCCAGTTCTCGAATCGCCATTTGGCTACAGTGTTCGGCTGGCATCCTAAAAGCGTGGCCAAACTAGATTGTCAGAACAGCACCAGAACAGAACAAGATTTCGTTTCCGAAAATCGGCTATTTAAACTCGAAGACAGTGCGCCACTTTTTCCTGTCTCGAACGAGAACGAGCGAACACTGACGACCAATGAACGGCCTCGAAATCTCGATTCGCCTGTTCGCAGGAGCCCTGCTCATCCTCGCAAACGGCTTCTTCGTCGCCATCGAGTTCGCACTGACGCGTGCTCGCCAGTTCACCGAGAGCGAGTTCGTCGACGGGGATTCCCGACTGGAGCGAGCGTGGGAGATGACGAACGACCTCGAACTGTACCTGACGACGTGCCAGGTGGGTATCACCGCCTCGAGCATCGCCGTCGGTATCGTCGCCGAACCCGCACTCGCGGCCATCTTCGAGCCGCTGTTCGGCGGCACCCCCCTCGCGAGGATCGGGGCCGGCGCGCTCATCGCGTACCTCATCATCAACCTCATCCACCTGACCCACGGCGAGCAGACGCCGACCTACCTCGGCGTCGAGCGCTCCCGGCTGGTCTGCCGGTACGGGGCTGCGCCCCTCTACTGGTTCTACGTCGTCATCTCGCCGCTCATCAAGCTCGGCGACTGGGTCGCGAAGTTGACCCTCCGACTGTTCGGCATCGAGATGTCCGGCGCGTGGCTCGAAGCCGAGGAGGACGTCATCGAGTCCCGGAGTCAGCTGCGCAACCGCCTGAGTTCGCTGCTGCAACGCGGCGACATCGACGGCGAGCGCCACGATGAGGTGCTGAGCGCACTCGACGCCGGGACGATGCAGATCCAGGACGTGATGGTCCCCGAATCGGAGGTGGCGTTCCTCTCGACCGAGGTTTCCCCCGAGGAGAACCTCCGACGCCTGTCGGAGACGCAGCACACCCGGTATCCGCTCATCGGTGACACGCCGGAGGACGTGAAGGGTATCGTCTACGTCCCGCGGGTCATCGAGAACATCGACGCGCTGCGTGACGGGGAGATGACGTTCGCGGACATCGCAGCGCCGCCGATGACGGTCTCGGCTGACACCTCCGTCAGCGACGCCATCGACCGGTTCCAGGCCGAGAATCAGGAGCTGGCGGTGGTCCTCGCCGATGGCGAGGTCGTCGGGCTGGTCACCGCGACCGACGCGCTCGAAGCCGTCATGGGCGAACTGGAGGACCCCCTCGATTCGAGGACCGCGAACACGTCGCGTCGGAACCAGCCCGCACCGAACTAGGGCGGTTGCCCTGCCCCGTCGCTGGGCGGGGTCATTCGATTCTACACCCCCGGAATCCCCAGCACGTTCGGGGCGACGATTCCCACGACTGCCAGCACCCAGACGACCACGACCGCGACGAGCCACGCGACCACGCCGATGCCGGCTGCCGTCTTCCAGCCACCCGGGTAGCGGTAGTTGATGACGCCGACCCAGGCGACCAGCACGAGGAGGATGCCGAGAAGCGGAATCCACCCGAAGAGGAAGCTCACGATGCCCCAGACGACCGCCCCCAGCAGGGCCGTGACGGCGGCGTACCCGACGTCTGTCTTCCGTTCCAGTACCGCCCGGGCACCCGCGACGATGCCGACCGTCCCGATGACCCAGCTCACGACGAAGACGACGAGTGAATCGACGAGTCCCATGTCAGACCCTCCGGGCCGCGGGCTGACCACTGGCGAGCAGCATCTCACTGGCTACCGATGACATACGGGAGGTAGGCTATGGAGCCGGAAAGGTAGTGGCCGGATATTCCTCAGAAGATGTTCGCCTGCCGGTGGACCGAGATACCCTCGTCGGTGATCTCGTAGGGTTTCGTCTCGCGGGAGTGGTTCGCGTCACGTATCTTCTGTATCTCGACGGCGAGGCGGGTCTCCCGGAAGTCCGAGGGCCGGACGTACTGGAGGATGAACACGGCGTCGGTGAGGTACTCGACGATGCCGTGTCGGGAGGCGTAGGGCGAGTCCTCGCTGGCCTCGGAGGTCATCATGGTCGTGATGCCGGCCTCCTTCAGGCTCTTCGTGAAGTCGAATATCTCGTTGCGGCGTTTGGCCCGGTCGTCGTACATCATCTCCAGCAGCGACACCGAGTCGAGCACCAGCCGGCTCGCGCCGAACTCGCGGATGAGCCGGGGGAGTTCGGACCGGATGGACCCGAGGCTGTTGGCCATCTCGATGGGGTCGATGTCGACGACTGCGAGCAGGTCGTCCGCGACGTACTCGTCGAAGGGCATCCCCTTCTCGGTGGCCGAGTTGATGACGCGCCGGCGGTTCTCCTCGAGGGTGATGAAGATGGCGCGCTCGCCCTGGCGCATCCCGTGGTCGAGGAACTGGAGCCCGAAGGTGGTCTTCCCGGTCCCGGCGGAGCCGACCGCGACCATCAGCGAGCGCTCGGGAACGCCGCCCATGATCATCTCGTCGAGCCCCTTGATGCCGAGGTTGATACGGGGGAGTTCGGAGTCGAAGTCCTCGTCGGAGGTGAAGTCCCCGCCGCCGAAGCCACCGCCGCCGCTGTCGAATCCCGCGCTCATCCCGAAGTCGTCGGTGGCCATGTCGAACTCGCCGTCGCCCACGTCGAACGGGCTCCCGTCGACGTCGAAGGAGTCGCCCGCACCGCCGGACCCGCTGCCGTCGTCGACGTCCGGCATCTGGACGTTCTCCATGGCGGCCCCGAAGTTGTCGTTGAACAGCGAGCCAGAGCCCGAAGCACCGCCGGGGTCTTCGGCCGGGGTGCTGTCGGGGCTGCTATCGGGCGTGCCGGCAGGGCTGCTGTCGGTACCGGGACCGTCCGCAGCCGGGTCTGCTGGTGATTCAGACACCGAGTCCGAATCTGTGCCAGCTTCGGCCACCGCGTCCGCGGCGGCCTCTTCGGCACTCATGTCGTCGGGCCACTCGTCGTCCCAGGCAGAATCGTCGGAGTCGGTGGCGTCGTCGCCATCGGCTTCGCCGTCGCCATCGCCGTCAGCCGTGTCCGTCCGCTGGTTGCGCTCCCGGATGGCCCGTTCGAACCAGTCTTCCTCGCTCACCGTGACCACCGCTCCTGGCGAGCGAACAGGTGTGTCACTACTGTGCCAGAAACGGACACCGCGTCGTGGCCGGCACGAGTCTGGTCGGAAGGGAGCATTGCTATCGTGGTGACGCGTCGGAGGAGTCCTCCTCGACCGCGCCGTTCGTACACCGGAGGCCACGCCCTGCGCAGGTATTAACCTTGTTGCTGTCGATGGGGTTTTTAATCTCGTGGGCGGTAGCCTCGGGTATGAAGGTGGGGCTGGTCGCCCAGAAGGACAACGCTCGTGCGGCCCATCTGGCGGAGAAACTCCGCGAGATGCTCCGCGAGCGCGACGTGACGATAGTAGTCGACACGGCCACAGCCACGGCCCTCGGCATCGACGGCGTCTCGCCCGAGGCCATGCAGGACTGTGCGCTGGTCGTGAGCATCGGGGGCGACGGGACGTTCCTCTACACCGCCCGCGGCGCTGGGACCGCCCCCATCATGGGCGTGAACCTCGGCGAGGTCGGCTTCCTGAACGCCGTCTCGCCCGACGATGCCGTCGACGCGGTCCGGGACGAGGTCGCGCACATCCGGGAGACCGGATCGCCACACGTCCGCGAGATGATGCGCCTCCAGGCCAGCGGCGACGACTGGACGCTCGACCCCGGGATGAACGAGATCGTCGTCCAGGGGCCCCAGCGCGGCCACGGGGCGGGTGCCTCCTTCGAGGTCCGGGTCGACGGCGAGCTCTACACCGGCAGCCAGGGCGACGGTATCCTCATCGCGACCCCGGCGGGCAGCACCGCGTACAACCTCAGCGAAGGTGGGCCGTTCATCCGCCCCGAGGTCGACGCCGTCGTCGTCACCGAGATGTGTGCCTCCGAACCGATGCCCTCGCTGGTGAGCGCCGCCGACAGCACGGTCACGGTCCGTGTGGACGACGCGGACTCCGGCTTCGTCATCAGCGACGGGCGCAACCAGCAGGTCATCGACCCACCCGAGACCGTCACCATCGAGCGGGCCGACCAGCCGGTCCGGATGGCCGGCCCCCCGAGCGAGTTCTTCAAAGCCCTCAACAAGCTGGATTGAATCCGGGTACGGGCAAGCCCCCCGACTTTCGAAAGCCCTTAGCAACTCCTGACCCTTCCTGCACCTAATGAGTGAGCAACTGCCGGACGTCCAGGCGTCCAGCCCGGACGTCACCGTCGGGCTGAGCCAGGTGGGGGTCACAGGCGTCGAGAAGCTCGTGAAACTCCACCGAGAGGGCAAGCGCCCCATCGTCCTGATGGCCGAGTTCGAAGTGTTCGTCGACCTCCCGTCGTGGCGCAAGGGTGCCGATATGTCCCGCAACATGCAGGTCATCGACGAGACGCTCGAAGCCGCGACCCGCGACGAGGCCCTCCGCGTGGAGGACGTCTGTGGCGACGCCGCCGAGCGCCTGCTGGCCAAGCACGACTACACCAGCAAGGCCGTCGTGAAGATGGAAGCCGAACTCGTCACCCGCGAGAACACGCCCGCCTCCGGACTCGAGACCCAGAGCGTCGTCGATATCATCGCGAGCGCCACCGCGACCGACGAGGGTACCCGCGAGGAGATCGGTGCCCACGTCGTCGGCATGACGGTCTGTCCCTGCTCGCAGGGCATGTCGGCCGCCCGCGCCCGGAACGTGCTCGCCGACCTCGGCGTCGACGACGAGACCACCGAGGAGTTCCTCGACCGCGTGCCCCAGCCCGGCCACAGCCAGCGCGGCCACGCCACCATCACCATCGAGAGCGAGGGCACCCCCGACGTGGACCTCATGGACATCGTCGAGGTCGCCCGCGACTCCATGTCGGCCCGCATCTACAACCTCGCGAAGCGCCCCGACGAGGACCACATGACCTACGAGGCCCACGCCGACGCGAAGTTCGTCGAGGACTGCGTGCGTGCCATGGCCGAGGGCGTGGTCGCGGAGTTCGACCACCTGCCGGACGACGCCGTGATTCATATGGAGCAGTCCAACGACGAGTCCATCCACCAGCACAACGCCCATGCGGAACGGCTGGTCGAGATGGGCCAGCTCCGGAAGGAACTGGACGGCGAACACTGACCGGTCGGCGACGTCTCTCTCGACTCTACTTCTGCGATAGAGACAGACATCGACGGTCGACAGGGAGTGCGACCGCTGTTCAGAAACTCAGCGGTTCGGCGTCCTCCCACGTCGGCTGGAACTCGTCGTACACCTCGGTCGCGAACTCTGGGTCTTTGAGGTCGATCATCGCGAACGTCTCGCCCGAGGAGCCGAGCGGGTTGGGCACCTGGATGACGACCTCGACGTCGTCGAGCAGATTGAACGTACCAGTCACGTCGTCGCTGGTGCGGACCTCGAAGTCGGGGTCGGGGGAGAGGCGCTCGCGGTACTTGCGACCGACCTCCTCGGAGAGGGTGTCGACGACCTGGCGGGTGAGGAGGACGTCTATCTTGACACCACGTTCGAGCGCGTCTTCGAGCTGTTCGACTATCTGGTCGCCGACCTCCGTCACGTCGAACTGAGGGGTCTGGGCCGAGGCGACCATGATGATGTGGCGGTCGGCCGCGGTGAGCCGTTCGAGCAGGAGGTCGGTGGTCTCCTCCTGTCCCACGGCGGCGGTCCAGAACTGCTCTTCGACGGGTTCGGCGGCGTCGAGTTCGTCCGAGAGTTCGTCGACGATGTTCTCGTACTGTTCGGCCTTCTCGTCGAGTTCGCGCTTCTTGTCCTCCAGCAGTCGGTCGAGGGCGGTCGCGGGCTCGACGGCGACGTACTTCTTGGGGCGGCTCGCGGTCTGGCTCCGGACCAGGTTGTACTGCTCGATGCTGTTGAGCACGTCGTAGATTCGGCCCATGGGCACGTCGCTGGCCCGCGACAACTCTTTGGCGGTTGTCGGTCCTGTGTTCAACAGCGCACGGTATGCTCTCGCTTCGTACTCCGACAACCCGAGGTCCCTGAGGCTCGCCATAATAAACCTCATGAGAGTGGAGAACCATAAACACAACGGTAGTTTCCGACAGCAGTCGGGGTGTCACTCCATCGCGTCGGAAACTCGGCGGCTGAGTGTTTCGGGGTCGTAGGCGGGGTCGGCGACGGACTCCCCGCGGACGACGTAGGCCGCTCCCGATTCCGCGTAGCCGGTCGCGTTCGGGACGACCACCTTCTCGTGGTCGGCCATCCGCAGGGCGGCGCGGTGGAGGTCGCTGCCCGGTTCGTCGGTGACCGCGATGACGAGCGGGTCGTACAACAGGCGCGACACCGCCGAACCGTAGGCCGCGATGCGGACCCCGAAGCGGTCGGCCGCGCCGGCGAAGGCGGCCAGCGCGTCCGCGGCGACTTCACGGTACTCGTCCTCCCCGGTGAGCAGCGCGAGGTCGAGCAGCGCGTCGGCGAACTCGACGTTCCCGTCGAGCGGGCGGAGCGGGCGGTCGAGAAGCCCGAGTCCCTCGCGCGGGCCGTCGACGAAGGAGTCGCCGACGAGCAGGGTGTCGATGGCGTGGTCGGCGACCGCCTGGGCGGTGTCCAGCGTGTCCGCACCGAGGACCTCGCGGGCGCGGGTGAGCGCGCTCAGGACGCGGGCGTGGTCGACCAGCAGCCCGGCCTCGCCTTCCGTCCCGTCGTCGGCCCGGAAGTGGGTGACGACGCCGTCGTCGACGAGTTCCGCAGTGAGATAGTCGAGAGTGCGCTCGGCGTACCGGCGGGCCGTCTCGTCGTCGGTGTAGGCGTGGTAGGTGAGCAGGGCGTCGACCGCCAGCGCGTTCCAGTCCGCGAAGGCCGTCTCGTCCACGGTCGGGGTCTCTGCGGATTCGCGGTCGCTGGGCTCCGCGGTGTAGTAGCTCGCGCCCGCGCCGGCAGCCTGCCCGCCGCCGAAGGCGTCACCGTTCCAGAGCGTGCCCGTCAGGTAGTCGACCGTCGCCTCGGCGGGCTGGCGGTACTCGTCCTTCCCGGTGTAGAGGTAGGCGTTGGCGAACGCCCGGAGCAGGGAGGCGTTCGTGTCCAGCAGCTTCTCGTGGTGGGTGCCACTCCAGTCCGGGTTCGCGGCGAACCGGAAGAAGCCGCCCGCGTAGTCGTCCAGCAGGTTCGCGCTGACCGCGTTCAGGCTCCGGAGTGCTTGCTCTTGCTCGCGCTTCAGCGCGAACTCGATGGTCCGGGGCATCGGGAACTTCTCTGCACTGCCCCAGCCGCCGTTTCGCTCGTCGTAGCTCTCGCGGATCTGACCCAGCAGCTGGATCTCGATGTCCTCGGTGAGTTCCCCTGCCGGGGTGTCGTTGTCCTGGACCGACCGGGGGACCCGGCCAGCAGCCGCACCCTTCTCGTCCCACATCCGGCGCACCGAGTCGATGACCTGGCGCATGCCGTCCTCGCCGAGGTAGCCCGACCCGGTCAGTACCTCGCCATCTGGCGTGAGGAACACGTTCGACGGGAAGCCGCCCATGTTGTACCTGTCCCGCACGCGCGGGTTCCGGTCCACGTCGACCCGAACCGGCACGAAGCCGTCGTTCACGTTCGCGGCGATTCGGGGTTCGTCGTACGTCTCGCGGTCCATCTCGTGACAGTGCGAGCACCACGTCGCCGACAGCGAGAGCAGGATCGGCTTTCCTTCCTCGGCGGCCAACTCGAAGGCGTCCGGTCCCCACTCGTGCCACTCGACCCGTGTCTGGGCTGCGGACTCGTCCATGTGGGGGGCTTCGGGTGCGCGAGGGTATGAACTCGGCGATGGCAGCAGCGGCGACCCAAGCAGCGATGGAAAAAGGGCTTTGACCCCTGGCCCGTTACCCCCGAACATGCGAACACTCCGGCTCATCGGGCTGTTGCTCGTCATCCCGACGCTCGATGCCGCCTTGCTGTTGCTCATCACGCTCTTCGCGCCCGAGGTGACCATCGTCATCGCGGCCGCGCTGGTCGTCCTGACCGCGCTCGTCGGCATGCTGCTCGTGCGCGCCGAGGGCCGGCGCACCATCCGGAAGATACAGCGCCAGCTCGCCGAGGGGAAACCGCCCACGAACGAGTTGATGGACGGCGGGCTGCTCATCGCGGCCGGCGCGTTCTTCCTCACGCCCGGGCTCGTCACGGACTTCGTCGCCCTGCTGCTGACGATCCCCGTGACCCGCATCCCCATCCGCGCCGGGCTGAAGAAGTACATCGTCACGCCGTACCTCGACAAGCAGACCGGCGGCATGGCCTCCGGCAACGTCTGGACGTTCGGCTTCCCCCAAGGCGACTTCGAGGGCGGGAACGGCCAGATGGGCGGCTTCGGCGGGATGGGTAGCGGCCCCGGCGGTTCCGGCGGCTCCAGCAGCGGGAATTCCGGCGGGAGCAACGCTGACGACACCTACAACCTCGGGGACGACTCGTACTCCATCGAGTTCGAGGACGACGAGTGAGAACCCCTGTCTAAGCTCTGCGAGAAAGAAACCCTTATACTTCCCACCGCACAACTCGGAAATGCGAACGACGGCGGGCCGATAGCTCAATCAGGTTGAGCGCCACTCTGATAAGGTGGAGGCTCTCGGTTCAAATCCGAGTCGGCCCACTAATTCTCTGCGAGGCTACGAACGTAGTGAGTACGCCGAGCAGTGATTAGTGAATCCGCGAGGATTTGAACCCTGGTAGTCACAGCCCGGAAGCGCAGCGTAGCGAGCATCCCGGACTGTCTACCTCTGGTTCACAATCCGAGTCGGCCCATAATATCTGCGCGAACTCTCGAACGGCGAGACCGCTCACTCCCTACACGACAGGTGAGCGAGGGCGGTGGTGGGAGGCATTCATCAGGACCAGGGTGTCGGCAATCAAGACGATAAACGCGTTCCCGCGGGGACATTCGATCACTAGACCACCCACCAGTCACTTCCAGTACAGGAAAAGGGCAACGGCGAACAGCAGCATGAGCGGGAGGACCGGTGCCACGGCCTCCAGGGGGAAGAACAGGAGGACTGCGCCGGCCATCACGACGAACTCGAGCGCGACGAGCACGCTCACCATCTCGGCAGGGCTGGCCATACCCGGACGTTCATCCCACCAGAATGTAAGTCTTCAGCGACGTTCGGCGGCCGTACCCATCGAACCCATCCGGCGTCGGGAAAACCTCTAGAACCGCGACAGTCACCCCCGACAGAACTATACTACTGCCAACACGAACAGAGCGTAGTATGGAGGAGCGCGCCCAGGTGTCCGTCGGGCTCATCTTCATGTTCTTCGCGATGGTCGCGGTGGCGGCCATCGCCGGGGGCACCCTGCTCAGTGGCGCGAGCCAGCTGAGCGCGCAGGCAGAGAACGAGACCTCGGCGGCGTTCGAGGACATCTCCGGGGGCGTGCTGGTCGTGAACGAGGTCGGGAAGGTCGACGCCGAGGATGGAAGCGTCGGCACGGCCCGGCTGACCGTGAAACTCGGGGCCGGGATGAACCAGACCAACCTGTCGAACGCGACCATCCAGTACGAGGACGAGCACGTGAACCGGACGCTGAACTTCACGACGGGCGAGCCGACCGCGCAGAACTTCACCGTGGCCGGGCCGGTCGACCACGACGGGTCCGCGCCGGTGCTGAACAATGAGACCGACGTGTTCCACATCGTCGTCGCCGTGGAGGACGTCCGGGCGGGCACCGAAGAAGGTGCGGCGGGTCTCGGGGCAGGCGACAGGGCGGTGCTGACCATCACCACGGAGCGGGGCATCGTGACGCGGTCGGTGCTGACGGTGCCACAGTCGATGGAGGAGAAGGTGTGGGTGCCGCTGTAGGCAGGAACGCGATTCTCGGCCGGTGAGTGACACCGACGAGCCAGGGCTATGCGTCGTCCCCGAAGCCGGAGAAGGCGTCGGCGAGCCGCTCGTCCTCGATGGTCTCCACGCCGACGTGGAGCGGGGAGACGCTGGTGACGTGGTCGGCGCAGGCTCCGAGGTCGGTGTCGGGGTCGGGCGCGGGGGCGTCGCGCTCGGGGACGACGGGGTCGTAGAAGCGGTTGTCGAAGGTGAGTTCGCGGTCGCCGTCGCCCTCGACGACCCGGCGGTCGAAGCCGCGGGCCGGGCGGGTGAGCCGGAGCTCGTCGTCCTTCGAGCGGTCGGTCGGGACGGTCACGTTGAAGTACCAGTCGGGGCCGAGCCAGTCGGCGTCGTGGAGTCGTTCGACCAGGAAACGGGTGACGCGAACAGCTTCATCGAAATCACTGCGGTCGAACTCGCGCAGCCCACCGACCTCGGGGTCGTACGCCGAGACGGCGATGCCCGGTATCCCGAGGAACGCGGCCTCCATCGCCGCGCTGACGGTGCCGGACTGGCTGAGCTTGTGTGCCCCGATGTTGGGGCCGGGGTTACAGCCGGCGACGACGAGGTCCGGGGCGGGCTGGGTCTGGTAGCGACCGACAGCCACGCAGTCGACGGGGGTCCCGTCGAGGGCGGTGCCGCGCTCGTGCTCGTGTGCTTCGACGGTGTAGGACTTCCGGCGGCCCGCACCGCTCTGGTCCTCGGTGGGGGCGACGACCGTGACGTCCGCCACGTCCCGGAGGCCGTCGTGGAGCGCGTGGAGCCCCACCGCGTCGATTCCGTCGTCGTTCGTGAGCAGCACCCGTGGCCGTGCCATCGTCGTGGAGTGTGGTCCGGAGCGGGACAACTGTATCGGTCGGACAGGGACTGGCGCTACCAGTCGAGGCGTTCGACGCTGTAGCTGCCACACTCCGGGCAGACGTGGTGCTGGATGGGGAAGTCCGTCTCGCAGGCGCGACAGACGTAGGATTCGACGTCCTCTCCTGTCATGCCGAGTCGGGTGCGGAGGCCTCGCCTGACGCGATCGAACGGGGACATATATCGTTCGCGTCGAATGGGGAGGATATAATTTTTCGGGCCAGAACGTGTGTAACAACTACTTTCACTTTCACTCTGCTTGGCTCGCTGTTTTGTACCCGTGTCACGAACTGGCATCCATGGACGAGGAAGTACAGGAGGCCATGGACGCCGCGCGACTCGCGGTCGCCAGCGACGACTACGACGCCCTGGAACGGGCTGGCCTCGAACTGCTCGGTCTGGCTCGCCGCCGGAGACGGGAGACGCGCCGAGCCGACTGAGACGGCTCCCGGCGCACGCTCAGGTGAGCCCGCCCCGCGTCCCGAGCGTCACCGTTCGCTCGATGCGTTCCCCGTCCCGGAGGACGGTCGCCGTCACGACCTCGCCGGGCCGCATCTGGAGCGCGAGGTAGACCGCGTACGCCTGCTGGGTCGGAATCGGCGTCCCGTCGAGGGCGAGCAACACGTCCCCGCCGACCGGTACCCTGACGCCACCGACGCTGTTCGTCCCGGTCGCCGGCTGGAGCAGTCCCGACGACGGGCCGCCGTCGGCCACCGTGACGACCATCACACCCGAGACCCCGTCGAGGTCGTTCACTCTCGCGACCGTCGGCGTCACGTTCGTCATGCTGATACCCATCGCCGCGTGGTCGTACTCGCCGCGGTCGATGAGTTCGGGGACGACCCGTCGTATCATCGCCGCCGAGATGGCGAATGCCAGGTTCTCGCCGCCGCCAGCGTTCACACAGCCGACGACGGTCCCGTCGAGTCGAAGCAGGGGCCCGCCGGAGTTCCCGGGGTTCACCGCCACGTCGGTCTGGATGGTGTCCGCGATCTGGACGCCGTTGATGTTCGGGAGCAGCCGGTTGACCCCGGAGACGATGCCCTCCGACATCGAGCCCTCGAGGCCGTAGGGGTTCCCGATGGCGACGACCCGCGTCCCCACCGGAGGGTCCCCCGACATCACCGGGAGCGGCACGGCCGAGTCGGGTTTCTCCGCGACCGCGAGCACCGCGAGGTCGCTGAACCGGTCGGTTCCGAGGACCGTCGCCTCCGCCCAGGTGCCGTCGGAGAACTGGACCTCGACCACTTCGGCGTCGTCGACGACGTGGTGATTCGTGATGACGTGGCTCCCGTCGTACACCCAGCCCGAGCCCTGGCTCTGCCCGGTGGACAGGAAGGCCTGGACGAGCACGACGGACTCGATGGCTGACTCGTACACGTCGACGTAGCTGGCTGTCTGGCCCTGCTGGACCGACCCCTCACCGGTGACCACCACGCTGGCGTCGTTGGTCTGGTCGACCCCCTGCTCGCCGACGCGGGTCCCGGAGCAGCCAGCGAGACCGACGCTGGCGGCGACACCGGCGGCCCGGAGGAACCGGCGACGGCTGCCCTGTTTCATGTCTCTCAATTCGCGACGAACCCGGTTAAGTCACATCCCGGGGACCGCCCCGCGACCGAGCGAATGTAGCCACCTTCGCCCCCTTTTTTGTCGTGATAGTCGGTAGCTCTCGATATGGCACGGAGTGAAGGGTCTGGCACGGACCCTGCGGCTGACAGACGGAGTTCTTTCGACTACCGGAGCGACGAGGTAGCCGAGACACCGCTCCAGGCAACGCTCGACGACCGCATCGATGGGGAGGTGCGGTTCGACACGTACTCGCGCCAGCTGTACGCGACCGACGCCAGTATCTACGAGAAGACGCCCATCGGCGTGGTGTTCCCGCAGTCGACCGACGACGTGGCTGCCGTCGTGTCGCACTGCGCGGACGAGGGCATCCCGGTCCTCCCGCGAGGGGGCGGGACCTCGCTCGCCGGGCAGACGGTGAACGAGGCGGTCGTCCTCGACTTCTCGCGCTACATGGACGGCGTGGTGTCGGTCGACCCCGACGGGCAGACCGCCCGCGCCCAGCCCGGCGTCAAGCTCGGCCGACTGAACACGGAACTCGCCGAGCACGACCTGAAGTTCGCGCCGGACCCGGCGTGGGGCGACAAGTCGGTGCTCGGCGGGGCCATCGGCAACAACTCGACCGGCGCACACTCGCTGAAGTACGGCAAGACCGACGCCTACGTCGAGTCCTGCGAGGTCGTCCTCGCCGACGGGACGGTCACGGAGTTCGAGGACGTCCCGGTGGACGACCTCGACGAGTACGCCGACCCGGACGGTGACCTCGAGGAACGCATCTACGCCGAGGTCCAGCGCGTCCTCGAGGAAGAGGCCGACGAGATTCGTGAGAAGTTCCCCAAGCTGAAACGGAACGTCTCGGGGTACAACCTGAACTACCTGCTCGACCAGGCCGAGGAGGAGGGCGTCGTCAACCTCTCGAAGCTGCTGGCCGGGAGCGAGGGCACCCTCGCGGTCGTCACCGAGGCCGAGGTCTCGCTCGAACCCGTCCCGGAGACGACGGCGCTGACCATGCTGTGTTACGACGACCTCGTCGCCGCGATGGACGACCTGCCGGCCATCCTCGAACACGACGCGGCCGCGGTCGAGCTCGTCGACGACGTGTTGCTCGACCTCGCCCGCGAGCGCCCCGAGTTCGAGCAGGTCGCCGACCAGCTGCCCGCGGGGACCGAGGCGACCCTGCTCGTCGAGTTCTACGCCGACGACGAGGACCACGGCCGCGAGCAGGTTGCGGCCCTGCTCGCCGACCGCCTGGACGACTACGAGCCCGAAGGCGAGGCGACCGACGGCGGCGAGGCCGTCAGCGTCGACCAGCCCGCCCGGGCGTTCGACGCGCTGGAGGCCTACGACCCCGAGCAGATGGCGAAGATCTGGAAGCTGCGCAAGTCCGGCCTCCCGATTCTGCTCTCCCGCACGGGCGACGAGAAGCACATCGCGTTCATCGAGGACACCGCCATCCCGCCGGAGAACCTCGGTGCCTACGTCGCCGACTTCCAGGACATCCTCGACGAGCACGACACCTTCGCCAGCTTCTACGCCCACGCCGGCCCCGGCGTGCTCCACATCCGCCCGCTGGTGAACACGAAGTCGGTCGAGGGCGTCCAGACGATGTACGACATCGCCGACGAGGTGACCGACCTGGTGGTGAAGTACGACGGCTCTGTCTCGGGCGAACACGGTGACGGCCGTGCCCGCACCGAGTGGAACAAGAAACTGTACGGCGAGCACCTCTGGGGCGTGTTCCGCGACCTCAAGAGCGCGTTCGACCCGGACTGGCTGTTGAACCCGGGCCAGGTGTGTGGCGACGTGGACATGACCGAGAACCTGCGCTCGGGTCCCGACTACGAGTTCGACCTCGGCTTCGACCCCGAACTCACCTGGGACAACGAGAACGGGATGCAGGGCATGGTCGAACTCTGTCACGGCTGTGGCGGCTGCCGGGGCGACCAGGACACGACCGGTGGCGTGATGTGTCCGACCTACCGCGCCTCGGGCGAGGAGATCACGGCCACCCGCGGCCGGGCGAACATGCTCCGGCAGGCGATGAGCGGTGACCTGAGCCAGGAGGAGCAGTTCTCCGACGAGTTCAAACACGAGGTACTCGACCTCTGTATCGGCTGCAAGGGCTGCAAGAACGACTGCCCCAGCGGGGTGGACCTCGCGAAGCTCAAGGTCGAGGTCGAACACGAACGCCAGCAACGCGAGGGCGTCCCCCTGCGGAACCGCCTCTTCGCGAACATCCACGAGCTCTCGAAGCTCGGGAGCATGACCGCCCCCATCGCGAACTGGATGGCCGACTTCGGCCCCGCCCGCAAGCTCGGCGAGAAGCTGGTCGGTATCTCCGCGGACCGCACCCTCCCGACGTTCCACCGCGAGACGTTCCGTGACTGGTTCGAGTCCCGTGGTGGGTCGACGGTGCCGAAGTCGACGGCGACCCGCACGGTCCTGCTGTTCCCCGACACCCACACCAACTTCAACGACCCCGAGTCCGGCAAGGCCGCCGTCAGGGTACTCGAAGCCGCGGGCGTCCACGTCGACGTCCCCGACCTCGGCGACACCGGCCGCCCGGCGCACTCGAAGGGCGTCCTCGACAAGGCACAGGAGGCGGCCCGCGAGAACGTCGCATCGCTCGCCCCGAAGGTCCGCAAGGGCTGGGACGTGGTGCTGGTCGAGCCCTCGAACGCGGTGATGTTCCAGTCGGACTACCTCGACCTGCTCTCGGGCGAGTCGGTCGAACAGGTCGCCGAGAACACCTACGGCGTGTGTGAGTACCTCGATTCGTTCGGTCTCGACGAGTCCATCGACTTCGTGGCCCCGGACGAGTCGCTGGCCTACCACGGCCACTGCCACCAGAAGGCGACCCAGAAGGACCACCACGCGGTGGGCGTCCTCCGCCGGGCCGGCTACGCGGTCGACCCGCTGGACTCCACCTGCTGTGGGATGGCCGGGAGCTTCGGCTACGAGGCCGAACACCGCGGCATGACCGAGGCCATCGCGAACATCCTCTACGACCAGATAGACGCCAGCGAGGCCGAGCAGATCGTCGCCCCCGGCGCGTCCTGCCGGACCCAGCTGGAGGACCGCGACACGCTGGGCGACGCGGCCGAGAGCGAGGAACCGCCGACGCCCATCCAGCTCGTCGAGCAGGCACTGGCCTGAGATAGCGGTCCGGGAGGACCGACGATAGCGGTCCGACAGGACCGACCTACCGGTCGACGAGGAACCGGCGCAGGCTCTCGCGCGGGCTGAACCCGACACCCTCGACGACCGTGATATCGAATCCCTTCTCGTCGGCGAGGTCGGCCAGCACGTCCCGGAGCGACGCCACCTCGACCGGGGCGTGGATACGGTAGCCGTAGGGCGGTCCGTCACCGGTGTCGATGGCGAGCTTCGGCCGGCCGAAGCGCCCACCGTCGTACAGCCGGACCGACTCGATATCCTCGTAGGAGAGCGAGACGTGTCGCTCGGCATGGTCGAGGACAGCAGTGGGACCCTCGTCGGCACACCGCTGGGCCATCTCCCGGGCACGTTTCCGGTGCCCGCCCGTGACCAGCCCGAACATGGGCGTCACGGTCGCGTACTCGCCGATCTCCACCGAGTCGTCGGTGAACAGCACGTCGGCGATTCGCAGCGGCGTCGTGCCGGCCATGCAGTGGTGGACGTGGACGTGGACGGTGGTCATCGGCCCTCACCCGCAACCGACCGGCGGAGGACGAGCGCGCCGCCGGCGACGAACAGCGCCCCGGCGACCTGGTTCCCGGTGAGGACGGCGTAGCCACCCGCACCCATTCCGACGAGTCCGGCGAGGAAGAGCACGCGCGAGCCGGTCGTCTGCAGGCCGGTCGCTCCCTCGCCGACGTAGGACTCGGCGGCGTAGGTGCAGACCATCACCGCGAGTGCGACGGCGACGATGGGCGTCCGGACGGGTTCACCGAGCCCCCGGGCGAGGACGATAGCGACGAGACCGGCGAGGTAGAGCACGAGTCGGGCCCGGGTGAGCTGGTGGGCGACCCGGTCGAATCGCCCGCCTGCCGTCGCCGACATCGTCACGAGAACAGCCCGTCCGCCTCCCCGGCGTTCTCGACGGTCTCCTCGGCGCGCCACTTCGCCTTGGCCGACGCCGACATCACGTACACCTGGGTGATGGCGAGCACGACGAACAGCGCCAGCCCGCCGGGGGCACTGCCGGTCACGCCGATGGTCACCCGGAACACCGAGAGGCCGAGCAACTGCTCGAAGGTGTTGCCCACGAGCAGCACCGAGAAGTACCCGAAGAAGGCGGTCGCCCACCACATCGCGATGATGCGCGGCCAGCCCGGCTGGGTGTGTTCGGGCAGTCGCCGGGTGTTGATGAGCAGCGTGAGCGCGGTGTACGGCCACATCATCGCCCCGGACATCGCAGCCGCCGTCAGCAGCAGGCCGAACGGCTGTTCGATGGGGATCGGGAGCGTGAGGATGAGGATGCCCCAGCCGGCGAACGCGGTGAGCAGGTACCAGAAGATGCGCGGGAGGCTCCAGCCGCGTTCCCGACCGACCGACTCGTAGATGACGTCGGCGCTGTTGCGGACGACGGACTCCACGATGGCGTACTCCGTCGTGAACAGGGCGAGGAAGAGGACGCCGTACAGGAGCGCCCCCGCCAGCGGTGGGAGGTTCGGTGCGACACCGGTGAGCCACATCTCCACGCCGCCGGCGTCCGTCGCCGTCACGTAGGTCGCCGCGATGGCCATCATCGCCGTCGCGGTCACCAGCACGCCGAGGACGAACGTCACGAGGTGTTCGAGTTGGGCGAGTCGCCACCAGCCGCGCCACCGGCGCATGTTCTCGACGGTCGCCTCGAAGGAGAAGCCGTCGCGGTGGATTATTTCCGGTTCGTCGCCGACGATGGGGTTGAGCACGCGGCCCTGGTAGCGGCCCATACCGTACCCCTTCTCGCGGACCCACAGCGACTGGGAGAGGTTGAGATAGCCGCCTGCGCCCGCGTACGCGAGGCCGCCGAGGAACACCGCGACGTCCTCGTCGGCCGGGAGCGTCCCGATGCTCACCGCGCCGAGCGGGATGTTCGTGAGTTCGCCCGGGTCGCCGACCAGGACGAACAGGCCCATCGCGCACAGGACCGACGAGGCGACGAGGACCGCGGTGACGCGTTCGACCACGTTGTACATCAGCGGTGTGAGCTGGTAGGAGCCCCAGATGAGCAGCATCAACAGGATGCCGTAGGCCTTCCAGCCGAGGAAGTCGTAGCCGAACAGCGTGAACGTGGATTCGATACCGAGGCCGGTCGCCCCGACCTTCGCGGCCGTCGCCGCCCACCCCGGCCAGCCGAAGCTGACGAACCCGAGTATCAGGAAGAGGATGGGCCAGCCCCGGTGGACGCGCTCGAACGCCCGGAAGATACTCTCGCCGGTCGCGAGCGTCCAGCGCTGTATCTCGGTGTTGATGACGAAGTGCGTGAGGACGCCGACCCAGAACGCCCAGTAGATGCTCCAGCCGTTCTGGGCGACGAGCAGGGGCCAGAAGATGGTCTCCCCGCTCCCGAGCGAGGCCCCGAGCATGATGGCACTCGGGCCGAGGACGTGGGTCAGCTTCGGGACGCGAGGCAGGTCCACGAGCCGATACGAGTCGCCCTCACCCGGGTCCGGGTGTTCCTCGTCTTCGGGGGCGACCTCGAGATTGTCGTACGCGGTCGGGGCGTACGCGGAGGCCCGGTACTCGCGGCCCTCCTCCGGCGATGCGTACACCTCCGGCTCCTCGTCGACGGCCGCATCTACAGCCTCTTGCTCACGTTCCATCGCCATCTGTCTGTTACCCGGTCCCGGCCGTGCCTACCCCCACGGGGACCCTGCTACCACGTGCCGTGTCTATCCAGTAGACTGGATGCCGACGGTTTATATCTATCCGTCGGGAGCAGCGAATCTCCGGCCCGTGGCCGGAATCGTGGGGTCATCCCCCGAGGAAGTGCCAGATGTGCCCGCGCTCTTCCGGCGGGTCGACGCCCGGAAGTTGCTTGAGCGCCGGCTGGATGGCGTTCCACCAGCCGTCCGCGGTCTGGAACTCGGCCGGGTGTTCGGGGAAGACGTCCTGGAGGAAATCGCCCTTCTTCGCGCTCGGGTTCTCCGTGAGATAGTCGTAGGCGGCCAGCACCGCGTCCTGTCGTGCCTTCGCGGTGCTCCCCGTTCCGGGAATGTCGACGTCCTCGACCGCGCGCTGGACCGCTGGGGGGTACTCCGCCAGCGGGTCGTCGGCGGCGGGCTGTTCCGCTATAGAGTCTTGTCCGCGTGCACGCGTGCTCGTTTCGAGGGGCTCGTCGACAGCGTCGACCCGAAGCGGCCGCCACCAGACCCGCCCCCGTGCACCGACC
Organism: Haloarchaeobius sp. HME9146; assembly: GCF_025399835.1. Classification (NCBI taxonomy): domain Archaea; kingdom Methanobacteriati; phylum Methanobacteriota; class Halobacteria; order Halobacteriales; family Halorubellaceae; genus Haloarchaeobius; species Haloarchaeobius sp. HME9146. Next base: position 3,396,422 of record NZ_JAODVR010000001.1, read on the forward strand.
TTTCGCGTTTCGAGGTCGCCGCGCTCGACGAGTTCGTTGAGCTTGTTGTGGACGGTCCGGCGCGAGCAGTCCAGCTCTTCGAGTACGTCGCTCGCCGTGAGCGGGCGCGCCCGATCGTCCTGTTCCTCGAACACGTCGAGTGCGGCTTCGAGCGGGATGCGGTCGGAGAACTGGCCGTCGTCGTTCCGGTCCCGCTCCCGCGCGCCACCCTCGGATGCCATGCTATACCGTGGTGCATACCCCCGTATAAGCCTTTACACACGAGTGAACTACCGTTGCAGTCGTGTGAAGCCGCCGTTACATACGTGTGAGTTCGACTCATGGTACCAGTGCACACGACTAAACGGTGCGTTTTCCATCCGGTCAGCCACGGTGATAACCGACAAAATCGCAGTACGTGACCGTTTCAGTCGTGTGAACATTCGATTCAGTCGACTGAATCCTCCGTCGAGCTCCTGGCGTCGCGTGCGAAGGACCAGAGTAATGGTCACAGAACAGACCAACCGAGCGACAGAGACACACAGAACAGCCATTTCAAGGCCCGAAACGCAAGAATAACGCCGTCTACCCCACACCTTAAATAGTAATAACAATTACTACTTGGGAAACCTATTTATACCCTTGTTCGTATGCTTGTTCCATGCCAGAAGACGGCAACAACAGTGGTAGCACGGTGCACAGACGGCGGTACCTGCAGGCACTCGGTACCGGGGCAGTCGCAGCGTTCGCTGGCTGTGCGGACACGAGCGATCCCGACACCAGCGGCGGTGGTGGTGGGAACGGTAACAACGGCGGCACGCAGGGTGGCACGCAGTCCAGTGGGGAGGACATGTCGTTCAAGGTGGGTGTGATCACCTCGCAGTCCGGCTCGTACTCCTTCCTCGGGCAGGGCGAAGTACAGGGCGCGAAGCTCGCGAAGGCCGACCTCGAAGACGAGTTCGGCGTCGACATCGAGCTCGTCACGGCGGACACCGAGACCGACCCAGGGACCGGTCTCGAACGCATGAAGCGCCTCGTCAACGAGGACCAGGTCGACTTCACGCTCGGTGGGGTCTCCTCCTCGGTCGCCATCAAGATGGGTAACTGGGCGTCGGACAACGGCGTCGCGTACATGGCAGCCGGGTCGCACTCCGACGCGACGACGGGTGGCAAGTGCGCCTCGAACATGTTCCGCCCGACGTGTTCGAACTCCATGCTGGCGAACGCGCTCGGCACCCAGATGGCGGACTACGCCGACTCGTGGTTCGTCATGTTCGCGGACTACACGTGGGGCCAGACCGGTGCGAAGGCCATCAAGAACGCCCTGAAGGCCAACGGGGCGACCATCGAGGGCGAGGTCGGCACGCCGTTCCCCTCGCAGGACTACACGCAGTACCTCAACGAGGCGGCGAACTCCGGCGCGGACGGCCTCGCGGTCGTCATCGCCGGGACCGACCAGCGCATCGTCACCAAACAGTTCCTCAACAAGGGCATGGACGAGGACATGAAGATGGCCGGGCCGCTGTTCGAGGAGTCCGTCTTCTGGGGCATCGGGAAGGAGGCCGCCTCGGCCGCCGGCCTGTGGGCCACGCCGTGGGCCGCGTCCTCACCGACGACCGACCTCGGCGAGAGCGTGAAGCAGCGCATCGCCAGCGAGTTCGGCGCGTCGCCGTTCTCCCGGCACTTCATGGGCTACACCTCGATGGACCAGCTCACCCGCGCGGCCATCCGCGCCGGCTCGAAGGACGCCGCCGACATCCGTGGCGCACTCGAGGGCCACGAACTCGAGCACAAGCTCAAGCAGGGCAAGATGTACTTCCGGGCCGACGACCACCAGCTCATCCAGCCGGTGTCGACGGTCCAGGCCAGGGAGCAGTCCGAGATGCAGGACGACCCCTACAAGAGCTGGTTCAAGCACACGAGCAAGACGCCCGGTGACGAGGTCGCCCGCGAGCCCAGCGAGACGGGCTGCAGCCTGTAGCGTCGCCGACCCATCACCAACCACACTATCTAGAGAGAGTACGCAGGAATGACCGAAACACCACAATCAGGTGTCGTCGAACGTCTCAGGGAGGAGGCACTCGCCTCGCCCCGGCTCGCCGCGACAGCGGCCGTGCTGGCGGTCCTCCTCGGAATCGCGTTCGTGACCAACCCCGGCCTGTTCGTCGACCAGGCCATCAGCGGCCTCGTCTACGGGATGATACTGGTCCTCATCGCGCTGGGCCTGTCGCTCATCCTCGGACTGATGAACGTCGTGAACTTCGCCCACGGGGCGCTGTTCATGCTGGGGGCGTACCTCGCCTACCAGCTCGTCGCCGTGATGAACCTCCCGTTCTTCGCGGCGCTAATCGTCGCCCCGCTGCTCGTCGGCGTCGTCGGCGCGGCTATCGAACTGCTCGCGCTGCGTCGGCTGTACGGCCAGGAACCCATCGTCGGCCTGCTGGCGACGTTCGGGCTCACCCTGATGCTCCAGGAGTGGATCCGCTACCAGTGGGGGTCGACCCCGCTGTCGATGGAGATTCCGGCGTCGCTCTCGACGACGACGAACCTGGGCGTCACGAGCGTCAGCACGTTCCGGCTGTTCACCGTGGCGGTGTCGACGGTCGCCATCGTGTTCGTCTACTACCTCGTGACGAACACCGACTTCGGGCTGACCGTCCGGGCGGGCGTCCAGGACGCCGAGATGACCGAGATACTCGGCGCGAACCTGCCCATCCGGTTCACCGCGACGTTCATCCTCGGGGCCAGCATCGCCGGCCTCGGCGGTGTCCTCCGCGGGGCGGAGGTCGGCCTCCAGCCGGACATGGGCATCTCCTTCATCATCATGACGTTCATCGTCGTGGTGGTCGGCGGCGTCGGCTCCATCTTCGGGAGCGTCGTCGCCGGGTTGCTCATCGGGTGGGCCATCTTGCTCACCAAGCCCGTCCTCAAGGGCCTTAGTGAGGTGACCCAGCCCGTCGTCCAGCCGGTCGTCGATGCGGCCGGCCTCGGCATGACCATCGGGCCCGAGTGGCTCGTCATCCCGAGCGTCGGCGGGCTCGTCCCGTTCGTCGTGATGATCGTCGTATTGCTCGCCAGACCGCGCGGCCTGTTCGGCACGGAGGGGTTCCTCGAATGAGCGACGACGCGCCCGACCTCGCCTCCGACGGCGAAGGTTACGGGACCGGCATGGGCGAGGCCACCGACAGGAGCCTCCTCTGGGAGTTCCGTATCCCGCTCGCGCTCATCGCGCTGGTGTTCGTCCTCCGGCCGGTCGTGGCCCACGAGTGGGTACTGGGCTACGGCAACATCGCGACGACCATCCTCATCTGGATGATATTCGTCGCCGGGTTCAACCTGCTGCTGGGGTTCACCGGCGTGCTCTCGTTCGGGCACGCGATGTTCCTCGGTATCGGGATGTACTCGACGGCCATCGGGCTCTCGAAGTTCGGCATCCCGTGGTTCCTCGGGACCGTCATCGGCCTCGTCGCAACCGCCGCGGTCGCGTTCGGCATCGGGAAGATCATCGCCGAGAAGGGCGAAATATACTTCGCGATGCTCACCATCGCGTTCGGGGAGGCGTTCTACTACGTCGTCAACCAGAACCCCGGCGGGCTCACGGAGGGGTCGGACGGCATCTCCAGTAACACCCTGCCGGCGTGGATACTCGCGGACCGGGGCGACAAGTTCGTCTCGTTCGTTGGTATCCCCGACTTCGACTGGTACTGGCTCGTCGCGATATTCTTCGTCGTGGCGACGGTCGGCCTCTGGCAGCTGCTCCGGTCGCCGTTCGGCCGGACGCTCCGGGCCATCCGCGAGAACGAGGAACTCGCCCGCGCCATGGGTATCGACACGACGCGCTACAAGGTGTACGCGTTCACCATCTCGGCGCTGTTCGCCTCGCTGGCGGGCTCGCTGCTCGAGATCAACGACCAGGGTGCGGTCCTGGAGACGTTCCACTGGACGACCTCCGGCGACGCCGTCCTGATGTCGGTGCTCGGCGGGATGAACTACTTCGCCGGGCCGTTCGCCGGCGTGTTCGTCTGGCTGGGGAGCGAGGACTACCTGACCGACTTCGAGCTGTTGCAGCTCCCGCTGTCGGAGTTCGCGCTCGTCACCCTGAACGTCGAACCGTACATGGAGCACTGGAAGTTCCTGCTCGGCCTGCTGTTCGTGCTCATCATCCTCTCCTCGCCCCGCGAGGGCTGTGGGGTGGCCTGAAGGGCGCGAGCCAGCGGATCGCGGGCCGCCTCACCGGAGGTGACACCGAATGAGTACCAAAGAAGCATCCACGACCACCGCCGAACCGACAGACACCGTCGCCTTGCGGACCGAAGAACTGACCAAGGCGTTCGGGGAGCTGTACGCCAACGAGGACGTCTCGTTGGCCATCCCCGAGGGCGAACTGCGCGCCATCATCGGTCCCAACGGGGCCGGGAAGACGACCTTCTTCAACCAGGTCATGGGCGTGCTCGAACCGACGAGCGGGTCGGTGGAGCTCTACGGCGAGGACATCACGGGCCTCCCCGAGCACCGCCGCGCCCACGTCGGCATCGCCCGGTCGTTCCAGTCGAACCAGCTGTTCACCGACGCGACCGTGCTGGAGAACGTCCGCATCGTCGTGCAGACGGCGGAGGCGGGCGAGTTCAGCCTCGACCTGCTCGGACGGGGCCAGTCGGTCGGCCTGAAACGGGCCCGGTCGCTCCTGCGTCGCCTCGGCCTGGACCACGTCGCGGACACCACGGCGAAGAACCTGAGTCACGGCGACCAGCGCCTGCTCGGCATCGCCATGGCGCTCGCGACCGACCCCGACGTGTTGTTGCTGGACGAGCCCACCTCGGGCATGAGTCCCAGCGCGACCACCGAGACCGCCGAGCTCATCCAGGACATCCACGAGGAGTTCGACCTGACGATGCTGCTCATCGAACACGACATGGACGTCGTCCTCTCCATCAGCGACCGGGTCACCGTGTTGAACCGCGGCGAGGAGCTCGCGACCGGCACGCCCGCAGAGGTCCAGGAGAACCAGGCCGTCCAGGACGCCTACCTCGGCGGCGTCAGGGAGGAACTATGAGCGCGGACAGTCCTGCAGACCCCATCGACGCCACCGACCGTCGCCCGGGTGAGGACCCGCTGCTCAGCATCGACTCGCTGGAAGCCGGCTACGAGACCGGGCAGGTCCTGTTCGGTGTCGACATGGAGGTGTACGAGGGTGAGCGCGTCTCGCTGCTCGGCCGCAACGGGGCCGGCAAGACCACGACGATGCGCTCGGTCATCGGGACCGAGGTGCCCGACGTTCGGTCGGGGTCCATCCGGTTCCGCGGTGAGGAACTGGTCGGGAAGGCCCCCTACGAGGTCGCAGCCACGGGGGTAAGCCTCGTCCCGGAGGACCGCCGGTGCTTCCCGGCGCTCACCGTCGAGGAGAACATCCAGATGGCCATCAACCACGCGCCGAACCCGCGTGGCCGCGAGGAGATCCTGGAGTCGTTCCCCGAGTTGCAGGACATGCGGACGAAACACGCCCGGAACATGAGCGGGGGCGAACAGCAGATGCTCGCCATCGCCCGGGCGCTCGCGTCGAACCCCGAGATGATGCTGCTCGACGAGCCATCGGAGGGCCTCGCGCCCTACATCGTCCGGCGCATCGAGGACATCATCACGGACATCAACGAGGAGGAGGGTATCACCGTCCTCTTCGTCGAACAGAACGTCGGGATGGCGATGGCGGTCGCAGACCGTCACTACATCCTGGACGAGGGCCACATCGTCGAGGAGGTGACGACCGACGCACTGCGCGAAGACGAAGCGCTCCGCCAGCGCTACCTCGGCGTCTGAGCGAGCCACCACTGCAGGCATCCCACTGCAGGCATCCCACGATTCCCACACCCTTCTTTCGAGGGTCCACGTTCCAGCCAGCGGCGGCGCATTCGCCGTGCACAGCCCCAGTGACGCTTTTGGTACGTCACGTAGTAGTCACACGTGGACGCACGTCACACGCTCCATGGTTGACAGCACGCGTGCGTCCATCCCCGTACTTCTTCGACACCTGCACCCGAAACCGTGAGTTTCACGCTGGCCCAGCCGTAGGTCCGTGTATGGGAGAACATTCGACGACCGCCCTCGACCGCGAGGAGACGATGTTGGCCGGGCTGACGGTCGCGTTCGGCGTCATCGTCCCCGGAACCCTCAAGTACATGCTGACCGCGGCGGGCTACCCGTTCATCGGGACGGTCGCGTGGGCATGCGGGTTCGGCGGCGTCGCGCTCGCCTTCTGGTTCCGCTGGATTCGCCCCCTCGACCTCACCGGGCCAGAGTAGCCACGTTTCGTTAGCATTAAGGCCGCTTCGTCGGGAGTATCGACCAAGGATGACCGCGCTCCCACTACAGATAATCGACAACTTCCTGCTCCAGTACAACGTCGGGCAGGCGCTCCTGGCAGCGTTCATTCTCTCCGTCGTCGGGGCGCTCCCGCTGAAATCTGCCAAGATAATCGGCATCAACGTCGTCGCGTTCGGCGCGATCTTCGTGCTGACGCCGGCGAGCCTTGCACCTGTCGAGTACACGTTCCTCGGAGTCGGACTGCTCGTGCTCGGCCCGATGATCCTGTTCAGTTCCAAGTAGAACCGCTTCAGACCAGTTCGTCGTACTGCGCACCCGTCTGTTTCAACGTCTCCGTCGAGTAGAGCCGCTCGTGCTCGAACGGGAGGTACTCGCTCGCGAGTTCGTCCACCTTCTCGTCGACGGCCTCTGCTTCGCGCCCGTGAATCATCGTGAACAGGTTGTACGACCAGTCGTGCTCGGGGCGGCGCGGCCGGTGGTAACACAGCGTCACGTAGGGGAGTTCGCCGACTGCCAGCCCGCGCTCGTCGAGTTCGTCGTCGGGAACGTTCCAGACGACCATGCAGTTGTTCGAGAACCCGGTGACGACGTGGTTGACGATGCAGCCGATGCGCTTGATGCAGCCGTTCTCTCCGAGCCGCTCGATGGCCGCGAGCACGTCCTCGACCTCGACCGAGAGGTCGGCCGCGAGGTCACGGTAGGGGGTCTCTGAGAGCGGGAAACCGTCCTGGATGGCGAGCAGGAGGTCGCCCTCGAAGGGGGTGAGGTCTCCCCTCGCGCTCTCGGAGATGCGGGTCGCGGCGACCTCGGTCGACTCCAGGCTCTCGCGAGCGAAGCGGTCCGAGTTCACGACCGGGAACTCCAGGTCGATGTAGTAGTCGGTGAGCATCGGGAGGTTCAGCACCGCACACCCCGTCCGTTCCTCTATCTCGGTGAGGATTCTGTCGCGGGTCTCGCGGGAGCCGGCGGTCACGACGAACCACATGTTCCACTCGTGTTCGCGGCGGTAGTTGTGGTTCACCTGCCGGTAGCCGTTGATGACCCCGGCGACCTCGTCGAACCGGTCCTCGGGGGCCTTGACAGCGGCCAGCGTCGAGGAGCCGATGACGGGCGGGTTCAGCACCGGGCCGAACCGGCGGAACACCCCCGACTCCCGGAGGTGTGTCACGCGCTCGAACGCTTCGGCCGCGGTGACGCCGAGGTCGTCCCCGACGACCTCGAAGGGGTCGGCCGTCACCGGGAAGCCAGACTGGTACTCGTCGATGAGGCGAGCGTCCACGTCGTCGAGGCTCGCTCGCCAGTCACCCGACTGCGTGTTCATCGCCGGTGCTAGGGAGTTCGGGAGGGTAGGTGTTTCGAACGGCGACGTCCACGCCGAACCGGGCAGCCGGCTGCATGAACTGCCATGCAGGAAGGAGAATACGACCGCCTGCGACGACCGAGTCGATGGCCGACCGTGACCACACCCGCCGACGGGTCGTGAAACTGACCGTCGCGACCGCCCTCTCGCTCGGTGTCGGTGGCTGTCTCTCCGATTCGACGCCCGGGACGACGACATCGCCCGGTGCCGCGACCGAGACGGGGACGACCACGTTCAACCAGACCTACCCCACCGACGTCGGCACCGGCGACGACCCCGTCGACGTTCGCGTCTCGAACGGAACCGACGAGACCCGCCGCTTCAGGGTTCGAATCACGGACGAGTCGTCGGGAGCGACCGTGTTCGACGACACGTTCAGCCTCCGTCCGGAGAGACAACGCTACCTCGACCTGTTCGAGCATCGCGCCTCCGGCGTGTATCTCGTGGAGGCGAGCACCGACTCGGCCGACAGTGCCACGTACGAGTGGAACCTCGACGAGCGTCCTGCCTCCGGTCGGTTGTCGGTGTGGGTGGACGAGGATGGCATCCAGTTCGGCTACAGGATCGCGTAGCACGGCGACCCCCGTCAGAACCACCTCCGCACGTCGTTCGGCTTGAGCAGTCGTGGGTACCGGCTTTCCGGGTGTGACCCGCATTCTCTAGCATGGTCGAAACCCAGACGTTCGCCGAGTTCGTGCCCGCCGTCGAGTACGACGCCCTCCCGGACGACGTGGTCGACGAACTGAAAAAACGCGTGCTCGATTCGCTCGGCATCGCGGTGGCCGCCCTCGACGCCGAGACGACAGACACCGTCTTCAGCACCGTCACCGAGTACGGCCGGGACGGGCCCTGTCGGCTGTGGGGCCACCGGGCGCGAGCCAGCCCCGACGAGGCGACGATGCACAACACGAGTCTGGTTCGATACCTCGACTTCATGGACTCGTTCCTCGCCCCCGGGGAGACGCCCCACCCGAGCGACAACATCGCGGCCGCCATCGCCTGCACCGAGGACGCCGCCGGCACCGGGAAGGACCTGCTCGAGGCCATCGGGGTCGCCTACGAGGTGCAGGGCGAACTGGCCTGGAACGCGCCGGTCCGCGACCGCGGCTGGGACCACGTCACCCACACCGTCATCTCGTCGGCCTGCGCCGCCGGGAAGGCCTACGGGTTAGACCCCGACCAGTTGCTGAACGCCATCGGCATCGCCGGCACGGCCCACAACGCCCTCCGGGTGACTCGCACTGGCGGTATCAACGAGTGGAAGGGCGTCGCGAGCGCGAACGCGGCCCGGAACGCCGTCTACGCCACCCGGCTCGCCCGCCACGGGATGGACGGCCCGACGAACCTGTTCGAGGGCCAGAAGGGCTGGCAGCAGGTTATCTCGGGCGACTTCGAGGTCGACCTCGACCCGGGCTGTCCGCGCGTCTTCGACACCATGACCAAGCGCTACGTCGCCGAGACCTATGCCCAATCCGCGGTCGAGGGCATCATCCAGCTCGCCGAGTCCGAGGACATCGACCCCGCACAGGTCGAACGCATCCATCTGGACACCTTCGCGGGCGCGAAGCTCATCATCGGCGGCGGCGAGGGCAGCCGTTACGAGGTCGAGACGAAGGCACAGGCCGACCACTCCCTGCCGTACATGCTGGCGGCCGCGCTGGCCGACCGCGAACTCGGCATCGACGCCTACGACCGCGACCGCATCCACCGCGAGGACGTCCAGACGCTGCTCCGGACCGTCGAGGTCAGCGAGGACGAGGCGTTGACGACGCGGTTCGAGAACGGGGAGATGCCCGCACTGCTCCACGTCACGCTCAAGGACGGGACGACCTACGAGATAGAGAAATCGGGGTTCCAGGGCCACCCGACCGACCCGATGGCCTGGGAGCAGGTTGAGGCGAAGTTCCACGACCTGACCCAGGGACGGTACGACGAGGACCACCGGAACGACATCGTCGAGACGGTGTTGCAACTGGAGCAACACGACGTGGAGGACCTGGTCGCGCTGTTGAAGTAGGGAGACAGGGGCGGCGTCAGCGTCTCGCGTCCGGGTCGTCGTCGGACCCCTCGGAGACGTCGATTCGGATGGCGTCGTCGGTCTGGTGGGTCTCTTCACCGCTTCCGAGGAGCTTCGAGCGCAGGTCGTCGGCGACCGACTGGACCTGGTCGCGCAGCGTGCTGACCTCGCGCTCGAACTGTTCGACAGAGCGCTCGACGTAGTGGACACGCTGGATCGGGATGCGGCGGACGAGGTCCCTGCCGTCCTCCTCGCCGGTCTTCAGGATCCAGTGGTCCTGGAAGTACGCGATGTGCTCGTTCTCGACCGTCTTCTCGACGGTCTCGCCGTCCGGGTCGTCGTACACGATGACCGCCTGTCCGAGTTCTCTGTCGACCATACCCGAGACGAGGGACTCGAGACGGGTAACAGGTGGGCACAGACGGTTAGGCCGTCCGGGACAGGACGCCCACCACACAGATAGTGTCTTGCGTTACCAAGCCGCATCCATAATCGACTCGCGACCCAACATCAGCCATGGCTCGCGCCTTCGACTTCCTGCACATCAACGACCGCCCGGAGAAACCCCGCGACCGCGGCATCACCGAGATTCGCGGGCCGTACTACGACCCGATGGGGCCCCGCGAGTTGCGGGACATCCTTGAGACGATGGGCGAGTACGTGGACATCTACAAGTTCTCGGGCGGGTCGTTCGCCCTGATGCCCGAGAAGGCAGTGAAAGAACTCATCGAGACCTGCCACGAGTTCGACGTGATGGTCTCGACCGGCGGGTTCGTCGAGAACGTCCTCGTCCGCGATAACGACCTCGTGGACCGCTACATCGAGGAGGCGAAGAACCTCGGCTTCGACATCGTGGAGATCTCGTCGGGCTTCCTCGCCATCGACACCGACGACCTCGTCGCCCTGACCGAGACAGTCGCGAACTACGGGCTGAAACCGAAGCCCGAGATCAACGTCCAGTTCGGGGCCGGTGGTGCCTCCAGCGTCGAGGAACTGGAGAGCGAGGCGGCCATCGACCCGACGAGCGCCATCCGCGAGGCCGAGCGCCACCTGGAGGCCGGCGCGTACAAGATAATGGTCGAGTCCGAGGGCATCACCGAGCGGGTGCGAGAATGGCGGACCGACGTGGCCTTCCAGATCGCCAACGAGGTCGGCATCGAGAACTGCGTGTTCGAGGCCGCGGACCCGCCGGTGTTCGAGTGGTACATCAAGAACTTCGGGCCGAACGTGAACCTGTTCGTCGATAACTCCCAGATCGTCGAGCTGGAGTGCATGCGCTCTGGCCTGTGGGGGAAGAAGACCTCGTGGGGGCGGACCGCGAGCTACCGGAAGGAATAGCGAGATTCCCGCGGCCCGGGAACGGACCGGGCGACTTTTGGCCGGACCGTCCCAAGGCCTGCCCATGACGAAAACGTCTCAGGAGTACGGCGAGTGGCCGCTGAAACGGCTGATGACGGAAGTGTGTGGCTCGGGTCCGAAGTCCGCGGAGGACCTGACACGCGAACAGGCCCTGGAGGCGTTCCAGCGCATCCTCGGCGGCGAGCCCGACGACCTTACCCTCGGGGGATTCTGGCTGGCGAACCGCTGGAAGCACAACAACGCGGAGGAACTCGGCGCGTACACCGACGTGATGCGCGAGGAGAGCGTCGTGACGGCCGAGCCCGACTGCGACCCCGTCGACTGCGGCGCGAACTACGACGGCAAGGGTCGCTCGGCCATCTTCGGCGTCGGCGCGGGCGTCGTCGCCGCGGCCGCGGGCACCCCGGTCGTCGCGCACTCCGGCGACCGCGTTCCGACGCAGAAGCAGGACGCCTACAAGCACGTGCTGGACGAACTCGGCATCCGGACCGAGCTTTCGGTGCAGGAGTCCGCCGACATGGTCGACGAGACCGGCTTCGGCTTCTACTACCAGCCCGAGTTCAACCCGAAGGTCCACGCGCTCTGGGAGCAGCGCGACCAGCTCGGCGTGCGTTCGTTCGTCAACACCATCGAGACGCTCGCGAACCCCGCGAACGCCTCGGTCCACCTCGGCTCGTTCTACCACCTCGCGTTCGCGAAGAAGGTGTGTGACACCTTCGCCGAGAGCCGCGAGAGCGACGTGGACAAGGTCGTCATGTTCCAGGGCATGGAGGGGTACGACGACATCCGGCCCGGGTACACGAAGGTCGCCGAATGGGACGGCGAAGAGCTCTCCGACTACGAGATCGAGACCGCGAACTTCGGGATGGACTTCGAGGGCGAGGACCTCGAAGTCGAGAACGTCGCCGAAGAGTCCGCAACCATCACCGAGGCGGTCCTGGCGCGCGAGCGCGACGACCAGTTCGCCGACGCCATCGCCCTCAACGCGGCCTTCCGGATGTACGCCCGCGACGACGTGTCCGACCTCGACGAGGGACTGGCGGCGGCCCGCGAGGCCATCGAATCGGGCGACGCGGCCGCAGTGCTAGACGACCTTCGAGACTTCTGAACTGTAACCGCACCCTTTTGGTCTCGACACTCGAAGCGATGCCATGGACTCTCGGTCACTCTACGCTGCAGATTACGACCTCATCCGCGAGGCCGAAGCCTGCCTCGAAGAACACTTCCACCCGGAGCGACACGACGTCGCCTCCGCCCTCCGGACCGAATCCGGTGAGGTATACACCGCGGTCAACGTGAACTCTCGCATCGGGAACGCCAGCGTCCACTGCGAGCCGGTCACCCTTTCGAACGCGCTCAAGGACGGCCACACCCGCTTCGACTGTACCGCGGCGGTGTACTACCCCGACAACGACCCCGACAACGACCCGGCGGTGACACCGGCCTGTGGGGTCTGTCGCGAACTGCTGTACGATTACGACGTCGAGCTGGACGTCATCGTCATGGACGACGGCGACGTTCGCAAGGCGAGCATCACGGAACTCCTGCCCGGCCGGTAATCACTCTTCCAGCGGGACCGCGACGCTCGCGAGTCGGTCTCCGCCTTTCACCGTCGCTTCCCGCGTTATCGCGTAGAGGATTCCATCGCGGGTCACCTCGGCGCGCTGGAGCACCTCGTACGTCGTCGGGTCGTACACCACACCGAGGTCGTCGCCCGCCGACACCGTCTGCCCCAGTTCGAGCGACTTTGCCGGACGGAACAGCCCCGACTCCTTGGCGTCGACCCGTCCGAGGTGGTTCCGCGCGAGCCGCGGCTCACCGGTCGGAATCACCTGCCCGTCGAGCACGTCGAGCGAGCGAAGCACGTTCAACACGCCACGGACCCCGGTCTTGACCGCGTCCTCGACGATCTGCTTGTTGTGGGCGAGCTCTGGCGTGATGGCCGGGATACCCTCGCGGGCCGCGACGACCCGGAGTTTCCCGTCGAATCCGCGGCGATGCCACGAGTCGGGGGCTTCCTCACCGGCCTGTTCGGCGAGCAGGAGGTCCGTCCCGAAGACGTTCGCGAGGTCGCGAGAACCGGGGTCGCCCTCCATGAACACCGTATGGGTCTGCATGTCGGGACTCCCCGTGTGCAGGTCGACGATGGCGTCGGCCTCGCCGGCGTACTCCCACAGGCTGGCCACCATCCGCTGGTGGACCGTCCCCTCCGGGTTCCCTGGCCAGACGCGGTTCATGTTCGGGTTCACCGAGTCCAGAATCTCCGGCGTGGTGTACGACACGCGGTCGAACGTGAGCGGGTTCGCGACGGGGACGACGACAACGCGACCGCGCAGCTCCGTCGTCGGTAACTCGTCGTGCAGGCGGCGACACACCTCCGTCCCGTTTATCTCTCGGCCGTGCTGGGCGGCCTGCACGTACACCGTCGGTCCGTCGTCGGGGCCCTCGTAGCTGTGGACCGTCGTCGTGACCTCCACGCCCGACGGGAGCCGGGCGAGTGTCACGCGCTCTCTGCGATGGCGAGCCGAGCGGGTCATTCGATAGAATCGTTCGGGTGGCTGGCTCTTGAATCTGCGCACTACCGAGAAGACCGCAAGACCGCGTAGAGGTGGCTATCGACGTGCTCGCCGTCGATGTACTCGTGTTCCCGCAACACCCCTTCGCGCTCGAACCCGCACTTTTCCAGCACCCGCCCGGACGCCTCGTTGCTCGCGAGGGTGTCCGCGGTCACCTTGTGCAGGCGGAGTTCGTCGAAGGCGTAGTCGACCACGAGGGTGACCATCTCGGTGGCGTAGCCCTGCCCCTGGTGCTCGGGGACGACCCAGTAGCCGAGGCGCGCCCGCCCGGGGACGTGCTCAACGTCGAACAGCGCGACGAAGCCGACGCGGTCGCCGCCCTCGGTCGCGATGAACGCGAGATTGTCCCGAACTGTCACCGAATTCAGGAACGATTCGGCGTCGGAGATGGTCTGTGGGAACGCGCGGGTCAGTCGACCCCGGAGGTCGGGGTCGTTCTGGTACTGCCTGAGGAAGTCGAGGTCGGTCGGTTCGACCGCCCGCAACGAGAGCCGGTCCCCCCTGAGGAACGTCGTGTCACCCATGGCGCGTAGAGACGGGTGCAAAGAGGGTAAGCGTGCCGACAATCCACAACGTTTTCCCCCGGCAGGCCGTCGGTCCGAACATGAGTGACCTGACTGCCACCATCCACACGAACCGCGGCGACATCGAGGTAGAGCTGTACGACGAGCGCGTCCCCAACACGGTCGACAACTTCGTCGGCCTCGCCACAGGCGAGAAGGCATGGTCCGACCCCGAGACGGGCGAGACCATCGAGGGCGAGCCGCTGTACGAGGACGTCATCTTCCACCGCGTCATCGAGGGCTTCATGATCCAGGGCGGTGACCCGACCGGGACCGGCCGCGGCGGCCCCGGCTACCAGTTCGACGACGAGTTCCACGAGGACCTCGGCCACGACGGCCCCGGCGTCCTCTCGATGGCGAACGCCGGCCCGAACACGAACGGCTCGCAGTTCTTCATCACGCTCGACGCCACGCCGCACCTCGACGGCAAGCACTCCGTCTTCGGCAAGGTCATCGACGGCATGGACGTCGTCGAGGAGATCGGCTCGCTGCCGACCGACGCCCAGGACAAGCCGACGCAGGACGTCGTCATCGAGTCCATCGACGTTCACGACGAGTAAGTCGCCACAGACACCCGCTTTCTTTCGACGCCACATCGACCAGCGGTGGCGCTCGCGGTCACTGGTTCGGAGATAGGGTTTACTACCGGGCCCCCGACAGGACGGGTATGCTCCGTCGGCTCCGAGAGACCGGCCCCGCACTGCTGGTCCCGCTCGCGTGGACCTTCGCGACCCTGGCGCACCTAGAGGTTGCCAGCACGCACACGGTCCGCGTCGGGATGCTCGTGATGGACGTGTTGCTCGTCGCGTTCACCGTGCTGTCCTGGCAGGACATGCAGGAGGGCGTGTTGCTCGCGTGGAAGGTCGTCCTCGTCGTCGGGACCGCACTGAACCTGCTCGGCACCGTGGCCCTGTTCACCGACCCCGTGAGCACGACGCTCGCGGCCGTGACGGTCGTCGGCTGGATGCTCGTCCCGGCCGGGGGCTACGTCTACACCGGCCTGCACGTCGACCGGAAACCGCAGGTGTACCTCGCGGGTGCCGGGCTCAGCCTGCTCGGGGCGATTCTGTACATCGTGCCGGCGCTCGTGGGTGGGCTCGACACCGCCCTCTCCGGGTTCGCGCTCGTCGGTATCGGCCAGACGGGTGGGATTCTGGCCGCGGTCGTCAGTTACTGAGTCACGAGAGCGCCAGCAGGTGGTACGTTTCTTCGCCGGTCTGGGCGACCACGTAGATGACGCCGTCGTCGATGACCGGGCCCGGCCCGACCTCGCCGTGGAACGACTTCGTCCACCGGGTCGCGGGGCCGTCGCCGAGCACGCCGCCACTGGGCGTCGGGTCCAGCGCGTACAGTTTGTCGCCGCCGACGAACAGGGTGTCGCGGGCGAGCACGGGCGCGGTGTGTCGCCAGTTCCCGGTGTCGTAGGTCCATCTCTGGCCGCCCGTCTCGGGGTCGATGGCGGTCAGCCCCCTGGTTCCGGCCGCGTAGAGGTTTCTCTTCACCGCGAGCCCGCCGTTGTTCCAGCCGGTCTCGGCCTGCCAGTCGACGTCGCCACGGGGCGAGTGCTCGGTCCTGATTCCCCGGGTCATCCCGTCGACGAAGTTGCAGTAGATACCGTCGGTGTCGGCAGTCGGGGGACTCTGCGGCCAGGCCGGAAACGTCCACTCACCTGCACCGACCCCCTCGGGCTCGAGCAGGAACAGCTTCCGCGCCCCGGTGACGACACCGACGTACCAGCCATCGACCAGGACGGGCGGCCCGACTATCGACCCGAACAGCCGGCGTGACCACGCCGTCTCGCCGGTCTCAAGGTCCAGCGCGAACAGCGTCTCGCCATCGGGGACGAACAGGCGGTCGTCAGGGTCCGCCACGGGAGTGCCGACGTGGCCGTGTTCGGTGAGTTCGCGCTCCCAGAACTGGTCTCCCGTCTGCGGGTCGACCGCCAGGAGCCGGTTCTCCACCGGAACGTACGCGGTGTCGTCGGTGACGAGCGGGAGCTTGTCCACGTCGGGGAGTCGCCAGCGGACGCTCCCGTCGCTCGCGTCGAGGGCGTGCAACGACCGGTCGTGGACGTGGTAGACGACGTCGTTCGCGACGAGCGGTTCCAGGCGACGGGTCAGCTGTGGCACCTCGACGCGCCACTTCTCGGTGACCCCGTCGACAGGTGCCTTTCCGTCGCTGACCTGTCGGGTGTGGCTCCGGTCGCTGCCGAAGCTTCCCCATTCGCCATCAGCACCGTAGATGTGGTCGTCGGGGTCGGGTATCGAGTCGACACCTGCCGGTGGTGGGTCGTCGGGGGACGACGTACACCCGGCGAGCATCGTGAGTGAGGCACCGAGGCTGCCCAGGAGGGCTCGGCGGGAGGAGCGGGGGGACATACCGGAGAGTTCACAGATTCGAGACATAAGCCTTCTCCGTCAGGTCGGACACCGAACCCGGGACCGACACACGAAAGTCCCCCGCGCCCCGAACCCCCAGCAATGAGCGACGCCGACGACGCCCACGCCCCCAGCGAGATCGGCGAGGCGAACGCCCCGCCCGTCGAGGAGAAGCCCTACAAGATAATCTTCGAGGCGAACAAGTGCTTCGGGGCGGGCAAGTGCGCCGAGGTCTCCGCGAACTGGGAGATGGACATCTCGACCGCCCTCGCCCGGCCGAAGACGTACTTCTTCGACGAGGACGAACTCGAGCACAACATCAAGGCTGCGGAGGCCTGCCCAGCGAAGAAGGGTGCCGGTATCATCCACGTCGTGGACCGCCGGACTGACAAGGAAATCTCACCAGACCCGCACGGGGACGGCACGCTGAGCGTGGACTGGTAAACGGATTCGTTTTCGGGGCGCGTTGCCCCTCGCCTAAGTGCGGATGGGCCTGCCGCAGCGACAGAGGACCCACCACGAATCGTTGATTCCCTGCCCGTTCGCGTCGCCCGGCTTCTCGTCACCAGCGAAGCGGTAGAGCGGCCAGCCCTCGGCGGTGACCTGGGTCGTGCCGTCGGCGCGTTCGATGGTCGCGACGCTGGCGGTGACGGTCGACGCGACCATCACACTGGCCTCGCCTTCGGTGAGAAGGGGCGGCCAGGCGTTCGCGCAGCCCCCGGTACAGGCGCTCTCGCCGCTCCCCTGCGTGTCCGCCTCGAACATGTAAAGGGTCATCCCGTCGCCGTCGACGAGTACCGGCTCTCCGATGCCCGAGACGGTCCCGGTCTGGAGCGTTGCGGCACCGGTCGCCAGCTGCGGGTCGGTCGGGATGGTGGCCACCGCACCGGCAACGCCGGAGACCCCGGCGAAGCCGAGGGAGGTGGCGCTCGCGAGCAGTACGGACCGACGTGTGTACGTCATATCCGAGTGTAGGGGACCGGCGCGAATAGCGATTTTTTCGCCTGTGGCCGACAGTCGTCTCGAACCGAAAGTACGGCTGGTCAGTTCAGGTGACCGTGAGGACTCCCCCGCAGTGCTGCCTCGTAAGCGAAACCGTCTTAGGGGCGCTCCGAATACGCCAGACTGCGCGAGGGTGGCTGAGCTTGGCCAAAAGCGGCGGACTTAAGATCCGCTCCTGTAGAGGTTCGCGGGTTCGAATCCTGCCCCTCGCATACCGTCTCGAACGCCAGTGAGAGACGTGTATGCGAGCAAAGGATTCCGAACCCTGCGAGTCGCAGCCCGGAACGGCGCGAAGCGCCGCATGCCCGGACCGTCTCGCTCTGGTTCGAATCCTGCTCCTCTTCCCCTCCCACACCGTTCCCGAACGCCAGTGAGAGACGTGTATGCGAGCAACAGATTCCGAACCCTGCGAGTCGCAGCCCGGAACGGCGCGAAGCGCCGCATGCCCGGACCGTCTCGCTCTGGTTCGAATCCTGCCCCACCCTCTCCTCCACACCGCTCTCGAACGCCAGTGAGAGACGTAACTCCGAGCCCCGGATTCCTGCCCCTCGAACGTGCTACGACTCGAACTCGTCTTCACGGCGCACTCCGCTCGCAATCGGAGACGCTCCCTGCGGTCGCGTCTCCCTACTCCTCGAACACGAACGTCCCGTCCCGCTGCACCACCTCACCATCCACCTCGATGGTGGCGTCCTCGCTCACGTCGACGAGCATGTCCTGGTGGATGGCAGATTCGTTGCGTTCGCCGTCCTCACTCACCGTATCCTTGTAGGCGTTCCCGAGCGCGAGGTGGATGGTGTCGCCCATCTTCTCGTCGAACAGCATGTTGGCCGTGAAGCGGTCGATACCGCGGTTCATGCCGATGCCGAGTTCGCCGACCCGGCGGGCACCCTCGTCGGTGTCGAGCAGGGCGTCGAGGCTGTCCTCGTTCCTCTCGGCCGTGAAATCGACGACCTCGCCGTTCTCGAAGGTGAGTCGAACGCCATCGACTGCCTGGCCACGGACGAGGACCGGTTTGTCGAAGGCCACCGTTCCCGCCACCGAGTCCGGGACGGGGGCGGTGTACACCTCGCCTCCGGGAAGGTTGACCTCGCCCGCATCGTTCTTGACGGGGTTGTCGTCCATGCGCATGCGGATATCTGTGTCACCGGTCTGGATGTGGACCTCCTCGCCTGCGTCCAGGATGTCGACCAGTTGCTGCTGGTGCTCGCGCTGGGCGGCCCAGTCACGGTTGATAGCGTTCCAGACGAAGTCCTCGTAGGCGGCCGTGCTCATCTCGGCCTGCTGGGCGTTGGCCGGCGTAGGGAACTGCGTGAAGACCCAGCGCGTCTCAGACTGTGCCTCCTGAACGGGCTGGTGTGCCTTGCCGAAGGCAGTGCCCGTCTCAGGTGGGACATCACTGGTCCGGTAGGCGTTGTGGGTCGCCTTGATGTCGATGATGACATCGGCGGTCTCGACGAAGGCGAGGACGTGCTCCGGGGTATCGAGGGCGTCGGGGTCAACCGCCCGCAGGT
This sequence comes from Haloarchaeobius sp. HME9146, assembly GCF_025399835.1. Lineage (NCBI taxonomy): Archaea > Methanobacteriati > Methanobacteriota > Halobacteria > Halobacteriales > Halorubellaceae > Haloarchaeobius > Haloarchaeobius sp. HME9146. The sequence goes on from NZ_JAODVR010000001.1 coordinate 3,415,488, forward strand.
ACGCCCGGTGTGCTCGCCCGTCGAGCCAGGTCGTCGCCGGACGCGCTCCGCGCTCGCCGATTGCCTCGTGGAGCGCGACGACGAGGTCACGGCCGGCCTGCTGGCTCCGGATGATGACGTGGTCGCCGGCCGCGATGTCGGTCGAGTGCTCGGCGATTATCTCGGCGTGTTGCCGGATGCGGGGGTCCATAGCCGTGATTCGAGGGAATGTGAGAAAAAAGTACGCGGGGGCTGGAACCCACGTCCCAGGGAGTCGCAAGCGAACTCAGTAGTACGGGTCGGTCGTCGTCTCCCCGCCGCCGCTCTCGGTCGGCGTCGCGGTCGCGGTGTCGGTGTCGCTCCCACGGACCACCGTCCCGTCGGGTCGGAGCACCCACCACACGTCGTTGGCACCCTGGCCGTTGGCGTCGCCGGGGGAGCTGTCGCTCGCGAAGTAGTACAGCGGCCACCCGGCGGCGGCGACCTGCATGTCTCCACCGTCACGCTCGAACGTGGTGAGGTCGGCGGTGACGCCATCGCCCGCCGAAGCCATCCCATCGACGGTGAGGGGTGGCCAGGCGCTGGCACAGCCGCCGCTGCAGGTGCTCGACCCGCTGCCCTGCGTGTCGGAATCGAACATGTAGAGCGTCATCCCCTCGGGGCCGACGAGGATGTCGCCGAGGTCCGGATGAGACGAAACCTGCACCGTGGGACCCATGGACTGGGTCTCGGTTGCGGTGGGAGTGGCGGTGTCCGTCGGGGCCGCCGTGTCGGTCGCGGTTGGGGTATCGGTCGCGTCGCCAGCCCCGTCGCCGAGACAGCCAGCGAGGGCCAGGGTGGTTCCCGTGGCGGCGAGCAGGGAGCGTCGTGTGCGTGCCATACCCTATGCTGTAGCTGGATGGTGAAAAGCAGTTTCCGAACTGCGTCCAAAATTCGTCCCGAGTCGCCGAACACCAGCGGGACGATTCGGGGTCAGCGGGGTGTGGTTTGGGGTCAACGAAGCGTGAGGTGTGCCATGAACGCGAGTGCGACGAGTTCGAGCCCGCAGAGCAGGGTCACGCCGATCTGCACGTCGGTACCGGCAGCCTCGAACCACCCGATGAAGGCGGGGTGAAGCAGATAGAAGTAGAGCCAGAGCGCGTTCTCGACGAGGAGGAACGCGGCGAACACGAGCAGGCCGAGCGTGTGGCGCGCACCGTGACGGCGGTAGTTGCCCAGCCAGACCCATCCCAGGGCCAGCAAGAGCACGGCGTTCACGCCCGCGGCGATGCGGGCGGCCTCAAGCCACAGGGTCATCGTCCCTCCGTTGCATCGCGTCGAGTATAGGTGCTGTCCAAAATTCGTCCACAATCATGGGTCCTCCGTGTCCACGACCGCGAGTATCTCTTCGACCACGTCCCAGTTCGACCGGAGCTGGTCGGTGAGCAGGTACACCGCCGCGTAGTCGTCGTCGGTGCGCCGGAGCACGTTGTTCTCCAGCAGGATCTCCGTGTGGTGGCGGATGGTGGTGTAGTCGAGGTCGAGTTCGGTCGCGAGTTCGTTGGCGTTCCGTGGGCGCTGCTCGATGGCGCGGAGTATCCGGACCCGCGTCGCGGCTCCCCGCGAACTCGCCAGCAGGTGCCAGAGAACGCCCTCCATCCGACTCACCTACCCGGAGGGTGGTGAAAAAACTACGCGATACCGCCCATAGAAAGCGACTACCCGGGCATGGCAGCACGGTAGTCGCCGGTGACCAACACGATCAGATGTCATGACAGACAGTCGTCCTGGTCGATGGCCCCCGCGTACGCAGGAACCATTCGGTAATTATACATGTATCTGCTGTAAGTATGCTGGTTCGTGACAAATCTTGATAACGATTTGCGTCGCTGACACACAACATCGCTCTTATGAGCATGGATAGAGGAATAGGACCATGGCGACCCTGTTGACCGAACGTGACGAGGACAGACTGGTGAGCGCGTGTCGAACGACCGTAGGCGACAGCCTCCGTTCCATCACGTACTTCACCCGCGACGACTTCGAGCAGCTCTACCTGCGAAGCGACCTGGAGCGAGACGCCGACCTCTCGACGTTCGTCGGCCACGAGTGGCGGGAGTTCAAGACCACACAGGCCGCCTACGAGACATCCGAGCTGGGCGAGTACGAGTACACCATCCGGAAGTTCGAGAACGGCTTCCTCGTCCGGACCACCACCGACAGCGGCGGCGTGTTCGTCACGACCGACGGCCTGACCCTGTCGAACTTCGACGAACTGGCGATGGCCGTCAAGGGCGTCCTCGCGGACCGCGAGAACTGAGGTCACGACACGAGGGGCGAGAGCGCAACGCCCTTGCCGGCTGGCACCCTAGCGGCGGCGCATGAGCGAGATACCCGAGCCCGTCGACCAGGCGTTAGCGCGTCACGACGCGTTCACCGCCACGGAGTCGGGCTACACCCTCGACACGACCGTGTTCGAGGCCGTCGTAACGGCCAGTAGCGCCGAGGGAAAGCGCGACGGCGAGTTCGCCGTCACCGTCCGCCTCCCCACACTCGACGCCGCGGTCACTGGCGAGACAGTCCACGAGGTCGTCGAAGACGGCTGGTTCGAGACGCTCGAACTGCGCCTCGAAGACACGTTCGACGTCGCCACCACGTCCACCCACGACCCCCCGCAGGTCACCCGGACCGACGACGAGGTCGTGGTCGAACTCTCCTATATCGCCTGGAACGCCAGCGAGGGCGTCGAGGATGCAAAGACCCTCGTCGAGTTCGTCGAAGGGACCTACGCCCAGGGCATCGTCCCGGGGTACGAGTACCGGGGCGCTGCGGCTGAACTGATGCAGTCGGCGGTGCAGAACAGTGAAAACGCGGTCGACGGCGGTGGGTCGAGCGGCGGACCACCGCTGTAGCGTCGGCACGACCCTCGTACCAGAACCACAGCGATGTCCGGGGCCGCGGTCAATCCATCGCGATGTACGTCTGTGTGTCCTCGACGCCGCGGATGCCCTGTATCTGCGAGGCGGCGATGTCCTTGACCTCGCCGGGCGTCTCGACGTGGACCTTCGCGATGACGTCGACGTCGCCCGCGACGATGTAGGCGGATTCGACGCCCTCGATGTCTTCGATGCTGTCTCTGAGCCGGTCCGCCTCGCCCGTGTTCGCCTTGATCATGATGTATGCTGTGACTGCCATGGTTAGACTCCTCCTGCGGGTGCCGCACGACTCGTGTCACCCACGATGAGCTGCCGGACGTCGCCGAGCACGTCGAAATCCGCGAGGACGACGACGCGGTCCCCGAGTTCGAGCGACTCGTCCGGGTCGGGGATGCTCATCGAGTGACCCTGCTTGCCGAAGGCGATCATGGTCGCCGTCTTCGGGAGTTCCACCTCGGCGATGGAGTACCCCTTCATCGGGGATTCCTCCGTGACGCTGAGTTCGACCAGCTGGAGGTGCTGGGCGATGTCCGCGATGGCACGGATGTCACCGCCCAGCAGGGCGTTCTTCGCCCCGATCGCCCCCAGCCGCTCGGGGTAGACGACCTCGTCCACCGCGTCTGCGTACTTCCGGTAGATGTCCTCGCGGTAGTCCTCGTCGATGCGCATGACCGTCCGAGCCCCGTGGTGGTCGGCGATCATGCACGCCGCGAAGTTCGTGTTGAGGTCCCCCGTGAGTGCGCCGACCGCGTCGGCGTCTGCGACCCCTGCCTCGTTGAGGATGTCCTCACGTGACCCGTCGCCTTCGACGACTGTGAAGTCCTGGTCGCGAGCACGCTTGACCTTCCGCTCGTCGGTCTCGATGAGCGTCACCTCGTGTCCCTCGTCCCGAAGAACACGAGCCGTGCGGAGTCCGACTCGACCTGCGCCAATGATAACGAACCGCATATCACTGTGTACGCTCACCCCCCTTGAATAACTTACCCCGGTGCCCTCCCCCGAACAGGGCAAAGGTTTTTGCTATGACAGAGACTACCACAGCACGAATGGTTCACGCGTTCATCATGGTCAAGACGGCGGCAGGAAAGTCCGAAGAACTCCTCGACTCGATCCGTGGCCTCGGCCCGGTCAGCGAGGCCCACATCGTCGCCGGGAACTACGACATCATCACCGAGGTCGAAACCGAGGAGGTGTACGACGTCTTGCACACCGTTGTCGGCAAGTTACAGAAGTTAGACGGCATCGCCGACACCAAGACGTACATCTGCCTGCAGTAGCGGGCCAGCTAATGTTCTAGTTCCTGCACGTCGTGTTCGTCCGCGAACGACCGTAACCAGTCGCGCTGTTTCTCCAGTTTCTTCGGCATCTCGGCGTACACCGAGTCGAACACCTCGTCCGGGTCCGCCGGCTCGCCAGATTCGGCACGCTCGACCGCGTCGGTCAGTTCCTCGTCGGCCTCCTCGTGGATGGTCTCGACGTAGTCGTCGGTGATGACGCCCTGCTCGCGGAGGTACTCCTCGTAGCGCTCCAGCGGGTCACGGGTCCGCCATTCCGGGAGGTCTTCGTCCTCGCGGTAGCGCGAGGGGTCGTCACTCGTGGTGTGGGCACCCTGCCGGTAGGTCATGCTCTCGACGAGCACCGGCTTCCCGTCTCGTGCTGACTCGAGCGCGCTCTGGACGAACTCTCGGACCGCCAGCGGGTCGTTCCCGTCGACCTGCCCGCCTTTGAAGCCGTAGGCTTGGGCGCGGTCGGCGATGGACGCCGCGGCGGTCTGCTTGCGACGGGGCAGCGAGATGGCCCAGTTGTTGTTCTCACAGAAGAACACCGTCGGCGTCTCGAAGACGCCGGCGAAGTTGAGCCCCTCGTGGAAGTCGCCCTCGGAGGTCGCGCCGTCGCCGAAGTAACAGAGGACTGCGCCGTCGTCGTCTTCGTAGTTCATCGCCATGCCCGCCCCGGTCGCGTGAGGAATCTGGGTGGCGATGGGGACCGCCTGCGGGAAGTTCGGCACGTCGTGGTCAGAGGTGTACTCGGGCTGGCCCCGGCGGAAGCGCAGGATGTCGCTCATGGGCACCCCACGGGCGATCTGCATCCCGTTGGAGCGGTAGGTCGGGAACAGCCAGTCTTCGGCCGCCATCGCGTGGGCGGCACCGACCTGCGAGGCCTCCTGGCCCTTGTACGGCGGGTAGCCACTCATCCACCCGCGGCGCTGGAGCGCCAGTGCTCGCTCGTCGAAGCGGCGGGCACGAACCATGTCGCGGTAGAGCGCGCGGGCCTCGTCGGGCGAGAATGGTGTGTCCGAGAGGTCGCGTTCTCCGATGACTCGATGCATGTGCTGTGCAAAACTTGCCCACTTGAAAGCCGTTCCGATACGTCAAAGGCCGTCCGTTTCCTAGGGACGGTATGGTCTCACTCGTGGGCGTCATCGGCCTCGCAGTGCTCGTGGTCGTCAACACGGCCATCGCGGCCGTCTCGACGCGGTTCTTCCGCCAGCGACTCGACACCGACTGGGGTCCAATCGTCTACGTCGCCCTCATCACGCCCGTCCTGCTGTTCGCCACCACGCTGCTCATCTCCGGCGTGTTGCAACTCGGCGCGAACCTCGGCTCGCCACAGCTCGCCCTGCTCGTGAGCATCGCGCTTCCGCTGGTGCTCGGCGTCACGGTCGATTTCTTCTGGATGCCCGCACCGGACGAGATGGAGCTGCCCGAGACGATGCGATAGGCGGGACGGATAGCGGCCAATTTTCCCGACGACAGACCTGTTTATACACCGACCTATGAACGGTCGAACATGCAGGACGCCGACCCCCGGATTGCGCACCACTACGACGAACTCGCCGCGCTCTGGGACGACATCGTCGCTGACCCGTCCAGAGAGCGACTGCTATGGGAGACGCTCGACGGGATGCTCCCGGACCTCGACGGCAAGCACGTGCTCGATGCGGGCTGTGGCTCCGGGTTCTACGCCGAACGGTACGTCGACCGCGGTGCCGACGTGACCGGCGTCGACCTCAGCGAAGACATGCTCGACCGGGCGCGGCAGCAGGTCCCCGACGCCGAGTTCGTGCAGGCGGACCTGGGCGAATCCCTCGACTTCCTCGACGACGACAGCGTCGACGTGGTCGTCTGCCAGCACGTGTTCTCGCACCTGCCGGACCTCTCGGGTCCACTTTCGGAGTTCGCTCGGGTGCTCGTCGACGGTGGCGTGCTCGTCGTCTCGACGCACAACCCGGTCCACGACTACGTTGTCGTCCGCGAGGGCGAGTACCCGACCGAGACGATGCCCGGCGACATGGAGGCGACCGTGGAGACCGAATCGGCGACACCCGTCTACGACGAGACCGAGCGCTACGACATCATATGGAATTCAGGGCCGGATAGCAACCGCGCCACGTACTACCGGCGGTCCATCGAAGGGTTGTTCTCGCCAGTTCTCGACGCTGGCTTCGAGATTCGAGACGTGGTCGAACCGACGCCGGACGAGGCGTTCACTCGTGAAAATCCCGAGATAGCGGCCGGATTCAAGCAGGACGCGGCGAAGTCGGTCTGTCTGAAGGCGGTTCGGTAGCAGGGCACCGGTGAAGGCGGCGCTACTCTTCTTCTAGAATCGCTTCGAAGACCTCCTCGACCGATTCCAGCACCTCCTCTGGCGACCGCGTCGCGTCGATCTGCACGAACCGCTCGGGCTGGAACTCCATGAGCCGCTCGTAGTTCTGCTGGACCTTCGTCAGGTACTTCGACTGCTCGAACTTGTTGGTCGCGCCGGAGCGCTGCATGGCGGTGTGGGGGTCGACGTCGAGGTAGATGGTCACGTCGGGTTCGATGGTGAACGGCTGGTGGACGCCGCGGATGTACTCCATCGGGCGCTTGATTTCGCCTTCGAGGGTCGCGCCCTGGTAGGCGTAGCGCGAGTCCGAGTAGCGGTCGGAGATGACGAGGTCGCCGTCGGCGAGCGCGGGTTCGACGACCCGCGAGAGGTGGTCGGCGTGGTCGGCGATGAACAGGAAGAGTTCGGCGAGCGGGTCGGCGGCGTCGTCCTCGATGGCGCGGTTGACCGACTCACCGTACCACGAGTTGGTCGGTTCGCGCGTGAACGTGGCGTCGGGGTAGGTGTCGTGGAGCGCCTCCCAGACGGTCGTCTTGCCGCTCCCGTCGAGTCCCTCCAGCGTGACGAGCATACCCACGGCTTTCGACGGAGGGGGTTTCTGTCTGTCGTCTCTGTGTCGGGGATGAGCGTCGGGACTGCTTGACTGTCCGAAGCGGGTGTGAATGGCGAGCAGACGGGACTGGCGCGGAGGCGACGCGAGGCTGTCCCGTGCAACCGCTGGACCTCGCGCGGTGGGTCGTCAGTACATGGCGACTGTGGCCGCGTTCTGGTATTTGAACTCTCGTGGCTGTGAGAGTCGTCTCAGTCGTCGGTACGGTCTGACTGTCGGTCATCGCGGTTCGCGACTTCGACAGGCAGTCCACTCGCGCTGGTGGCTGTGACCGCCACCGCTCCGAACCGCGGCCGCACCACACCCTCCCCAGCCGACTGCGCTCCTCGCTGACGCTGCGGTGCTCGTCCCTCGCACGGCTTCGGTTCGCGGCCTCACGTCGCTCGGCACCCTCACCAGCGCGCGCCCGGTGGTTGGTCGCTCCCGTCGCTCACCCCGCTCCCCCACCCCCGTTTGGGGATGCCTTTATCAGAATCCCGGACTATCTATCAAATATGAAAGTAATCGTCGCTGGTGGGACCGGCTTCATCGGGCAACGCCTCTGCGAAGAACTCCTCGACCGCGGCCACGAGGTGACAGCACTGGCCCGGCACCCGGACAGCGCCGACCTGCCGAACACGGTGAACACGGTCATGGGGGACGTGAGCGCGTACGAGTCCATCGTCGACGCCTTCGAGGGCCAGGACGTCGCGGTGAACCTCGTCGCGCTGTCGCCGCTGTTCAAGCCGAAGGGGAACGCGAGTCACGACTCGGTTCACCGCCAGGGAACCGAGAACGTCGTGCGTGCCTGCGAGGAGCACGACGTCGGGAAGCTCGTCCAGATGTCGGCCCTCGGCGCGGACCCGAACGGGACGACCGCGTACATCCGCGCGAAGGGACAGGCCGAGGAGATCGTCACCGCCTCGGAGCTCGACTACGTCATCTTCCGGCCGTCGGTCGTCTTCGGCGAGGGTGGCGAGTTCGTCTCGTTCACGAAGAAGCTCTCGACGCCGGTCGTCACGGGGCTCCCGGGCGGTGGGAAGACGCGCTTCCAGCCCATCTGGGTTGGCGACCTCGTCCCGATGCTGGCCGACGCCGTCGAGGACGAGAAACACGTCGGGCAGACCTACGAAATCGGTGGGCCCGAGGTGGTGACGCTGGCCGAGGTGACCGAGTTCGCCTACGAGGCCGCGGGGAAGTCCATCACCATCCTCCCCATCCCGATGGCGATGGCGAAGCTCGGCCTGACCGTCGCGGGGCCGATCCCGTTCATCCCCTTCGGTCCCGACCAGGCTCGTTCTCTGAAGATGGACAACACTGTGACGGACAACGATGTGACCGCGTTCGGTGTCGACCCAGCCGAGTTGACAACCCTGCAGTCGTACCTCGGACTGACACAGACCGCCGACGCACCGGCCTCACACGCTTAAATAGAGTGGCGAAATGTCACTGAAGAAAGGATTACGTTTCACCGACCATTTTCGGCGATAGAAGCGACCTCTCCCGTTTTTTCAGGCAGTCCTGACACCTGTTAGAGAATCAGACCATCCAAAGGCTTATATCGATAATCCCATTCTTCACATCCAACGGAGACCCCCTTCCATGAAACTGGCGATGATAGGATTCGGTCAGGCCGGTGGGAAAATAGTCGACAGGTTCGTCGAGTACGACGAACGGACCCAGAGTGGCATCATCCGTGCTGCTATCGCTGTCAACACAGCGAGAGCCGACCTGATGGGCCTTGACAACATCCCGGACGAGAATCGTGTGCTCATCGGTCAGTCCCGCGTCAAAGGGCACGGCGTGGGCGCTGACAACGAACTCGGCGCGGAAGTCGCCGAGGAGGACATCGACGAGGTACAGGGAGCGATAGACTCCATCCCGACCCACGAGGTCGACGCGTTCCTCGTCGTCTCAGGTATGGGTGGTGGCACCGGCAGTGGTGGCGCACCCGTCCTCGCAAAGCATCTCAAACGCATCTACACCATCCCCGTCTACGGGCTGGGCGTCCTGCCCGGCTCCGACGAGGGTGGGATCTACACCCTCAACGCGGCACGGTCCTTCCAGACCTTCGTCCGCGAGGTAGACAACCTGCTCGTCTTCGACAACGACGCCTGGCGCAAGGCCGGGGAGTCGGTCGAGGGCGGCTACGACGAGATCAACGAGGAGATCGTCCGCCGCTTCGGCGTCCTCTTCGGTGCCGGTGAGATCGGCGCTGGCGACGAGGTCGGTGAGAGCGTCGTCGACTCCTCCGAGATCATCAACACCCTCGCGGGTGGTGGCGTCTCGACCGTCGGCTACGCGACCGAGGAGGTCGAGATGGAGGACGACGGCGGCCTCCTCTCGCGCTTCACCGGTGGTGACGACGACCAGGTCGACACCGCACACACCACCAACCGCATCACGTCGCTCGTGCGCAAGGCTGCGCTCGGCCGACTCACGCTCCCCTGCGAGATCGAGGGCGCGGAACGCGCACTTCTCGTGATGGCAGGCCCGACGAAGCACCTCAACCGCAAAGGCATAGAGCGCGGGCGGAAGTGGCTCGAGGAGCAGACCGGCTCGATGGAGGTTCGCGGTGGGGACTACCCGCTCAACGAACCCCAGGTCGCGGCCTGCATACTCCTGTCAGGCGTGAACAACGTCCCGCGTATCAAGGAGCTGCAGCAGGTCGCAATCGAGGCACAGGACAACATCGACTCCATCCGTGAGGAAAGCGAAGAGAACTTACAGAACCTAGTCGAAGATGACGAGGATGAACTCGAGCCACTCTTCTAAGTGGGCAACGCTTGCGGTCGTGGCCATCCTCGCGCTCGCGGCGGTCGGGACAGCCACGGCTGTCCAGGTCACGAGCGACGACGTGTCCTCGGAAGCGCAGGTCGATGAGGACTACACCGCGACGGTGACACTCGGGGAGCTGTACCAGAACCCCGACTACACGTCGTGGACGCTCCGCGGTGAGACCGAGCTGACCGACGTCACGTGGACGGTGACGACCACGGACACCGACACCGGGAACCAGATCGACCGGCAGTCCTTCGACGGACAGTCGTTCAACTACTCGAACATCGACGCCGAGGCGAACGACGCCAACCAGATCACCATCGAGGTGACCGGGACCGTCCCCGAGGTCGAGAACTTCACCTACGCCGAAGAGGAGACGTTCGTCGTGGCCGCGCTGACCCAGGTCCGCGACGGTGGGACCTCGAACGAGATCGCAACGCGTGAGGCTCACCACTACACCGAGGACAGCCGGGCCGCGCGCCAGACGATCGCCGATGCCGAGGCTGCCATCGACGAGGCAGCGGCGGCCGGTGGCGACACCTCGACCGCCGAATCCTCGGTCGAGTCGGCCATCTCGGCGTACGAGGGCGAGAACTTCGAGAACGCACAGACGCTCGCCGAGCGTGCCCAGAGCGAGGCAGAGAGCGCCGAGCAGTCGGCCGCGTCGGCCCAGCAGCGTAACCAGCTGCTCATGTACGGTGGAGCCGCCGTCCTGGTGCTCCTCCTCGTCGGTGGGGGCATCTACTGGTACCGGCAGCAACAGGACGACTACAGCCGCCTGGGCTGAGTCGTCATGCGACTTCTCGTTCCGTTCGCGCCCGACCAGCCGAAGACTCGTCTCTCGCCAGTACTCACTCCCGAGGAGCGCGCCGACTTCGCGCGGGTGATGTGCGAGGACGTCCTCGCGGCTGTCCGCGCGGTCGGCCACGAACCGGAGTTGCTGTCGACGAAACCGCTCGACATCGATGCACCCGTCACCGTCGACGACCGGCCGCTCACCGACGCGGTCAACGCGGTCCTCGCCGCGACCAGTGAACCGGTCGCGGTCGTGATGGCCGACCTCGCGCTGGCCACGCCCGGGAGCCTCGACCGGCTTCTCACCATGGAAGGCGACGTGGTGCTCGCGCCGGGACGTGGTGGCGGCACGAACGCGTTCGTCGCCAGACACCCCGAGTTCCGGGTCGACTACCACGGCGCGTCCTACCTCGACCATCGGGAGGCCGCCACGGCGGTCGGTGCCGACGTTTCTGTCGTCGACTCGCATCGCCTCGCGACCGATGTGGACGAACCCGCGGACCTCGTCGAGGTGCTGGTCCACGACGACGGCCGCTGTCGGCACTGGCTCCGCGAGCACGGGTTTCGAATCGAGCGTGGGAACGGCCGGGTGAACGTGACCCGAGTCGACGGCTGAAACCGAGCGAACCCCTTTACGTGGGCCGCTCGTCCGGTGTAGTACACGAGGCCTCGTGTAGGGATAATCCACCAATCCTCCCTTTTGGCTTTCTCTCCGCGCGGTGCGGTGAGATACGCTTTTCTCGGTCGAACACGCACGCCCAGTCGTGATACAGGGCGCTGACGAGTACGACATCGACATCACCTTCGACGACGCCGACGTAGCCGAGTTGCTCTCGGTCACGCCCGACGACGTCGAGCCCGCCGAGGAACTCACCTTCGCCCGCAACGTCTTCCTGCCGCTGACGACCGCCTGCCGGTACACCTGCACCTACTGCACGTTCTTCGACCCGCCCGGGCAGGCGACGCTCATGGACGACGAGGACGTGAACGCGACCCTCGACACCGGGGCCGACGCCGGCTGTACCGAGGCGCTGTTCACCTTCGGCGACGACCCGGACGACCGCTACGAGGAGGTGCACGCGCAACTGGACGCCTGGGGATACGACTCCATCCACGACTACCTGCGCGCCGTCTGCAAGCACACGCTGGAGCGAGGCGTGTTACCCCACTCGAACCCCGGCGACCAGACCCGCGAGCAGATGGCGCTCGTCGCACCCTACAACGCCAGCATGGGCGTGATGCTGGAGACGACTGCCGACGTGTCGGCGCACGCCGGCCCGCGGGTGAAGTCGCCGGCCCAACGCATCAACACGCTCCGGAACGCGGGCGAGCTGAAGGTCCCGTTCACCACGGGTATCCTCGTCGGCATCGGTGAGGACTGGCAGGACCGGGCGGAGAGCTTGCTCGCCATCCGCGACCTGCACGAGCGCTACGGCCACATCCAGGAGGTCATCGTCCAGAACGTCGTCCCGAACGAGCGCTCGCGGTTCGAGCAACCCGACGTCGAGACGATGCGCCGGGTGGTCGCGATGGCCCGGTACGCCCTGCCCGAGGAAGTGTCGGTGCAGGTGCCACCGAACCTCTCGCCCACCCGCGAGCTGCTGGACTGCGGCGTCGACGACCTCGGCGGGGTCTCACCCGTGACGGACGACTACATCAACCCGGACTACGAGTGGCCGGCACTACGCGAACTGCGCGACATCGCCGACGAGGCCGGTGTCCCATTGCGCGAGCGCCTGCCGGTGTACGAGCGCTACCTCCCGGCCGAGCTTCGGTCTCCGGACTTCGACGGCGAGCCTGCGCCCGGCGACGGCTGGCTCTCCGAGCCCATCCGCGAAGCGCTCACCGGTGACACGCCCGCGGGCCGACGCTACCGACGCGTGTTGCGCGGTGAGACGACGGTCTGACGGCGACGTCGCGCGGTGAGGCGGTGGGCTGGCAGTCTATCGAGTGGTCAGCCGCACTCCTAGTCGGATTCATGTTTGATGGTCACGTATGTCGAGGTGGGATGGGAGAGAGTATCACGACGAACGTCCCGAGCGAGAAAGCGATTCTGAGCGCGCTGGACGCCGTCTCGTCGATGCACGTCGCGGAACTGCGACACGCACTCGGTGGCGACCCCGGTCCAGTCGGCTACCAGTGCACACACCTCGAACGCGCCGGGTACATCCGGTCGCGGGACGGGGAGATCTACAGCATCACGAGCACCGGCGAACAGCGCTTGCGGGTCCTGCTCCGGGCGCGGGAACCGGTGCAGGTGCACGACACCGGGCGCTGAAAATCATCCCGTCGTTTCTTGCGTGCTGACGACGTAGCTGTGCATGGGTATCATGCCACACGATATAACCATCTCCGACGACCTGAAGGCACGCCTCGACACGCACCTCGAAGAGGACGAGACCCACGAGGAACTCATCGAGGAACTGCTCAACATCTACGAGAGCACACGGTTCGTGCAGGAAGGGTATTCGGAGTAAGCGCGGTCACCCGGGTTCAGGCGCTCGGCGGCTCCTGTTCGACGAACTCGAACAGCGTGTCGTAGTCGTCGGGGAGCTGGCCGCGAACCTGGTCGAGTTCGCCCGGTGCGACGGTCTCGGCGACCAGGGCGACTATCTGCTGGGCGTGGTATATCGCGTCCGGCCGGTCGGTGTGACTCCGCCGGGCCACGCGGTCGGCGAACTCGTCGAAGTCGAAGCGCTGGCCCGACTCCGCGGTCGTGAGGAACCGGTCGATCTCCATCGGGAGCGACGCCGCGAGGTCCTTGGCCTCGCCGGCTTGCAGTCGCTCGCCGAGCGTGCTGAGGGTCGCGCGGGTCGCCCGGAGCGCTTCCCCTTCGTCCGGGAGACTGAGACGATGCTGGACCTGACCGACGAACTCGCTGAACTTCATACTCACCTCGAGATTACCGGGCTGGGCGTAAGAGACGAGCCTTGATTTCGCCCGCGAGACGCCTCAGCTGTCGGAGACTGGCCTGACGACCCAGTGATTCTCGTCCTGTTTCGCGAGCACCGACGGCTCGCGCATCCGCACGACGTAGCCCGTCGGGTTCTGCTGGACCTCGTGGGCGGCGCGGACGCTCCCGAGGTCGCCGAGCAACTGCGCCGACGGCGGTTTCTGGGCCGCGGCGCAGTCGTAGATGGTGAGCAGGCCGCGCCCACCCTCGCGCTCGTAGACGACGATGTGGGCGTGCTGTGGCAGTCGCCACTGGTCGGCGGCGTCGGCCGGCGCGAGCGTGTTCATGCCCGGTGGTACGGCGACCCGCGGCAAAAGTCAGTCGTCTGCGCTCGCCACGTCCCCGGCGGTCTCGGGTACCTCGCCGGGGTCGAGCAGCGGCGTCCCGTCCGCCTTCGGGCCGAGTTCGGGACCGAACGGGCCGTCGCCCTCGATGGTGCGCCGATGCTCGTAGTCGGTCGAGCGCTCGACCGGGACGCGCCCGATGGCCCGGATCATCTCGACGTACTGGTCGAACGTCCGGAACTCGCCGTACCGGCCGCCGGCGCGCTTGGTTATCTCCTCGGAGAGGATGGTGCCCATGAAGTCGTCGGCACCGCAGTTGAGCATCTTCATGCCGTGTTCGTCGCCGTACTTCACCCACGAGGACTGGACGTGCTCGATGTTGTCGAGGAAGAGCCGCCCGACCGCGATCATGAGTTCGTCCTCGGCCCGGCTCGCGCCCTCGGTGACCACGCCGTGTTCGAACAGCGGCGTGTTCTCGTGGACGAACGAGAGCGGGACGAACTCCGTGATGGCCCCGTCGACGCGCTCTTGCAGGTCACGGAGCTCCTTCAGGTGCATGACGCGGTGGGCCGCGTTGTCGACGTGCCCGTACATGATGGTCGCGGTGAGGCCGAGGCCGACGTTGGCAGCGGCCTCCATCGCCTCGAGCCAGTCGTCGGTGCCGATCTTGCCCGGACAGATGACCTCGCGCACCTCGTCGACGAGTATCTCGGCGGCGGTGCCCGGAACAGAGTCCAGCCCGGCATCCTTGAGTTTCTGATACACGTCCTCGTAGCTCCAGTCGGTGCCGCGCTTCGCGTGGTACGCCTCCTCCGGCGTCATCGAGTGCAGGTGCACGTCGTCGACCGACATGGCCTGCATCTGCTCGACGTAGGTCCCGGGGTCGGTCACGTAGCGCTCGGGCGGCTTGTAGTTCGTCTCCTTCCAGTCGGACTGTCGCAGGATTTCGTGGTGCTCGTCGTCGAGTGCGAACCCCGGATGGAGACCCGAGACGGAGGTTATCTCGTAGACACCGCGTTCGACCGCGTCCGCGACGACACGCCGGGATTCCTCGGGGGTCTTCGTGAACCCGTCGTGCTCCCCGTCGTAGTCCTCCTCGAAGGTGTGCGCCGTGTTCTTGAAGTTACAGAAGAGGCAGCCCGTGTTACACGCCGTGGTGACGTTGTTGTTCAGGTTCGCGACGAAGGTGACCTCGTCACCGACCACGTCCTGGCGGCGCTCGTCGGCCGCCTGCAGCACCTTCTCCTTGCGGACCCGGTCGAACCCGTCGACGTCGGTCCCGGTCGTGATGAGTTCGATACCGTCTGCGACCGTGAGCCGCTCGCCGTCACGGGCCTTCGCGAGCGCGTTCTCGAACGACTGGTCGGTCTCGGGAACGTGTGCGAAGTCGAACCCGTCCGACGGCAGGTCGGCCGCAGCGGTGTCGAACGTATCGGTCATTATCCTTAACCGTCCCGTTCAAAGCGTAAAAACGTCGCGGGAGCGACGGCATCTCGCCGGTATCACTATCGACTCGACGAGTCTCAGAGGTCCAGTCCGGTATCCTGGATCAGCGACTTGACACCGCGCCGGAGCCGCTGGGACGCAGCCGAATCACTGATTCCCATCTGGTCACCCAGTTCACCGAGTGTGGTGTCCCGGGGCACGTCCCAGTACCCTTCCTCGAACGCCAGGGCGATCATCTCGCGTTGCTCCTTCGTGAGCAGTGGGTCCCCCGTCGACGGCGCGGGGTTGAAGATTCGCCGAAGTTCGATCTGGACGCCATGCGCCAGGCAGTCCTCCCGGAACTTCGTGAGGTTCTTGCGCTCGGCGAACAGCAGTCGGAACGTCCACTCGTCGGCGTTTCCGACCGCCCGCAACACGTCGCCCTCGTTCTTCATGAGCGGCTGGATCACCCCGTTGACGTCCGAGCTCCAGACGATCTCGAACAGGCACCGGTCGTCGGTCTCGGTGAGGGACCGAACCGATTTGGTCAGGGCGTCGTCTGCGAGTGCCCGCTGGAGCCTCGCCTCGTCCGCCCCCGACATCCAGAACAACGGCATGATGCCCGTCTCTATCGGGACCAGCCGTTCGAGTTCGACCTCGATGTCGGGGAACGCGTCGAACAGCCGACCGAGGGCGAACTGGGTTGCAGGAATCGAGATGTCGGCGATAACTGTCATGGTTCCCTCGTGTTGCGCGGAATCACCGGCCACAGGCCGTGCCACGCGCTATACGTACCGATACGTCCCCGGACGAGATATAGGTAATCGTCACGATATGTATTCGCCCCGACTACTTTGCGGGGCCACCGACCGGGGCCGCCTCACGAGCACGGAATGAAACCTTCTTGGTGGCGCACTCCGCGCTTTCGCACATGAGCACTCGCGTGCGGGGGTGTCCCCCGTGACGTCCGTCAAGGAGTTCCGCATCGAGGAACCGGCGTCGGCCGACGAACTCGGCCTCGGCGCGTTCGTCTTCACCGACGACTACTCCGTGTTCGACTGGGGCAAGATGCCCGACCAGATTCCCAGCAAGGGTGCGTCGCTCTGTTCGATGGGCGCGTTCAACTTCGAGCTGCTGGAGGACGAGGGCGTCCCCACCCACTATCGCGGCGTCGTCGAGGACGGCGAGGTCGTTCCCCTGCGAGAGGCCTCGCGCCCGCCGTGGGAGATGGCCATCGACCTCACGCAGGTCCCCGACCTCCCCCACGAGGGTCGGGACTACGACTACGACGCGTTCCACGCCGAGGCCGGCGAGAACTACCTCGTCCCTCTCGAGATCGTCTTCCGGAACCGCGTCCCCGTCGGCTCCAGTCTCCGGAGTCGCACCGACCCGGCCGACCACGGCCTCGACTTCGACTCGTGGCCCGACGAGGCCGTCGACCTCGACGAGCCCATCGTCGAGTTCTCCACGAAGTACGAGGAGTCCGACCGCTATCTGAGTCGGGAAGAGGCCGACGACATCGCGGGCATCGCCCACATCGACGACCTCGAAGCTGTCGCGCGCGAGGTGAACCGTATCGTCACCGAGCAGGCTGCCGCGGGCGGGCTGACCCACGAGGACGGCAAGATAGAGTGCCTCTACTTCGACGGCGAGATTCGCGTCGCCGACGTGGTCGGCACCTTCGACGAGAACCGCTTCAGCTACGAGGGCACCCAGATATCCAAGGAGGTCATCCGGCAGTACCACAAGCGAACCCAGCCCGAATGGGTCGAGGCTGTGGGTGCAGCGAAGGAGCAGGCCAAGGCCGAGAACATCGCGGACTGGCGGGAACTGTGTGAGGTCCAGCCTGACCACCTCGACGAGGACGTGCTGCAGGTCGCCAGCGACATGTACACCGCCGGGGCGAACGCCTACACTGGGCTGGAACTGTTCGACGCGCCGCCCATCGACTCGGCCATCGGGGCCGTTCGGCGGCTCTGAGACGGCTGGTTCTGGGTCTCTCGAGTCCGTTTTTCAGGCGCTGGCCAGCCCGATGATGAGCGCGAGCACGACCAAGCCGACGAACAGGACGACGAGCGCGACGAACAGCAGGCGGACGACTCGCGGGAACACGTCGAGGTCCATCGCCATGGGGAGGCTGTTCGAGTCCACCTCTCCCCTCTGTACTGATAGGTGAAAAACCACCGCATCGGCGATATCTCCCTCCCACGCCGGGTTCGTCCACAGGCGCGACGGCTGCCGGTTGTCACTCGAACGAGACCAACCGCGTTACTTACACGCGCTGGTGTCGTACTTCCCACCTGAGATGAGTATCGAAGGCAGGACAAACCGGGGGGACGGCGAGACCATCGACGTCCTGCTCGTCGCAGTCGAGTCCAGCACCCGTAGCCTGCTCACCGAGTCCCTCGAACGCGGCTGTGAGTCGGCGGTCGTCCAGTCGGTCGCCACCCACGAGGCCGCGTTCGACGCACTGGAAACTGACGGGGCGGATGTGGACTGTATCGTCACGGCGTTCTCCGCGCCGGACACAGGGGACCTCTCGTTCCTCCGCGAGTTCCGCCGACGGGAGTTGCCCACCCCGTTCATCGTGTTCTCCGACGACGGGATCGAACAACACGTCGCCGACGCCTTCGCCTCGGGCGTCACGCACTACGTCCAGTGGAACGGGAGCGAATCCCTCGTACTGCTGGCGAAGCAGATAGAGCGGGCCGTCGAGGAGAACAGTCAGCACAGACTGGTCGCTCGCCAGCTGGACGCACTCGACAACGTCAACACGGGCATCAGCATCGTCGACGCCGGGGGGCACTACATCTACGTCAACCACTACTACGCGGAGATGTACGGCTACGAACCGTCGGAACTCCTTGGCACCGCCTGGACCGTCCTCGAACGAGACGGAACGGACCCCGAGTACGCGGACATCCTGTCTGCGGTCCCCCGCGAGGGCGAGTGGACGGGCGAACTCACCCAGCGGCGCAAGGACGGGAGCGACATCCGGGCGGCCCACGCGATCTGGGACGCCGATTCGAGCGCGATGGTCGTCGTCGCCCGCGACCTCACCGACGCGGACAGGAACGAACTCGACCTGTTCGAGGAGCGCGAACGCTTCGACCTGCTGATAGAGGCCATCGAGAACTACGGCATCGTGGGCATCGACCCGGACGGGAACATCACCAGCTGGAACACCGGCTCCGAGCGCATCAACGGTTTCCCCCGGGACGAGATAATCGACGCCAACATCTCCATCCTGTACACCGACGAGGACGTCGCGGCCGGGCTCCCAGCGGAACACCTCCGGCGGGCACGCGAGGACGGACCCGTCCACGAGGAGGGGTGGCGCGTCGAGCGGAACGGCGACCGCTACTGGGTGGATTTCACCCTCTCGGCGGTCGACGACCGCTCGGGCGACCACCGCGGGTTCGTCTGCGTGCTCCACGACAGGACCGAACAGGCGAAACGCGAACGACAGCTCCAGCGCCGCGTCGAACAGCTCGGGCAGTTCGCGAGCGTCCTGAGTCACGACCTGCGGAACCCGCTCACCACGGCGTCGCTGCACCTCGAACTCGCCCGCGGGGACCCGGAAGATGCGGGAGAGCACATCGAGAAGGCCGACCGCGCGCTCTGTCGCATCGAGACCCTCGTCGATTCGCTGCTGCGGCTCGCGAAGGAGGGCGAAATCGTCCAGGAGTTCGACGCCGTCTCGCTCACGGACACGGCCAAGCGCGCCTGGGACGTCGTCGATGCGCCGGACGCCTCGCTCGTCGTCGAGGCGGAACTCCCGTCCGTCCAGGGCGACCCCGAACGACTGCGTGCCCTGTTCGAGAACCTGTTCCGCAACAGTCTGGAACACGGGAAACCCGACGTGACGGTGCGCTTCGGCAGGGTCAACGGCGGGTTCTTCGTCGCTGACGACGGTCCCGGTATCCCGGAGAAGGAGCGAGAGAAGGTGTTCGAGTACGGGTACAGCACCGACGAGCACGGGACCGGCTTCGGGCTCAGCATCGTCGAGAGCATCGCCGTCGCCCACGGCTGGAACGTGACGGCGACCGAGAGCGAGTCGGGCGGGGCTCGCTTCGAGTTCTCGTCCATCCTGAACGAGCCCGCCCTGGAGTCCACGCAGGACACCACCCAAGAGTAACGCGCGCCCCGACGACGAAACCACCTTCTCCCTCCGGCGACAACCACGGTGTAGTGACAGCCGACGAGTCCGAGTCTCCGCCCGACGAACCGACCGACGAGTCGGACGAGGTACCAGTAAACCGCTTCTACGACGCCCTCGAAGCCCACGGCCAGCCGGTCATCACGGCGACCCAGCTCGCCCGCAAGCTCGACACCACGCAGGAGCGCGCCCTCCGCGCCCTCGAACAGCTGGAGCGTCGCGGCGACGTCCAGCACCAGACGGTCGAGACCGACCCGACGGTGTGGTACGCGACCGACTGGGCCGAGATGGTCGACCGCGAAAGGGTCGTCTTCTTCCCGAACCGCCGCCGGCTCGTTGTGGACCAGCCGACGCAGTTCACCCGGGCGCAGTGCTCGCAGTTCGCCCACCTGGTCGACACCACCCGTTCCGGTGGCTATCTCTACGAGATTCGCCAGGAGGACATCTGGCAGGCCCCCTACGACGACTTCGAGAAGCTGATGCGGACCATCCGGCAGGTGATTCCGGAGCGCTCGCCGCACTTCGAGGAGTGGGTCGAGGACCAGTGGAAGCGCGCGAACCAGTTCGTCCTCTCGACCCACGAGGAGGGCTATACTGTCCTCGAAGCCGCCAGCGAGAACCTGATGGGCAACGTCGCCCGCCAGAAGCTCGACGACACCCACCTCAGGGCGCCCATCGACGACACGACGAGCTGGGTGGCCGACGAGAAGATAGCCGAGATAAAGCGGATTCTGTACGAGGCAGGCTATCCCGTCAAGGACGAGCGCGACCTCGAATCGGGAGACGAGTTGCCCATCGAGTTACTGCTCAACCTGCGAGACTACCAGCAGACCTGGGTCGACCGCTTCACCGAGCAGAAGTCCGGCGTGATGGTCGGGCCGCCGGGGAGCGGGAAGACGGTCGCCGCGATGGGCGCGATGGCCGCGGTCCAGGGCGAGACGCTGATTCTGGTCCCGTCGCGCGAACTCGCCAGCCAGTGGCACGAGGAGCTGCTCACGCATACGAGCCTGACCGAAGACCAGATCGGTGAGTACCACGGCGGCACCAAGGACGTCCGCCCGGTCACCATCGCGACCTACCAGACGGCCGGGATGGACCGGCACCGGCAGCTGTTCGACCAGCGGCGATGGGGGCTCATCGTCTACGACGAGTGTCAGCACATCCCGAGCCGGGTGTTCCGACGGTCTGCAGACCTCCAGTCTCGCCACCGCCTCGGCCTCTCGGCCACGCCGGTCAGGGAAGACGACAAGGAAGAAGACATCTTCACGCTCGTCGGCCCACCCATCGGGACCGACTGGGACGCCCTGTTCCAGGCCGGCTACGTGCAAGAGCCGGAAGTCTACATCCACTACGTCCCGTGGGCCGACGAGGACGCGCAGAACGAACACGCCAGCGCGGACCCGGGGCACGAGAAGCGCATGCTGGCGTCGATGAACCCCGCCAAAATCGAGGAGACGCGCCACCTGCTCGAGAAACACCCCGAGAAGAAGGCCCTGCTGTTCGTGGAGTATCTCGACCAGGGTGACGCCTTCGCCGAGGCGCTCGACGCCCCGTTCATCTCGGGCGAGATGCGCCACTCCGAACGCCGGAGGCTGCTCGACGAGTTCCGCCGGGGCGAGCGTCGCCTGCTCGTCATCTCCCGGGTCGGCGACGAGGGTATCGACCTGCCCGACGCCGAGTTGGCCATCGTCGCCTCCGGACTCGGTGGCTCGCGCCGTCAGGGTGCCCAGCGCGCCGGCCGGACCATGCGCCCCGAAGGGAACGCACTGATGTACGTGCTGGCGACGCGGGGCACCAGCGAGGAGGATTTCGCGAACCGACAGCTCCGTCACCTGGCATCGAAAGGTGTGAAGGTCCGGGACGGCCCGGCCGAGGCCGTCGAATAATTGCCAGCGTCGTCGGGCTTGAAGCCCTGCGGGTCGTTCAGGAGAGTAGTATGGTTGACCCGACTTCAGATTTGGGCGACGTCGATCCCGACGAAGCGCCCGCCTGTGCGGTCTGCGGCGCGGCGGTGACGGGGCAGGAACATCGCGTGCGCTCGTGGGTCGAGGATGGCAACGTCGAACACCGACACTTCTGCGACGACGACTGTCTGGACGAGTGGGACGGCGCAGGCGAGTGACGGCGCTGCACCGACACCCGGCGTAACAGACCGATTCCTCAGTCCGCGACGACGCGTCCCTCGACGAGCGTGAGGTCCGCCTGCGAGTTCACGTTCTCGAAGGTCGCTGCGTCCGTCCGTGCACGAACGGTCTCCTCGTCGACGACCGTCGGGTCCAGTCGCGCCACGACATCGCGGAGACACTGCACTCCCGCCCCGAGCGCCCGCAGGCACACCGCGCTGGCGACCGTGGTTCGATACACGGCACACAGGGGCTGGCGACGCCCGTCGAACTCCGGCACCACGCCCGTCTCACCCGCCATCTCGGCGAACAGCGACCCCACGAAGTCGGGGTCCAGCCGCGGCATGTCGCAGCCGGTGACGGCGACGACCGGGGCGTCGCTCGCCCGGAGACCGGTCAGGAGGCCCCCCACGGGCCCCCGCTCTTGAACATCGTCGGCCACGACGCGCGTCTCGACGGCAGTGCCCGCGAGCGCCCGCCGAATCCCGGCGACCTGTGGCTCGCGGCAGGGAACCACGACCTCGTCGACGACTTCCTCGAGGCGGTCCACGACGTGGCGAACCAGCGGGACGCCATCGAGCTCGGCCAGCGCCTTGTCGGGCCCGCCGAAGCGCGTCGAGTGGCCGCCCGCGAGGACGATGGCACCGCGAGCCGAATCGGAAACGCCAGTCACGCCAGGAACCCCGTCTGGCCGCTGAACGCGAGGTACAGCGAGAACACCGTGACGAGCACCGCGATGCCCATCTCGGCGTACAGGGCGACCTTGCCCCACCTGTACCACGAGTCGTACTCCGGCTCGGTTTCGGCCATCAGTCATCACCCCCTGGCGTGGCCGTCGTGCTGCCCGACCCATCGCCGAGCCAGCGGTCGCGCGTCCCGATGCCGTGGGCCTCGATGCCGCTCCCGCTCCGCATCGCCCAGAAGTAGAACAGGATGATGGGCACGAAGAACACGAGCGCGGCGAGCGCGTAGCCCATGTGGATGTTCGGCACGTAGCCGAACACCAGCGGGTAGATGATACCCCCGGTCGTGGAGATGCCACCGATGAAGCCCGACGCGGTGCCCGGCCGGTCCGGGAACATGAGCGGGACGATGGCGAAGACGCCGCCGGTCCCGAAGCTCACCGCGATGCCGAACATCGCGAGGACGACCACGGAGGCCGGCAGGAGGCCGGCGAGGCCGACCGCCGTCAGCAGGACCATCATCACCGTGACGAGCAACAGCGCCGTCAGCAGCCAGTGCACGCGGGGTGCGTACTCCTGTTCGGTCGAGAGGATTGGATAGGGCGTCCAGCCCTTGCGCTGCCACAGGTCGGACATGTAGCCCGAGAACGGGCGGAACAGCGACGCGTTGAACGACTGGACGGCCGCGAACGTCCCCGCGGCGGTCTGGATGGCCGCCACGTCGGTGAAGCCGAGGTCACGGATGGACCCCGCGAAGCCCTCGGTGTAGTAGCTCGGGAGCCAGGAGTTCATCGCGATCTCCAGCCCGAACGTCATGGCGTACGCCAGCATCAGCGCGATGGCGGCGTAGCGCGTCCAGACGTACAGCGTGTCGCCGAGCGACGTGTTCTGCTTCGCGATCTCGGCGGTCGCGACGTCACGTGCCGGTTCGCCACGTACCTTGTACAGCACGGCGACGAAGAGCGCGAGGATGCCGAGGTGCAGGAACGCGTCGGTGTAGTTGGTCCCGTAGATGCGCGGGAGCATGAGCGCGCCCACGCCGGCCCCGACGTTCCCGGTCCCGGCGTAGAGGCCCTCGGCCGTGCCAATCTCGTGCTCGTCGAACCACTGGGCGACGTGCTGGATGCCGACGACGAAGCTGATGCCGGCGGAGGCGACGACCAGCCGTTCGAAGAACAGTATCTCGTAGCTGGTCGCGAACGCCGACATGATGCTGACGATGCCGGAGTAGCCGAGGATGATGGCGAACACGTTGTGCGCGCCGAGGCGGTCGGCCGCCCAGCCGGCGGCGACCCTCCCTGGCGGCGCGAGCCAGATGGCCGAACTCGCCAGCAGGCCCAGTTCGGCCGTCGTGAGCGAGAACGACTGCCCGATGGACGGGCTGAACGCGGCGGTCGAGAACCACAGCAAGAACGCGGTGAAGAAGCCGAGCGTCGCGATGAGCAGCTGCTCGACCTTGCGGGATATCATACGCGCTCACCTCCCACGACCACGATCTCGGGCTGTGGAGCCACGAGCCGGACCGCACACTGCTTGAGGTTCGGTTCGGCAGACCGCGGGTCGGTCGCGGGGCTCGTGAGCGCGTTCGTCGCCGGGTGGTGGATCGGCAGCCAGACCAGCCCCTCGGGGACGGCGTCGTCCGCGTCGACCCGGGCCGTGACGCTGGCGCGTCTCGTCTCCAGGGTGACCTGCTCGTCGATGCCGTCCGCCGGTTCGAGCCGGTCACTGTGCGCCTCGAGCGTGTCGGGGTGGACCCGCGCCCGCACCGGTGGGGCGTCCCCCGTGGACCCTCGCGAGCGAATCCCGGTGTTGTACCCGTCGGCCTCGCGGCCGGTCGTGAGCGTCAGGGGGTACTCCTCGTCAACTGGTTCGGGCAGCTCTCTTCCCGTGCCGCCGGCGAACCGCGCCCTGCCGGACGGCGTCGGGAACGACCAGTCCTCCGTCTCCTCGTCGTAGTACCGGTAGCCGCCGCTGTCTTTCGGCCCCGGGGCGGGCCACCGGACCGCGTACTCGGCCTCGAGACGCTCGTAACTGATTCCCGAACAGTCGGCGAGGGTGCCCGCGGTGAGGTCGGCGAACTCCCGGAAGAGGGATTTCGGGTCGGTGGCCTCGCCGAAGAGGCCGTCCGCGAGCGCGTTCCCGATGCTCGTGATAATGTCGAGGTCGGTCCGCACCCCGCTTGGGACGTCGGTCGCGGGGCGCACCCGCGACACCGTCCGCTCCATGTTGATGGCGGTGCCATCCGATTCGCCCCACGTCGCAGCGGGCAAGACCACGTCGGCGAACTCGGTCGTCTCGGTCTCGAACGCGTCCTGGACGACCAGGAACGCATCGTCGAGTTTCTCGGCGACCGCGGAGGCGTCGGGCATCCCAGCCACGGGATTGGTCGCGACGGCGTACACCGCCTCGACCGGGCCGTCGGCGATGGCGTCCATGGTCCCGACCGGCCCCGGGCCGGTGTCGTCGGGGAGCCGGTCGACCGGGACGTCCCATTCCGATGCGATGAGTTCGCGCTCGTCCGGGTCGGCGAAGTCGCGCTGGCCGGGCCACGAGCCCTTCGAGGAGCAGACGCGGGTGCCCATCGAGTTGGCCTGGCCGGTCAGCGAGAACGGGCCGTTGCCGGGGCCCATCGACCCCGTCGCGAGACAGATGTCGATGAGCGCGCCGGAGGTCTCGGTCCCCTGGACGCTCTGGTTGACGCCCATCCCCCAGTAGACGAGGGCGTCGTGGTCGAACGCGGCCGCGAGGGCTTCGACGTCCTCGAAGGGGACGCCGGCGCGCTCGGCGGCGACTTCCGGGTCGGGCAGGTTCTGCTTCAGGTCGTCGTAGCCGGTCGTCGACTCCTCGACGAACGCCTCGTCCACGCGCCCCGTCTCGCAGACCTGCGCGAGCACCGCCCGCGCGAGGTCGAGGTCCCCACCGGGGTCCGGGCTGACGTGGCGGTCCGCGGCCTCGGCAGACTCGGTCCGCACCGGGTCGACCACGACGAGTTCGCTGTCGTCCTCGTCCGCGCTGTTGGTTATCCACCGGAACATCACCGGGTGGGCGACGGCCGGGTTCGCGCCCCAGACGACGTGCCGGTCAGCGTCCGGGATGTCGTCGTAGGTCGGCGGGGGCGCGTCGCTCCCGAACGCGTCGTAGTACGCCGTCACCGCGCTGGCCATGCACAGCGTGGTGTTGGCGTCGTAGAATCGGGTGCCGATGCCGCCCCGGGCGAGCTTGCCGAGGGCGTAGGCCGCCTCGTTGGTCTGCTGGCCACTCCCGAGGACGGCGATGCTATCGCGGTCGCCCGCCATCGCCTCGCGGAACTCGGTGACGACCCGGCCGAGCGCCACGTCCCACGTGGTCTTGCGGAGCTCGCCGTCGCTCCGGACCATCGGCTGGGTGAGCCACTCGCCCTCGGGGTCGGCCGTCTCGCTGACGCCGCGCTGGCACGCGAGGCCGCGGTTCACGGGGTGCATCGCGTCGCCCCGGACCGTGTCCAGCCCGTAGCCGATGTCGACGCCGCGCTGGACGTGGCCACAGCCGACGGCACACCGCATGCAGGTGGTCGAGACCCAGTCGGTCACGAGGCGACCACCTCCGTCGTGCTGTCGAACGAGGTCGCCCCGGTCATTCGCCCTCCTCCGTCACCGTGATCGGTTCCGTCGGGACCTCCGGGGCCGGCGTGTCGTCGTCCACGAACGGGTACCACGACTGCTTCGCGTCGGTGAGACACGGGTCCTCGTACCCGTCGACCTCCTCGGGCTCGGCGAGTTCGATGAGCGTCTCCTGCCCGGTCGCGTTCACCCACTCGCGGAAGGTCTGGCCGTCCTGGCGCAGGGCGGCGTACGCCTCCACGAGGTTCTTGAGGAGGCCAGGGACCTCGTCGGCGGGCACGCGCTGGCGGACCCACTCGATGAAGGTTGGCTCCTCCCCGATGCCGCCGCCGACACCGACGTCCATCGCCTCGACCATCTCGCCGTTCTTGCGGGCCCGCATGCCCTGGAGGCCGATGTCGGCGGTCATCGCCTGGCCACAGTCGGCGGTACAGCCCGAGAAGTGTATCTTGATGCGCTCGACGTCGTCGGGCAGTTCGACGTTGGCCCGGAGCCACCGGAGCATGATGGCCATGCGGGCCTTCGTCTCCGTGAGTGCGAGCGAGCAGAACTCGGTGCCCGTACAGGCCATCGCGCCGCGGACGAACGGGTTCGGTTCCGGCTTGTGCGTCTCGAGCAGGGGTTCAGCGAGCAACTCGTCGAGTGCCGCATCCGGGACGTCCACGACGACCGGGTTCTGCCGGCGGGTGAGTCGGATCTCCCCGGACCCGTACTCGTCGGCCAGGTCCGCGAGTTCGATGGTCTCCTCGGCGGTCATCCGACCGACCGGGACGTTCAGTCCGACGTAGTTCCGCCCGTCGCGCTGGTCGTACACGCCGACGTGGTCGTGCGCGCCGCGCTCGGTGGGCTTCCCGGCGTTGTAGGTGTACTCGCCGCGGAAGTCGGTGCCTGCGCGTTCCAGGTCGAAATCCAGACGTTCGTCCAGTTCTTCGCGGATGGCGTCGGTGCCCCAGTCGTCGACGAAGAACCGGGCGCGGTTCTTCGCGCGGTTCTGCCGGTTCCCCTCCTCGTGATACAGTTCGACGAACGTCCGGACCGTCTCGACGGCCTGCTCCGGCCGAACGAACAGGTCCAGCGGGCGGGCAGGTCGGGGTTCACGACCGCCCAGGCCGCCGCCGACCCGGACGTTGAAGCCCGGCGTCTCCTCCCCGTCGATGAACTTGTGCGCCGGTTCGAGCCCCACGTCGTTGATGGAGTCCTGCGCACAGCCCTGGCGACAGCCAGTCACCGAGATGTTGAACTTCCGGGGCATGTTGCTGAGCGCGTCGTCGTTCCGGATGGTCTCCTGGATCTCGTCGAGGATTCCCCGCGAATCGACGTACTCCTCGGCCTTCCCGGCGACGGGGCAGCCCGAGATGTTCCGCATCGTGTCACCGCCGGCAGACCGGGAGGAGACGCCTGCCGCCTCCAGTTTCTCCCAGACCTCGGGGATGTCTTTCAGCTCGAGCCAGTGCAACTGGATGGACTGTCTGGTCGTGAAGTCGACCCAGCCGTTCCCGAACTCGGGGTTCTCTGCGGGTCCGGTCGCGTAGTCGCGGGCGACCTCGCCGATGGCCCGGAGCTGGCCCGGTTCGAGGATGCCCCCGCAGTTCGTCAGCCGCATCATGAAGTACGACTCCTGTCCCGAGCGCTGGTGGAACACGCCCCAGAACTTGAAGCGCGTGAACCACTCGTCGCGTTCGTCCTCCGGGATGGAGGCGAAGCCGCGCTCTGCGAACTCCTCTATCTTCTCCCGGACCGCATCACCGTACAGCTCGCCTTTCACGTCCTCTTTCTTGTGTGCCATGCTCAGGCACACACCTCATCCGCACGCTGGACTTCTTCAGCCATTTTCGTTTTTTCAGTCCAAACGCCCACATATATCGGTTATCGTTAATCAAGTGTTGACAGTTACGAGACTACACAGGTCATGTGGTAACCCCGGGTATGGACAAGGAACTGGAAGGTGTTTATACAGTTAATATGATATGAACGTCCGTGTGAAATCCTGCCACAGGTCGGCGCGCCGGCGGTAGTGTCGCCACTGGCAGGCCGAACACAGAGAAGTCCGCCGGGACCGCCTAGTCGTCGGATGCGCCGCCGTCACCGGCGACGATGTCACCGAGACCGTCGACCGGCCGGTCCGGGTTCGCGTCGCGGGCCGCCGTCGAGAGGCCCAGCTGGTAGGAGTTCTCGTGCGCCTCGCGGAGCCGGGTCCGGCCGCGGTGGACCGACACGTCTCCGTTGAGGTGCAGGCGGACCGCCTCGAGGAGCGCCTCGGCCTCGAGGGGCTGGCCGCGCTCCTTGAGGTCGCCGATGCTCGCGTCGTCGGGGACGTCGAACGCGCGCTGGGTGATGATGGGCCCCTGGTCGAGGTCCGTCGTCACGTAGTGCGCGGTGACGCCCGCGATGCGGACGCCCTCCTCCAGTGCCTGCCGGTAGGCCTTCGCGCCCGGGAACGCCGGGAGCAGGCTCGGGTGGATGTTGATGATGCGGTCCTCGTACCGGAAGACGACGTCCGGGCTGAGGATGCGCATGTAGCGTGCGAGGACGATGAGGTCCGCGTCGTACTCCGCGAGCAGGTCCAGTATCTCCTCCTCGTCGGGCGTCCCTTTCTCGTCACCGACGTCGTGGAACGGAATCTCGTACTTCTGGGCGAGGGGCTCGAGGTCGTCGTGGTTGGCGATAACGACCGAGATGTCCGCGCCGAGGTCGCCGCTGGCCCACGCCTGGAACAGGCGCTCGAGACAGTGGCTCTCCTGCGTGGCGAGGACGGCGATCTGCTGGGTCTCCCGGTCGCTCGGGAACCGGACCTGCACGTCCACGCCGAGGTCGTCCCCCAGGTCGTGGAGGTCGTCGCGCAGGGTCTCGGGCTTGCAGACCATGTCCGTCGTATCGACGTGCATGGTCATCCGGAAGATATCGTCCCGGACCGCCTGGTCGAGGTCCTCGATGTTGATTCCGCGCTCGAACAGCAACGAGGTGACGCGTGCGATGAGTCCAGTCTTGTCTCCTCCGATGACCGTAATTTCGGTCAAGTCAGTCGTCATCGACACCACCTCCTGATGCTGCTCGAAAGAGACATCACGATAGGCTCAGGCGACTGGGGGGCAAAAGACTTCGTATCCGTGCGAAGGTTACGCCCGGCCTCAGGAGATGGAGACCGCGACCTCGTTCTCCCGCATGAACGGCGGCGTCCACGGGTCGTCGTAGCCCATGAAGAACGGCTCGCCGGTGGGTTCGATGCCGTGGCTCTCCAGGGTCCGGAGCAGTTCGTCCTCCTTCGCGTCGACCGTCTTCGAACTCGCCCAGCCCGAGAACGAGAGCACCGCGAGGTTGCGCGGGCCGACGAGTTCGAGCGACACGAGGTCGTCCAGCGGCTCCGGGGCGTCCTCGTAGTCGTAGTCTGCGGGCAGGTAGAACGACATGGTGACGCCCTCGGGGACCTGGCTCGACGTGACGGGGGCGGTCATCGGGATGGTCTCGCCCTCCATCGCGACGGGGGTGGTCATCGACACCTTCTCGCCCAGCGTGTTGTTCCCGGAGATGTACCGGAACAGCCGGCGGAACGCCTCGTCGCCGGAACTCGCGGTCGTACTGACCGCGATGGTCGCGGGGTACCGGCGGAGCTCGATACCGTCGAAGTGGGCGACGCGGTCGTACTGGACTCGTTCGGTCGTGTAGTCGACGTAGAGGCCCCAGGCCGTCCACAGGCCCAGCACACCCGCGAGGAACCCGGCTCCGGCGTAGAGGATGCGACGCTTCATACCCTATAGTGGCACCGAGAGAGCATAACCCACGTGCCGAACACGCCAGGTCGCCCGCGAGTAGTATCCACGTTCGTGTCCATCCGGGCGCTTCCAAAACCCCTATCATGCATGACCACGCACCATCGACCGATGACTGGCTACACCGCCACGGTGACCGTCCGACTCAAGCAGGGGGTGCTCGACCCCGAGGCCGAGACGACCAAGCGCGCGCTCGAACGCCTCGGCTTCGACCTGCAGGACCTCCGGTCGGCCGACCGCTTCGAGGTGGACCTGGACGCCGAAACCGACGAGGACGCCCGCGAACGCGCCTCGGAGATGGCCGAGCGACTGCTCGCCAACCCGACCATCCACGACTACGACGTGGAGGTCGCCGAGCAGGGATGACCGTCGCCATCATCCGCTTCGGCGGCTCGAACTGCGACCGCGACGCCCTGGGCGCGCTCACCGACCTCGATATCGACGCCGAGATCGTCTGGCACGAGGACGGCCTCCCCGAGGACACGACGGGCATCATGCTCCCCGGTGGCTTCTCCTACGGGGACTATCTCCGTGCCGGCGCGATGGCGGCCCGCTCCCCCGTGATGAACGAGGTCCGCGAACTCGCCAGCGATGGCGTGCCCGTCCTCGGCGTCTGCAACGGCGCGCAGGTGGGCTGTGAGTCCGGGCTCACCGAGGGCGCGTTTACCACGAACGCGAGCGCCCGCTTCCAGTGCGAACACGTCTATCTCCGCGTCGAGCGCGCGGACACCCCCTGGACCGAGGGGTACGAGGAAGGCGAGGTCATCCAGTTGCCCATCGCCCACGGTGAGGGCCGCTACGAGGTCGACGAGGACCGTCTCACCCAGCTGGAGACCGAGGACCGAATCCTCTTTCGCTACTGCGACGAGACCGGCGAACTGACCGAGGACGCCAACCCGAACGGGTCGAAGCACAACGTCGCCGGTATCCTCGGCGAGCACGACTCGGTCGCCGTCCTGATGCCCCATCCCGAGCGCGCGGCGCTGGAAGACATCGGCGGTATCGACGGTCGCCCCCTCCTTCGGGGGTTCGCCAGAGCCGTCGCGGAGTAGCGCAGAACCGCCCGTAGCGACCCTATTCCTCGAGTATTTCCGACTTTTCCGGGCCGAACTCAGCAGCCGTAATGGCTCAAAGATATAAGAGTGTGCAGGGATAGGGTTGAGGTGAAACAGGGGTGTGGGGCTACCCCGACAGAGCCAGAGAATGACGGATGGTGGAACACGCGTCCTCGTCGTCGGCTTCACGCCGGACGAGGCGAATCAGATGCTGCCCACGCCCCCAGAACGCGTCGTGACCGCGGCGGACACCGCGACCGCACTCGACGCTGTAACGAGCGATGGCGCAATCGACTGCGTCGTCAGCGACTACCAGCTCCCCGACGGCGACGCCTTCGACCTCTACGACGCGCTTTCCGACGGCACCGACACCGTCCCGTTCCTCCTCTACACCGCCGAGGGCGACGAAACGGTTGCCGGTCGCGCCCTCGCCGCCGGGATGGACGCCTACGTGCCCGCCAGCGACGGCGTCGACACCCTGCAGTCCCGACTCGCTGCCGCACTCGACTCGGAGGCGGCCACGGTCGACCGGGACCGCCTCGAACTCGTCTACGAGCAGGCACCACTCGCCATCGTCGAGTCCGATCCCGACGGGAACGTCGCCGCCTGGAACGATGGTGCGACCGACCTGTTCGGCCACACCCGCGCCGAAGCCCTCGGCGAGAACCTCATCGACCTGGTCGTCCCCCCGGAGGAACGCGCAGTCGTCCGGGAGGTGTGCGAACGGAACCTCTCGCGGGCCGCCGTCGACGTCAACGTCAACGGGAACGTGACGAAAGACGGCGACCGGCTCACGTGCGAGTGGTACAACACGTCCCTGACCGACGAGGACGGGAACATCGTCGGCTCGCTCTCGTTCGTCCAGAACGTGACCGACCGGGTCGGCCGCCGGGAGACCGTCGAGGACCTCCAGGCGATGTCGCGCGAACTCATCCGCATCGAAGAACGCGAGCGCGTCGCCGAGTTCGCGGTCGAGGCCGCCCGCAGCGTGCTCGACCAGACGTACACGGCAGTGTTGCTGTACGACGAGTGCGAGGATGTCCTGGTCCCCGCAGCCACTACCGACGAGGCCGAAGCCATGCTGGCCGATACCGACGAGTTCGACGGCGACAAGAGCCTCACCTGGGAGGTGTTCGCGTCGGGTGAAGCGACCATCATCAACGAACGCGCCAACGAGCGGACGCTGCTTCCCGAGGACTCGGGCATGCAGAGCACGCTGGTCGTCCCGCTCGGCGACCACGGCGTGCTCGCGTTCGCCGACGAGGGCCCCGACGGGTTCGACCAGACCGAGGCGCACCTGGCCGGCATCCTCGCGTCGACCACGACGGCGGCTCTCGACCGGAGCGCCCAGGGCGAGGAACTCCGCCGCCAGCAGGCCATCGTCGAGGCCGCCGGCGACGCCGTCTTCGCGCTCGACGAGGACGCCTACTTCCGGACAGTCAACGACGCGATGACCGAGTTGACCGGCTACGACCGCGAGTCGTTGCTCGACATGCCCGCCTCGGAGATACTCGACGCCGAGTACCTCGAACGGGGGCGGACCGAACTCCTCGACCTCATCGACGACGACGACCGCGATTCGACCACCTTCGAGGTCGAGGTGCAGACCGCGGACGGGGACCGCGTCCCCTGCGAGGCCACCCTCGCCCTCCTGCCCGACGAGTCGAGCTTCGACGGCACCGCCGTCGTGGTCCGGGACATCACCGAACGAAAACGCATGGCGGACGAACTCGTCGAGCAGAAACGCAAGATAGAGAACCTCCACGGGGTCGCCTCGGACCTCGACGACTGCGAGACTGAGGCCGAGATATGGGACCTCACCGTCGAGGCGGCCGAGGGCATCCTCGATTTCGACATCTGTGGCGTCGACCGCGTCGAGGGCGAGTACCTCGTCTCGGCCGGCATCTCCTCCGAGATAGAGCCACAGGGCTACAAGAAGCGCTCGCACGTCTCCGACGGCATCGCGGGCAAGACACACCGCACCGGCCGGTCGTTCCTCATCGACGATATCCAGGGCGACAACGAGGCCACGCCCGAGCACCGGACCTACCGGTCGCTGCTGTCGGTCCCCATCGACGACAAGGGCGTCTTCCAGGCCGTCTCTGACGAGGTCGCCGGGTTCGACGAGTCCGACCTCGAACTCGCCGAACTCCTGGCGAGCCACGTCGCCGACGCCATCGAACAACTGCAGTTCGAGGCGCAACTGCTGAACGAGCGCGACCTGTTCGCGGCCCTGTTCGAGAACGTCCCCGACCCGGTGGTCTACGCCCATCACACGGACGACGAGCCCGTCATCCAGGAGGTGAACGCGGCGTTCGAGCGCGTCTTCGGGTACAAGCAGGCAGAGATCGCGGGCGAGCCGCTCGACGACCTCATCGTGCCGCCGGACCGCCACGCCGAGTCGGACTACATCAACGAGCGCTCGCAGGCCGGTGAACTGGTCGAACAGGAGGTGAAACGTCGGACGACGGACGGTCTCCGTGACTTCCTGATGACCGTCGTCCCGGTCGAGTTCGACGCGAAGAACCCCCGCACGTTCGGCGTCTACACCGACATCACCGAGCGCAAGGAGCGCCAGAAGCGCGTCGAGATACTGAATCGCGTCTTGCGACACGACCTGCGCAACGGGATGAACATCATCCGTGGCTCGGCCGAGATGCTCGCGGACGTGGTCGAGGGGACGACCGCCGTCGGCTACGCCGAGACCATCCTCAGCCGGGCGGACGACCTCGTCAGCCTCGCCGAGAAGACCCGGGCGGTCGAGCGCACGCTGGACCGCGACCACACGGCCACCGGCCCGGTCGACCTCCACGAGAGCGTCCAGACCGCCATCTCGCGGCTCACCCGGGAGTACCCGCAGGCGACCATCACCACCGACCTCCCCGAGGACGCCGCGGTCCGCGCCGACGACCTGCTCCGGACCGCCATCTACCACGTCATCGAGAACGCACTCCAGCACAACGACACCGACGACCCACACGTCCACGTCACGGCGCTCCAGGACGAGGGGTCGGACCAGTTCCTGCGACTCTCCGTCGCCGACAACGGCCCCGGCATCCCGGAGGAAGAGCGCGCACTCATCGCGGAAGAACAGGAGATAACGCAGCTCAGACACGCCAGCGGGCTCGGCCTCTGGCTGGTCAACTGGGTGGTCACGCAGTGTGGCGGCTGGCTGTCGTTCGAGGACAACGACCCGCGCGGGACCGTCGTCACCATGACGGTCCCGCTCGCGGTCGCCGACGAGACCGTGCAACCGGCCGACGACTGAGCCGTCCTCGCGACTCCTCGCCTATTCGACCAGCGGCATGTTGAACGTCGTCTCGTTCTCGAGGACGTGCTCCCACGTCGCCTCGCACTCGCAGGAGACCTGCTCGAAGACGGTCGGGTCCTGGCGCAGGTCGAAGTCCTTGATGGCTTTCTGCACCCGGTCGTCGCACTCGCCGCAGTTGTGCGGGCCGCGCTCGGAGCCGTGGCCGACCGGGTCCGAGACGACGATGACGTCCTCGTCGGCGGTCGATTCGAGCACCCTGGCGACCGACCAGAGCCACGGCGGCCGGTAGCCACCGCGGAAGAACAGGTCGTCGACCATGGTGTAGCGCTGGACGTTACACGGGTTCATCGAGACGGTGTGACAGCCCTCGACGGCGGCACAGCGCCGGACCGAGGACTGCATATCCTCGAGTGCCTCCGGCTCCGAGAGGAACGGCGGCTTCATCAGGAGATAGGCCTTCACGCCGGCGTCGGCGGCGACGGCCTCGGCGCAGGCGTCCTCGAAGTCCGCGAAGTCGAAGTACTTGTTCACGCAGTCGTGACGGACGCGGTCGGTGGCGGTCTCGAGGCCGACGGCCACGTCGGTGTCGAGACCCTGCTCGACGAACTCGTCGAGTTTCGCCTCGGTCACGAAATCCGGGAGCGACTCGACGACGATGCGCTCGCGGTCGCCGAACGTCTCCGCGATGGCCTGGCGGGTCTCGGCCGGGACCTCGCGCTCGTCGAGGAACGACCCGGAGGTGTAGATCTTGATGAGGCCCGACTTCTCGTCTGCTTCCTCGGCCTCGTGGTCGAGACAGACCTGTATCTGGTCCATCAGCGCCTCGTGGGAGACGGAGCCGCCCTCGACCGATTCCGCGACGTAGCCACACATCGTGCAGCCGCCGGCGCGGGCCCAGCGACAGCCGCCCGTGTTGAGGATGATGGTCAGCGACTGGTAGACGCCACTGGGCGTGTTGTCCTCGTCCAGCCAGACCCGCGTCGGCTCGTGCGGGTCGTACGTCTTGTCCTTCTTGGCGCGGATGTCGCGCATCACCTTGTTGTGCGCGTCCATCCCCTTGCCCTTCTCGTAGACCTCGGGCGTGGGCTTGCTCATTGGCAGAAACCAGCGGGTCGGCGCGTAAATCGGCTTCGGGTCGGGTCGTCGCCCGGGGCAACCGTCAGTGCCGGTCGCGCAGTTCGTCCACCAGCAGCCCGAACGGCAGGATCAGGGGTGCGAGCAGACCGAGCGAGAGCGTCCCGACGTTCGTCGTGATGGGCGGGGCGTAGCCGGCCTCTGGCGTCCCACCGAGAAGGACGAACCCGGCGGCGACGACGCCCGTGAGGGCGAGCGCGATGAGGACGGTCGGGAGCGGTTCCTCGGACTGTGATGCTCGTTGCGTCGACATACAGACGGTGCTATACACGCCACGGAAAAACGGGTCTCGACCGTTCCAAGCGGATGAGAATCGGGCCGCCACGGTGGGGGTCGCCCACAACAGTTTAGCACGCCTTCGTCGTAGCCGAGGCCATGGTCGACGTTTCCGTCGAGAACGCGACGCTCCGCGCCGTCGACCGGGCGAACCGGTCGATAGAGCTCGGCGTCGTCGGATGGGACCAGCCAGCCGACGGACCGTCGATCCCCATCGAACTCGACACGACGGTGGCCGGGCGCGTCCTCGAACTCGCCGTTCCCGACGTGCTCGTCGAGGTGTCGCTCGATGGGGACGGCTACGAGAAGCTCCCCGAGTACAAGACCGTCCAACAGCTCGCCGACGGCGAGTACACCGTGAAGCTCTCCGGCGAGTTGACCGCCTACATCCGGTTCGACGGCGCGGCGACCCTGCGTCGGCGGGCCGGCGGGACGGCGGAACTCACGTTCGAGCATCCGACCGCGGTCACGCTGGGCTTCTGGACCATGGTCGACTATCCGGAGCACACCCTGACGGTGCCGCCGACACCGACCGGGGTGGCGACGGCGCTCACGCACCTCTCGAGCGCCCACATCCGGATGACACCGGACCGGACGCTGCCGGGCTGGCGCGAACACCCACCCCTGGTCGAACTCGGCGACGAGACCCACGTCCCCGACGCGGTCCGCGAGGCGACGCCCGAGACCGGCATCGAACTCGTCGTCCCGGACGCGCTGGCACCGCTGTTCCCGGCGACCCCGCTGGTGCACTACCTCGGGGCGACGGTCCGCGTCGAGTCCGGGCGAGAGCGCCCCCTGCTGCGGGCACCCGCGGTCGACATCGCCCACGAGTTCTCGGCGCTGCCCGACTTCCAGTTCGAGGCCGCCGACCTCTTCGAGCGGGTGTTCTACCTCGACTGTATCATCCGGGCCGCGGGGCCGGATTCGCAGGGCGACCTCGTCGAACTCGACCTGCTGGCGGCCATCGACACCGACCTCACCGCGACCTACGACGCGTCGGTCGCCGAGCGGCTGGCGCACGCCCTCGACCCGCAGGTCGCCGCCCTCGACGACCGGTTGCCGTCACGCAACTACGTACTGTTCGCGGAGCCAGCGCCCGAACACGTCCCGGTGCTCCCGTTCGCGATGTCCTACCTCGGGCGGGTGTACCTCCCGTCGGCGGCCGGCACGCTCGACCTGACCCGGGAGCGCCGCCGGGGAATCGTCGGCTGGCTCGGGGAGGGGAGCCACCCGGACGCCTTCGAGGCCCGCCCCCGGGCGTATCAGCATCGCCTCGAACACCTCGCCGCGGGCGACAGCGAGACGTCGATACTCGTGGTCGGTACGGCCGACCGTGCCGCCGCCATCCATGCCGTCGCCGACCGCTACGAGGCGGCCGTCGACGAGACGGCCGCGACCGTCTCCCGGCTCGTCGGGCCGACCCGCGTCGCGCTCAGGGACGCCCTCGAGACCCGGACCGACCTCGTCCACTTCCTCGGCGACGCCACCGCCGGGTTCCACTGTGCCGACGGCACCCTCGCCGTCGAGGACCTCTTCGTCTCGAAGGCACGCACCGTCGTCCTCGACGGGCCGACCGACGCGGGACTCGCGGCCGGCCTCGTCGACCGCGGAAGCGTCGCTGGCGTGGTCCGGACGGACGAGGGGACGGCGGTTCCGACGACCCTCGTCGAGTTGCTCTCGAAGGGGTACGGCGTCGACCTCGCCACTCGAATCGCCCGCGAGTTCGGCGACGGCGAGACGTTCCGCGTCGTCGGCGACGGCACCAACGCGCTGCCCGAAGACGACAACGTGAGTTCGATTCCGCTCACCGTCACCGCCAACGGCGACGCGACGTTCGAGGTCGTGGGCGAACCCGGCGGTGCCATCGCCGGCCTCGTGTGGCACCCCGACGTGGAGGGCGTCTCCCAGCGGCTGTTGAGCGGGCGACGCCCGTTCACCGTCTCCGCGATGGAACTCACGGCCATCCTCCGGGACCCCGACTACCTCGTCGTCAGCGACGGCGAGCTATCGTGGTCCGGCGACCTCGCACCGTTCTACCCCGTCGTGTGAGTTCACGCGGTCGCTGACTCGCCGTAATCCTCAAGCCCTCGCGGAATCATCTGAGAGCGTAGTGGCAGATTCGACGAAGATTCTGACCAGCGGCGGCCGGGTCGGCGACGCGCTCGCGGCGACGTACGACGTCGTCCGCAGCGCCGACCCGACGACGGCCGACCTCGGCGCCGTCGACTGCGCGGTCGTGGACGCGGCCGCCGTCCCCGCCATCAGGGGACAGACGGCGACGCTCCCGGTCATCGCGGTCGTCCCCACGTCGGCCGACGCCGCCACCGTCATCGAGGACGGCGCGACCGACGTCGTCCGAGCGGACGCGCCGGACGCCGTCGTCGTGGCTCGCGTCAAGTCCGTCCTCGCCGGGACGACCGGCGACACCGTCACCTCGACCGAGCAGCGCCTCGACGTGCTCCTCGAACGGACGACCGACTTCGACGCGCTCGACGCCGAGAGCGAGATATACGAGCACGCCATCTCGGTCGCCCGGACCGTCCTCGACCTCGACGCCTGTTCCATCTGCCGGACGGAGGACGGCGAACTCCGCCCGGTCGCGACCGTGGCCCGCCGACTCCACCCCGCCAGTTTCCACGCGACCGGGGAGGGCATCGCTGGCCGGACCATCGAGACGGGGACGACACAGCTGGTCGACGACGTGCGGGCCGACGCGGACGCAAAACCGACCGCCGAGGACTACCGGGCGGTCCTCTCGGTCCCGCTCGGCGACGACGGCGTCTTCCAGGCCATCTCGACGACCAATGGGGCGTTCTCGGCGGCCGACCGCGAGCTGGCGGAGCTCCTCGTGGCGAGCGTCGAGCACGCACTCGAACGGGTCCGCTTCGAGGACATGGTCACCCGCGAACGCGACCGGTTCGCCGCGCTGTTCCAGAACGTGCCCGATGCGGCGCTCCAGTACACCTTCGTGGACGGCGAACCGTACATCGACCGGGTGAACTCCGCGTTCGTCCGCCTGTTCGGCTACGACCCCGACACGGCCGTCGGGCAGTCCGTCGCGGACCTCATCGTCCCGGAGTCGGACGGGGCGGAGACGCTGTATGCGGCCGTCGACGGTGGGAAGCGACTCGACCAGGAGGTCGTCCGCCTCACCGAGGACGGGGAACGCCCGTTCCTCCTCCGGAGCGTCCCCATCTCGACCGAGGACGACGAGCCGACCGGCTACTTCATCTACACCGACATCGCCGACATGAAGGCACGCGAGCGCCGGCTCACCCGCCAGAACGAGCGCCTGGACGCGTTCGCCTCGGTGGTGAGCCACGACCTGCGCAACCCCCTGAGCGTCGCCAGGGGCTACACCGAGACCGCCTACGACGGCGATGACCCGTCCCTCCTGCCCGACGTGCTGGTCGAACTCGACCGGATGGACCAGATGATACACGAACTCCTCACGCTCGCCCGCGAGGGCGACATCGTCGGCGAGACCGAACCGGTCTCGCTCGGCGACGCGGCCAGAGAGGCCTGGTCACACGTCGAGACGGCCGACGCGACGCTCTCGGTGGGCGACGACGTGACGCTGGAGGCGGACGCCGACCGACTGGAAGAACTGTTCGAGAACCTCTTTCGCAATACGATAGAGCACGCGGGCGACGCCGCGACGGTCGTGGTCGGGAAGACGCCGGACGGCTTCTACGTCGCCGACGACGGGCCCGGCATCCCGGACGAGCAGAAGGAGGCGGTGCTGGAGATGGGGTACACGACCGCCACGGGCGGGACCGGGTTCGGGCTCGGTATCGTCTCCGAGATCGCGACCGCCCACGGCTGGTCGGTCGCCGTGACCGACAGCGAAAACGGCGGGTGTCGCTTCGAGTTCCGGACCGACTAGTCGGCGTACAGCGAGTAGAGGATGACGCCGAAGCCGATGGTGGTGAGCGCACTCTCGATGGCCAGCGCGGTCGACTGGTCACCGGCGAACAGCTGGTCCAGTGCGCCAGCGATGGCCGCGCCGGCCGTGACGATACCGAACCCGAGCGCGAGTGCCCGGAGCGCCGGGGAGCCTGTCCGGCGGTACGCCTTCGCGGCGAGGTAGGTGATGAGCCCGCCCATCACGAGCGTGAGCGTCTTGAACGCGACGACGAGTGGGGTGATGTGACTCATGTCTCCTTGCGCACCTCCTTCCACATCGAGGCGAGGCGTTCTTCCGGTTTCTCCGGCGGCCGTTCGATCCGCAAGTCGAGTGTGTGTTCGTCCGTGAGCATGATAGCAACGTTCTCGAAGTCGACCCGGTACATCGAGGTGTGGCGACCGTCCGAACGGAGCTGCGTCTCCTCCTTGAGGAGCGACGCCTCCGTGAGGAGGTCGAGCTTCCGGTAGGTCGTCGACAGGGGGATGTCACACGACTCGGAGATCTCGCTCGCGGTCATCGCCTCGGTGAGCGATTCGATGATGTCGTGGCAGTCCTCGTCGTCGAGGGCGTCGACGACCGCCTGGAACTCAGGCTCGTCGGCCCCGGACGGGTCGCGCATCTTCACAGGGTGGAGTGTACGCTCTGACGTAAAATCGATTCGGGTTTTCTCGTCGGTCGAGCAGAGAAGGCCTATCTCCCCCTATCCCCTCCAGATTCCCGATGACACCCGATGTCAGGGGCGTCGAGTCGGTCGACGACATCTGGGCCGCCGAGGACGTGAACCGCGCGGCGTGGACGAGCGCCTTCGCGGACGTGTTCTCGCCCCGCGTGCTCGCCACGGGCGGTGCGGCCGCCAGCGAGCCCTACATCCGTGCCCGGTACGAGGTGGTGCGGGACCACCCCGGCTTCGTCGTGGCGAGCGATGGTGCGGACGTGGTCGGCTACGCCTACGCCGACTGGACCGATACCGCCTCGTTCGTCGGCGACGACGAGGCCGAACTCGTCGAGCTGTACGTCCACCCCGACCACTGGGGCCGGGGTATCGGGACCAGACTGCTCGACGCCATCGGTGAGGCGCTGCCCGCCGACCGGACCGCGCTGGTGCTCACGACGCCCGAAGCGAACGACATCGGCTGTGCGTTCTACGAGGCACGCGGGTTCAGCCTCCGGGAGCAGCGAACCGGCATGGTCGGCGGCGAGCGCGTCCCGACGGTGGTGTACGCCCGCTACCTCCCGTGGTGACTCAGCGAGACGCCCTCTTTTGTCCCCAGGTGTAGCCAGCCCACACCGCGACACCGACCATCGCTCCCAGCCCGTTGACCGCGGCATCGGCGAGGCTGAACGTCCGGAACGGGAGTGGCCACTGGACGACCTCGACGCCGAAGCCGAACAGGGCGACACCGGTGACGACGAGGAGACCGGAACGCAGGACGCGGGGACGGACCGCCCGTGCCACGAGGACGGCCAGCGTCGCGTATCCCAGCGCGTGGAACACCTTGTCGAACGCGAGGAGACCGGCTGTTCCCCCACCACCGCTCCCCGGTGGGTCGATAACCGACGCGACCAGGACGACGCCAGCCCACGCCAGAACCGGAAGCCAGGGGCGGTCGGCTGCCCGCGAACCGCGATTCATGCCGGTACTCGCCGCCCCGAGAATAAAAACTCGCCGTCGCGGAAGAAAGCGAGATTGTATGTTCGTCTGTCACGTACCTCGGGTCGTGCCGACGGCTGCAGGGTCACGGGGGGAGTTCATCACCGTGGTGGCGAGCCGCCGGTTCGTCCGGGTCTCCCCGGACGAGGTCTGGGCCGCCATCGCCGACCCGGCAGCCATCGAACGGGCGCTGACGCTCGTCGACGCGACCGCGACCGTCAGCGAGCAGGCGTACCCGCGCATCACGTTCGACGTCGACGGCGACGGGGACTACGGTGGCCTCACCGGGACGGTCGGACTGACGGTCGACAGCAACGAGTTCGCTGCCGTGCTTCGCTGGGAGAGCCGACTCCGCCCCTCTGGTGACCTCGCAACCATGCGACCGCGGAACTTCCGACCGACCGTGACCCGCTTCGTGGACCGGTACGCCGGTGAGCTTGCGGACCGCCTGCCTGCGGAGAGGTAACCGAAACCAGTTACACCCGCTTTGCCAACGACTAACAGAGTCCCGTCCGTACCTAATGATTAGGGATTACAATGACAGACATCGGTGGCTTCCAGGACCACGTCGCACGGGTCGACCTGTCCTCGGGAGATGTGAACTACGAGGGTATCGACGACGAAGACGCCAAGAAGTACATCGGGGCCCGCGGCCTCGGTGTGAAGTACGTGTTCGAGCAAGGGGCAGACGTGGACCCGCTCGGGCCGGACAACCTTCTCGCGTTCATGAACGGCCCACTCACGGGCACACAGACGGTGATGAGCGGGCGAATCGCGGTCTGTACGAAATCACCGCTGACGAACACCGTCACGGACAGCCACCACGGCGGCTGGTCCGGCGCCCGCCTCAAGTGGGCCGGCTTCGACGGCCTCCTGTTCGAGGGCCAGGCCGACGACCCGGTGTACGCCGTCATCGAGGACGGCGAACTCGAACTCCACGACGCCAGCGACCTCTGGGGCAAGACCGTCCACGAGACGCGTGACACGCTCGAAGAGCGCCACGAGGGCAGCTACGGCAAGAACATGTCCATGATGGCCATCGGGGCCGGTGGCGAGAACGAGGTCCGCTACGCCTGTATCGTCAACGAGGACGACCGCGCCTCGGGCCGCGGCGGCACCGGCTGCGTGATGGGCAACAAGAACCTCAAGGCCATCCTCATCAAGTCGGGCACGAAGATGCCCAAGCCGAAGGACCCCGACACCTTCCAGAAGGGGCACCAGCAGGCCATGCAGGCCATCCAGGAGTCCGACGTGACCGCCCCGAACGAGGGCGGCCTCTCGATGTACGGGACGAACGTCCTGATGAACATCACCGAGGAGATGGACGGGCTGCCGACGCGGAACGGAAAGTACACCTCGACGAGTTCCGAGGCCGAGGCGGACCCGAGCGAGCCCAACATCGACTCCGAGAAGGTCTCCGGCGAGAACGTCCGCGAGAACATCCTCGTGGACGAACCGACGTGTCACTCCTGCCCGGTCGCCTGTAAGAAGGAGGTCGAGGTCACCTACACGCACAAGGGCCAGGACATGAACGTCCGCGGGGAGTCCTACGAGTACGAGTCGGCGTTCGCGCTCGGCCCGAACTCGATGAACGACGACCGCGACTCCATCGCCGTGATGATCGACCTCTGCAACCAGCACGGCATCGACACCATCGAGACCGGGAACATGATCGCGATGGCGATGGAGATGACCGAAGAGGGCAAGCTCGACGACCTCGGCGAAGGCGTCGAGTGGGGCGACAAGGAGGCGATGATCGACCTCATCACCGACATCGCGAACCGCGACGGCGAACTCGCGGACCTGCTCGCCGGCGGCGCGAACCACGTCGCCGAGGAGATGGACGCCCACGACAACTCGCTGGCCGTCAAGGGCGAGACCATCCCGGCCTACGACCCGCGCTGCATGAAGGGTATGGGCATCGGCTACGCGACCTCGAACCGCGGTGCCTGCCACCTGCGTGGCTACACGCCGTCGGCCGAGATCCTGGGCGTCCCCGAGAAGGTCGACCCCTACGAGTGGGAGGGCAAGGGCCAGCTCACCGCGACCTTCCAGGACCTGCACTGCATCTCGGACTCCTTCGACATCTGCAAGTTCAACGCCTTCGCGGAAGGCATCGAGGAGTACGTCCTGCAGTGGAACGGCATCACCGGCCTCGAGTGGACCGAGGACGACCTCCTCGAAGCCGGCGAGCGCATCTACAACCTCGAACGCTACTACAACAACCTCGTCGGCTTCGACGGCGACGACGACTCGCTGCCGGAGCGCTTCCTCGAGGACGGCGTCCGCGGCCAGGGAGCCAGCGAGGGCGAGTACTGTGAGCTCGAGGAGATGAAGGCCGAGTACTACGAGCACCGCGGCTGGGTCGACGGCGTCGTCCCGGACGAGAAGCTCGACGACCTCGGCATCGACATCGGCCCGGGGACCGGCGTCAGCTCCGGCGACTCGGCCGCACCGGCAGACGACTGAGCAGACG
Source organism: Haloarchaeobius sp. HME9146 (assembly GCF_025399835.1). Lineage (NCBI taxonomy): Archaea > Methanobacteriati > Methanobacteriota > Halobacteria > Halobacteriales > Halorubellaceae > Haloarchaeobius > Haloarchaeobius sp. HME9146. The sequence goes on from NZ_JAODVR010000001.1 coordinate 3,458,916, forward strand.
ACCGAGCAGGCGACGACGACACACCACCGATTCGTCTTTTTTCGGCTATTCCACGCCGGTAAGGGTAGCTTACCGACTGGTAACCCCGCAGAACGGGCTGTTCGCGGCTGAATAGCAACGGCGCCACGAGGCGGGCTAATCCGTCGTTCGGTCGGCACGATGCAAGTCATAAGTAATCTGTTGTATCGAGTATGTCCAGTAGGCGTGACACCACGACGTCACGCGAAGGGGGACCATGCATTCACCAGAAGACGATTCACAGGGAGTGCTCCGCCGGACCGTACTGGCCGGCCTCGGAGCAGCAGGCGTACTGAGCACCGTCGGCACCGCGGCGGCGACACCACACGGCCGAGGGACGAACAGGGGGAACCGACCGACCGACACGCCGGGGTCGAAACACGAGCGGATGATGTCGACGTACCGGCTCCGGACGAACGCCGCGCGGGACCACTGCTTGCAGGGGAAGCCGCCCGCGTGGAACCAGAACGAGGACGAGGCGCGATTCGGGACGGCCGCGATGTTCACCAAGACGCTCCCGCACGACGACCAGGGTATCGCTGACGAGTCGGCCTACCTCGCGCTGGTCGACGCGCTGTACGGGCACGGGTCGCTCGACGCGGTCCCGCTCGCACCCGAAGCCGACCGGAAACTCGCGAACCCGGCCGCTGCGGGCTCGTACGACATCACCGGGCCGGACTCGCACGCGCTGACGATGCCGCCGGCCCCCGCCTTCGACAGCGACGAGACGGCCGCCGAGATGGTCGAACTCTACTGGCAGTCGTTGCTTCGGGACGTTGCCTTCGCCGACTACGCGACCGACCCGGGAGCGCAGGCCGCCGCCGCAGAACTCTCGGCCCTCGCCGGCTACCCCGGCCCGACCGACGGGAGCGGGACCGTGACCACGGACCTGCTGTTCCGTGGCAGCCTCGCCGGTAGCGAGGTCGGCCCGCACCTCTCGCAGTTCTTCTACCACGACGTGCCTCGGGGCGACGGCATGGCCCAGCCGCAGGTCTACCGGGTCGCGAAGGAGGGCACGGACTACATGACCGACTGGGAGTCGTGGCTGGCCATCCAGCGCGGTGCAGCGCCCGACTCGGGCGACCAGTACGAGGCCACCCACCGCACCCTCCAGACGGGGCGCGACCTCGCCACCTACGTCCACCGGGACTACGTCTACCAGTCCTACCAGGATGCCGCGCTCATCCTGCTCGGCCTCGGCGTCCCGCTCGGGCCGAACTTCCCGACCTCGCCGACGTCGGGCTACTTCGTCGACTTCGGCGTGGCCGACGTGCTCGACGCCGTCGTCGCGGTGAGCCACCCAGCCCTGCACGCGACCTGGGTACAGAAGTGGCTGGTGAACCGACGACTCCGCCCCGAGACGTACGGCGGGCGGGTCCACGACCAGTTGACTGGTGACGCGGATTACGGCCTCCCGGCGGCCCTGCTCGACTCGGCCGCGCTGGCTGCGTCGTTCGACGAGTACGGCACCTACCTGCTCTCGCAGGCGTACCCGGAGGGCTCGCCGACGCACCCCTCGTATCCCGCTGGCCACGCCGTGCTCGCCGGAGCCTGTGTCACCGTCCTCAAGGCGTACTTCGACGAGGACGCGGCGGTCCCGTACGCCGACGCGAGCCCCGAATCCGGACCCGACCTCACCGTCCGCGGCGAACTCCACAAGCTCGCCGACAACATGGCCGTCGGGCGCAACTGGGCGGGTATCCACTACCGCTCCGACGCCGACGACGGCTACCGCCTCGGTGAGGCGGTCGCGTTCGGCTACCTCGTCGACCGCGCCAAGACGTACGACGAGCGATACGGCTTCGACGGGTTCACGCTGACCACGTTCGACGGCGAGCCCGTCCGTATCACGCCCGACGGCGTCGTCCCGGCCTGAACGGTTCGGACGCCCTCGCGGGGCAGATATGACACTTCTCAGAATTTCGTTGGAACCAGCGCCGCCGTTCGTTTCTGTCCCGTAACCTTGTGTTTCTGTTATATCCAAACCTCGCATCTTCTGTGACAGGTAGGCGGGCCATCGCCCGCCTCGACAGGAAATCATGAGTACATCGAAACGCGAGGGGAACGAATCGACGCCGCTGCGAGTCGGGCGGCGCACCGTGCTGGCAGGGCTCGGTGCGTTGAGCCTCCTCGGCGGAGTCGTCGGTGCGAAACCGGGGAAATCGAACGGCAAGAAGAACCAGAGTGCGGTCGGGGGCGGCGGGGGAACCGGCGTCGCGACCGCCATCGAGCAGAACACGCTGAAACAGCGGTTGACTGCTGTCTACCAGTTCCGCCAGCAGACGGCCCACGACGACGTGATGCCGCCGCAACCGCCGGCACAGCTGAACAACGGCGACCGCGAGCTGGGCTCGTGGGCGGTGTACGGGAAGTGCCTGAAGCACGACATCGTCGAGGAGGACGGGGAGCCGGTGTTCGGCTATCCGAACCCGGACGCGGTGGAACGGATGATCGGCGAAATCGAGGGAACTGGAACGCTGCACCCCGACGACGTCGTAGGGGACCGCGGGCTGGTGAACCCACGGGCGGCGAAGACGTACGGGCTGGTCGGTCGCGACTGGTACGACGTCACCATCCCGCCCGCACCGTCCGTCGCCAGCGACGAGACCGGTGCGGAGATGGTCGAACTGTACTGGCAGTCGCTCTTGCGAGACACCCCGTTCCTCGACTTCCGCGACGACGAGACGGCGAAACACGCCGCGATGGAGCTGGCCATGCTCGACTCCTTCACCGGGCCGGCGCCGGTGGTTGCGGACGACGGGACCGTGCCCATCGAGGCCCCACCGGACCTGCACCTGTTCAGGGGGACACTACCCGGCAGCACCATCGGGCCGCACGTCTCGCAGTTCCTGGTCCACGGCATCCCCCGGACTGAAGGGCTGATTCAGGACCAGAAGTACTTCCTCGCCCCCGAGGCGGACTACATGACCGACGTGGCCGACTGGCTCTCGGTCCAGCAGGGCGTGACACCCCAGGCGTTCACCCTGAACCAGGACGACCGGCGGCACATCCACGACGGGCGAGGGTTGACCACCGCGGTCCACTTCGACGCCATCTTCGAACTCCCGATGAACGCGGCGCTCATCCTGCTCGGCGACGGCTACGTCAAGGAGGGCTCGGCGCTGGCGTTCGACCTGCTGGGCAAGACCGGTACGGAGGAGGGGTTCGTCGACTTCGGTATCGGTGACGTCCTGACCGCGGTGGCGGACGTCTCGCGCCCCGCGCTCCACGCGGCCTGGGTCCAGAAGTGGGACGTCCACCTGCGGCCGCGTCCGGAAGCACTCGGCGGGGCGGTCAACGCGACCATGCAGGGCTACGTCGACTACAGCGACCACCTGTCCTCGACCGTCCTCGACTCCTACGCACTCGAGGCGTCCGAGGAAGCCAACGGGAGCTACCTGCTCTCGCAGGCGTTCCCCGAGGGCTCGCCGTGTCACCCGTCGTATCCCGCCGGCCACTCCACGTTCGCCGGTGCCTGCGTCACCGTGTTGAAGGCGTTTTTCAACGAGGACGCAGAGATTGCGAACCCGATTTTCCCCGACCCGGACGGCACGCAACTCCTCGACTACACTGACGACCTGCCGTGGTACGACGGCCCCCTCACCGTCGGCCACGAGTTGAACAAGCTCGCGGACAACATCGCCATCGGCCGCAACTGGGCGGGGATCCACTACCGGACCGACGCGACGGCCGGCTACCGGCTCGGCGAGGCCATCGCGCTGGCGTATCTCCTCGACCGGGCGCGGACCTACGCGGACTCGTACGAGTTCGACGGGTTCTCCCTGACGACCTTCGACGGGGAGAAGGTGCACGTCACCGCCGACGGCATCGAGTATCTCTGAGCCGTCGCCAGGTCCGACCATCGCTTGTTCGACCATCGAACCGGGAGAGCCATCTTCGCCAATCCCGAAGGCACTCCCGATGGCTGCTGGCACCTACACCCTCCTCCTCGAACTGGACCGCGACGCGACCATCGAGGTCGGCGCGCTCGGCCCCATCGACTTCGATTCTGGATGGTACGCCTACACCGGGAGCGCGTTCGGCCCGGGCGGGTTCTCACGGGTCGACCGGCACCACGAGCTGGCAGCGGGCGAGCGCGATACCAGACACTGGCACGTCGACTACCTGCTCGGGCATCCCGACGTGACGCTCCGGACCGACGTTCGGACGGTCGACGCCGACGTGGAGTGCGTCGTCGCGAGCCAGCTCAAGACCGTGGTTCCCGGCTTCGGCTGTTCGGACTGTGACTGTGACTCCCATCTCGCGACCGCCAGCGACCGGGAAACGCTCGTGGCCCAGGTCACCGACGCTCACGACGGGGTCGAGTGACCGGCTGCTCGGCGACGTCGGTCGCCGGGTCCTCCGAGTCCTTCCCGATGAGGACGCACTCGCGGATGTCGAGGGCGGCGTCGAACTCCTCGCGACGGTCGGTCTCCCGTCCGAGTCGCATGAGCTGTTCCGTGTGGGCCCGCTGGACCGCCTCGTAGTCCCGCCGGTCGAAACCGAGCCGCCTGCCGATGTCGTTCCAGTGACCCGATTCGACGAAGAACGCGGCGTACTTGTCGTCGTCGTGGATACACTCGTAGCTGACGCGGTAGTCGTCGACGCGAAGCCGGAGGTCGGCCTGGACGAGGTCGACCAGCTCGGGGAGTCGGTTCGGCGGGACGCTCGCCTTCGCGGCGGTGACCAGTAGCACCTGCCCCTCGATCGGGAACCCGTCCATCTCAGCCACCGGCCCGCATGGCCTTCTGGGCGAACCGCTCGATGAGTGGGTCGAGCACGTCGTCGTCGCCCTCGAAGCGGACGGTGACCTCGGTTATCTGGAGCGTCGGGCCGATGCCGACCTTGTCACTCGACAGGGTAGCTCGCCAGTCGTCGGCGACCACGGTGTCGTCGTCGGCCTGCTCACCGCCGAGGTTCGTGAGGTAGTGGATGGCGAGTCGCTTCGAGATACCGCGCCAGGCGCGTTCTCGGGCCATCATCCACCCGCGACCGGCGGGAAGACAGAAAGTGTGTCGCCGTCTTCCAGCGCGGTCGCCGTCCCCTCCATGTGGACCACGTCACGGCCGTTCTTCAGGACGCTGAGCTGTGGCCGTATCTCGCCGTCCTCGAGGAGTTCGCCGTCGAGCCCCTCGAACTCGGCTTCGAGCGCGGTTAACACGGTTTCGACCGTCGCGGCTTCGTCGTCGTACTCCCGCGTGATGGTCTTCTGACCGACCGCCTCACGGAAGTTCGCGAAGAACCGCAACTCGAGGTTCATTGTCGGTAGAACTCGTCCGGGCTGTATAAAACCACGCCGCAACCAGTTGGCCATGCACGACCGAATACGTTCCAGAACTGAGAACCATAACAGATTTTTGAGGGCGGCGGCGAGTCCGAGTCGTCGTGTACACAGGACTCGTCGCGGGCACCGGGACGGTGCTCGCTGCCGACCCCGAACAGGAGGGGTATCGATTGCGAATCGAGCCGAACGGCTTCGTCGCGCCAGAACCGGGTGACAGCGTGAGCGTGCAGGGTGTCTGTTTGACTGCGGACCGGGTCGGCGACGGCTGGTTCACAGCGTTCTGCTCGGAGACGACGCTGGCGAAGAGCACCCTCGGTTCGCTGGAGCCGGGCGACGCGGTCAACCTCGAATCCCCAGTAGCCGCCGGCGACGCGCTCGATGGCCACCTCGTCAGGGGTTGCGTCAAGACGACGACCGAGGTGCTGGCCGTCGAGTCGACGGGCGCTGGGTGGCGATACACACTCGCGATTCCTGACGGCTTCGCGGGCTACCTCGTCACGGAGGGCCCCATCACCGTCGACGGCGTGAGCCTGACTGTCGCCGAGTTGACCGAGCAGACCGTGACCATCACCGTGATTCCCGAGACCGCCGAGCGAACGACCCTCGGCGACACCGAACCAGGCGACCGCGTCAATCTCGAATCCGACCCGGTTGCAAAGTACGTGGCCCGGCAGGAGGCGGTGGCCTGAGATGCAGTGGACACTGTTTCAACTGGACGACTACGGCCCGTGGACGACGACGCCGCACCCCCGGCGCGAGATGGACCTCCAGACCCTCCAGTCCCGCATCTACGCGACGCTCGCGACCGGCGTCGACAGCGTCGACGGCTACGTGTTCCCGACGCGCTGGGACAACCTGCTCGCGGTGACGAACGGCCTCGACCGCGAAGGGCACGAACGACTCCAGACCCGCGTCCGGAACCGGTTCCCGGTCACCCTGAGCTGTGGCGTCGGGGTCGACGAGACCCCCGCGACCGCCATCGCGGACGCGACCGCTGCCCTGCAGGACGCCGGGAGCGCCCAGGGCGACCGCCGTGAGGCCCTCCGCGGCTCGTTCGGCGAGGACACCGGCGACCTCACCGTCGCCCACTTCGACGTGGTGGACGCGACCGGGACCTACACCGACCGCGACGACGCCTACTCGGCCCACCGGACCATCCGCCGCGGGTGTGACGCGCTGGCCGACGAAATGCACGAGCGCCACGGCGCGCTCACCTTCTTCGTCGGCGGCGACAACGCCATCGCGGTCTGTCCCGCGGGCACCACCGAGTTCGGCACGACCATCGACCGGGTACAGGAACGGACCGGTACTCACTGGCGCGTCGGGGTAGGACACGGCGCGACCGCTCATGAGGCCGGGATGGCAGCAAAACACGCGCTCGAAGCGGGGCGAGAACGAGCAGAAGCCGTCGTCGAAGCCTGACCCGAGCGTCTACTTGTCGCTGAGTCGGATGCCGTCTTCGACCAGCCGGGCGTTGCGCTCGCGGTCGAGGTTCTCCGCCACCTCCTCGTGTTCGTACAGCTGTTGGATCATGTCGGCGTTCAGGTTCCGCCAGGCGATGGCGTAGATCGGCGACTGCCCCCACGCGCGCAGTTCGGGGACGAAGTCGTCGAACCGCTGGACGCGGTCCTCCATGCGCTCGACGGCGTCGGCGACGAAGGCGGCTGCCTCGCGCTCTGTCTCGGCCTCGTCGATAGCCCGGTTGATTCGCTGCTCCCAGGTCGCGACAGCTCGCTGCATGTCGGAGGCTGCCGGTTCGCCGTCCTCGGGAAGCGAGTCGAGAATCTGCTGTGGGACACCCAGTGACACGTGGTCCATACCGCGGGGAAAGTGGCCGAGGGTGAAAAAGGCACGCCGGTCAGAGGACCCCAGCCGCGACCAGCAACCCGAGATAGGACGCGCCCGCGACCAGCCCGCCGAGCGTGACGCCGTCGACGACCCGCCCGCGGACCCGGTCCGGGAACCCTCCGTCAGCGACGAGCTTCGCGTGTATGCGGTCCGCCCGCTCGCGACCGAGGACGAACACCTGTTCACGCGGTCGGACAACTGCCTCCTCGAACCGATAATGCGCCTCGTCGCTCCGGCTGAATCCGATCCTGGTACAGCCCGCCTCGATGTGGACGGGGAGTTCGTCACCTGCGGCCGTGGCGGCGACCTGCTCGAACGAGCCGGGGCGAAGCGTCGCGTCACTCGGCTCGACCGGGAGGGTGCGCCCGTCCCACCGAACCTCGAACGGTGTCGCTTCGGCCCGGCGCGTGGCGAGCGACCAGTTCCGCTCGTCCTCCACCGCCGGCTCCTCGTCGACCGAGTTCTCCAGCACCCTGGCGACGTACAAGACCGCGTCCTCAGCGCTGAACGGTGTCCGGAGGGGTGCCTCGGCCCGACACCAGCCGGTAGCTGCCATCCGGCCGTCGACGACCGAGGCGAGCCTGATGCGCACCAGTCGTGGCAGGTTCGCCAGCGCCACGGCGACACCCAGCAGGCCGACGCCGTAGCCGAGCATCGTGACGAGAACCAGCAGCCGGTCAGTGTCGACGTTCCCCACAATCGCAGCGCCCGCGATGCCACCTGCGAAGAGGACGACGTACAGCACGATACCGCCGATGCCGACGCCTGCTCGTTGTTCCAGGTCGGCGACGACTGCCATCGCTGTCTCGGTCTCGGGCGGCCGGGAAAAGTCTCTCGGCGGACTACTTCTCTTCGACGTGACGCACGGAACTCGCCTCCCCGCGCGTGCTCTCGACCATCGCCTCGCCGTGCATCTGGGCCCGGCCGATACCGAACGCCCTCGGGCCCTCGATGACGACCTCGTCGCCGACGCGGATGTCCTCGTCGGCGTCGATAACGCCCGGCGCGAGGACGCTCCCGTGGGGGACGAACCCGTCGATTTCGACGCGCTTCGTCGGGACGTCGGAGTCGTCCCAGCGCTTCGCGCCCTCCAGCGTCAGCGACAGGGTCCCGTAGTTCGGGACCTGCGTGGCGAGCTGGGTTCCATCCGGATCGCGAACCTGTATCTTCGGGTACCGGCTCGTCGTCTGGAAGTCGCCGAACACCGAATCGCCCGCGCCGTCGCCGAACTGGTAGTCCGCGATGGCCCGGACGGTGTTGTGCTCGCGTTCACGCTTCGAGTACTTCAGCTCGCCCGAGAGCGCATCGCGCAGGTTCGAGAGGCTGGCCGAGGTGGTCGGGTGGTCCTCGACAGTGTACTCGATGTCCACGTCGACGTCGTCCTCGACGGCCTCGACGATGGGGCGGTAGTCCTCGGGGAGGTGCGCGATGACCCGCGGGTAGTCGTTGCGCTGGAGGTACCGGCGGAGCACCTCCGTGACGAACTCGAGTTCCCCGGCGGTCCACGAGCCAGTCACGACGGAGTCGTAGTGCTGTGCAGGATAGGTCGTCTCCAGTTCCTGCGGGACGACGCCGATGGGAGAGGTCATCGACACCATGTGGCCGCGGAAGTTCACCGCCTCCATGTACTGGCGGTGGCTCTGGGACTCGCTGTAGGGCTTTCGTGCCGAACACGGCACGAGTACCAGGGGATGACCGTCGAAGCGGTTCGTGTACCGGGCGGTGATGCGGTCGGCGAAGCGCTGAATCTCGACGCGCTTGAGCGTGTCCTCGGTGGTCGCGTCGAGGTCGGCTTCGCGGTACAGTGGCGTCCGCTTCTCCAGATAGCCGTACTGCTGGTCGAGTTCGCGAAACAGCGCGGTGAGCCACTGGTCCTGACGCGCCTGCCCCTCGATGTAGTCGCGCAGGCGACCGTCGCGGATGCGCCGACGGACCCGCGACAGTTCGGCCGCGAGGGCGTTGACGTTGTGCTCGGCGCAGGCCGCCCGGTCGAACTCCTCGCGGGTGACCTGACAGGCCGGGCAGGAGCAGGGCAGTTCGTCGAGGTCCTCGAGGAAGTACCGGTCGTCGGTCGTGAGGTACTCGCCCTGAAGCCCCTTCGCCCGGGCCTTCGTCTCGTCGAACAGGTCGACGCCGGCGTAGGCGAGGACGGCGACGTTCCGGGGCGTGGCGACGCCGGAGAGATAGAGACCGGTGTCGTCCGGGACCGCGTCCTTGACGGTGAGGATGGCGTCTTTCATGCCCTTCCCGTGGCCGACGGAGCCCTGCGCGTCGGAGAGGACGTACACGTCAGCGCCGTAGTCTTCAGCCGTATCGGTCGAGACGACGACCGCATTCGGGAACTCGACCTCGGGGTAGTCCACCTTGAACGAGTCCTGCACCTCGTCTGCGGTGCCCGCTGGCAGCCCGCGGTGTGGCAGGATCGTCAGTGTCGACTCGTCGCCCTCCGGCAGCTCTCGCTCGCCGGGCCAGAGGCTCCCGGCGTCCGCGACCACGTCGTCCACGAGCGCCGGCGTGGTGACCGGCTCGGACAGGCGCAGCTCCGCCCGTCGGGCCGCACCGTCGCGCTCGTGAACCTCGAAGTACTCGGTCATGGACGCGACTCCGTGGCCGACGCTCAAGGGTCTTGCTTTCCACCCCTACCTAAAGGGTGGAGCTGTGAAGGGAGCATCTCATCAGCCTCCCCTGGGTACGAAGTGATGGGTGCAAGCGACGCGGGACGCACCCGGATGGCAACGGATGGCATGCTGGCGGTGCGCGGTCGAGGGCACTCCCTTCGACGACTAGCTAACAACCTTGCCGGTCGGGTCGACGGTGGGCGTCGACCCGCCACACCTCGGTTCTTCCCCCTTCATCTCCCCCCTTCGGGACGACGACCGAACCAGCACAAAGATGATACCGTGCTAGCAGGTACTGTCGTCGTATGGAGCGGACACGGCGCAGGCTGCTCGCAGCGACGGCGAGCGCGGCAGCCACGGGACTCGCGGGCTGTACGGGACTGTTCTCGGACTCGGAACCACCGACGACAGAGCTTCGACGAATCGGATATCGGAACTACCTGTCAGAAAACCATACAATTCGGATAGAGGTATACAGCGACGACGAACAGGTGTTCGAGCGAACCGTCGACCTCCCACCAGCCTCGACGACCGAGAAGGGAAATTTGGCCATTACTGGCGGCAGCATCACCGAGGGTCTCCCGGCGGACCGAGGACAGTTCGAGGTCGTCGGGACCCTCGTCGGCCCGAACGCCCCGGAGTCGACGGTCACCGACCGACTCGAACTCCCGTGGAGGGCATCCGAAGACCAACCGTGCAGTGACTGCACGGTCGCGATTCAGGAAGGACCAGCACTCGCGTTCAAGACACGGCCGGGCTGTGGCTCCGGGACGACAGAGAAGCGAGACTGACTCAGGGCAGTCGTTCACTGCGGTCGGCGAGGTTGACCAGTTCGACGCCGTCGGGAACGAGTTCCAGCGCCGTCTCGGGCCAGTCGTCGTGGGCCAGCGTGAATTCGGTCTCGGGGTTCAGGTCGACCAACCGAGCCACGCCGCGGGCAGCTTGCTCGTAGGCATCGTCGTCGAGTCGGTCCGGAATCTCCGCCGTCAGCGGGTACGTGTTGCGCAGCGCCTTCGGGAACGGCCCGAACGGCGGCACGACCTTCCACGACTCGTCGAAGCCCTTGGAGTGGTCACCCGCGGTGAGGAGCACGTCCCCCTCGGGCGAGAGGCGGGCCAGTCGCTCCTGGTGGCGAAGCACCTCGGGCCGGTGGGCGCTCTCGTTCGAGAGGTAGAAGAACGCGCCCTTCGACACCGGGTCCGTCTCCTCGAGCTGGTCGGCGTGGTCGGTCATCGCCCGGAGTCCGTCGAGCATCGCCGGGTGCGAGCGAGCGCGCTCCTCGACGAGTTCGAGCAGGTTCCCCTGTCGGATGGCCTGCTTGATGCGGCGGATCTCCTCGAAGGTGACGTGCAGGTTGTGCGCGGCGAGTTCCTCCTCCTGCTCGCGCTCGGACAGGTCGCGCAGTTCGGCGGGGGTGTACTCGGTACACACCGGACACGAGCACGGGAAGTAGTCGAGGTCGTCGAGGTGTTCGGTTCCCCGCACCGTCAGGTAGCGGCCGTCCCGGGCGTACAGAGCGTACGCCGCACTGTCGAACAGGTCACAGCCCATGGCGACCGCGAGCGCGAACATCATCGGGTGGCCCGCGCCGAACAGGTGGACCGGGCAGTCCTGGTCGAGGCCGCGCTTCGCCCCGGCGACCACGTCGACCATGTCGCCGTAGCGGTAGTCGTTCATCAGCGGGACGACGGCGCCGACCGGGAACACGTCGAGGTCGGTCGCGGCGGCGTGGGAGCCTGCTTCCTCGCGGAGGTCCGGATAGGTCGAACCCTGCACCGGCGCGTTGACCAGCATGTCGCCCACGTCGACCGTTTCCGCAAGTTCGAGGCGCTCCTGCGTCGTCGCGAGTTCGTCCTCGGCCTGCTCGCGGGAGACGTCCGGCGGCGTCGGGATGTCCACCGGCGTACCGATGTCGCTCCCGATGTCGTGCTGGAACTGCAGGATCTCCTCGGTCGTGGTGTCTATCTTCCCGTACTCGGCGAGCTGGAAGCTCCCCGAGTCGGTCATGATGGCCCCGTCGAAGTCGAGCAACTCGTGCAGCCCGTCTTCGAGGGCCTGCTCGCGGATGTCCTCGGTCGTCTTGATGATGTAGGAGTTGGTGATGAGGATCTCCGCGCCGAACTCCTCTTCGAGGCGCTTCGGCGGGATGGTGATGATGTTCGGGTTGATGACCGGCAACAGCGCCGGCGTCTCGACGGTGACGTCCGCCCGGGGGACGGTCAACTCCCCGATGCGGCCGCCCGCGTCGGCGTCCCGAAGCTCGAAGTGGTCTCTCATTGGCCTCGGTTATCCGGGCAGCGCCGGTAAGGGTGTCGTTTAGGCGCGGTGGCGGTAGTAGTGCCGCAGGCCGTTCAGCCGCGTGCTGGCCCAGGTCGCCAAGAGCACAAGTACCAGCACCGGCGGGGAGAGCAGCTCCGTGCCGAACAGCACCGACAGGACCAGACATTCGGCCGTGAGCACCACGAACGCCTGCTTCTTCGTTACGACGGGGTCGGCCATAGATTAGTAGACTGATAGATGTTGCATAAACCGTTCGGCCGTGGCTGGGTCACCGACGCTACCGATGCTCGCGCCGGGCGAACCAGACGGTCCCCGGCCGCCGAATCTCCAGGTAGACCGACGCCGCGGCCGCGACGGCGAACCAGAGGCCGCCACCGGCGAGGAACCCGTACACCAGCAGGACGAGGAAGCCCAGGAACCGGATGATGGTCTGCTGGCGGAACGAGAGGAACGAATCAGTCACTGATATCTCTAGGCGCTGGTGCGACATAACCACTGTGCCACCAGATACCACGGGTGGCGGGAAGTGGGCCGCTGGACACGACAGGATGGCGAACAGGCGACGCGAACAACGGACACCGGGCGGAGCGTCGCACACCCGCGAACCGCCCGGCGGCAGAAGTCAGTGCACGCCGGGGCTGGCCGCCTTCCAGTACTTGAAGTCTCGCTACTCGTCGTCGCCGAACAGCTCGTAGTACAGCAGGCCGGTCATCGCCCTGCCGTCTCGCAACTCGCCCGTGCGAGCCTCGGCCAGCAGGTCGTCGTATTCGGCCGTATCGACCCGGATGCTCTCGTTGAAGTCGAGCTCCTGCCCGCCGACGTCCTCGCAGTCGTAGGCGACGAAGTAGTGGAAGAGGGAGTTCCCGATGCCGTTGGCCGGCTCGACGCTCGTGAGGTGTTCGACCCGGTCGGCCTCGTAGCCCGTCTCCTCCGTGAGTTCGCGGCGGGCGGCCACCGCGAGGTCGTCGTCGTGCTCCTCGACGCTGCCCGCGGGGAGCCCGCGGTTGACCCGACCGACGGCGTGCCGCCACTCCTCGATGACAACCACGTCGCCGTCGCGGGTGAACGGCAGGACCACCACGGCCTCGGGCTCGACGAGGTAGTCGTAGTCCGTCTCGGTGCCGTCGGGAAGCCGGACCTCGTCGTGGACGATGTCGAAGCCGGGGCACTCGTAGCCCACCCACGAGTCGGTTATCTCCCAGGCGAGCGGGTCGTCGCTCTCGGGCGAGTCGGCGTCGTCGTGCGCGTCGCTCATGTCCGAGTAGTCGGGTCGACGCGTAGAAAAAGTACCCTATCGACCCTCGAACTGGAGTTCCTTCTCCGGGTTCTCCGCGACCATCCACCAGTGGACGTCCGCCTTCGGATGGCGTCGTTCGACGTGTTCCTTGAGGCTCCCGCCCTCGTCGAAGTCCTTCCCACAGATGTTGCAGCGGTTGTGGTGTGCCATACCCACTCTAGGGTGGCAGGGCGTTTATTCGTGTATCCGGATGAACCTGAGGAGTTCCTCGGTCACCGTCTCTGGCGCGTCGAACTGGACCCAGTGGCTCGCGCCGGGGATCCGGACGACCTCGATGTCCGCGACCCACCGGTCCAGTCCTTCGGTGAGTTCGAGTTCGAGCGCGTCGTCCTGCTCGCCCCACAGCAGCAGGGTGGGCACGTCGACCTGCGTCTCGGCTGTCGCGGCCGAGACGAACGGAATCTTGTCTTTGAGGCCCTCTCGAAAGAGCGCCCGGTAGTAGTTGATTGCCGAGGTGGCCGCACCGGGCCGTGAGAACGCCTCCTTGTACCGGGCCACGTCGTCGTCGGTGAACGCGCCGGGGGTGACGGTCCCGTCGCGCAGCATCGAGCCGAGGGCGAGGCAGTTCAGGCCGGTGATGAATTTCTCGGGGAGCCACGGGAGCTGGAAGAAGAACATGTACCACGAACGCTTTCGCTGACTCGAACTCGTCCGCAACACCTCCTCGAACCGCCCCGGATGCGGCGCGTTCATGACGGTGAGCGTCTCCACGACCTCGGGCGTCCGGGCGGCAACGTCCCAGACGACACCACCGCCCCAGTCGTGGCCGACGAGGTGGACCGGCGCGTCGAACGCCCGACAGAGGTCGGCGATGTCCGCCGAGAGTTCCGTGATCCGGTAGGCCGCCACGCCGTGGGGTTTCTCCGAGCGGTTGTACCCGCGCATATCGGGCGCGATGACGTGATAGCCCGCGTCCGCGAGGGTCGGAATCTGGTGGTGCCACGAGTACCAGAACTCGGGGAAGCCGTGGACCAGGACGACCGTCTCGTCATCGGGGTCGCCGGCCTCGACGTAGTGGAGGCGCACGTCGTTCACGATGGTCTGGCCGTGGGTCCAGTCCGTGGTCATGATTGGAATTGCACGGGGAGAGATGAAAAGCGCAGGTGATGACGCCTGAGAGACAGACACGACTCGATGCCAGGGCACCGATAGGTTCATTCGACGCTCAGTAGTTATTTTCACGATAGTGTCCGTGGACAGGAGTCTGGTCGAAACCGCGTTCTGGGCGTGTATCGCGAGTAGCAACCTCTGTCTCGGAGTGAGTTTGCTGCGAGAGGACGTGAACGTCGGCCTGCTCTTCGTCGTCCTGTCATTCGGCTTTGTCGCACTCGCCGTGCGGGGATACTCGAACGCCCACGAACCGGCCCGGAGTCCCTTCGTCAGGCGTGCGAGCACCGTCACACTGTCTGTCGTTCTGGGACTCGGCGTGGCCACGGTGCTCCTTTCGACGTGGATGCTCTGGGTGACGCTCACAGCCAGCTAAAGACGGAAAACCAGCCGCGACTGCTAGTCCATCAGGCCGTAGCCGCGCTTGAGCAACAGCACGTCGACGGTGAAGATGACGGCCGTGATGGCGAGCAAGATGCCGAGCGAGAGGTTGGGGTCGACCTCAGAGAAGTCGAGGAAGCCGTACCGGACCGCGTTCACCATGTACACCATCGGGTTCAGGAACGAGAGGGAGTACCAGATGCCGGTTCCCTCCAGCGCCGCGAGGGGGTAGAAGACGCCGCCGAAGAACACCAGCGGGCGGATGATGAACTGGTTGAGGACGGTGAGGTAGTCGAAGTCGCGCGCCCAGAGCCCACCCAGGATGCCGAAGCAGGCGAACAGCGCGGCGACCGTGATGAGCGAGACCAGGAGGTAGACTGGGTGGGCGACCGAGACCATCCCGTACGCCGGGTTCGCGATGGTGAACACCACGCCGATGACGGCGATGATGACGCCGACCAGGACCCCGCGAAGGGCGCTCGCGGCGACGTAGGCGAACGCCAGCTGTCGGTACGAGAGCGGCGAGGTGAGCACTTCGTGAATATACTCGTTCCAGCGCCCGTGGAAGATACTGAACGAGGCGTTCTCGAAGCCGTTCGAGACGGCCCCGAGGACCACGAGGCCGGGCAGGACGAACGTGATGTAGGGGATGCCGCCGGCGTACTCGCCGATGCGGCTGCCGAGGATGACCCCGAACACCGCGAAGTAGAGCACGTTGTTGATGAACGGGGGCAGGAAGGTGTTGCGGGGGCGACGGACGTATCTGAGTATCTCGCGCTTCGTGAGCGCCCAGGTGCCCGTTTCGAGGCCGATCATCGCGCATCACCCGCCTGGGCTTCGGCCGACCCGTCGCCGTTTCGGCGTCCTTCACCGGTCATCTCGACGAATATCTCCTCCAGCGAGGTCCGTGAGATGTCGAGGTTCACGATGTCGTGGCCCATCGCCTCCAGTTCGTTCAGCAGGGCTGGCGTGACCGCGCCACCGTTCCTGGCCCGGACGAGCAACCGGTCGCCGTCCAGTTCCACCGACTCGACCCGGTCCAGCGTGCCGTTGAGTTCCGGCGCGGTCGCGGGCGGCTCGCGCAGCGTGACGGTGATGGTATCGGTGCCGCGGCCCATGAGTTCGTCCGGCGTCGATACCTCGACCTTCGAGCCCTCGTTCACGATGGCGACCCGGTCGCAGAGGCGTTCTGCCTCCTCGATGTAGTGGGTCGTCAGCAGGACGGTCGTCCCGTTGTCGTTGAGTTCGGAGACGACCTCCCAGAGGTCGTGGCGCAACTGCACGTCCACCCCCGCCGTCGGTTCGTCGAGGATGAGCAGGTCCGGGTCGGTGACGAGCGCCCGGGCGAGCAGCAGGCGGCGCTTCATCCCGCCAGAGAGCCAGTCGAACCGTTCCTTGCGCTTGTCGTAGATACCGACCCGCTTCAGCGCCTCGTGTGCCCGGTCGAGCGCCTCGTCCTCGGGGATGCCGTGGTAGCCCGCCTTGTGGACCAGCACCTCCTCGATGGGGAAGAACCGGTCGACGTTGAACTCCTGCGGGGCGAGCCCGATGGCGTCTCTGGCCTGCCGGTAGTCGTCGACCACGTCGTGCCCGAACACCCGGGCTTCCCCGGAGGTCTTCCGGGCGAGCCCCACGAGGATGTTGATGAACGTGGTCTTGCCGGCCCCGTTCGGCCCGAGCAGGCCGAAGAACTCGCCCTCCTCGACCTGCAGGGAGAGGCCGTCGAGGGCGCGCAACGACCCGTACTCCTTCACGAGGTCGGTGACCTCGATGGCGTGTGTCATCGGTTGAGCCTCGGAAGACTCGCCGGTTAAGGGTGTTGCATCCGGAGGCGGGACCGGTCGAACCCACCTCGAGGCCGTCCGGTGTCCCACCGTCCCAGCCAACCCGTCATCGACCCGGCACGTACCGATATGGCCATGATAGCTAAAGCCCTGTATCGCAGAGGATAGCAGCAGACGGACGCGAGAACGATTCACCATGGTCACCGAGTTACACCCGTACACGCTGGCGCTCATCGTGGCAGTCGTCGTCTCGGCGACCGTCTCGGTTCGTGCCTGGCAGTACCGGCCAGCCGCGGGTGCGACCCCGCTTGCGGTGCTGATGGTCGGGGTGACGGAGTGGCTCGTGTTCCACGCGCTGGAGGTCACGGCGACGTCACCGGCACGCAAGCTCCTCTGGGCCGACCTCCAGTGGCTCGGTGCGGTCACCATCCCGCTGGCGTGGCTCGCGTTCGCCCTCGAGTTCACCGGCCGCGACGACGAACGAACGGAACGGCTCCTCCGGGTGCTACTCCTCGAACCGCTGCTCGGGATGCTCCTGCTCGTGACCAACAACGCGCACGAGCTGCTGTGGGGCGAACCACGGGTAGAAACCGTCACACTCCCCGGGATGGCCCCGATGACGGTCGCCACCGCCCACCCCCACGTCGGTGCGATCGCCCACGCGCTGTTCAGCTACGTCCTCCTGCTGGCTGGCACCGTCCTGCTCGTCCAGCTCTTGCTCCAGACCCGGTCGCTGTACCGCATCCAGGGCTTCTTCGCCCTGATCGGTGTCGGTCTGCCCTGGGTCGCGAACGTCCTCGCGCTCCTCGAGGTGACGCTGCTCGACCTCACCCCGCTGGCGTTCACCGTCACCGGCGTCGCGTTCACCGTCGGCCTCTACCGGTACCGGCTGCTCGACCTCGTCCCGGTCGCCTACGACCGCGTGGTCTCGACCCTCGACGACGGTGTGCTCGTCATCGACCAGGCGGGCCGCGTCGTGGACACCAACGCCGCAGCCGACGACCTGTTCGAGACGGGCGGCACGACCCTCATCGGCCAGCACGTCCGCGACGTGGTCGACGAGTCCGAGCGCCTGCTGCCACCGTACGACGGGGTCGACGACCGCACCGAGGAGGTCTCGTTCGACGTCGACGGCGAGCCGCGGTACTTCAGCGTCCAGCAGTCAGAGCTCGTCGGCGGGCACGGCCAGGTCGTCGGAATCATCGCGGTGTTCCACGACATCACCCGGCAGAAGGAGCGCGAGCAGGAACTCCAGCGCGCCAACGCCGAACTCGAACGGACGAACGACCGACTGGACGAGTTCGCGAGCGTGGTCAGTCACGACCTGCGAAACCCCCTCACCGTCGCCCAGGGCTGGCTGGAGATGGCGCGCGAGACGGGGGCCCCGGAGGACTTCGAGGCCATCGTAGAGTCCCACGAGCGGATGGAGCACATCATCGACGACCTGCTCACCCTCGCCAGGGAAGGGGCGGACCCCGACGCCTTCGAGGCTGTCGCGCTCCCGTCGGTCGCGAGGGATGCCTGGGCGGTCGTCGACACCGGCGAGTCGACACTCGCGGTCGAAACGGACCTCGTCGTCACGGCCGACCGGCAGCGGCTCAAGCAGCTGTTCGAGAACCTCTATCGGAATGCGGTCGAGCACAACGACGGACCGGTCGACGTCCGGGTCGGGACGCTCTCGCGACCCCTGTCCGACGGGGATGGGCTGGCACCGTCAGCGGACCGGTCGACCGGGGAGGAGTCGTCGCCCAGCGCCCCCGACCAGCCGGGCTTCTACGTCGAAGACGACGGCAGGGGAATCCCGGAGTCCGAACGGAAGACGGTGTTCGAATCGGGCTACTCGGGGAGTGCCAGCAGCACCGGCATCGGCCTCGCCATCGTCGCGAAGGTCGCCGACGCCCACGACTGGACGGTCACGGTCACGGAGAGGTGTGACCGGGACGACGGGACGGCCGACCCGGCCCGGCCCGGCGCACGCTTCGAGTTCAGGCGCAGGTAGTGCCGTCACTGACGAGGTGTTCGCAGGCACGGTCCACGTGGGCGGCCACGTCCTCGATGTCCAGACAGTCGCTTCGGTCCCCGACCGACGACGTGTTGCGACGGGGAGCGCCCCACCGAGCGGGGTGCAAGCGGTACCGACAGACCGGGTCCGTTCTCGCTCGCCACCCCCCATCGGCCCGAGGGGTCAGGTCGACGAGGGATGCCGGGTATCAAGGGTCGCGTTTTACCGCCCACCACCGTATGTTGCGTGATAGCACCCGACAGTCCAAGCGCCAGGATGCTACACGTCGAGAGCCAGATGACGCCTTCCGACGACTCCGCCAGCGAACCACCTGCCTGGAGCCGCCGCACCGTCCTCACCTGTCTCGGGGCGGTCGGTGCCAGCGTCCTCGCCGCGCCCGTCGTGCGCCCCACCCCGACGACTGGCTCGGAACCGGGAACCACGTACAGCCGGTACCGGACGGTCAACGACGGAAGCGGCTGCATCGTCGCCACGGTGCCGGCAGCGTGGCACCGGACCGCGGTGGCCGGAGACCCGGCGACCGGGGTGGCCGTGGCCGCCTCGCCGGTGGCGGTGACAGCACCGACGACGTTCACGCTCCGGGCCGCCGACAGGCCACCCCGGGGCGCACTCGCCGTCTACATGCCCGGGCTGCTCGGAGAGCCGAGCGAGTTCAGTACGGCGACCCGCGAGTGGCCGCTGGGCTGTACCGCGACCGACCGGCTCCCCTACACGACGACGAACGGGCTCGACGGCCTCGTCACCGTGCATGGGGCCTGCCGCGAAAGCGACGCTCTCGTCCTGAAGTACCTCGCGACGACGGTCCACGGCGACGGGATCGTCCTCGCGACGGTGACCATCGCCGAGGACCGCGACGTCGCCGCGGCGCTCACGTTCCTCGACACGCTGCGGGTCGACCCGACGTGGGACGAGCGCGAGGCTCGGGTCCGCCTCTCCTGACGCTCCTCATACCACCGGAATCTCCACCGGAACGAGGGGTCAGGTCGACGACGGATGCCGGAAATCAAGGGTTCCGTTATGCCCGCGGCTGGCCTACATTTCGTGCTAGTTACTAGCACACCTGAGGGGAGTTCATGACACCTACCGACCATTCTGAGACCGAACCGTCCGCCTACAGCCGCCGCACCGTCCTCGCTGGCGTGGCAGCCCTCGGAGCGACACTCCTGGCGGCCCCGGTCGCCCGTGCCGCCCCGATATCGCAACTGGGAGAATCACCGACCGAGGCGGAGGAGGAACCGGCCGAGTACACCAGCTACCAGACCGTCACCGACGACACCGGCATCATCAGCGTGCAGGTGCCCTCGGAGTGGACCGAGGCGGTGACCATCGGCAGCCCGGACACCGAGTTGAACTTGCTGCTCTCACCCGAACTCGACACGTTCGCGACCTCGTTCGAGTCGGCGGAGTCGAAGATCGTCACACCCGGTGCCGTCGTCGTCTACATGCCGACCACCACGGGTGACCCGGCCGAGCTCAGCCAGCAGACCGAGGGCTTCCCGGTGAACTGCCAGAAGTCCGGCGAGAGCATCGAGTACGCCAACCAGAACGGCCTGGAGGGTGTCGTCACCATCCACGGGAACTGTGGCGGGTCGGACGACCTCGTCATCAAGTTCATCGCGGAACCGGCGAACGCCGAGGGCATGGTCGCGGCCGCTATCGCCGTCACCGACGACCGGGACATCGCCGCAGCGGTCGCCTTCCTGGAGACGCTGGCCATCACCACCGAGATGACCGAACCGGAATCCGAGCCGGAATCGCCACTCGGCGGGCTCCTCTGAACGACCCGTCGGTCGTCCTCCCGACGGACCATTCTTTTGCCGCCGGTCGCCGTACCAGTGACGTACCCGTGTCCCCCGAACTCACTCGCCGACGCGCCCTCGCAGCGGTCGTCTCGCTGCCGTCCGGGGAGAGCCGCCCGGTCAGACAGGGCCCGGACCGAGAACCCGTCGCTAGCTGTTGACCCGACCCGAAGAAACGGCAGCCTGGGGACCTACGGTTCGACCGCCGGCGCGAACCGTTCGGTGAAGACGGCGTCGACCTGGGCCTCCGTCTCGGCCAGCGTCCCCGAGTTGTCGATGCTGGCGTGGTCCATCGTGATGTCGTCGAAGATGTCGCGGAAGTGCTGGTGGACCTCGAAGTCCGCGTCGCTCTCGTCGCCCTCTCTGGCGGCGATACGCTCCCGGACGACCGACTCGTCGCAGGTCACCATCACGAGTTCGAACCGGACGCCGAGTTTCCGGGCGATGGCCGCCGCCCGGACGCGGTCGCTTCGGCGCTGGAACGTCCCGTCGAGGACCGCGGTGCCGCCCGTCTCGATGACTTCCTTCGCACGCTCGAACAGCCCCTCGTACACCATGTAGGACTCGACCTCGGTGTAGTCCGGGTCGTCGAACAGCTCCTTTCGCACCACGTCGGTCCGCAGCAGCGTCCCGTCCGTACGGTCGGTGAGGTCCTCGGCGACGGTCGTCTTGCCCGCCCCGGGCAGGCCGCAGACGATAATCAGCATAGTTCCACCGCCGGTCCCTGTCGGTACGGTCGCGTGTCCAGACCGTCCCCTCGTGTCCGAGCCATCAGTCGTTGGCATAGCGGTGGTCCCTTCCCGACATGAATCTACGGAAAACAGTTCGCGGGGGCGGCCCCCAGTCACTCCCCGTCGAGCGACACCTGCGACAGACTCGCTTCCAGCTCCTCGACGTGCTCGTTGTAGGCCTCGACGAACCCGACGAACTCGTCGGTCAGCTCTCGGACGTCGGGTGCCGACGGTGCCTCGTACTGCGAGAGCAGGTAGATGCCGCCTTCGCCGCCGACGCGGAGGTACGACGCCTGGCTCTCCTCGCGCTTCAGTTCCCAGCGCGTCCCCGAGACGGTCGTCCGGAAGGTCCCGTAGTCGGTCCCGTCGTAGCGATGCAACTCGCCACAGATGGTGTCACACACCTCGCGGATGCGCCCGAGGATGCGGTCGCGCTCCGCGACGACGGTCTCCGTCGTTTCGACCGCGGGGAAGTCTGTCTCCACGTCGTCGAGCACGCCATCGAGCGACCGGACGTGCTCGTTGTAGGACTCGACGAACTCGTCGTAGTCCCGCATCGCCGAGGCGAGGTCTTCGGGTTCGGGCGGCTGCTTGGTCGAGACGACGTATATCTCGCCGCCCGATTTGCCCTTGTACCGCAGGTACTGTAGCGCCCCGCCCTCGTACTTCAGCGTCCACTTTCCTTTCCTGGTGGAGAACGTCTCCTGGCCGTAGTCGCCGCCCTGCAGGATAGCGAGTTCGCGGGCGATCTGGCCCGCGTGGTCCTTGACCGCCGTGACGACCTCGTCCCGTCTCGTCGTGGTGTCTTCGGCAGAGAGGATGTCGAAATCGAGTTCGTCTGTCATTGGTTGGGTGTGGGGTTGGGGGTGGTTAAGGGGTGGCATCCTGTGGTGCCGGGTTGTAGAAGTGTGTTCGATAGGTGGGACACTACTCGTGACAACTACGACACTGAGATTCTGTCTCGGCAGCGAATTGGGCTGGATATCAGACGATATTGGTGATTCTGTGTCGTACTTGATAGAGAACTACGAAGACCAAGTTAGATTGGAGTAACAGTGATTCAGACAGAGGATGTATTGAGCAGTGGTCTCAACTCAATACAGACACCCAATTGTGCCCTACTAGTAAGGTTGAATGTACCACACTCGCTCGTAGATACCCTGATATTTAACGTCATTCGAATATGTCGATAACCGAAAAAACTGAGGAGCTCGCTACCCAATCGAAGATTACCCTCAATGTGTAACACTGTGAAAATGCAGCACTACGTTCCTCGGTTCTATCTCCAAAACTTTGCAATTGACCCCGACCTTGATTCGCCTCAGGTTTACTGCTTCGATAAACCGAATCAGAATCATTTTCCTGTAAGTACCACCAATATCGCCGGTGAGAACTATTTCTACGACCTTCCAGAGGACGAAGAACAAGAATTTGAGCATGGTCTGGCCAATATTGAAGGGGAATTCAGTCGAGCATATGATGACCTACTCAGCCACCGGGATCTCGACTCTCTTGATGAAAACGACCGTTCTGCGATAGCATATTCGGTCGCAGTCCAAGAACTTCGAACTAGGGAGACACGGGAGAAACACCGGGAGGTCATCTCCGGCCTTCGACAAGTCCTCGAAGAGGAAAATTTATCTGAAGAGTTGGAAGAAGAGATGGAAGAACTCCGGCAAGCCGATTCAGAAGAAGGCGCAAATCGAATGCAAATTGAGCTAATTATTGAGAGGGGGTGGGAGTTCGCAGAACACGTCCTCGCACTGAAATGGGTGTTAATCGAAAACGAGACCGGACATCCGTTTTGGACATCAGATCATCCCATTGTTCGCTACAACAGCAACGACTCCGGTCCATATGGAAATCTCGGCCTCCGGAACCGAGGCATACAAATCTACTTCCCGTTGTCGCCCACAGTATCACTGGGCTTCGTAGATCCGGACTCGTTTGCGAATTGCCCTCGTCATTTAGTCATTCAAGATGATGAGGATGGGCACGAGCACATCAAGCTTCAGAACGGTCTCCAAATGCAATTCTCAACCAGACATGTCATATCTAACTCAAATGATTTCTCCATGGCTCATGACTTTTTGGACCAATTCCCCGAGTATGCGGATACCAATCGCCAGCGGGTAGACATATCCTGACTCGATGTTTTCTGAGATTATTTGTTTGTTTTGACCCAATTCATAGCCTGTTTTTCATTCTATTGCCCGATGATGGATATGCATTTCTGTGGGCCAGGACTTCATGCACCAGTCCCAACTACGAAGGCCAACCAAGGTTTACTGTCAATAGGAACTATTTGAACTTCTTCTCAATTTCGGGATAGTCGAAATCGTCATCAAACCCGTCCTGCTGGTAACCTGGGTCAAAATAGAATAACACGTCATCTGTAATTCGACGTATTTTGACTGCGTTAATACTGCGAATGCTAATCCGAATTTCATCATCTACAATTTCGCAATCAATTAGACGAGTGTCGTTTTCGATTTCATCCAACGCTGGTTTCAAACGCTCCCCATTGTGAGTCAGCATATGACGAACGGTAGTTTGTCGTGTAGCTGTCTGAAGATCTACTCCGCGATACAGCTTCAAAGACACAACTGTAGTTGCTCTACTGAATGAGACTCGATGCAATATCGGTTTGACACGCACACTCGATGGAATAGAAATTGGATTTAATTGTTCGAGTGATTCTCGGATTCCTGCTCGAACTTGGGACAGTAGTGAGGTACCACTAATAACGATTGTAACTATAAGTAGCGAAATTTGAATTGCTTGTATATTAGTCAGCATAGCTTGTCCATATTGAAATATTCAGAATATAAAAAGAGTCTGACCGCAAATGAACTGGTGTCGCTGAGTTTCGTATTGGGGCAACAACCGACTGCAAACCAACATCCGGACACGCAGTATGTCACACTTCATTAACAACTACAAAATTTAAGCAAGATTGGGAGAGTGTCGATTCAACCACACTACACCTCTCTCGTTCTATAAGTAGAAATTCCCAATCGATTCGTGTAGTCGATCGGGTATGAACCAGTTTCAGCTGCCTCTTCTAAACTCGTGTTCTCTGCTGTGTTGACCTTTGTAGCAGCCACGAACTGTGAATATGTGTTTTCAGACATACTCTGGTATAGTAGCATCCACTGGAAGACAGCCGTATCAAAGCCTTTTGCGTGTAAATAATCGACCATTTCAGAAAAAGTAAATTCGTAGTATTCTCCGTCGTCGCCCTCGTTAACTGTATACCTCGGCTCTGCATAGAATTGCTCATTTTCCGTTCCTGGGTAGACAATGGCAGTGTTAGAGTCATTTTTGTTCTCACGAAGTACTGATAGCGAAATGCCGAAATCGAAATCTGCAATCATATGCAGTGGTTGGTAAATACCTCCATCTTCTAAGACCCTCATTTTTTCAGATTCTTCTTCAGGTTCACGAACAGGGATAAAAACCTGATTCTGGATATCCAGCCTTTTACATATAGAAGTACCATGGTTCGATAATGTGAACCTGAGGTATTCTCCATCATATTCTGTCGTCTTCTTATCTTCAATCTTTATGAGGGGTTTATTCTCGCCCTCCATAAATGCCACTTGGTTCTCCATTATTTTTGTCTGCTCAGCTTGGATTTCAACCTGGTCTTGTTGTACTTCTACTTGTTTAGAGAGAATATCTGAGTGTTCCCTTTGCTTGTTGAGCAGTTTATAATATAGGAAAACCAGGATTCCACTCAGCATTACACTAAGAAGGGACGCTATTGCCTGAAGAAGTGAGGCAGAAATATTCGGAATCTGGATAGGCATACGAGTATAGCCTCGGGCCCAGCCATATAATATTTGATAAGACTCTTGTGGTCACTAACTACTGGGGCTCGTGGAACTGATACACCACCAAACGGCACAACCGTATAATTCAGTTTACCATTATGTGTTGGGCAACGGGATTGTTCGAGACAGGGTAAATATATGGCAACTATTACGACCGTGAAGGGTTCGTCTACTGGCCGTAAGAATGGCTGGCACGACTGCCCCCGTGAAAACTGCGACCAAGCTCGTTGGTCACAAATCGGCTTAGACTTCCATCTCCTGAAAGACCACAACCCGATTACGGAGGTACCGAGTGCCTGGTTTTAAATTCAGTAGCCTCGCCGACGCCAGTGCGTTCCGAGACGAGCACGAGGACCACCTCTGTCCGCACGACGACCGTCGCCAGAAGACGGTCACGCTCTTCTCAGACGCCCCCGAGCGCGTGCTCGACCAGGCGGCGGTAGCGGGGCACCGCTGGTGAGTCTCGTCGATCCACCCGCCACAGTAGTTACAGATGGGACGGTCGGCGTCCCTGTCTGGACGGATAGCGAGCACCTTCTCAAGTGATGAAACTTGTAAGTAGAAGGTGCAAAAACTATATGCGGGTAGTGGGCCGGCGCGAATTTGAATCGCGGTTACGGCCACCCGAAGGCCGAAGGATACCAAGCTACCCCACCGGCCCGCATGCGAAACAACGCCGGGATTACTTTTAACGCTTCCGAATCGGAAGACGACACGCCACCCAGTCTCACTCCAATCGGACGAGTGCGTCGAGGTGGCCGCGGAAGTCGAGGTCGTGGCCGTCGACCGTCGAGACGCGAACTGCTTCGGAGGAGAAGCTGGATTCGAGGCGGTACTCCTCGCCGTCGTCGCCGTGGACGTAGATGGTCGAGCCGCCGATGTAGCTCGTCTCGGCGCGGGTGACGACGCCGTCCATGGTGGAGATCTCCGAGGAGCCGTCGCGCGAATCGCGCCGGACGTCGAAGCGAATCTCGTACCCCTCCTCGACGTCGTCCAGCCCGGAGTCGAGGACGTTCTTCAGGTCGGACGCGTCGGCGGCCGCGACCGCCTCGGCGGCCTGGTTGGCGTCGTGGAGCGCCACCGGGCCATCGTCGCCTTCCGCCTCGGCCTCGTCGTCCGCCGTGTCGTCGCCCGCGTCGTCGGAATCCGCGCCCGATTCGTCTGGCTCGTCCGCGACCTCGATGGGGTCCACGTCGTCGCCGTGGCCGGCCGGGACCGCGGCTTCCATATCGGCGGTCGCTTCGGGCGTCGTCTCGGGGACGTTCGCGACGAACTGGTCGAACACGCCGGTGCAGTCCGCACAGAGGAGGTAGCAGATGTCGTCCACGGCGAGGAGTTCGAGGCTGTCGTCGTCGCCGAAGTCGTCGCCACAGAGGCTGCAGTCGTCGACCTCGCCGAGCGAGTCGGGGTCGGTCGCGTCGACGTCGTGGGCGGCCATGTCGTCGGTGAGTTCCGATATCTCGTCGAAGCAGTGCTCACAGGCGAGGCGTTCGGTGACGGCGTCGGCCTCCGTCGAGAGGTCTACCCGCCGATGACACAGCGAGTGCAGGTCGGGCCCGTCGTCGTCGTCGGAGAAGGTTCGCTCACAGAAGGTACAGCTCTGGGGGGCGTCGCGTTGACTCATCGTCTGACTTCTCCCCCGCCGGCCACTTAATTTCGACCGTTGGTTTCGCGTCAGAAGTGTTGGTATCCCTGAGTGTCGAGCCAGTGGTGCGCGACCGTGATGGAGTGGTCGGCGTGGAGGATTCGCGGGCCGAGCCGGAGGCGCAGGTCGGCAGCGTCGGCGAGCAGGGACTCCTCCTCGTCGGTGAAGTCGGTGTGGTCCGAGAGGACGAACACGGGGTTCTCGGGGAGCTCGGCCTCGCTGGCGGGGTCACCGTCCTCGTGGAGCTGGACGACGGTTCCGTCGCGGGCGCACTCCTCGAGAATCGTCTCGAAGCCGAACCGCCGGATGGACACCCCGGGCGAGGCCTCGGCGGGCATGTGCCCGATGGCGTCCTCGCGGTGGTCGAGGGCGTTGCGGACGAGCGCGGCGATGGAGCGCTCGTCGGGGTGGAGGTTCCGGACCTCGCTCCCGTCGACGGTGACGGTGTACTCGTCGCCCAGGACGAGGTGGACGCGGACGTCCTCGCGGATGCCGTGGCTGGCGAGGAAGGCGGCATTGAGACAGCGAGCGAGCAGGTCCATCCGGCCGCCCTCGCTGGCGAGCGCGTCGAGCGAGAAGTCGGCGGTCGTCGGGACCTCGTGACCCAGGACGATGAACTGGCGCATAGCGGGGAGACACGCGACGGGGCCAAAGGAGCGTCGGAATCACGGCGACAGTGACGACGCCCCAATACGGGCTTCAGAGTGCGGTGATGACGAGGTCGGAGACGTGGAACGTAGTCCAGCCGTGGTCACCCGCGTCACAGTAGTCGGAGGGCATGATACCGAATCGGACCGACGTCTCGCCGTCGACCGAGACCGTCCTGTCGACCGAGCCACTCGCGCTCCCGTAAGCCTTCATCTGCAGTTTCGGGTCGGTGTGGACGGTCATCCGGAGCACCTCCACCCCGTCCTCGAACACCTGGAAGAACGCGAGCTCCCACCACGCTTTGGCCGCGGTCTCGTAGTCGAACTGGAACTGCAGGGTCCCCGACCGGTCGCCGAGTTCCTTCGTCGCGGCGGCCCTGGAGCACTGCACCACCCGGAACTCGAGTTCGTCCTGGGCGACGACCGACGTGGTCGCGTCACCGCGCTCGGCGGTCGCCCAGGAGCCGGGGTCCGGGGTGGTCGCTGGCTGCTCCGTCGTGGCGGTGTCGGTTCCGGTCGCCTCCGGGGCACTCTCGCCCTCCACGTCGGACTTTCGCTGGACATCGGGGTCGCGGGGCGCGTAGTCCTCCGCGTCTGGAACGCCGTCGCCGTCGGAATCGGTCGCTGTCCCCGCGGTTCCCGTCCCCGCAATCCCGGCGGTCCCCCGGGTCGTGTTCGTCGCCTGATCCCCACTCGACAGCCGGAGACAGCCCGCGAATGAAAGGCCAGTGACCGAAACACCGGCAGTTCGTAACAGTGTCCGGCGGTTTAGCGTACGTCGTCGCCGTGTCATACCACCGAAGAGACAGGCATCCTACGAATACTAATCGGCCGACGGCGACACGTCGGGCGACGACACCGCAAAGAACGCCCGGGCGGCGCGGGCCCCGTCCAGTGTCCCTGAATCTGTCGCCAGCTTGAATTTCGCTGGGAGCCTCAGGACACACATGGTCTCGTGGCGTAGCCTGGCCACGGGCTACCTCGTCGAACTCGTCGCGCTCCTGGTGTTCGTTCCCCTCGCGACGGCGGCGGACCTCCCGGGGTTCTACCAGCTGGCGAGCCCCACCCGGCTCGCTCCAGTGCTGGGTGGGCTGGCCGCCGGGTGGTGGGGACTCCGCGAGTGGGAGGGCCCCGGCAGACCCGACCCGCTCCAGGTCGGCACCAGGAACGGGGCCGCCCTCGCCGTCCTCACCGGGGCTGGGGCGATGATCGGTCTGCTCCTGCAGAGCCCGTTCTGGGCGGTCGTCACCCTCTCCGCGCTCGTGGTGCTTGGCGCGGCCTGGCAAGACGGCGACGCCCGACTGGCCGCCACAGCGGCCTTCGTCGCGGTGCTGACCATCCTCCCACGCCTCCGCATCGGTCTCGGCTTCCTGCTCACGACAGCCTCGCTCTGGCCCCGGATGGGTGACTACGCCTTCCTCGCGCCACAGCCCGGCCTCGACGGCTGGCTCTTGCTCGCCCTCGCCCTCGGCGGCCACGTCCTCGGCGGTGTGCTCGCCGGCCTCTGGGCCAGGCGCTGAGCCCGAGATGGCAAGGCACTAAGCCAGCGGGCGTCTGGCAACCGGTAATGGAGCTACTCGACACCGCCCGGAAGCTGGTCGCCACCGGGCCCGTCTGCGACCCCTGTCTCGGCCGCCCCTTCGCCGACCGGAGCTTCGGGTTGACCAACGCCGAGCGCGGGAAGGCCCTGCGCGTCAGTATCGCCCTCGAGGACGACGAACCCTACGAGTCCCCCGACCGCGAGGACTGCTGGGTGTGTGAGGGCCACACCGCCCGGTTCGACACCTACGCCGAACTCATCGCCGAAGGACTGGAAGGCGTCAGCTTCGAGACCTACCAGGTCGGCACCCGCGCCCCGCCGCTGGTCGAGGAGAACGAGATGCTGTTCCGCGAGGACGCCGGCATGGAACCCGACGCGGGCGAACTGTTCAAGTCGGAGTTCAACCGCGAGGTCGGCAAGCGCGTCGGCCAGCTCACGGAAACGGACGTGGACTTCGAGCGTCCCGACGTGCTGGCGGTCATCGACCTCGAACGCGCCGGCGAGGACCCCTCGACCCACGCGGTCGACGTGCAGGTCAACCCCGCGTTCGTCTTCGGGCGCTACCGCAAGCTCGAACGCGACATCCCCCAGACCGAGTGGCCCTGCCGGGAGTGTGGCGGCACCGGTGTCCAGCTCTCCCGGGAGGAGGGCGAGGAGCCCTGTGACTACTGCGGTGGGTCGGGTTACCTCTACGACGACAGCGTCGAGGGGTTCGTCGCCCCGCACGTCCTCGACGCCATGGACGGCTCCGAGGCCATCTTCCATGGGGCCGGCCGCGAGGACGTCGACGCCCTGATGCTCGGGACGGGCCGCCCGTTCGTCGTCGAGGTGAAAGACCCCAAGGTCCGCTCGCCCGACGCCGAGGCACTGGAAGCCGAGATCAACGAGACTGCCGCGGGCTCGGTCGAGGTCGAGGGACTTCGCCTCGCCACCCACGAGATGGTCGAGCGCGTCAAGGAACTCGACGCCTCGAAGACCTACAGAGCGGAGGTCGAGTTCGGTGACGACGTGAGCGAGGAGGCCCTCGCCGACGCGGTCGCAGAGCTCAAGGGCACGACCGTCACGCAGCACACGCCCCAGCGCGTCGACCACCGGCGCGCCAGCCTCGACCGGACCCGCACCGTCTACGACATCTCCGCCGAGGTCGCTGATGCTCGTCACGCGACCGTCGACATCCACGGCGAAGGCGGCCTCTACATCAAGGAACTCATCAGCGGCGACGACGGCCGGACCGAGCCCTCCCTGGCGGGCCTCCTGGGCACCGAGGCGACCGTGACCGCGCTCGACGTGCTCGCCGTCGAGGGCGAGGAGGAGGACTTCGACGACCCGGACTACCTGCGCTGAGGGGCGACAGTTCGGTGTCCTGCCAGGCGGCACGCTTTTGTCCGTGTGGTACGTGAACACGCCTCGAGGGGATACCCCATGTGCCACCATGTAGCAGGAGAGACCACCACCCACGAACCCGAGGCCGAGCACGAGACGGCGGACGAGCACGACGTCGACGACGGGCCGGAACTCGCCGAGCCGCCAGCAGACGACTAGTACACCTTCGAGCTTTTTCGAGCGACGCCGAGCGCCGACAGCGGAGCCGGCGCGCCGAACCACGAAGGTAGAAGTCGCGGTAGCGGAAAGGACTCGACCATGTACTTCGGCGTGGACGAGGCGGGGAAGGGCCCGGTGCTCGGGTCGATGTGGGCCGCGGCCGTGGTCGTCCCCGACGACGCAGTCCTGCCCGACGACGTGGACGACTCGAAACGGGTACAGCCAGCCCGTCGCGAGGAGATCGCCACGGCGCTCCGCGCGGACGACCGGGTCCGAATCGGCCTCGCCGAGATCACACCGGAACGTATCGACGACCCGGAGACGGACATGAACACCCTGACCGTGCTGGCCCACGCCGAGGCCCTTGAAGACGCGGGTGTCGACGGCCTCTCCGGCTACGTCGACGCGGGCGACACCGACGAGGCCCGGTTCGGCCGCCGCGTCGCCGGCCACTGTTCCTGCGACATCGAGGTGACGGCCGAACACGGTGCCGACGAGACCTATCCTGTCGTGGCGGCCGCCAGCATCGTCGCCAAGGTCGAACGCGACGCCCAGATGGCCCGACTGGGAGAGGAGTACGGGGCGGTCGGCTCGGGCTACCCGAGCGACCCGACGACCCGCGAGTTCCTCGCGGACTACGTGGCCGAGACGGGGGAACTCCCCCCGTTCGCCCGCGCCTCGTGGTCCACCAGCGCGGACGTGCTGGCAGCGCACGAACAGACCGGCCTGGGCGACTTCTGACGGCCGGCAACTCCCCGGTCAGGGAACCCGTGAGCCAGCCACCGCCAGCGGCTGCCTGTCGACGACCGAGCCGCCCCCATCCGTC